>CAYJMW010000066.1:0-19032 GCA_964371235.1 uncultured Polaromonas sp.
TGGTTGACGGACTTCCTGGAATTTAAGTTGGTACGGCTGGGAGGGGGCAGGTCAGGCCGACCAGGTGCCGTATTGCTGCGGACTCGCTGCGAATTGGCTCACGCGCGTACTGTCCACTTGATTTAATTTGATTGTTTTTCAAACGAAGAAAACGGCCCGTGTCTGTTTTCAGGCTCGTACCAAGCGGTTCTCGCGCGCGAGCACACGCCTGCGCGTACTGGTTGGTAAATCATTCTTTCCTCGTGCCGATGCTTTCCGGAAACCAGACACTGCCACCTTTGACGATAAGCATGTCAAGAAGCTCCCGCGTGCATACACCGGGCTTGCTTTGCCTCAGGCGCTCGATTGCTGAAACTGCGTCCGGGGTCGGGTAATAGTCAATCCGGGGATTCTCCCGGCGGAACTTTTGTAGAGTCGATTCCGGCTTCGTTGGTTCGGTCATAGTGGTTGCCTCAATCTGCCTTTGCTGTTGCCATCGCGCGTGGGCGCACACCTGCGCGGAACGTTGGCAGTGTTCACGGTTTTGACGTGTCGCCCTGCAAACCCGCTGCCTGAATTGCGCGCAGCACTTCGTCAAGTTTCTTGCCCTCTTTCAGCATGGCGCGAGCCTGTTCTCGCAGCCGCAAGCGAATCGCAGCGAACGACATGGCGGCCAGCGTGTGCGCTTGCTGATTGATGGTTTGAGTAAGTTCTGATTTCATGGGTTGATTCCTTCCTGCAATTTCAAGTTGTCATCCAGGCGGTGTATGCAGGTCTGGCAAGTCATGGGATTCCTTGGTAATTTGTCCAAAGGCTTGCCCCGACACCACAGCGCGGGCCATACCCGACACCACGCCCGGCAGCTTTGCAGGTCGGGCATTGAAAATGGTGTTCGTGATAGGCCGCTGCAAGTTCGCGCCAGGCTGCTGGGTTTGCTGTCGGCTCAGGCCGGACGGCGCGCCTCACCGGCTGTGCAGGCACCTCCTTGGCGGGCAATAGCCTTGCTTCAGCCTGAAAGTGCTCTAGCAGGTCGGCTTGCAAGTGCGGCGGTGTGGCCAGGCAGTCATCACGCATCTCCGCCCTTGCGGCTTGGCTGTCGCCAAATTCATCGCATCGGCGCATGGCGGCGGCGATCAGCCGGGCGGTCAGCCTTTGGGCTTCGAGTAGCGCCGGGCCTGCGGGCGGCTCGGGGTCTGCAAACTGTGTAGGCGGCGTGTCGTTCAAAATTGGCGTAACAGCCGTAACAGGCGTACAAGCCCCTATCCATGCGGGTTCCGGCGTTACGTCCGGTGTTACGGCTGGCGTAACAGGCGTAACGGTGCGGCGGCTATACCGTGCCAAAACAGAATCAAGCGCCATGATCTGCCCCCAGCTTGTCGGCCTGTATCGGGTAGAGGCGCACCAGCCGCCCGTCGATACGTTGCGCCTTGGCGCGCTCACCGCCAGTGCCAGGCAGTGCCCCGGCTTCCTGCAAGGTATCGAGCGCCCACTTGAAGTCAAAGCCCTTGACGGCCTCGCGCATCCCTTCAGCGTTGAACAGATAGACGCGCCCGCCGTCAGCATCGCGCCACCAGCCTGCTCGGTTGATTCTCATGGAGGCATCTATCGCGTCGGCATCCGAGAATCGGCTATCGCCATGCCGCTCAATGAATGCCGCCACCTGTTCAAGCACCTGCCGACGTTCATCGTTGCCGCGCCCACGTGTGGATCGCCACGCTTGAAGGCCCATCGCTGCCGCTTCGATTGCCGCGCCCTCATGCCAGGGTGTAATCCCGTATTCAATGGCCAACTCCCCGGCCATCGCCAGCAGTGCGAAGCGCCCGGCAGCGCGCTTTATCTGGCCTTCGCAATCATCGGCAGACAGCGCGGGCGCTGCCTTGAACTCTTCCAAGTATTCGCAAAAGTCGCGTTTGTCTCGGGTCAGTTTTTCAAGGAAAGCACGCCCGGCGTGCCCGTGGTGAGTTACAGCAGCCCGCCGGATTGCGTCGGAAAATGCCGCACCCGTCGGCAAACCATGCAGGTTGTCCCATGCGCCGTATTGCCGCTCTGCCGGTATGTCCAGCAGGCGCACCGATTGCCCGGCCTTGGCTCTGAATCCGCCCTCAGCCATGGCGGTGCCGATGGTGCGCTCGCCACTCGATAGAACGAAGCAGCGCCAGCGGGTCACGCCCCGCGCATTGCCGGTTCGGCTGGCCCGTTGCTTACCGCGCCCGTTGCCAAGCGCATAGACGATTGCGCCGATCTCGCGCGGGTCGCATTCACTGATTTCGTCCAGCGCCAGCAAGCCATCGTTGAACAGGCTCGCCGCGCCTTCCATGCCGTTCGCCGTTGCGCGCCAGCTCCGCCGGTAATTCGGCCCGCCCCAGGTTGAGCAGGCCGCTTCGATAGCGGTCGTTTTTCCGGTTGAAGAATTCCCGACAAGGTGAACCCCTCCGCTTTCGCCGTTGCAGCGTGCCAGCATCGGCCCCACAAACGATGCTGATAGCGCCAGGGTCAACAAGGGATTGCCGATAGCCCGCGCCGCAATGTCAGCTTGCCACCCAGCCAGCGTGCCGCCTTTGGTGAACTCCTCATGCCCGCGCTCGCCGGATTGAAAGATCACGCTTGAAGCATCCGCGCCGATCACGCTATCGGGCAACACAAACGAGTCGCCGCACCAGCCCACTTGAAGGGCGCAATGGACGCGCCGCTTAGGTGGTTTGGCTTGCAGGTACTGGCCCAGCAATGACCGCCCGGCTTGCGGATCAATCTCCACGCCCATCGCCAGCAATTCGCCGCGCAATTCATCGCCAGCGCCGCGCAATAACTCCATTGGCATGGCCCAGGTGCGCCACTTACCAATAGTGGTTTTGAAAAGCAGCATCCGCCCAAAGTTATTTTCCTGCCCGTCCAGGGTGACGGCCTCAACGTGCAGCGGCGAACAGATCCATTGCTGGATCAGTGCCGACGGTGCATCGCCCTTGCCGTGCTTGACAGTAAAAAACCACGCTCCAGGACGCAGCTTGCCGCCGTCCGGCAGTGATTGCCAATCGTCGAACACCTTGAAGCATGGCCGCTTGCTTTCGTCGGGAATTACCGGCTCGGGTGTTACGCCTGTTACGTCATGAATTTCATCAGCCGTAACAGTGAAACCCGCGCCGTTATTGGCTTGTACGTGTGTTACGGCTGTTACGTCAGGTTTTGACGTTGCGGCAATGTGTTCGTCCAAGCTGGCCAGGCCAGCCTCATATTCGGCTGTCGTGATCATGCGAAGGCCTCCGATATGGCTTGAATGCGCCCAGCAGCCACCATGAGGCGCGAACGATCGTTGTCTGTGAGTTGCACACCATGCGCGATATTCCCGGCTGCAATGGCCGTCAGGCAGCTTTCAAAGGCCAGCGCGCTTATGGCCTGTCCGGCAGGCAGTGGCTTCGGTCGTTGTGGGCGGTGTGGCTGGCCGTCTTCCTGCCATGCTCCGAGTTCCTTGGCGGCAGTAACGAAATCAACGCCGTAAGCGGCCATGTGGTAAGCCAACACGTCGCCGCCACGCGCACCACAGCCCGCCATGCAGACCCAGCCACCACTGGCCACGTTGACGCGCATCGAATCAGAACCGCCGTGGAACCGGCATTCGGTGGTGCGCCACTTACCGCGCCCGGTAAGGGTCAGACCTTCGGCCTCGAAGTAGCTGACGGGATCAGGCAGGTTTTCACGAATGAAGGTCATGGCCGAACCCCCGTGACTTTTTCAAGCCAGGCCTCAACCGCCTCAAGGTCTGGCAGCTCGCGAGTCAATGCCCATCTTGAAACGATATAAACCGTTTTGCCGTGGTCGTTTTCGAGTGCGAAAAGCGATACGCCAGCCAGCGCGGCACGGGCGCGAAGTGTTGCCAGGCGCTTCGCTTGAAGGTTGCCTATTTTTTGAGCAGGTGCGACAATGGCGGCGTTAGTGTTTTGTGCCTTGGCGGGTTGACTGTTACCAGCGGTCAGCCCGTTGCCTTTTGCGGCGCTCATTTTCCAGCCCTCCGCGATTGAAACCAGCGCGAAGGCGTGGCGCACCAGATTCGTAGCGCCAGCCGGTAGAGCGCGGCCCTCATGCCGTAGCCTGCGCCGTCATCCAGGCCCGGACAGCCCCGACATTCCAGGCCGTCACTCGCTCAGAAAGTTTTGTTGGTTTTGGGAACGTGCCCGCTCTCACCTTGCGCCACAGCGTGGGCGCAGAGAATGGCAGTGGTGCCGGGGTGTCTGGCCTTTTGGGGCTTTGCACCAGTTGCGATTCTCGAATGAATGCGCTGTCTGGCAGTGCGTCGAAAACCGATGTGTGAATGGCGGCCTTTGCCGCTGGGATGGTCGCTGCAATCGGCGTTTTGGGGGATGTGATTTTGGGTGGCACGTAAAGCTCCTTGATGAGGCCTTACGGTATTTCCAGCACACGATCACGCACGAGTGCGTCATGCACCCCATTTTTGGGGTGCTCTGAGCTACCTGAGGTCGGGGGCGTCTTTCTTGGCTTTGATGATGACTTTCTTCCAAGTGGTTTCATCAAGGCATAGATTGAGTTCGTCACCGATGATTTTCAGAATCTTTACGGCATCCGAGATGTAGCCCAAGTCTTTGTCGGCCGTGGCCGCCGTTGTACCTCCACCCCCCTTCAGAACGCGCAAAGCGCGAATTGCCATTTCCACAGCCGCGGAATGATTGGCATCCTTTAGCTTCTTCGCCTTGGGCAGGTTGGCAATCTTCGTTTTGCTATCCTCAATGTGTGGAATCAACACTTTGATCTTGTCCCGCGTGCCCAATACATCGGCATCAACTCCAAACAGGATATCCAAGTCGCGTGACACCGTGCTAAGGCAAATGACGGCTCTGTTCAATGTTTGCAACAAATCTTCCCGCTCCACTCGCAGTTCCTCTTTGGTGCGGCGGCGCAGTAACCAAAGCATCATGGAAACAGCGCCCCAAGACTCACTAAGCAAGTAGTTTGTCCATCCAACGGCTGGGTGTCCGAACGTCGGGTCTTCGTCTGCGCTCTTGTCAGGGTAAAAGGGCTTGAGCTTAATCAGAAGCCGATTTTGCAGCGACTCCCATTCCGCCGAGTCAAACTCGCGATGCTTCCAACTTCCATCTGTGTCGTAAGCGGGTTTTGCTCTGGGCATGTCATCACCTCACTGTGTGCGATTGGATTCTTCCAAGGGCACAACCGGATCAAGATCCATGCGCCCGCCGCACCCTGATAAAGTGTCAGCCCAGCCCGTCAGGGAAACGGGTTTTCGGGGATCAGCCTAGGACTGGCAAAACTGTTTTACTTTGTCGCTGTGCGTAGTGGGATCACGTCCGCACCGATGCGCAGCTTGTCCAGGTAGTCGGCCCAGCGTTGCATCATCTCGCGCCGCGCCGGTAGGTGGGCTGTCCGGTTGTAGGCCCGCCCGTTGGCATCCTTCACCGCGTGGGCCAATTGATGCTCGATCAAGTCCACCCGCTCGCCCAGCATTTCATCCATGATGGTTCTGGCCGTTGCCCGGAATCCGTGGGCGGTGTGAACCTCTTTGCTGTAGCCCATGGCACGCAACGCTCCGTTAATCGTGTTTTCGCTCATGGGCCGTTCACCTGTACGCAGGCTGGGGAACACGTAGCGCCCATGGCCGGTAAGGGGTTGCACGCTGCGCAATAGCTCCACCGCCTGCGTGCAAAGTGGCACAACGTGTTCCAGCTTCATTTTCATTTTGCTGCCGGGTATGCGCCATTCTGCCGCGTCCAAGTCTAGCTCTGCCCACTCCATAGTGCGCAGCTCGCCGGGCCGCACAAAAACCAAGGGCGTCAATTTGAGCGCGGCCAGGGTAGTGGGGTGCCCGGTGTAGGCGAATATCGAGCGCATCAGTTCGCCTACCTGTTTAGGCTCTGTAATGGCCGCGTGGTGCGTTTGTGTTTTGGTCACCAGCGCTTCGCGAAGATCAACGGTCACGTCCCGCTCTGCCAGCCCCGTAACGACTGCGTACCGGAACACCTGCCCGCAAAGCTGCTTGAGCCGGTGGGCTGTGTCGATAGCGCCGCGTGCCTCTACCTTGCGCACAACCTTGTCCAGCACGTCACGCGGCCCAATGGTGGATATGGGCATCTTGCCAATGAAGGGGAAGGCGTCTTTCTCCAGCCAGGTCGCCACCTTCAAATGGGTAATTGCAGCCCGCTTTGCCTTGGTCTTGACCAGCCAGTCACGCGCCACGGCTTCAAAGGTGTTTGCCGCTGCGTCTGCCTTGGCTTGCTTGTCCTCTTGCTTGGCTGTGCTGGGGTCTATGCCGTCTGCCAGCAGTTCGCGTGCCTTGTCGCGCCGCTGCCGGGCTTTGAGTAGCGACACCGCCGGGTACACGCCCAGCGCCAGCGTCTTTTGCTTGCCTGCCAAGCGGTAATTCATGCGCCAGTATTTCCCGGCCTGCTTGACGTGCAGATACAGCCCCAGCCCGTCAGTGTGCTTTGTGCCAGCCGCCCCCGGGCCAGGCTTGATGTTCTTAACGAAGGTGTCTGTCAGCGCCATGATTTCCCCCTTTTGTTGGTATCTCAATTATTGGAATTTCAAGATACCATCACGAATACCATGATTTTGATGGTATGTCATGTTAGCTCGTGAAACCGTGTGAGGCAAGAAAAAACCCGCTATGCCAGTAAACATGCGGGTTTTAAGGGGTTCTGACACTATCTGATTTGATCAAATGGTACCACCAACAGGAATCGAACCTGTATCTAGCGCTTAGGAGGCACTCGTTCTGTCCATTGAACTATGGCGGCACTTCTCGGCGAGTTGCGGAAAACTGGAATTGTATGCGCTGGCTGGGCGCTGGCAGGGGTGGGCGGAACGGGCACTTAGTCGTAAGGCACGGTAAAAATCAGGTCCACGGCGCTTTGCTGGCCGGCCTGCGCGCGCACGGTGAAGCGCTGCGACAGGTCATAAAAAACATACAGGGTGCCCAGCGCGCCGGAAATGCTGCGCTCGTAGGCGGCGTAGAAATTGCGTGAAAAGCGCTTGCCCAATGTGACCGCGCCTTCGCTGGTGCCGCCAGCGGCGGTGCTGGAGGAGCCGCGAATCGACAACTCGTCGAGTCCGAGCGACGCGGCCAGCCCACCCGACAGGCCGCCGCTTTTGCTGCCGAGCAGGGCCAGCGCGGCTTGCTGCAGCAGCGCGGCTTCGGCGCCGCCGGCGGCTGAAGGCCGGCCAACCACCAGCCATGACAGTTTTTCAGCGTCGGGCAGCTCGGGCTGCGCGTACAGGCGCACGCGCGGCAGCAAGGCCGTTCCGGTGATCTGCACCCCCACGCGCTGCGTCAGGTTGGGGCGAATGGCCAGAATGTCTAGCGCCGGGTTGTCGATGGGCCCGGTGAAGCGCAGCAGGCCTTGCTCCACATCGAGTCGCTGACCATAGGCGCGGTATTGCCCACCCGCAGTGTTCACCGTTCCTGTCAGGCGCGCCTCGCGCAGCGAATCGCCGTAGAGCGCCAGTGTGCCGCGCACCCGGGTGTCAAGGCCCTTGCCCTGGATCTGCAAGTCGCGGCCCAGATCGATTTGTACTGCCAGCTTGACGGTTCGGGTACTCTTGTCTGCTGCTGCGCTGGCCGGTGCGTTGGCTTCGGCCGGTGCCTTCTGGCCCGCAGCAGCCCCGCGGGTGCTGCGCACCACCACGTCGTCGCCCAATTGCGGCGTGCCTTCGTCGGGCAGGATGAAGCGCGCCTGATCGACCACCAGCTTGCCGGTCAATTCGGTCTGATCGCCCTTGAGGCTGGCTTGCAGTTGGCCCGACACGGTGAGTTGCCGGTCGGTGCGCAGGCTGGCGCGCAGCCGCTCCAGTTTGGCGCTGAGCGCTACTTGTGGGCGGCCTTCAATCCAGCCGGCCTCGCCTTGGGCCGTCAGCAGGCCGCCAGTGCCTTTGTCGCCAGCGCCCTGCAAGGTGAACTCGTCGATGCGCATGCGTGTGCCGTCGAGCCGGGCGCGCAGGCGGCCGTTGCCAAACTCGATGCCATCGACAACCGAGCGCAAGGCCAGGTCGCCCGCTTGCAGCTCACCGGTCAGTTGCGGGGCGGCGCGCGTGCCGCCAATAGCCACATCGGCCGCCAGCGAGCCGCGCAGGCGCCAGCCCGGTGGCGCCAGCACCGACCAGACGCCAATACGCGGCAGTTGCGCATGCAACTGGCCATTGAGCGGTGCATCCGCTGGCCAGAGCCAGCCCCCTGTTCCGGTCCCTGCGGGAGCGCGCGCCAGGCGCGTTTTGAGCTGGCCATCGGCGCTGCCCGCGCGTTCGCTGTCCCAGCGCAGAGCCAGCGTCACGGCCGCGCCAACACTTTCCAGCGAAACCCGTGCCTGCCGCACGCCGGCGGCCACGCGTGCGGTCGTGCCCTGCGCGGTTTCTGCCTGAACCGTGATGTCGCCACTACTGCGCGCCAGGCTGGCTTTGAGTCGCAGGGTGTCGCCCAGCACGGCGTCCCATTCGCCATCAAACAGCAGGGTGCCGCCAAGGCCGGTGCCGGCCAACTGCGGGCCGCCCAGCAGTTCCATCCAGCCCATCGGCAAGCCGGTGAGTTTGCCGGCTGTGATGAGCTCTGCGCCGCGCCAGTGAACCGGTTGCCAGGCGAGCGTGGCTTGCGCGGGTGCGCTGGCTGACGCTTTGGCGGATGGCGCGCTTAGCAAAGCCTCGCCGGCACCACTTTCAAAGGTGCCGCCAGCGCGTGTTGGCGTCCACTTCAGCGGCACCGCGCCGCGCGTTTCCAGCCGCCATGCGCCAGCGCCCAGAGCGGGGTCTTCCACACTCACGCGGAGCTGCTTGATGAGGCCTTGCCAGGCAGACTCGGCGACTGTCGCGCCCACCGGTTTGCCGCGCCCGCCCTCAGCCACCAGTTGCAGTGCGTAGCGGCGCTGATCGGCTTCAATGCGGCCTTGCGTGCTGAGTTGCGCCTGGTTCAGGCGGCCCGAGAGCGTGGCTTGCAGGGCGCGAATTTTCAGGATGCCCGGGCTTGCGCCGACCACGCTGGGTGCCGTGGGGCGCCAATCGAGTGAAGGCAACTCGAGCCGCGCCTGCAGCGCCGGATCGAGCCAGCCGCCTTGCCAGTTGGCTGTGAGCTCAGCGCTGCCGCTGGCGGCAGCGCTTTGAAGCGTTGCCGGCAGACCCGGCAGTTTTTGCAGCCAGCGCAAGGCCTGCGTGGCATCCCGGGCGCGCAGACTCACACTTCCGCTGCCGTTGGTTTTTCGCAGCTCGCCCTGCAGCGTTGCAGCCAGCCCGGGGGCCGTCAGTGCCAGCTTGCCTTTGCCGCCCGGAGCGGCGGGCTGGACTTCGAGTTGGCCCTTCATCTCGGCGTCATCGGTGCGCACGCGCAGGGCGGACAGCACCAGCGTGCCGCCGGCTTGTTGCGGGTTCCAGCTCCCGGTGGCACTGGCATCGCGCAGCGTCAGTCGGCCCAAGGGAGCACTCTGCCTGGCGGGCGTTCTGGAGGCCGCTGCCTTCACGCTGGCGTCAAAGTTTGTTGCCGCGCCCTGGCTGTGCGCAGTGGCCTGGCCGTCGAGCAGCACCGGGGCGAGCTGGGTGTGTATCAGCGCCGGGTCGATGCGCTGCGCGGTGGCCTGCAGATTCCAGGCTTGGGACGCTGTCCATTCACCGCTGGCCAGTACCTCGCCGCCGCCGAACTGTGCCTTGAGGGTGCGAACAATGGCCGCGCCGTTTCGCCATTCGCCTCGGGTCTCCAAGCGCTCCAGCGGCAGCCGTTGCTGGTCCCATGGGCCGGGCAGCCCATTGGCGAGTTGCAGTTGCAGCAACCAGCCGGGGCTGGCGGCCGACCTTGCGGTGCCGTCCAGCGGGCGCACGCTGGCACCACCGGTGAGCAGGGTTTGCGGCGCGTCGGGCCACAGCGCGGCGAGGTCCAGATCACGAAAGCTCGCATCGGCTTGCGGCAAGGGTTGCGCGGCCCAGGGCGTGACGCGGGCGGTGGCGCTGGCGTGGGTCTGCTGCGTGGTTTTTGCGGCGTCGGCGGCAGGCGGCGCGGCCATTTGCAGTTCGGCTTTGACCAGCAGCTCGGTGAGGGGGCCGCTTGCCGTGGCCTGGAACGCCAGTGGCGTCGGCGCTTTGCTGTTGGGCAGGGCGACGGCCAGGGCGCCTGACAAGCTTGCGTCCAGCGTCAGCGGGCCGCGCGCCGGCACAAGGGCGCGGCCGCTGTAACGGCCACTGGCCACCTGCGCGCCGAGCAATTCAAGCTGATGCCGCAGGCCGTTGAATTCATAGCGCCCTGAAATACCCGAAGCCGCAAACGCGGTGGGCCCGGACCAGCGCAACTCGCCCACTGAAAACGCCTCAAGCACGACTGGCAACGGAAGACCCAGCGTAGCGGGCGGGCCGGCGGAGGGCGCGGCAGCAGGCACGCGCTGGTCGTTCACGTGAACGCTGGCGGCGCTCAGGCGGTCGAGCTTGAGTGTGCCCCGCAGCAGCGACCAGGGCTGCCAGGCCAGGCTGACATCGCGCGCGTCAACGCGCAGGCCTTCCTTTTGCCATGCCAGCCTGTCAATGTGCCCGCCCGCACGCAATGAGCCGGTGGCGCGCTCGGCGCTCAGGGGCTGCGATTGCCCGATCCAGCCAAGCGCAGTGGCCAGTGAACCGTCTGTGCCGGCCCACCACCACAGCGCACCAAGCGCCATCAAGGCCAGCAGCAAAATGCCGCCCACCGCCCGCGCGGCGGCTCTCAGCCAGCGCCATGCCGGTTTGTCCGGCGCCACGGCCGGTTCATCCCAAAGGGTAGTCGATGGGTCCATCAAAAGATAAATCCCACACTGACGTGCAGTCGCACCCGCTTGACCTTGACGCCATAGGCCAGGTCAATCTGCAAGGGACCGACCGGACTTCGCCAGCGAACACCGGTGCCCACGCCGACGGCAAAGCGCAGGTCCTGCGGCTTGTCGGCCACGGCGCCGGCATCGACAAACAGGGTGTTCTCCCATTCGCTCGGTCGGCCGTCGCGCAATATCGGGCGCTGCCACTCAATGCTGCCAACAGCCAGGTAGTGGCCGGGCCCGGTCACGCCATTGGCCAGCGGAATGCCAATGTCGCGCAAACCGTAGCCGCGCACCGTGCTGTCGCCACCGGTGCGAAACAGTTGCGTGCTGGGGACGCGCGCCGTGCCGCTTGCCAGCACGGCGCCGGCTTCTGCCCGAATTGCAATGCGCCCGCTTTGCAGCGCTTGAATGCCCAGCCAGCGGCCCACGGTGCGCGTAAACGGCTGGCGATTTTCACCCAGCGTGGTGCCGCCCCCGATCTCGAACCCAAGGCCGTAGCCTTTGCCGGGAAATGGCAGGCTGTCGAAATAGCGGCCGGTCCAGACGTAGTTGGCCGTCAAGGCCGAGCCGTCGCCGGTGTCTGCGGCGGAATTGCCCGACAGGCCCGCGCCGTGTACCGTGGCCCGGTCGTATTGCAGGTAGATGTTGCGGTCGATCCGCGCGCCCGCCTGGGTTCGGCCAAAGCGCAGCCGCTGGGCCTGGGTGATCAGTTCACCGTCATCAAGGCGTTCCGTGCGGGCCAGGCCGACCCAGCGCCAGCTCGCTGCGTCGGGGATGGATGTCCATTCGGTTTGCGCGAAGGGCGATTTTTTGTCCAGCTGCAATTTGGTCGCTGCGCGCCAGCCAATACCGGGCACGCGATGGTGGGTATGTTCGATGGACGCGCGCGGTCCGCTGTCGGTGGTGATGCCCAGGCCGAACACTATTTTTTGCAGTTTGGCCTCGCGCAGCTGCACCTGCACCGGCGCGGCCAGCGGATCGCTGTCGGGATCAATAAAAATATAGGCTGAGTCGAAGTAGCCGCTGGACGCGAGTCGTTGCTGGGCTTCGAGCAACTGGTTCTGGTCATAGATGTCGCCTTCATTCAAACGGGCCAGCCGCGGCACCAGCACCGGGTCGTAGCGGTCCATGCCCGAGACTTCCAGCGGCCCGAGTCGGTAGAGCGGGCCTGAATCGAGTTGCAGCATCAGGCTGGCGGTTCGCTCCGGTGCGTCCACGTCGGCCAGGCTGCCGGCCAACCTGCCGGCCGGGTAGCGGCGCGCAATCAGCTCTCGCAGGGCCTGCGTTTTTGCGCCATCCCAGGCATCCTGCGTGAAGCGCCGGCCGCTGGGCAGGCGCCAGTCGCGCCGGATTTCATCGCGCTGCGCCAGCGCACCGGGGTCGGGCGAGTCGGCAATGTCGCCGGTAAAGTTGATGTTGACGGCGCCGATCAGCGTGGCCTGGCCCGGTTCAACGGCGACCACGATGGTCGGCCGCGCATTGACCCCGCCTTCGCGGGTGATGCGGATGTCGGGGCTGAAGTAGCCCAGCGTGCCCACCAGATTGCGCACATTGCGCTCGGCCAGCACGATCAGGCGCGCCAGCTCAGCCTCGTCAAGATCGGTCACTGCGCGGTAGCGCTGCAGTTCGATGTGCTTTTCGAGCAGCTCGCGAATGACGGGAGGGGCCTGCACGATGACTTCGAAGGCAGTCACCGCGGGCTCGGCGCTGGTGGGGCCGACGGCGCCCTCTGGCGCGGAGCCGGTTTCCACTTTTTGCGGAGGTGGCGCGGGCGTGCCGGGTTGCGCTCTGGCCACAGGCACAAAGAAAAGGGTCAAAAAAACGAACAGCGCAAAGGCAAGCTTGCCGGGTCTTGCCTGGGTGGCCGTCCGCGCGCAGTGGGTACCGGGATGGGTCACGGTGCCCAGTTTACTTGAGCGCTATTTGGAGAGCAGCCGCATCGCCTCTTCCAATCCCTTGACGGTCAGGGGGTACATGCGCTGGCCCAGCAGTTGCTGCATCACGCTGATGCTTTGGCGGTATTGCCAGACACCTTGCGGCTCGGGGTTGATCCAGGCGAACTTCGGGAAAGCGCTGGTCAGCCGCTGCATCCATTCGGCACCGGCTTCTTCGTTGTTGTATTCCACGCTGCCGCCGGGTTGCAATATTTCGTAGGGGCTCATGGTCGCGTCGCCGACAAAGATCAGCTTGTAATCCTTGTTGTACTTGCGGATGATGTCCCAGGTGGGAAACTTCTCGCTGAAGCGGCGGCGGTTATTCTTCCACATGAAGTCATAGACACAGTTGTGGAAGTAGTAAAACTCCAGGTGCTTGAACTCGGACTTCACCGCTGAAAACATTTCTTCAACCCGGTGAATGTGTTCGTCCATGGTGCCGCCCACGTCCATCAGCAGCAGCACCTTTACGTTGTTGTGGCGTTCGGGCACCATCTTGATGTCGAGCCAGCCGGCGTTGGCGGCGGTCGATTTGATGGTGTCGTCAAGGTCAAGCTCTTCTTCGTTGCCCTGGCGCGCGAACTTGCGCAGGCGGCGCAGCGCGATCTTGATGTTGCGCGTGCCGAGCTCCTGGGTGTCGTCGTAGTCCTTGTAGGCGCGCTGGTCCCACACCTTTACGGCGCTTTTGTTGCGGCTTTTTTCCTGTCCGATGCGGATGCCTTGCGGATTGAATCCGTTGGCGCCAAAGGGCGAGGTGCCGCCGGTGCCTATCCATTTGCTGCCGCCTTCGTGGCGCTCTTTTTGCTCTTCAAACCGTTTTTTGAGTGTTTCCATGAGCTCGTCCCAGCCCATTTTTTCTATCTTTTCCTTGTCCTCGGCGCTGAGTTCGAGTTCCAGGTTTTTGCGCAGCCATTCCAGCGGAATGTCCTGGGTGAAGTCGGCAAGCATTTCCACGCCCTTGAAGTAGGCCGCAAAAGCGCGGTCAAACTTGTCGTAGTGTTTTTCGTCTTTCACCAGCACGGTACGGCTGAGGTAATAGAAGTCGTCAATCCGGTAGGCGCCTTCGCTGGCGTGGCCATCAGGCTTTCCGCTGTTGGGGCCGACCACGCCCGCCTCAAGTGCTTCGAGCAGCACCAGGTACTCTTTGACCGACACCGGCAGCTTGGCCGAGCGCAGGGTGTAGAAGAAGTCGATCAGCATGGCATGTTCTCGTCAGGCTTCGGTGAGGATACGCGCAGCGAAGGGCCGCCCCGAGCAAGCGACTGCCCCCTCGGGGGTCAGCGTATAACACGAAGTGCAAAGCGTGGGGGTCATGATCGTTGCCTGTCGAGCAGGTACAGTAGTTGCGCCTTGACTTCAGGCCATTCACCGGAGCGCAGGCTGTACATCACGGTGTCGCGAATCGTGCCGTCGCGCCTGAGCGCATGACCGCGAATCACGCCATCCCTGCGGGCGCCCAGCCGTTCGATGGCGCGCTGCGAGGCGTGGTTGAAGTTGTCGGTGCGCCAGCCCACCACATGGCAGGCCAGGGTTTCAAAGGCGTGCGTGAGCAGCAGCAGTTTGCAGGTGGTGTTGACGTGGGTGCGCTGGCAGCGCGCTGCATACCACGTGTAGCCAATCTCGAGGCGCTTCACTTCGGGCAGTATGTCGTGGTAGCTGCTGCTGCCCAGCACGGTGCCGCTGGCCTCATCGATGACCGCAAAGGCAAAACGGTTGCCGGCCTGGCGTGCGGCAAGGGCGGCTTGTATGTAGGCGCGGGTCTCTTCGGGCGCGGGCACCGAGGTCACTCGCAATTTCCAGAGTTCGCCGTCGGCGGCAGCATCGCGTAGCCCCGTTTCATGCCCAAGCGCCAGCGGCACGAGTTGCACGCCTCGTGCGCAAAGCGTGACGGGTTCAACAAAGTTCATGCGCCTGGCTCTCCATGGGTTAGCGGTTGTTGCGCTGCATGAATACCAGTTTTTCAAACAGCGTCACGTCCTGTTCGTTCTTGAGCAGCGCGCCGACCAGCGGCGGCACGGCCACTTTGTCGTCCCTGCTTTGCAGTGCCTCGAGCGGAATGTCTTCGGCGACCAGCAGCTTGAGCCAGTCGAGCAATTCGCTGGTGGAAGGTTTCTTCTTGAGGCCGGGCAGGTTGCGCACGTCATAAAAGGTTTTCATGGCGGCGGCCAGCAGCTCTTTTTTGAGGTTGGGGAAATGCACCGCAACGATCTGCCTCATTGTGTCGGTGTCGGGGAACTTGATGTAGTGGAAAAAGCAGCGGCGCAAAAACGCGTCGGGCAGTTCCTTTTCATTGTTGGAGGTGATGAACACCAACGGCCGGTGCCTGGCCTGAATGAGCTCGCGCGTCTCATAGACATAAAACTCCATGCGGTCGATCTCGCGCAGCAAGTCGTTGGGAAATTCAATGTCGGCCTTGTCGATTTCATCGATCAGCAGCGCCACCGGCTCGTCGGCGGTGAAGGCCTGCCACAGCACACCCTTGACGATGTAGTTGTGAATGTCCTTGACCTTTTCATCGCCGAGTTGCGAATCGCGCAGGCGCGACACGGCATCGTATTCATACAGGCCCTGCTGCGCCTTGGTGGTCGATTTGATGTGCCACTGCAGCAGCGGAAGACTGAGCGCTTGCGCCACTTCCTCGGCCAGCATGGTTTTGCCGGTGCCAGGTTCGCCCTTGACCAGCAGTGGCCGTTTGAGGGCGGCTGCGGCGTTGACCGCAAGCATCAGGTCTGGCGTGGCGACGTAATTTTTTGAGCCTTGAAATTTCATCATGATTGGAAACAGCGAAGTGAGGGTGGCGCGGGAAATGCCGGGGGGATTGAAGTGGTCTTGGTGCGGGTTATTGGCAACCGGTGCAAGGCGAAGGCAGGCACAGATATAATCCACCGTTCTTTTATGCGATGAATTTTCACCTGATTGTGCGCGAAAAATGACCAAGCTGTTCACCACGATATTCTCCGTCGCTGTCTCATTGGCGACCGTTTCGGGCTTTGCCCAGGAAATCACGGGCGATGCCAAAGCCGGCGCCACCAAGAACGCGATGTGCATTGGCTGCCACGGCATCAAGGGCTACCAGGCCTCTTTTCCCGAGGTGTACAAGGTTCCCATGATCTCGGGGCAAGGCGCCAAGTACATCATGGCCGCGCTGGGTGAATACAAGAAGGGAGATCGCAGGCATCCCACCATGCGTGGCATTGCCGGGTCGCTGTCAGAGCAGGATATGGCCGATCTGGCGGCCTATTACAGTGCGCACGGCGTGGTGGCCGGCGCCGAACTTCCGGCCAAGCCGGCCCGGGAGCCTAACGCTTCAGTTCAGGCCTTGCTCAGCAAGGCCAATTGCGCATCGTGCCATGGCGCCAATTTCAGCAAACCCATAGACCCTACGTACCCCAAGCTGGCGGGTCAGCATGCCGATTATTTGTTTGTGGCGCTCAAGGCCTACAAGACCGGGAGCAATCCGACGGTTGGCCGCGGTAACCCCATCATGGGGGCCATGGCCAAGATGTACACCAACGCCGAACTCAAGTTGCTGGCCAACTATGTGTCGTCGGTTGAGGGCGAGCTCAAGGTGGTCCCCGAGAGCAGTTTTCGCTGAAGCTGGCGCAATCCCGAAAAAAAAGGCCGCTGTTTCAGCGGCCTTTTTTTTGTTGATGCAAGGGTAGTTCGGCGACTTCAGGCGTTGCGTCGCAGGACTAGTCCCGCGTCGCGCGGCGCTGCACGCAACCCAGGTAGGCCGCACCGTCGGGTGGTTTGCCGGCCTGCTGGCTGGTCCAGAGCATCTGGCCCAGGCATTCCATGGTCTCATGGTGCGCCTCATGCAGGGAGTTGCACCGTGCGACCAGCAGTTCAACGGCCTGGCGGATGCCGTGCGGCTGGTCGATCGAGCACTGCTCGGTGATTGACAGGTGCATCGACAGATGCAGGAAGGGGTTGGTCTTGCCAGCTTTCTCGTCGTACATTTTTTCCAGGGCCGCGTCGGCATCGGCAAAATCAGCGTGGTATTCGGGATGCTCGTCCATCCACTGGCTGGCGATCGTTTCAATCGCTTCGAGCGGCTGACCGGCGTGGGCCTTGGCATAAACCGAGCAAAAGAATCGGCGAACGTCGGCTTGCGAGGGCGTAAACATGGGTAAAGCGTATCACGGCGCCCATTGGGCTGGACCGGACGGGAGAAGAAATCAGCTGTCGTCCTACGCCAATCCGGCGAACGGCCACTTATAGTTCGTCTGTGGCAGCGTGGAACCGGAACGTGTGCTGCTGTCTGTCAATATCCGGCGAGGAACATTTCCTATGAAAGCAACCACCATTACAGGCATTGTCTTGATCGTGCTGGGCCTGGCCGGTTTCCTGACTGGCGGCTTCAGCTTTACCAAGGACACCACAACCGCAAAAATTGGCCCGCTGGAGCTGACGGTCAAGGAAAAACAAACCGTCAATTTTCCCCAATGGCTCAGTCTGGGTGCAATCGCCCTGGGCGCCATTGTGCTGGTTGTTGGTGCCCGAAAGAGCTGACGCCAGCGCGACGGCCTATCGGCCCGGTTCAGGCATCACACACGCCACGCTGGCAACTCCCAGTTGCGCCACAGGGCGAACCCCCGCAGGCCGGCTGTAACTAGCACGCTGGCAACCAGGGCCACCCAGCCCGGCGCGTGGGCCTGCCATAAGCCCACGTAGAGCCAGCCCCCGGCGAATGCGCACAAGGCGTAGGGACGGTGGTCGCGAAAGGCCGTGGGAATTTCATTGCAAACAATGTCGCGCAGCACGCCGCCGAACACGCCGGTGACCAAGCCCATCATGACAGCCACCACGGCCGGCATCCGGGCATTGAGCGCAAGGTGAACACCGGTGGCGGTGAACAGGCCCAAGCCAAGCGCGTCAGGCCACTGAATCGCCCGTTCGGTCAGTTCAAAATGGTGTTGGCGCAGGAACACCATGGCCAGAACGCACAGCCCGAATACACCCCATAGCACTGCGACGTGCTGAACCCAAAAAAATGGCCGCTGGTCGAGCAAGAGGTCGCGCAGTGTGCCGCCGCCAAAGGCAGCCAGAAAGGCCACCACGCACACGCCCACGGCATCGAGCCGTTTGCGCGCTGCCTCCAGCAAGCCGGACAAGGCGAACGCGGCGGTGGCGGCCAGTTCCACCAGCAGGCGCAGCGTTTCCCCCCAAGACTGAATTTGAGACATTTGCCGATTGTCGTCGCAGAGCGGGAATTTCGGACCCGCGCGGGAAGGCGGCCTGGGCCGCCGGGCGGGTAATATCACCACGGTTCTTTAGTCCTGCCGCCATGAACTTCCCGTTAATCGCCGATCCATTTTTCTACGCTGTTGCTATTCCGGCCGTGTTGCTGATGGGTGTCAGCAAAAGCGGTTTTGGCGCAGGTTTTGGGTCGCTGGCCGTGCCCATGATGGCGCTGGCTGTCAGCGTGCCGCAGGCGGCCGCCGTTTTGATGCCGATACTGTTTTTAATGGACGTGCTGGGCATGGTCGCTTTTCGCAAGGACTTCGACTTGGGATTGCTCAAGTTTTTAATTCCGTTTGGACTGGTGGGCATCGTGATAGGCGCGCTGCTGTTCAAGCTGCTCAACGCCCACGCCGTGGCGGCCATGGTGGGCGGTTTCACTCTCCTGTTTTTGGCCCAGCGCATGCTCTTCTCCCCCAAGCCAGGCAGCGCACCGCCGCCCAAATGGCTGGGTGCCTTGCTCACGACCACCTCGGGTTTTACCAGCTTTATTGCCCATGCAGGTGGCCCGCCCATTTCGGCCTACGTGATTCCGCTGCGTCTGTCGCCGGTGAAGTTCACCGCCACCATGGCGTTTTTCTTCTTCGTCATCAACCTGGCCAAGTGGATTCCCTATGGCCTTCTGGGCCTGCTGGACTGGCGCAACATGGCTACTTCGCTGGTGTTGCTGCCCCTTGCCCCCATTGGCGTCTGGGTCGGCGTGCGGCTGGCCCGACGTATCAGCCAGCTCTGGTTCTACCGGTTTTTGTACCTGGGCATGCTGTTGACCGGGGTCAAGCTGCTGTGGGATGGATTACCCTGATTGCCAAGACGCTATAAAAACAATAGCTATATACGCTTATTATTCGTGGGCTAACAGGTCTTTTAATACAAAATCAAGGGCTGCGGCCAAGCGTGCGGCAGCGCACCTTGAGGCCTGTCACTCGGTATGGCTCTGCACGCGGGCCGACATCAGGCACCGGTGCGGGTTGCGGGCCGTTACCATAGCGGGAGTGTCCGCGCAAATATCAGTTCAAGCACCCAAGGAGGTTTTATGCCAGTGGTTGTAATTGCCAATCCCAAAGGGGGCGTCGGCAAAACGACGCTGGCCACCAACGTGGCCG
>CAYJMW010000067.1:0-4823 GCA_964371235.1 uncultured Polaromonas sp.
TGTCGGCGCAGGCCGCCCGCATGATTGAGCCTGCACTGGCAAGCAGCGCCTGGCGCGTCGAGGTGGTGAACGGTCAAATGATCTGGCGCGCGCCGCAGGGCTCCGGGCTGGAGGATGCAAGCGCCGAACCCGATACCAGCCTCACCCTGAGGCTGCTACTCAAGCTGATCGGGCCGTTTGCTCCGGATGAGATGCTTTGAAGATTGAGCCACCGCCTGTGCGGGAATTTCTTGGAATTTTTGGCGTCTAGCCCTTATGAAATATCAATAGTTTGCTACTATATTCATAGCGTTCTGCTTTCACCGCTGGGGCCAGGGCCGAGGCCGGTCAGGGTCGCGTGCCTTCAACGGTGGCTTGGGTGTTATTTTCACAATGGCGCGGATGGCTCCAGCGCGGCTCCCTTCCCGGCCAGCAGTTCGCGCAGCACCGAACGATGGCAATGCGCCTCGTTTTCGCAATAGCAACCAACCGAGAAATTGTTTTGGCGCGACAGCGCGGCGAGCAGTTCGATGGCATGGCTGGCTTCGGGCGTTGACATTTCAGCCCGGTATTTCCTGGTGAACAGGGCCCATTGAGCGGGCGTGCTGGCCTCCTGGCCGAGCTTCATGGTTTCGACGCTTGGGGCCAGGTTGGGAAACCACACGTCGTACCAGTTCCGTGACGCGAACTCGGCCTTGGGCACGCCACGCGGCGGGCGTCGGACGGTTCCGATGCGGGTGCCTTCACCTTCCACTCTGGGGCTGCCAAGCCTGACAACACGAACGACCATTTCTTGCTCCTTCCATGATGCCCAACCGGGCTAGCCAGGCGCTGCCTTCTGCGCAGTGCCATGGCGCAGATAGTAATTGATTCGCGTCTCCCAGTCCTGCATGAACTTGCGATAAAACTCCTCTGTGAACGAGGCGACAAAGGCGTCACCCTCCGGCCCGAGGCTGGTGTGCGAGTAAGTGATGGCCGCCTCAGCCCCACCGGTCGCCGGACGAAGCTGGATGGTCAGCCTGCAGGCAGTAACGCCCGGCGTGATCTTGAGCATTTCGACAAAACCCGTTGCCGGCTCGTGGCGGGTGATGTACCAGACGGCGTCAACGGGTTCAGCGCAAGTCGTGAAAACACAATCCGGCTCGGCGAAGCCCGAGGACGATACAACCAAAGGTGGATCCCAACCCTCGATCCAGTCGGCCTCCCGCACCGGGCAAAGAAGAGGGAATACGGCAGCCGGGTCTGCGACCAGACGCTGGGTATAGCTTCGTGTGGCGCGGACTGGTTTGATGATTTGCATGGGCCTGGTCAACGGTAGAGGTGGCGGTCGCTAATCAGAACAGGAAGTCGCACCACGGCCTGGCGTCAAACACGAGAACGAAACCATCGCGCACTTGCCGCTGAGGGTGCGCATTGAAAAACCTGACACGATCGCTCGCGCTCATTCTGTCCTGGCGTCGGCGCCGTGCTCGGATAATTGCGCGCCAAACCACCGGTGAATCGCCGTCAACATGCGTCGATCAGTGGTTTTAAACGTAATCTCCGCGCCTTCCGGGAGGGGCGTATATGAAACCTTTATTCGGGAGGCTCCCGATTCAAGTTCCTTGAGGCCGGGCATGTTGGCGCCATGAAGCGCGGCTGGGTCCGAGTAGTCGCCGTGCTGAAACCTTTGCGCCTCATGCTGCAGGTGCTGCTGTATCAGTGCAATCTGATCAGTTGCAGCCGGGTCGTTCGCCACAACTTTCTGAATGCCTCCGGACTCGGTCATTTTAAAAATGTGCATCGTCCTGGACACATCAAACGGCATCACCCCCGGAGCCATGTGATGCACATGCTCCTGGGTGGTCTGCGCAACCGCATTGATGCAGGTCAATAGCAACAGGAGTGCAGCATAGGTTGCTGAACGGAAAATGCCGTGTCGGATTGGGTTCATGGAATCATTCCTGTAACGAAGATAAGTGGCGTCCCTTGAGGCCCAACGTTCGAGTCAGGCCCCAATGCGCAAGTTCTCGGCAGAAACAGCGCGAACCCTGGGCCCGAAACTGCTGATGTTCGTGAGCGTGTCATTGTGGTGCCGAATGACCTGAACTGCAGACAAATGCTCGTTGCCCTCAGTCGTATGTGCGTCCTCTACCAGGATGACCGGATAACCGAGCGCCAACGCCCTGCGAGTGGTTGTGTCTACGCAGAACTCCGTATGCATGCCGCAGATTACAAGGCTGGCAACCGCATGCCGCTTAAGGGTATCCTCCAACTCCGTGCGATGGAAAGAATCTGGGGTGGTCTTTCGAATGCGTAAGTCGGTTGGCTCAACGTGAAGGCCATGGGCCAGCTGCCACGCATCCGTTCCAAATTCAAGGTATCCAGATTTTGACTCGTGCTGTATGAAGATAACAATTGCACCTGCGGCACGCGCTTTCTCGGAAACTTTGCTGATCCGAGCGATGACTTGCTGCGACTCAAAAGCAGCGTGTTCGCCTTCGCACAGGCCCTGTTGGACGTCAATGACAAGTAGTGCCGTGTTCATGGATAGAGAATTCGTGGGTTACGGATGCTTGGGGCCTAACGCGGAGCGCTGGTAGCCATGCGCGCACGAACAAGTCTCATACATTCGAGACCCCATACCGCAGCATACAAGGTAAACCCCAAGACGGTGGCAACGGAACCGATTGCCGGATCCCGAAACAGAAGTTGCCAATACAGCCACCAGCCCGCGCCTGCCAACAGCGGCGGCTCAAGACAGAGGCGCACCACCGTGCCAACGCGTCCGGTAAAGCGAATGGCTGCCAGGCAGGCGGCAAGTGGCCAAAGAAAGGTAGCCAGCGAGACGCCAACAGCGCCGACACGGCAGAGACCTTCGCAGCTTGGATTGTTGACGACATCGCCAAGCGCGTAGTGATACTCGGTGACCGGTGGGTCCCCTTTTGTGCAGGTGGAAAGTGGCAGCACCAGCCCCAAGGCGACAAGGACCGAGGCAAAGAACCTCCATTTGCCGAGACTGAATGTACGGTGTTGTTTCACGGCGACCTAACGAGGGGGGGGGATTGCTACCCAGCGCACGTGCTGCCTCGACTGCCGTTGCGACGATGGCAGCATGGCATCGATGGCGCTGCTTCGGCGCCAGGCATCGCGCTTGGCGCAAGCTGCATTTGCAGAAGGCGTTTCATGAGTAGGGACGCGCGCGGCCGGAACTTCAGAGACGCTAGCCCAAGCTAAGCGGCGGTGCGTTTGCGCGACGCCCGGCTTGAGCGGCCTGTAATGCGTGCCGTTTGCTCTGTAAGAGCCAGAAGGCCAAGAAGTGCCTCATTCACGGCCTCCGTAGTTGGGAAAGCCTTGGCGACTTTGTCATTCAGCAAGATGAGATTGGTGCCTTTTGAAACGCGTTCGAAGTACTTCCCGCGAACACCCTTGCCCAAGTCTTCGCGGCGATACTCGGTGCGCATTTCGTCTTTAGCCTTGTTCATAGATTCCTCGCTCATGGGTTGTTGCCTTGCGGGCACTAATAATTCGGATGGCTCGGCCTCGCTCGGCATGAACAACAGCCAAAAGGCGTCCGACGCCTGAATAGCCGAAAGTCAGGAGGCGTTCCTCACCGACCGAATGGTCCGGGTCTTTGAAAGTGTACGCCAGCGAGTCGTTGAACACCGACGCAGCTTCCCCGAATGACACAGCATGCTTGTGCAAGTTGGCCTTGGCCTTGGATTCGTCCCATTCAAACCGTTGCGTCACAGGTGCTCCGTTTCAAATGCGTAATCGGGATAGGGTACAGCCGCAACGTTGGCGCTGACCGGCGTAAGTCCGGTCGAGCGATATGTCAGCCGACGAGCTTGTCATACTCGCCATGGGTGCCGATCCAAAACCAATGGACGCCGCCTGGCACTGGAAGCCAAGTGCCCTGTAATAGAGGCCGACTCGGACGCTGTGAAAGCGACCGTTTCCGACGGTCCTGAAATGCAGCGACGGATGGTTTGGATCGATTTTGAGCTGCGCGAAATTTCGGTGCGCAACAGTTTGAATTTCGGCGGGCAATGCGTCAAGACATTGCCAGAAACGCTTTGATGCGGTGTGCTTCAAAGCTCTCGCGCCGAACCTGCGCGATAGTCGGCAAGCGCTTCTGCCGCCATCCCGTCAAGCTTGCCAGAGGCGGCATCCCGCTCGATTTGCCTATCCCACGCAGTGCCATCGAACTCGGCGAACCACCGCCGGAACTCAGCTAGCTCCATAGGTGGCAATGATTCCACGGCATTCTCAATCGACTTCACGTTTCCCATGCTTGCGCTCCAAATGCAGTGCAACAACGCGAAGTATGCAGCAAGTCCGGGGGATCGTGCTTTTCTTGTCAGTTAATCGGCATAGGAAGAAGCCTCACGGCCGCTTCCTCCCACACCACCGGACATGCGGGTCACGCAGCCGACGGTTCGGCAGATAGTTTCGGCACGCTTGGCATCCATCGTGCCGAATCGGCGAATCTTCGCAAACCCCAACCGTTCAAGCGCCCGAACTACCGTGGCCCCGAAACATGCGGCAGCTTAGGCATGTGCGGGAACGCTGAACATCGTGACCAGCGGATGACCAGTTGCAGGTAGGGGAAACTCAGCCAAATAGAGCGCTGTTGCCTCGGTTAAGTTGGCAATAGCCTCTTCAACGGTTCCCCCTTGGGTGGTGGTGTTAGTTCCATGGCTAGACTCCGGGTAAGGAAATGCAAATTGTCGTGCATTCTGGGTATCGGTGCCCAATCGGGATAAGGGAAGACCTCATCACCCCCTCCGCCACCACCGCACATAACGGTTCACGTATCCGGCGGTTCGGCAGATTGAGTCGCCACGCTTGGCGTCCATTGTGCC
>CAYJMW010000067.1:4923-9611 GCA_964371235.1 uncultured Polaromonas sp.
TCACGTATCCGGCGGTTCGGCAGATTGAGTCGCCACGCTTGGCGTCCATTGTGCCGAATCGGCTCAGCGGCACCACAAACATCTACCAAGGCGTTATTTCTGGCCGCACCAATCCCGGGCAATGTCCCGATCACTGTTGAACGCTGAGAAAATACTGTCGCTTGTTTGATACGGGTTACCAATCGAGCTGGAACAGTGCGCATTGAGATTTGCGTTTCTATCTTCCCCTGTTCTTGAGTTCCGACATCCGAGTCCAACACACCCTGATGTTGTTGCACATGCTGCGGGTTGACTGCTTACTGTGCCGGTTTCTCGCCATTTACTTGTTCGGTCGGCACATACCCTAGAACATAAAACTCCCGGGCGAACACCAGCCGCTCGGCCACGCCGGGTCTTGTCACCTGGCCGATGGGCGTGCTGTCGGTGACATTGAAGTCGCCAAAGTGGCGCTCGTACTCGCGCACGATGAGGCGGCGGCGTTGGCCTCCTGACGTGGGGGGCACGATCATGCGGCCGGTGAACAGCAGGTCATTGCGCAGCAGGTGCAGGCTTTGTAATCCGGCGATGAAGATGTCTGGCTGGATGCGCGTTGAAAGCAGTGCTGCGCTTTCGCTGCCGGCCTTTTGAACTGCGGCGCTCTTTTCCTCCAGTTCACGCTGAACGTTGACCAGCGGCGCGGTCTGGTTCGGTTGGGCATCGCCGCTGAGCGGGGTGATGCTGGCCACGTCCACCCAGTCGAGGTCGGTATCAAGGCCGCTGCTTTGTTGCTGCACCACCATCTCGATGCGGTTGTGGCCGCGGTCATAGCCGAGCACGGGACCGAAGGCGTCCGCCAGGCCCGGCGCGGCGTCGAGACGCCCGGTGAGCTCGCCGCGGGCCGAGGCCGACCCGGACTCCGGTGCGGTGCCGAACACTTGCAGGGTCATAAGGTTGTGTGCGGCGAGTGTGAGATGCAGTTCGCGCGTGGGCAGCAGTTGCGCGTATTGGGTGTGCACCACCGGCGAGAGCGCGCAACCGCCGACCGAATACGGCTGCACACGCACGAGTGCCAGGCGCACGAAGGGGTTGTAGCTCTGGCCGGCGTCGATTTCGAGGTCGGCGTACCAGAGGCGGCGCTGAAAGTCATAGTGCACGCGGTGGGCAGCAATGTCCATGCTGCGATTGGTTTCGGGCAGCGTGAAGCTGTAGGCTGCCACCTTGGCTGCGAAGGCATTGGCGTGCATCACGTTGCGCGGCAAGGTGCTTGCCAGGATGGGGTCTTGGCCCCACTGCGACACAAAGCCAATCAGCTCATCGGGCAGATTTGAAAAGGGTTGTTCAGCGGGTGTTGACGACCCCACCACAACGCCAAGCAACTCGCCTTCACCGCTTGAGAACCACGGCCGCTCCAGGTACACACGCAAGCCGTTGCCGCGGCGAATGCTGACGATGCCGCCCGCTCCGGCGCTTGCCGGCTCGCTCCAACGGAAGGTGGGCACCACGTAGGCAATCTTGGGGGCATCGGGGCGGCGACTGCCGGGAATGATGCTGCCGGGCTGCGGTGGCAGGCTGTTGGGCAGCAATGGGGCGCCCAGCTCGGCATCTGCGAGTGAGGGCGTGGGGGCAATGTCGGGGTCGGGGTATTGGTTCCCATACGTTGAGGGCAACGTGAGCACATGGCCTTCATACACCGGCCCCAGGCGCACCAGGTGTTTGCTGTCGGCGGTGATTGCCGGGGGCAGGTATTCGGGAAAGCGCGTGCTGGCGCGCAGCTTGTAGCGAACGAGCCTGAACTTGTGGTCGCCAAACTCATGTCGAATGTGCGCGTGCGCTGCCTCAGCGTTGCCGCTGCCCATGTCCTCAAACACTACCCCGCTGGCCGGCTCTTGGCTTTGCAGCGGTGGCGAGGCAATGCCCACCTCGGGAAGTTGCGCGGTGAAGCGGCGGCGCACGGGGGCCGGCTGGGTGGGGTCGTCCAGCCACTCAAACCACTCGGCCAAGACTTCAAGCTTGGCGGTGGAGCGTGCGTGATAGCGCACCTGCGTGCGGCGGATCTCTGACCACGTTTCGCCGGGGTGGCGAATGATGTTCAGCCGCTCGAACACTGGCGCGCACACCGGCTGCTGCGTGGCGTGCACGAGCACCAAGGGTCTGTCGGGCGTGACCATCCAATGCGCGCCGAGCACGCTTTGAATGGCCACCTTCACCGGCGTGGCGGCGAGCTGCGGGATGGCGAGGTGGTCAACATAGTGCGGCCTCAGCGCGCTGGCGTAGCGCAGGTTGGCGATCTCGCCTTTGCGCAGGTAGACGGTCAGGACGCGTTCGTTGCCGCTCTTCCAGGTGGGCAGTTGAACGGGCAGGTCGGCGCCCGGCGCGCAGCCGTCAAAGCCGGCCTCACCTGGGTGCTCGTTGACCACCAGCCTGAAGCCCTGCACCTTGGGCCAGGTGCCCGCCAACGGCACGATGAGCACATGCTCTTCGGTGCCAGGGATGTGCACCGCTCGCACACCATCGGCGGCATCAATCACCGCGTCAGCAAACACGCCGGGCACGCCGCGCATCGCCACGGCGGCGGCCAGCGGGTCGGGCAGGTAAGGCGTGCTCAGGCTCGCCTCGGTGTGGACGAGGTACTCGCCGGGCAACAGGCGGAAGCCTTCTGGCGGCTTGTCGGTCAACGCGCGCTCGGGGGAGCGGGGCACCGCGCCGTCTTTGGGGGGCGTCACGATGCGGACGCTGCTGCCACCGTCGTAAAGCGTGCCAGCTTCGAACGAGGTGATGAGCTGGTAGGTGTCTGCCTTTTCAGCGGGTGTGCTGGTGGGGCCGAAGGCCTGCTCAAAAGCACCGTGCTGCTCGGCCATGAGCTGGCTGGTCTTGGGCGGCACAAAGTGGCGCTGGTTCTCGGCCGTGTAGGCAAAGCCGGTGTCGGTGGGCACGTTGCCCGCATAGGGTGGGTTGGTCAGGTAGGCGGGCGCGGTTTGGTCGAAGTTGCTGCGGATCACCATGCGCTCCAGCGACTCCCCCTCCGAGACGCGGTCGCGCAGCGAGAGCACGGGCGCGTCGAGCGGCTCGTAGCGCAGGTAGCTGATGGGTTCGCTGGCTTCTTCCAACTTGTCGACAGAGCGGTCGTCAAAAGTCAGGCTGTTGCCTGCCAGGTCAACCAGGCGAGCGCGCATTCGGTAGGCGTTGCCAAAGCGCAGGCGCGGCAGGCTGCCAGGCGCAGCGCTCACGTTGCGCGTGATGGGTGCCCCGTTGGCGTGGGTGTCGGCAGCGCTTTGCTCATCGATCTTTTCTTCTTGAATGAGGCCGAGCTTGTCGCGCTCAGAGGTGGGCGTGGTGCTGTCGGGGTAGGGGCGGATGCGTCGGCCGGGGCGCGGGGCGATGAGGCTCCAGCCCGTCCACTTGACGAGCGACTCATGCAGGTAGTGGTCTTGCGTGGCGCCCGGCGGCAATTCTTTTGGCGGTTTGGTGGTGGTGGAGGCGCCCGAAACATAGCCTTCGTCCTTGGCGGGGTTGAGCTGGGGGCCCGCACCATCGGTCCAGCCGTACTCGGCAACGCGCTGGCACAGCGAGTTCCAGACGCCCGATTGCTCGGTGAACACGTCCACGCGGTAGCCGCGCAACACGTCTTCGGCATAGAACACGATCTTGTCGCCAAGGTGGCTGTTGACGGCGTCGTTCTTGAGGCTCGATGCAATGGTGTCGTCGGCCACATTGCCGGCGCGGCCATGCTCTACCAGCGTGATGCCGCCCGAGCGCAACGCAGCCACGGTTTCGCCCTGG
This sequence comes from uncultured Polaromonas sp., assembly GCA_964371235.1. Taxonomy (GTDB): domain Bacteria; phylum Pseudomonadota; class Gammaproteobacteria; order Burkholderiales; family Burkholderiaceae_C; genus Polaromonas. The sequence continues at coordinate 8,683 of CAYJMW010000067.1, forward strand.
CTGGTGGTGTAGGTGAGCTCGCCGGGTTGGCTCAGCGTGTCGGGGTCGAGCGGGTTGGACACCTTGGCCAGATGGTCTTGCAGCGACAACGCAAAGCCCACCGTCTTGAGCGCGGCGCCGTCGGGGTCTACGGCGGTGAGTGCAAAGCCGCGGTCCTTGCCGTTGAACTCTTGCGCCTGCTTGCCGATGGGCCGTGCGCCAGACAAGCGCAACAGCCCAGCGCGGTGGCGCGCGGTACGGGTGTCGCAAGTGAAGCGCTTTGGCGTGAGCCAAAACGCGGTGGCGGGCGTGCTCTCTTCGGTGCTCACATGCCAGCCGCCATCGTGCTTGACCTCCAATCGCATGGTGCCTCTGAGCAACTCTTGCGGCTGCCCTTGCGCTTGCTCGACCAGCTTGCCGCTACCGACCACCACCGCGTCGATCACCAGGCCAAGCTCACGCATGAGCGCTGGCGCGTCGGCAAAGCTGGAGGCGAGGCGATGGAAGTCAAACTCGGGCGCCTTGATGGCCGGGCTGGCGGCACCGGCCACGGGCAGGCGTTGGTAGGGGCGGTCGTTTTCGGGCCGTTGGTAAAAGCGGTTGGCCTGAAAAAGCCCGTATTCAGGCTCGCCCGAGAAATAGCTTGCGGCGGCGCCCGACAGGTGTGCCGGCAACGCGCGGCGCAACTTGCGCCCGCCAATGAAGCTGGTGCTGTTGTCGTGCGGCTGGCCATCGATGCCGGTCACGGTGCCGGGGGCGTAGCCCTGGTCGCTGAAGTAGTCGTCGTTGAGGCCACTCTCGAGTTGCGTGGTGCCGCCTTCTTGTGTGCGGCCATCGCTGAACCAGCGCCGGATGCCCGGGCTGCGTTTGGAGTGGCCAATGCCGATCTCGGCCAGCATGCCTTGCAGCCGGCTGCCCGGGCCAAAGAGTGAAGGGCGCGCCAGCCCGTC
>CAYJMW010000067.1:9711-13450 GCA_964371235.1 uncultured Polaromonas sp.
CCCACCGCGAGGTTGGGCAACGCCACCGAGAAGCTGGCATCGATGCCGTGCTCGTCCACCGTGAGCCCTGGCGGATCAGAAAAGCCGTCGAGCGGGATCAGGTCGCGCAGCGCTTCCACGAACGAGAGCACGCCGATGAAGTGGATGCCCGAGAAACCCACATCCACATTGGTCTTGAGCGAGGAGTCGGCGCTGAACTCGATCTTCTCGAATTCGAGCTTGATGAAGCCGGCGTCTTTGTCGCCCAGCAGGTTGAGGTCGAAGTGATTCAGCGCGCAACGCACATTCGCCACCGGCGCGCCGCCGCTCTTTTTGACCCTGGCCTCCACCGCCACCACAAACCCCTTTGGGTCGTTTGGCTTGAACAGGTTGCCTAGCGCAGACAGCGGGTGGCCCGTGGCCGGTGGCCAGGGGGCGAGCGTAGGCGTGAAGGCAAAACGCACCACGATCTCGTCGCCGATGAGCGACTCGATGATGGGCAGCAGCTTGTCGACGGCACCGAGTACGTCGCCCAAGGTGCCCACCAAGCCGAGCAGGGTCTTCTTGACGGTGCCTTCGATGAGTTTCAACGGCGAAAGCGCCGTGCCAAACGCGCCCAGAGAGCCGTTCAGTGCGGTGAGCAGCGGGCCGAGCTGGCCGGTCTCGATCAGCGTTTTGAGCGCGTCGGGCGACACCAAGACTGGCGTGAGCTTTTGGAACACATCCTTGGCAGCGTTCACCGCAGCCGGGATCTTGGCGAAGTCCGCCAGCGTGGCCTGCACTTGGGCGATGCGTTGCTGAACCAGCGCGATTTGCTGCCGCACCACCTGGATCATGGACGCCGAGAGTCCATCGGCGCCCGGCACCTTCAGCACGTTGTCGCGGTTGAACAGTGCGGTGGCCAAGGCCTGCAAGGCGTTGAGCACCGGGTCGAGCACCGCCTGCAACTGCACCGGGTTGGCGAGCAGCGTGTCAGACGCCGAGCCCAGCGCGGTGGCTACCGTGGTGGCCGCAGTCACCACGGCCTGTGCCTGTGCTTTCAGGGCCGAGGTGTTGGCATCAAGCACCGCGAGTTGCTGGACCACGGTGTCGAATGCGGCCTTGATGGCTTGCTCGATGGCGGCCTTGGCGGCGTTCTTGACCAGCCCGACGATCACATCGTCAACCTTGTCGAGCTGCCCCAGGTTGTTGAACAGCGCTTCGCCTTCTTGCAATGCTTCGGTCACGAAGCTGGGCATCTCGTCGAAGCCGGCCGCGCCCGCAATCTCTTTGACCAGCTCGCCCAGCGGGATGCAACCAAACAGCAGCGGCGAGAGGCTGCTGAAGAAGTCGGTGGGCTTGAACTGCCCCGAAGCCACTTGCGCGAGGTCACCCGACACCGGCCCCTTCTTGCGCGACAGGCCGGTGGGCGCCAAGCTGGGCTGCACGAAGCCGCCGGAGCGGTTGCCGCAGCTCGTGAAGTCGAGCGCCTGCCCGCCAGCTTTGAGCTTGGCATAGACCTCGCCATCGCCGAAGCCTGTCTCCATGGAAAGGAAGCCCTCTTCATAGTTCAGCACGTTGTTGCCCGCGCCGCCGGTGAGCGCGCCGATGGTGGGCAGGCGCACCTCGGCCTGGATGATGCTCGGGCGGATCAAGGGGCTTTGGATGTTGCCGAGCAGGCCTTCGGTCTCACTGCCGAAGACGATGCTCTCAATTTCATTGGCGGTGTCGCCTGGCTTGGACGATGGCGCGAGTGCCACCTTCTGGCGCTGCAAGGTGGTGGTGCGCCGGGGCTCATGTGCCGAGGTGAGCCAGTCTTGCTGCGCGAGCTGGAAGTTGGCCAAGCCATCGCCCACGGCAGGGTTGGCCAGCGCGTTGTCGATGAAGATGGCCGGCAGATCAAAGCGGACCTGGTTGCCGTCAAGGTCGGTGGCTTCGTACTGAAACCTGAACGGCTCTTGCCCGCTGCCCTTGGGGATGGACGGCCAGAACATCGCCTGCCCCTGGCCGTTGATCTGGGTGTTGATGGGGTCGGCAATGTCGGGTGTGACCTCGGTGAGCAAGCGCACCACGGGGAAGGGGAAGGCGCGGTGGTAGTACTGCCGCTTGCCGCCGACCATCTTGAACAGCTTGGTCTCGGGGAACTCGCGCACCGGCTCGCGCACGATGAAGTACATCCGTTGCAACACATAGGCCGCGTTGCCCGGTTGGCCCTTCAAGAAGAAGCGCTCGCTGATCTTCACGAGCGACACGCGGTGACCGAAGGGCAGGCAGTAGCCCTTGTAGATGACGCGCACATAGTGGTCGCGCGCCTGCGCTGCGTGGTGCACCCATTGCTCGACCGACAAGCCGTTGGGCACTTTCCAGTCGCCCCGTGCATCAAGCCAGCCGCCCATGCTGGAGAGCATCAGGCGTTGGCAGTTGACGGGCTCATGGCGCCCACCGTGCAGCGCGAAGTTGCCCGACAGGTGCACGACGTTGTAGCGGTCGCGGTCGTCCAGAGTTTGGCGAAAGAGCTTGAACTTGTGGGTGACGGGATCCTTGGTGTCGGGCCCCAGTGGGTGGGGCGTTGCGTCCCAGTGGTCGGTGAAGATCGTGTGGTCAGACTCCGGCCCACCGCGTGCCCAGATGGCGCGTATGGGTTCATCAAGTGCTTGGTGAATGCCGCTGGTAGCCTCGGCCTTTTCAGCCATGCGCGTGAGCCACAGGCTGGTGTGGCCGGTGGCCACGGAAGACGCGGGCAGCGCGTCGTGCGCAAAGCGCGCTTCGCCGTTGGGCGAGAGTTGCAGGCGGAACGGCAGCTCCACTGCGGTCTCGTTCAAGGCCGGCTTCTTGGGCCGCGGCACGGTGACGTACTTGAAGAGGGGCGACTTGGCCGCAACGATGGCCGACAACGAATTGCTGAGTGCGAGGGCCGACGCGGTGGTGGGCAACGCCTGCACGTGGCTTGCCGCGGCGGCCGCGCGTTCCAACGTGGCATCCGCTTGTGGGAAGGGCAGGTCACCACGACGCATCAGCACCACGCTGGCCTGGGCCCCAAGACGGCGCGCGAGTTGCTGATTGCGCTGCGCGTTGGCCAGCACGGCGGCTTTGTCGCTCACGCTCAACAGTTTGTAGGCCGCGTTCACGTCGGCCTTGCGCGCCTTGCGATACGCGGGGACTTTGGCCCGGTGCAAAGGTGGTTGATAGCGCGCATTGGCGGCCACGTTGAGGTTGAGCGCGCGGCAGGCATCCAGAATGCCCGCGAGCGTGTAGGGGACCGGCCAGCAGTTGGCGGCGCGCAGTTTGTCTTCATCAAAGCGGAAGACCAGGCGGCTCGGATAGGCGATGCGCGTACCAATCGGCGGTGGCGCCAAGGGCTCCAGCGGTGTGGGCGGGGTGGACGGAGGTGGTTGCCCCGTTGATTGGTCCACGTGGCCGTCTTGCTCGTGCTTGACGCTGGGTGACGCCGCAAAGAACACCCGCTCGGCAATGGCTTGCGGCGCGAAGTACAGGGTGATGTAAGCCGCGCCCCGACCCGTGATGGCCAGCGTTGGAGCGCCACCCGCGGTGCCGGTGGGGGGCAGCGCGTGCAGGTTGCTCAGCTCAAGGTTGAACGAGAGCAGGTCTTGTGAGCGCACCACCCATTGCCCGTAACGGCGCAGCGGCTCAGGCGTGAGCAATTCGCCCAACTGCACGCCTTCAATGAGGTCGGGCCGCAAAGCCAGCTCTTGAAGGAAGGCGGCTGGCGAGAGCTTGCGTCGCCGGGAGAGCTGCAAGGCTCGATCACCGTCGGAGTCCG
>CAYJMW010000067.1:13550-18948 GCA_964371235.1 uncultured Polaromonas sp.
GTCCGAAAACGTAGCACGCGAAGTACGATGCACCATGAACACTGCTCCCCTTTTCGTCGCCGCCTACCCGTCTGATGGGAATTTCAACCGAACGTTGCCGAGGTGGCCGTGTTTGTCCCCGATGTGCTCGATGGATTTAGAGTAGTGCAGTATTGCAAAGCTAGGGGTAATTTTTCGTGACAGGTTGTATTCCATTCAGAGGGGGTTTGGCACGCGGAATAGGCTCCTCAAGTCACAGACAGACATTAGGGCGGCATCCGGCAGGTCTGAATTTGGCTGATTGCCACACCACCTGCAGAAGGAACGAGATAGTGAATCCTGACGACATTCCCGAGTTGCTACCTGCGATCGATTCGAGGCGCCCAATGTCAAGGGTCACCCGATGGGCCTGTACCTCCGCTGATAAAAACTGTCTTTTTGATGGGGAAATTTTTCAGTCCGTCTGTAATGTTCTTTGCCTCATGAGGCGTGCATATCTTGCAGGCATCTTGTTCGTGGGCCCTATAAGTGGTTTTTCAACACAATTGACCACCGCCAGTCCTTCAGGTGGCTATATACGAATGGCGAAAAACCGATCAACGCCGGTTGCCTCATGAAACCAGTCGCCTGTATTCCCCAGTCGAACCGCTTGCCGGATCAGGCGCGCGCGGTTCCGTCCCGAAGGCAAACCCCATAACGCTACAACTTCAATAGCTACTCACGCCCGTAGTTAAAGGGCTAGAGGCGAAAAACACTTACAAAATCGGGCTAAAAAGCCCAAGCTCACTTCACCCCATCCCGCAGCCGCGCAAACACCTTCCAGAACGCGGCCTCTTGCGTGGTCGCAAAGTTGATGCGCATCAGGGTGCTGGGCTGGCGCGCGGCGTGGAACAACGCGCCGGGGGCGATCAGGTAGCCCTCGTCGAGCATGCGCTGCGCCAGCGCGTCGGTATCGACCCCGGTGTCCACCCAGCCAAACAATCCGGCGGGCTCGGCCGCAAAGCTGCAGCCGTGCGCCAGCGCGAGCTTGACGCTGCGGCCGCGCGCCGCATCGAGCCGGCTGCGGATGCGTTCGGCGTGGCGGCGCAACTGGCCCTGGTCGATGCACCAGGCCAGCGCTTTTTCAAGCAGCGCGGGCGTGGTCAGCGTCGCGAGCAATTTGGTGTTGAGCAGGCGCTCGACCAGATCGGGCGGCGCGGCCATGAAACCGACGCGCCAGCCGGGCGCGAGGATTTTGGCGAAGCCGCTGACGTAAATCGTGCGCTGCAGGCCGTCGAGCGCGCTCAGGCGCGTGGCGTGCTCGGGCGCCAAGTGGCTGTAGGTGTCGTCTTCGGCAATGTGGAAGTTGTGCTGATTGCCCAGTTGCAGCACGCGGTGCGCGCTGCCGGGCGTGAGGCAGTAGCCGGTGGGGTTGTGGAACACGCTCACGCTGACAAACAGTTTGGGCTGGTGCAGCTGGCAATACTGCGCCATCACCGCCAGGTCGGGGCCGTCGGCGCGGCGCGGCACCGGCAAAATGCGCATACCCAAAGCGGCCAGCCGGGCAAACTCCACGGCCCAGCCGGGCTCCTCGACCATCACGCAGTCGCCGGCGCGCAGCAGGGTGCGGCTGACGATGTCCAGCGCATGGGTGGCGCCGACGGTGGTGATGATCTGTTCGGGCGCGGCCTGCACATTGAGCGCGCCGAGTTTTTGCGAGAGCGAGCGGCGCAGGCCGCTGTCGCCCAGGGGTTCACCGTAGTTAAGCGAAAACTCCCGCAGCGCGCTGGCGCTGGTGACCTTGCGCACGGCCGCCGGCAGGAAGCGGGTCTCCAGCCAGGCGGGCGGAAACACGCCCATGCCGGGCTGCGGCTTGCTGCTGACCTGATGGAACATGCCGCGAATCAGCGCGGATGCGTCCACCGGCTTGTTAGCTATGTTTTTAGTAGCTACTTGCGCCCTGTTTACGTGGGCTAATGGCATATTTAATGATGAATCCCGGACAAAAAATCCGCGATTCCTGCGTGCTTCCACCAGCCCCTGCGCCTGCAACTGGTCATACGCCGCCACCACGGTGGACGCGCTCACGCCCTGCTGCTGCGCGCACTGGCGCACGGAAGGCAGGCGCGTGCCAGAAGCCAGCAAGCGGTTGCGGATACGCTCGGCAAAACGCCCGGCGAGTTGCCCGGTCAGTGACTGGGAGGCGGCTTTCATCAGCATGAGTGGGTTCCCTCGAGGTGTGGCTGTGCTGCCAAAATCAGCAGTACAGTTTGCAAAATTGTCGGTTCAACTGTATGGGTAGTGTGTTGGTTTGAACTATAAAGTCGCGGTGATGAATTGGCAAGAGTTCACCGCTTTGATGGTGCTGGCCACGGCGATGAGCTTCACGCCAGGGCCCAACACCACGCTCTCGACCGCGCTGGCGGCCAACCACGGCCTGCGGCACGCGCTGCCGTTCATCTTCGCGGTGCCGGTGGGCTGGGTCGGGTTGCTGGGCGTCTGCGCGCTGGGCCTGGGCGCGCTGGTGCTGGCCGTGCCGCTGTTGAACTGGTCCGTCAAGCTCATTGGCGTGGTTTACCTGTTGTGGTTAGCCTCAAAAATTGTCCGCTCACATCAGCTCAGCGAAGCAGACTCGGCGCGCCTGAACGTGACCTTTTGGCAAGGCGTGGCGCTGCAGTTTTTGAACATCAAGGCCTGGATGCTGGCCCTTAGCATCGTCAGCGGCTGGATTGCCGGGCGCGCTGACCCCGGTCTGCGCCTTGCCGTGGTGCTGCCGGTGATGCTGGTCTTTGCCTTCACAAGCAACCTCGCTTATGCGCTGTCGGGCGCATTGCTGCGTGACTGGCTGTCCGGGCCGGCAGGTACCAACCGCCGGCTGATGTGGTTTAACCGCGCCATGGCGGCGGTGCTGGTGGTCACGGCACTCTGGATGCTTTTTATATGACGCACAGCGCCGCCAACATCAGCAAGGGCCTGTGGCTTGGCCTGCTCGGCATCGTGATTTTCTCGGTCACGCTGCCGATGACGCGGCTTGCCGCGGGCACGCCCGAGGCGCCGCAAATGTCGGGCGTTTTTATTGCGCTGGGCCGGGCCACAGTGGCGGCCGGGCTGTCGGCCATGTTTCTGCTGGCCACGCGCGCGCCGCTGCCGCAGCGCCGCGACTGGGCGCCGCTGGCCATCACGGCGGGCGGCGTGGTGTTTGGTTTTCCGCTGTTCTCCTCCATCGCCATGCGCTATGTGGAGGCGGTGCATGCCAGCGTGATCGTGGGCGTGCTGCCGCTGGCCACGGCGGCGGTGGGCGCGCTGCTGCATCGCCAGCGCCCGTCGGCCGGTTTCTGGCTGTGTGCGGCGCTGGGCACGGCGCTGGTGGTGGCGTTTGCCATGCTGCGCCCGGGCAACGCAGCCCTCAGTGGCCTGTCAATCAATTTTGCCGATACGCTGCTGCTGGCCGCCATGCTGTGCGCCGCCGTGGGTTACGCCTGGGGTGGGCGGCTGTCGCAGCACATGCGGGCCGAGCACGTGATTTGCTGGGCGCTGGTGATTTCCCTGCCCTTGAGTTTGCCGCTGACCCTCGTTGCCTGGCCGACCGCGCCGCTCAAGGCCAGCGCCTGGTGGGGTTTTGCCTATGTGGCGGTGTTTTCGATGTGGCTGGGCTTTTTTGCCTGGTACCGCGGCCTGGCGCTGGGCGGCACGGTGCGCGTCAGCCAGGTGCAACTGGTGCAGCCGTTTTTGTCGATGCTGTTTGCCGTGCCGCTGCTCGGCGAGCGGCTCGATGCAGTAACGGTAGGCTTTGGCCTGGCCGTGATTGCCACGGTGTTTATTGGAAAGAAGATGCCCGTCAATGCCGCCCCCATGGCGAAGCTGGCATCAGAGGCCTGAGATTTTTGCAACCTGGGCTGTTTTTGCAGTCCGCAAGGAGATGAGCAACATGCAATGGACCCAAGCGCAACGCGCAAAAAAAATGAACCCCTCGGTGATCCGCGAGATTCTCAAGGTCACCGAGAAACCCGGCATCATCAGCTTTGCCGGCGGGCTGCCTTCACCCAGGACCTTTCCGGTCAGCGCCTTCAGCGCCGCCTGCGAAAAAGTGCTGCGCGAGGACGGCCATGCGGCGCTGCAATATGCGGCCAGCGAAGGCTTTGGGCCGCTGCGCGAAATGGTCGCCGCCGGACTGCCGTGGAAGGTGGACCCGGCGCAGGTGATCATCACCACCGGCTCGCAGCAGGGGCTCGATCTGGTCGCCAAGGTGCTGATCGACGCCGGCAGCCGCGTGCTGGTTGAAACGCCGACTTACCTGGGCGCGCTGCAGGCCTTCACCTGCATGGAGCCTGACATCGTTGGCGTGGCCAGCGATGAGCAAGGCCTTGACCTTGCCGATTTAAGTGCCAAGGCCGCTGGTGCGCGTTTCTTCTACGTGCTGCCCAATTTCCAGAACCCGACCGGCCGCACCATGCCAGAGGCACGGCGCGCGGCGCTGAGCCAGGAGGCCGAGCGCCTGGACCTGCCCCTCGTCGAAGACAACCCCTATGGCGACCTGTGGTTTGACACGCCGCCGCCGCTGCCGCTCAGCGCGCGCAATCCCGATGGCTGCGTTTATCTGGGCTCGTTCTCCAAGGTGCTGGCGCCCGGGCTGCGGCTCGGCTTCATGGTGGCGCCAAAGTCGATCTACCCCAAGCTGCTGCAGGCCAAGCAGGCCGCCGACCTGCACAGCCCGGGCTTTAACCAGCGTGTGGTGGCCGAGGTGATGAAAGACGGTTTTCTGGACCGCCATGTGCCGACCATTCGCGCGCTCTACAAGTCGCAGCGCGACGCCATGCTGGCCGCCATGCAGCGCGACATGCCCGAAGGTGTTGAGTGGAACACGCCCGCCGGCGGCATGTTTTTGTGGGTGCGTTTGCCGCAAGGCATGAACGCCGTTGATCTGCTGCCCCGGGCGGTGGACAAGGGCGTTGCCTTTGTGCCCGGTGCGGCGTTTTATGCCGGGCAGGCTGATGCCCGCACGCTGCGGCTGTCGTTTGTGACAGCGAGTGTCGAGCAGATCAACATCGGCATTGCCGCGCTGGCCGCAGCCATTCACGAGATGCGCGAGAGCGCCGATCCGACCCTCACCGACAACGCAGGCCACACCCATGAAACAGCGCCCCCTTCGCCCCTTCGACAGGCTCAGGACGGAACAAGCTCAGGACAGGCTCTTCAAACAAGTTGATGTCTTCACCGCCACGCCTTATTTCGGCAACCCGCTGGCCGTGGTGCTGGACGCCAGCGGGCTCGACGACGCAGCCATGCAGCGCTTCGCCCGCTGGACCAACCTGTCGGAAACCACCTTTCTGCTGCCGCCAACCGATCCGTCGGCCGACTACCGGCTGCGCATCTTCACGCCCGGCGGCGAGTTGCCTTTTGCCGGCCACCCGACGCTGGGCAGTTGCCACGCCTGGCTGCA
>CAYJMW010000068.1:0-18206 GCA_964371235.1 uncultured Polaromonas sp.
GGGCCACCCCGGTGACGGCCTCAACGCTGACCTGCTGGACATGGTCAACCAGGGCGATCAAATCGCTGGACCTCACGTTCTGGACATCTTCGATCCGCACTTGCAGGTACTGCCAGTTGCTGCGAAGGGGAATCTTCGCAAAAATGCCACCGGCGACTGCAACGAGTGAGAGCACACCCAGCGGACGAAGCAGGCGTTCAAGCAGGCGCCTGCGCACGACCGGGGAGGCCGACTCGAATCCGTCGACAACCAGTCGGGCGAGGATGCGGTTGCGAACGACTGGCGATGCAGCCTCATAGGCCTCGACAACCTGTTCGACGCTCGGGATGTTTGACGTTGGGCGGCCCGAATCGATTGCAGTCAGCAATTGGGGAATATCGTTGGGATTCACTATTTCACTCCTTCGGTTGGTGGTGTGGCCAAGAGTTTTCTCGCACCGGATAGGTGACCTGGCTCATTCCGTTTCTCAATGCAGCACGCAAAATTTGATGCTTGCCGAGGTGGCCGTGTTTGGCCCCGATGTAGTAGAGTGATTTAGCGTAGCGCACTATTGCAAAGCGCGTGGTAATTTTCAGTGACAGGTTGTATTCCTTGCATAGGAGTTCAGCACGCGAAATAGGTTCCCCAGGTCATAAACAGAAGTGCCCATGATGGATACTGGGGTTTTTGGGCTTATCTGCGCGGTACCATGGACTCAGGCAAACCCGTCGTGCCACGAACCCAACGCCTATTTCTGGCGCTTTGGCCGGACCATGCGGCCAAAGGGAAAATCGCGGAGCACGCCCGCCGTTGGGTTTTGCCCTCAGGGTGTGTGCCCTATGCGCCGGTGGATTGGCATGTCACGCTGCATTTCATCGGCAATGTCTTTGCCGAGCGCGTACCGGACATCGCAGCCGGCGTGGGCGTGCCGCTTGAGCCATTCGAACTGGTGCTGGACCAGCCACAGCTCTGGCCTCAGGGCCTGGCGGTGCTCTGCGCGTCCGAGGTGCCAGCGGCGTTGCAGGCGTTGCATGACCGGCTGGGCCGTGCACTGCGCGGGCTGAATCAGGCGGTTGATGGCAGGCCCTATCAACCGCATCTCACGCTGGCGCGGCGTGCCGACGCTGCGATACCCCCAAGTGCATGTGCGCCCATCGTGTGGTCGGTGCGGAGCTTCGCGTTGGTCGTCTCCACGGGGAGAACAGATCAGCGATACGAGGTGCTCCGCCAGTACCGTTGATGGGGATGGCCCTGAGACAATACTGTTGAATTTTCAGACACTGGAATGAACCATGCCCTGGAACGCCGGATACTTTCCATCGTCCATGCAGCACCTGAGCGAGGTCACGCGCATAAAAGCCATTGAGATAGCCAATGCGCTGCTGGCACAAGGCATGGATGAGGGCAAGGCAATCCGTATCGCCATTGCCAAGTCGAAGGAGTGGGCCTTACACCATGGCCTGCCGGTACATGACGAAGAATAGAAGTGAGAAGACCCAATAGACCCGCCAGCGTTTTTCGAGGGCAGGATCAGAACGAACAATTGGACATCACGCAAGGCGGCGTTACTATTCAAGAAGAAACACACCGAAGGAGTTCACATGCTCAAGTTTGAAGCGCTTCAGTCGATCCAGGAAGGACGGCCCAATGAAGTCCCGATGTTCAGGATCAAGCGAGCAAAAGTACCTGGCGGCTGGCTTGTTCTTTGCGATACACCTACCCCTGAGGGCAGTCATTCGATTTGCTTTTATCCTGACCCAAACCACGTCTGGAGCGGGTCAAGCCTGGGCTGAACAATAGCCAACGGTTGACACTTTGTCCCGACTCATTGGGAATCACCCCGCGTTGGTGTGGAACGGGTGGAGATACCAAAATCTTCATCAATAGTGACGGCCGGGTAATGAAAGCGCACCGGGCCATCCGGGCGTTCATTCACATACTGGGACACAAGCGGATCGGTGCTTTCGCGTACCTCCTTCACAGTACCCTGGAACGCAACCTTTCCATTGTCGAGAATGACAACATGATCGGCGATCTCAAGCGTTTGTTTAAGTTCATGTGACACAAAAATACTGGTCAGTCCCATGGAGTCGTTGAGCTGACGAACCAGGCGCGCTACGACACGAAGCGAAATCGGATCGAGACCGGAAAAAGGCTCGTCGTACATCACCAATTCCGGGTCCATTGCAATCGCCCGCGCTATTCCAATACGCTTGGCCATCCCACCCGACACTTCACTGGGCATGAGGTCACGCGCGTTTCGCAGGCCCACCGCATTGAGCTTCATCAAGACAATGTCACGGATGAGTGATTCGGGCAAATCGGTATGTTCACGCAGTGGGAAGGCAACGTTCTCAAACACGCTCATGTCAGCAAACAAGGCGGCGAACTGAAACAACATGCCCATGCGACGCCTCACGGCATAGAGTTGTTTCTGATCCATGGGGCCTATGTCTTGCCCATCAAACAGCATTTGCCCCGACCACGCGCGGCTCTGGCCGCCCATCAAACGCAGCGTAGTCGTCTTGCCACCGCCCATCGGGCCTATGAGTGCAGTGACCTTGCCCCTTGGTATACACAGGGAAACGTCATCCAGAACGGCGCGCTCCCCGTACCCGAAGGTCAGGTTACGCAATTCAACAAGTGACGGGTTGACGGTATGTGGCATGAAAACTCAAACCGGACAGCGCCCGGCACTCAAATGATAGGGGATCCAGCACAGGAGCTTGCCCAAGCCCTGAAAGTCTTTCGATGATCCGTATTGCGGGCAGCGGACTGACCCGACAAGAAGGGCGATGCACGACCGGCGCTTGATTTGTATGCGTCCGGGCAACTCATCTTGAGTTGACGCTGAGTTCAAGAGAAAGTGTGCACGATGAAGATCATGCACACCATGGCGAGCGAGGCTAACGCCAATCGCCCCAAGCGACGTTTTTACAGCCCAGAGCTCAAAACCCAGGTCATGCAGGAGTGCCGGCAAAGCGGTGCGTCTGTAGCTGGCGTGGCCCTGTCCCACGGCATCAATGCAAACATCGTGCACCGATGGCTGCGAGAGCGCACCCCGTCTGCGCTGGTGGTTCCGTCGCAGGCGTTCGTGCCCGTCACACTCGATGAGTCGGCGTCAGCGCCCACACCACAAGCAGAGCCAGACATCCGGGTAGAGGTGCACCGCGCCAATGCAACCATCGTCGTGAAGTGGCCGCTGCAGGGCGGCGGCGCTTGCGCCGCCTGGCTGCGCGAGTGGTTACGATGATCCGTATTGATGCCGTGTGGCTGGCAACCGTTCCCATGGACATGCGCGCCGGTACCGACACGGCACTGGCCCGCGTCGTCAAAGTATTCGGCGCAGCCCACCCGCACCAAGCTTATTTGTTTGCCAACCGCAGAGCCAACCGGATAAAGGTGTTGGTGCATGACGGCCGGCATCTGGCTGGCGGCCCGGCGTCTGCATCAGGGCCACTTCGTCTGGCCTGCACCAAACACCACGGAACAGGTGAGTCTGAGCGCCCAACTCGATGCCCTGGTCTTGGGCCTGCCTTGGCAGCGCATCGGCGAAGGCGGCGTCATCACTGTAGTTTGATGGTTCGCCAAGTACGCAGGCCCCTGCAATTGGGGCATCCTCCAATGGCCAGCCGTCATGGCGTTTGGCACACTGGGGGCAATGGTCAATGCAGAACAACTCGACGGCTTGGACACGCAGCAACTGCGCGAACTGGCCAGTGCGTTGATCGATCAGATAGCCAACCGTGAGCAGCAACTATCGGGGCAACACCAGCAGATCACCGAGCGTGACCTGCAGATCGCTAGCCTTGATCAAGCTATTGCCAGCAAAGACCGCGAGATCAAGTACCGCCAGGCCAAGATCGAGCAACTCACGCACGAGATGGCGGTGTTGAAGCGATGGAAGTTCGGCCGCAGCCGCGAGCAGCTTGATTCGGCCCAGGCCAGCCTGCTCGATGAAACCCTTGACGCCGACATCGCCGCCATTGAGCAAGAGCTGGAGAGTCTGGCGCCCACGCCCAGGGCAGATGCCGACACCCGCAAGCAGCCCAAACGCGCAGCGCTGCCGCCCGAGTTGCCCCGCGTGGAGATGCACCACGAGCCCGAATCCACCAACTGCACCACTGCGGGCTGCGGTTGCACCTTGAAGCGCATCGGCGAGGACGTCAGCGAGAAGCTCGACTACACGCCCGGGCTGTTCACGGTGGAGCGCCACATCCGGGGCAAATGGGCCTGCACCAAGTGCCAAACCCTGACCCAGGCGCCGGTGCCCGCGCAAATCATCGACAAAGGTATCCCCACTTCCGGACTGCTGGCTCAGGTGCTGGTGGCCAAGTATGCAGACCATCTGCCGCTTTACCGTCAAGAAGGAATCTTTGCCCGTGCCGGCATGGCGCTGCCGCGCTCGACGCTGGCGCAGTGGGTGGGCGTGTGCGGGGTGCAGTTGCAGCCGCTGGTCGATGCCTTGAAGCAAGAGATGCTCAGCCACAGCGTGCTACACGCCGATGAGACGCCGGTGGCCATGCTCAAGCCGGGCAACAAGAAGACGCATCGGGCTTACCTGTGGGCCTATGCACCGGGGGCCTTTGAAGATTTGAAGGCGGTGGTCTACGACTTCTGTGAAAGCCGCGCGGGTGAGCATGCCCGTACCTTTCTGGGAGAGTGGAAAGGCGCGCTGGTATGTGATGACTTTGCTGGTTATAAGCAATCGTTCACTCTGGGCATCACCGAGGCAGGATGTCTGGCGCACTCGAGACGTAAGTTCTTCGACCTGCATGTGAGCAACAAGAGCCAGATCGCAGAGCAGGCGCTGCAGACCATCAGCCAGCTGTATGAGGTTGAGCGCGAGGTCAAAAGCTTGCACGCTGATGAGCGCAGGCAAATTCGCCAGGCAAAATCCAAACCACTGGCTGACGCGTTGCACCAATGGATGGTGTTGCAGCGCAGGCAGATTACGGATGCCTCGGCCACCGCCAAAGCATTGGATTACAGCCTTAAGCGCTGGGGAGCACTCACGCGGTTCCTCGATGACGGGCAATTACCGATCGACAATAACTGGATCGAGAACCAGATCCGTCCGATTGCGATTGGGCGAGGCAACTGGTTGTTTGCGGGCTCGCTACGAGCTGGCCAGCGTGCGGCTGCCATCATGAGCCTGATTCAGAGTGCCAAGCTCAATGGGCATGACCCGTATGCCTACCTGAAAGATGTGCTGACTCGGCTGCCTACGCAAAAAAACAGCAAAGCAGCAGAACTGCTGCCGCATCGCTGGCAACCTCTCCCGGCGTAACAGCTGGCTACCTCACCATCGCAACAAACAGTGGCGTCAAGCTGTATTGGCCACGCGCTTACGTTCAATCCCCCTATTGAGGGACTTGGTGAAATCCGCCACGGATGGATTACTCGTAGATGCGACCTGCACGAACCGTAAATCGCCGGCAACTGCATTCAGCTGAGCGCAGCAAACCAGCGCGGCGACCCCCATTCTGAAGACACCAATAAAGAGTCGGTTAGTCATATTGAATCTCCCGAATCCATCGTTGCACGGCAGCGCTCACCGTCGCGCACTCCAGCTCCGAGTAGGTCGCTCCTCCACGAAGCAAGTTGATCGTCCATGCAACGCCCGCTCCCTGCTGGATAGGCAGATTCATAGCCGTTGTGCAGCCGAGATCGAAGAGCTTTTGGTGATCGGCAAATGCCCACTCCATGTCGGCTTTGGTGATGCCTAAAAAGCGGTGCCCTTGATGAATGACAAGTTCCGCCCAAGGCGTCCCCATCAAGGCCTTGCTGCCTCCACAGGGATAGGCGATTTCGTCGCTCGAATAGGTCCTGCGCACCAAGTTGCTGCTCCGGTCGACCGCGAGAATCGTGAACAGCCCGCCGCTAAAGTGCGGCTTTAGAAGACGCTCCAGGCGCTGCCATTCCGCCATCGGCGGTTCTTGAATATCCGGCATACCAGGGAGGCGGAGCGAGATGCTATCGCGAGCGGTCGTACCGCTCAACGCGACACCCCCGTGTACAGATCATTGCGTTCCTGGAGCAAGCCTTGCGGACGCATCTGCATGACCACAATCAGTGTGACCGCAATCACAATCTCGCGCAACGAGGCGACTTGAACTGCGTTGAGCCCGGGTATCGTTGCAGCGGCGAATCTGGCAGCCTCCAGAAGCGAGACGACAACCAGGGAACCAATCACGGCACCTTTTACCCGCGTGTAGCCACCAACCGTGACGGCCAGGAAGATATAGATCGTCAACAACGGGCCAAAGCCATCCGGCGCTATGTAGCTGGTTAAGTGGGCGTAGACCGCCCCTGCGAGCCCGGAAAGAGCGGCGCCGACGAAGAAGGTCTTGACCTTAAGAGACATCGTGGGTTTACCCGCCACTGCGGCCACTTGTTCGTCATCACGTACCGCCCTCATAGCGCGGCCATAGGGCGACCTCAGGATGCGCGTCAGCACCCAGCCAGCGAACAGCACGGTGCTCCAGACGAGCACCAAGTACGCCGGACCAAACGCTTCGCCAAGTACATCCTTGTAGGGTGCACGGATGCCAGAAATTCCGTCGCTGCCCTTGGTCAGCCAGATCTCGTTGGTCGCGAACAGCCGTATCACTTCGGCGAATCCCAGCGAGACGATCGCTAAATAGTCTCCACTCATTTTCCGAGTCACAAGCGTGAGGAGGACTCCCGCAGCACCCGCAAGAACCGCACCGGCCACCCAACCCAGTCCGATCGGTACCCCGTTGCTGGTCAGCAGCGCCGAGGCGTACGCGCCTAGTGCGAAGAAACCCACCAGGCCGAGGTTGACCATTCCGCCTTGGCCCCATATCGTTACCAAGCCCAGCCCGAGCAGTGAATAAATTCCTGCAATCGTTAATACAAAAGTCAGGTAGTTGATCACCGTTTAGCTCCTGAGAATCCCGAGAGAAGGCCGGCAGGCTTCACCAGCAGGACTAAAAGAATGGCGGCAAACGCGGTAGCTGACTGATACACGGGTGCGATCCAGATCAGTGCCAGTTCGCTGGCCACCCCGATCAACAAGCCACCGACCACAGCTCCTGGAAGGCTGGTCAGGCCGCCGACCACGCTAGCAGCGAAGATCACCAGCACCAGACGTGACCCCGTCGAAGGATCGACACTGGTATCCATGGCCAGCAATGCGCCGCCCACACCGGCCAGACCCATGCCGATAAACGTGGCCACATTCGTGAGCCGCTGCGGACTGATACCTTTCAGGCGCGCCAAATCGACGTTGTCTGCAACAGCACGCATTGCCTTGCCGATGCGCGTCAGCGAAAAGAACGCTGCCATTGCTGCGGTCACCACCAGGGCGATTAGGAAATTTCGAGCTTGCTGCGGGTCGACCCGAACCATCGCCACCTGAATGTCCCGGGATATCGGGAATTCATAGCTATTGAGACCGCTTCCGAAAGCAAAGCGGAAGCCGTTTTCCAGCGCCAGATTGAGCGCGATAGACACAACGGCCACCATCAGCGACGTATGGGCACTGGCTTGACGGCGCATTGGTGCCAGCGCGAGTCGGTCGCTCAACACGCCAATCCCGCCCGCTACGACAAAAGCAAAAAGAAGACAAGGCACGAGAGACATGCCGAAATACTTATTGACGAGCCAACCGGCGTACGCGCCGGCGGTCATCTGAGCGGCCACGCTAAAGTTGATGAATCCCAGCACGCTGAAGATGAGAGTCAAGCCAAGTGCCGGGAGCGCCACAATGGCGCCAACCATAAGCCCGTTGACCAAGTGTTGTAGGATGTCCGCTAGCATTTCGGTGTCCGTCCATCTGCCTTAGGCAATTTTCTTAACAACGAGCTTTCCGCCCTGGATCTGCTCGTAGCGGAAGAACACACCCCTCACATCGCCGTTGTCGGCAAACTCGCAAGGACCGCTCGCACCGTCATAGTTGACCTTGGCGCCGGAAGCCAGCAGCTTCATGCCTTCAACGGCGCTATCAATGACCTTGCCCTGAGAGTCTTGGGAGATCGCTCGAATGTTGTCTTTGATCGTGGTTCCGTTGAAATCGGTCGAAGCGCTTCGGGTCAACGCCAGAGCAATCATGTTGATATGGTCGAACACTTGGCATGTGTACGCGTCAAGCGCTTCGACCTTCATTTTCGCAACCAGCCGCTTGTATGCCTGAGAGGACACGGACGCTGTTGGAACCAGGGAATACGCACCTTCGGCCACCTCGGTGGGCAGCGCTTCGACCAGCTTCTGGTTGACGCCGAATGACAGACCAATGCGCGGCTTGTTGAAGCCCGCGCGGTACAAGTCCTTTAGCACCACAGAGGTATCCGGCACATAGCCACCCAGCAGGATGGCATCCGGCGACGCCTTCAGCGCACGTTCGACCTCGGTGCGGTAGCTTGCTTTCTTGTCCTCGTAAATGATGCCAGTCACCTTGCCACCTGCCTTGGAGACCACGCCGGTGATGACGTCGATATACAGCTGGGAGAAAGGTGCCTGAGGCACAAGAAATGCGACGTTCTTTGCGCCCTGTTCGAGCGCGAACTCGGCAATGCGTGTGCCCTGCAGCGACGATGTCGGCGAGGTCCGAACAATGTAGCCTTGATGCGGCAGTGCGGTTATGCTATCCGCGCCAGAGGCTGTGAGCAGCATAGTTTTGCTGTCCCAGCACAGAGGCGCCACTGCTGACGTGACAGAGGATGCGTAAGTGCCACATATCGCGAGTACCCTGTCGACGTCGATCAGCTTGCGAGCCGCTCTTACAGCAGCCTCTGGATTACTTTGATCGTCCTCAATGACGACCTCGATCTTGCGGCCTTTCACGCCGCCGATGGCGTTGATCTCATCAGCCGCCAACTGAGCAGCCTTGCCCATGGTTGCGCCGAACTGACTGGTGGCGCCTGTGAGTGGTATCAGTACACCGATTCGAATCGGACCGCTGCCTTGGGCCAGCAGGGCCCGGGGTAATGAGGAAAGGGCCAGTGCTACGGAGCCGGCGGCCATGATATTGCGTCGTTGCTTGTTCATAATGACTCTTCTTTCAGGTGTGTGGGAATCAGGAGATTTTGGTGAGAACGAGCTTGCCTGCCTTGATTTGCTCGTAGCGGA
This sequence comes from uncultured Polaromonas sp., assembly GCA_964371235.1. Classification (GTDB taxonomy): domain Bacteria; phylum Pseudomonadota; class Gammaproteobacteria; order Burkholderiales; family Burkholderiaceae_C; genus Polaromonas. Next base: position 9,073 of record CAYJMW010000068.1, read on the forward strand.
AGAAAACGCCTTTAACGTCACCGTTCTCGGCGAACTCACAGGGACCGCTCGATCCATCGAAATTCACTTTTCCTCCGGAAGCCAGTAGCTTTAGGCCATCGACGGCACTGTCCACAGGCTTGCCTTGCGCATCCTGCGATATGGTGCGAAGGTTGTCGCGAATAGCCAGGCCGTTCATTGCCGACTTACCCGCGACACCCAGGGCGAGGGCTGCCAGTTGGATGTGGTCATACACCTGACAGGTATAAGCATCCACCGCGTCCACTCTAAGTTTCGAGGCAAGACGCTTGTAGCTCTGGGAGGACACCGCGGCGGAGCCAACCAGCGAATAGGTTCCCTCCAGTAGATCCGCAGGGGCAGACTCCACCAGCTTCTGATTGACACCGAAGGAAAAGCCGATCCGGCGTTTGTCATAGCCCGCGCGAAATAGATCACGCATCACCACTGCCGTGTCAGGCACGTAGCCGCCCAGGACGATGGCATCGGGGTTGTTTTTCAACACCCGATCTACCTCCGAACGATAGCTTGCCTTCTTGTCTTCATAAATGACGCCGCCTGCCGTGCCACCCGCTTTTGTGACAGTCGCAACAATGACATCAAGGTAGGACTGCGCGAATGGCGTCTGTGGGCCGAGGAAGAAAACACTCTTGGCACCCAACTCCAGCGCGAACTGCGCCACACGGGAGCCCTGCAGGTTGGTGGTCGGCTGAGTGCGAAATATGTAACCTTGATGCGGCAGCGCTGTGATGCTGTCTGCACCCGAGGCTGTCAGCAGCACGGTCTTGCTCTCCCAGCACAGGGGTGCCACAGCGGAAGTTACTGAAGACGCATAGGTGCCGCAGATTGCCATGACTTTGTCAACGTCAATTAGCTTTCGCGCCGCCCTGACCGCCGCTTCAGGATTGCTCTGATCGTCCTCCACGATGATCTCGATCTTGCGGCCCCTGACGCCACCGGACGCATTGATCTCGTCCGCGGCGAGTTGCGCGGCCTTGCCCATGCTTGCACCAAATTGACTGGTGCTGCCGGTCAAGGGGATTAGAACGCCCAGCCGGATTGGGTCGGTACCCTGCGCGACCGCGAGGCGCGGGTGCAGGCCGGTGGCGACGCTTGCAGCGACACCGAGCAAAAGATTACGTCTACTATGATCCATGGTGTTCTCCTTCGGTTTAGTGGGCAATCTTTCCGCCCAGGAATAGGTGTCTTATCTCGTCATCAGCGATCAACTGCGATGCGCTTTCGTCTCTGACTTTTTTGCCAGCGACCAACACAACTCCGCGCGTCCCATACTTCAGCGCCAACAACGCGTTTTGCTCGATCATCAACACTGCCAATCCAGCAGCAGTGAGATCGCGAACCGTATTGAGAATTTCCGCAGCAGCGGCTGGCGACAAGCCAGCGGTAGGCTCATCCAGAAGCAGCACTTCCGGATTGGTCATCAATGCAATTGCCATTGCCAACACCTGGCGCTGTCCACCAGAGAGCGTTCCAGCACGATCTTTCAACCGCCCCTTGAGCAAAGGGAATCGCGTCAGTTGTTGGTCAACTCGATCACGTAGACCGGATTTCAGAGAGTAGCCACCGAGTTCAAGGTTGTCCTTGACCGAAAGAGCTGCGAAGACATTCCGCTCTTGTGGAACAAAGCTCAGCCCGCACGCGCAGGCGGCCAGTGCGTCGCCGCCCCGTAATTCGGTATCGCCTATTCGGATCGTGCCGCTCATCGGCTTAAGTAAGCCAGCAATCAACTTGAGGAAGGTGGATTTTCCGGCGCCGTTCGGACCGACGATGACGGTCAGATCTTTCGCCTGGACCGTCAGATCGATTCCCTTGACGATCTCTTCGGCAGTGCTGTACCCGCCGCGAACGTTTTTGATTTGAAGAGTCGTCATTGCCGCACACCTAGGTACGCTTCCTGGACGTCTCGATTGGAGGCCACATCCGAAAAGCTGCCGCGCATAAAAAACTTACCCTGAACCATCACGACCACCTCGTCGCAAAGTTTCTCAATCAACGCCATCTCGTGCTCGATCAGAACGATGCTCACACCTTGTGACTTGATCTCAGAAAGATGCTCCGCGATTTGTTCGACCAGCGACGGATTCACGCCGGCCATTGGTTCATCGAGCAAGAGCAGCTTCGGCTGAGCCATGAGCGCCCGGCCGATTTCCAACAGTTTCTTCTGTCCGCCGGAGAGACTTGTGACCAAATTGTTTAAGACGTGGCTCAACTTCAACCGCTCAGACATCGCATAGGCGTCGTTGCGAATCTGCTCTTCTTGTTCTCGCACACGCTGAAGATTCAGCATCCCCGCAAGAAGATTCTCACCGGGCTGCCTGGGTGCATACAGCATGAGGTGCTCGAACACCGTCATTCGCGGACAGCCTCGCGCAAGTTGAAATGTGCGCACGAGCTGGCGCTGAGCAATCTCGCTGGCGGTAGCGTCCGTGACATCAACGCCACCGAAAGTTACTTGACCACCGGTTTTGGGAAGGAGGCCGGATACGCAATTGAAGAGAGTCGTCTTACCCGCCCCATTCGGACCAATCAAACCCGTGATGCGATCACCAAAGACGTCAAAGCTCGCACCGTCGAGCGCCTTGAGCCCGCCAAAATGGCAGCTCAATTCCTGAACCCGAAGAAGTGCTGTGCTCATCGGGCATCCTTCATCTGGATTTCGTTCTTGAAGAAACGGCCAGACTTCATGATGCCCGCCAGGCCTTCGCCCTGACCAAGCAACACGTTGATATCTTTGAGCGGGTTGCCTCTGACAAAAAGTAGATCGGCCTCTGCCCCCACTTTGATACAGCCAAGCTTGTTCTCACGCTGGAGGATGCGGGCTGCTACCGAGGTCGCGCAACGGATCGCATCTGCATTGCCAACAATCTCAGCACGCAGCTTGAGCTCTTCAGACTGGTGAACGTGGGACTCGCCAAGCAGGTCGCTGCCAAAGCCCATCGGGACCCCCAGACGATGGAGCATGGCGATTGCCTGCCGCCCTACCAACCTAACATCATCGATCTTGCCGATTGACTCTATCGGGAGGCCCAGACCCGGCCCCTCCTTAGAAAGCATGTCGTATGTGATTAGCGTTGGCACGATGAAAGCTCCACTGGCCTTAACCAGAAGTGCTGTCTGCTCGTCGATGAGGTTGCCATGCTCAATGGTCCTCACACCCGCTTCGATCGCCCTTCGAATAGCTTTGGGCGTGTAAGCATGCGCCATCACATAGGTCTGCCAAGCCTCCGCCTCAGCGACAATTGCCCTGAGTTCGTCGATTGAGTAACCCGTGTTTCCAATTGGATCGTTGGGCGATGCCACACCTCCACTGGCCATCACCTTGATTTGCGTCGCACCCTTGGTAAGTTCGTCGCGCGCCGCGCGCCGTACGTCGTCCACTCCATCGACCACGCGCGAAATTGAACCAATGCGGAAAGAGCACGCGCAAGACTCCAACTGGTCGTTGCGGGCACGGAAGTCCCCATGGCCTCCAGTCTGCGACAAAGCCTTGCCTGCCGGGAAGATTCTCGGCGCCTCGATGAGTCCGTCTTCGGCGGCCTGAGCAATCGCCCAGTCCGCACCGCCTGCGTCACGGACAGAAGTGAATCCCCTCTGCAGCATGGCGCGCAACAGCGGGAGCGCCTTTATGACGGCCAGCGCATTCGGCATCTTGGCCGTTAGCCCGAGATTGACATGACTGGCCATGACATGAACGTGGCAGTCAATAAGACCAGGCATCAGCGTGAGGCCTCGCACGTCAAACGTCGCATCGGCGTTGGCGGCTATCGATTTCTCCGTCCGCTCGAGAATCCGTCCCTCGCCGACCAGTACGTTGATGCCCTCCGTCAACTGCCCCTCATCGGGGTCAAGCACTGACGCGTTCTTAAAAAGATATGTCTCCATTTAATTTCCTGCTTTTGTTAGAAAGAACTTTAGAATGCTTATATGCTTACGTCTATAGGTGTTGAACACTTAAGCGTTCGGAACTATGAACCGGAGAAAACATATGACAACCAAACAAACCCAACCTCGCTCTCGTGTCGACTTTATGGAAGCGTTTCGCTTCGCACCGATTGGACAAGCGATAGGCCATAACCGCGTTATCGCGGCTTGCAACATCGCCTTTACGAAGACATTCAAGCTGCCGGACAACGAACTGATCGGACGAACTTTTCAGACGCTCTATCCGACACAAGAGGACTTCGAGAAGACTGGCAGACGTATCGCACCCATCCTCGGACGCGATGGCGTCTATGCGGATGACCGCATCATGAAACGCGGTGACGGAGAGCTTTTCTGGGTCCACGTGAGCGGCGCAACGCTTACCCCTGAAGATCCATTCGCCGTGACTCTTTGGGCATTCACCGACTTGTCCACTGAAAGAAAGGTGAACTCGCCTATCCGAGGATCGATGACTCCGCGTGAGCGAGACATTGCCGCCCTCTTCACGGAAGGCAAGACGAGCAAGGAGATTGGCAGAGCACTCAATATCAGTCATCGGACGGTGGATATCTATCGAACACGTTTGCTGCGGAAGTACAGCGTTGACTCGACGGTAGCCTTGGTTCAGAAGCTGTTGTCCTCTTAGCCCGGCCGTCACATATTCGACACCAATGCCGAAAAATAAAACTTTGCTTCGGTGGGTTAGAACAGCAAAAACCGTGTTCTGACGGGGTGAGTTCAGCGAACTTCTTGCGGTGAGATGCCTAGCATTGAGCGACATCTTTACCAATGAGACGCCCATGAACCACACGACCACTTCCCCTTCCTCTCTCCTTGAGCGCCGCACATCCGCCGTGCCTCGCGGCGTCCTGACCGCTCACCCTGTCGTCGTCACGCACGGCAAGGGCGAGTTCTTGTTCGGTGACGACGGTCGTAAATACATCGATTTCGTCGGCGGTATCGGCGTCATGAACGTCGGCCACTGCCACCCGCGGGTGGTTTCGGCTGTACAGGCGCAGGCTGAAAAGCTGACGCACACAGCTTTTCAGGTAGCCGCCTATGAGAGCTACATCGAACTGGCAGAGCGCCTGAACGAATTAGCCGGGCTGGGCGAGGCTACAAAGACTCTCCTTGTGACGACCGGAGCTGAGGCTGTCGAGAATGCGGTCAAGATTGCACGCGCTCATACAAACCGCCCTGGCATAGTCGCTTTCACGGGTGGTTTTCACGGCCGGACGCTGATGGGGATGAGCCTCACCGGCATGAGCCAGCCATACAAGCAGAACTTCGGCCCATTCGCGCCTGACACGTACCACGTTCCGTATCCCGACGAATACCGTGGTGTCTCATCCGAGCAAGCCATCGCTGCGTTGAACAGTCTGTTTGTAACGGACATTGCGGCTGACCGCGTCGCCGCGGTGATCATCGAGCTGGTACAAGGGGACGGGGGCTTTCTCCCTGCTCCCCCAGAGTTCCTGAGGGCTCTGCGTGAGCTCACCCAGAAACACGGCATCGTGCTGATCGCTGATGAGATCCAGACAGGCTTCGGCCGGACCGGTTCCGCCTTCGCATTCCAGCAATCGGACATCATCCCCGATTTGATCACCGTGGCGAAGAGCTTGGCGGGCGGATTGCCTCTATCTGGGGTCATCGGTAAAGCTACGATCATGGACGCGCCTGCACCCGGTGGCCTCGGTGGAACTTATGCCGGCAACCCAATCGCATGCGCCGCTGCTTTGGCTGTCCTGGACGTGATTGCGGACGAAGGTCTTCTGGAGCGCGCCCAAGCCATCGGCCGGCAAATTCTCTCCGGTTTTCAAGGGCTGCACAGCCGCTACAACTGCATTGGCACAGTCCGCGGTCAAGGCGCCATGCTCGCACTCGAGTTCGTGACCGACAGGGTCAGTAAAGAGCCGGATGCGGCGACAGCGCAGAAGGTCATCGACGCCCTGCGAGATGAAGGCGTACTTGCCATCAAATGCGGCGTTCATCGCAACATCGTCCGTTGCTTGGTGCCGCTCATCGCTGAAGAGAAAGTCATCGAGCAAGCGCTCGTAGCTTTTGATCGTGCAGTGGCGCGAGCCTGCGGCAAATAACCAGGCGGCTTCAATATGACACCAGAACTCTTAGGCGGCCAATCTTCGGCTGACGACCATCACTCACAAGGAAATTCCATGGACATGCCCCATATCCCAGTCCCCGGCGCCACCCTCTGGGTTGACCGCTTCCCCGCTTACATCGCTGGCCGATGGATCTCCCCACAGGCCGAGTTTCGGGTGGAATCGCCCAGCGGTCAGCTACCAGCGCTCGTCGCCGACTGCAGCACGCAGGAGGCTGTGCAAGCTGTTGATGCTGCCGTGACGGCATTCGAAAGCTGGCGAAAAGTTGCGCCAACGGAGCGCTCCAAGATTCTGCGCGCATGGCATGACCTGATCGTCAAGAACAAGGACGAGATCGGTCGCACCATCTCGCGTGAAATGGGTAAACCCATCACTGAAGCAAGGGGCGAAGCTCTCTACGCTGCCGCCTACGTCGAGTGGTACGCCGAGGAAGCCAAGCGCATCTACGGGGAGGCTTTCATTGGCTCCGTCGCTCACAAACGCCAATACGCCTTGAGGCAAGCAGTGGGGCCAGTTTTCGCGATAACCCCTTGGAATTTCCCTGCCGCCATGGCTACGCGAAAAGCGGCGCCGGCATTGGCGGCCGGTTGTACCGTCATCCTCAAACCCGCAGAGCAATCTCCACTCACTGCGCTGCTACTGGTCAAGTACTGGGAGCAGGCGGGTGGTCCTGCCGGCACGTTCCAGGTGCTGCCAGCCAAAGATCCTGTGCCGATCTCGAAAGTCATGTTCGACGACAAGCGCATTCGCAAGCTCACTTTTACCGGCAGCACAGAAGTCGGTCGCATGCTTGCCCAGCAGTCGGCAAAAACCATCAAACGAGTGTCTCTGGAGCTGGGTGGCCACGCACCTTTCTTGATCTTCGAGGATGCTGACATCGATGCTGCTGTCAAAGAAGTAATGGCGTCAAAGTTTCGCAACGCGGGTCAGACATGTGTCTGCACGAACCGGATTTATGTGCACGAATCCATCGCGGATATCTTTTCGCAGAAGCTGACTGCAGCGACACAGCGTTTAGTGGTCGGAGATCCGCACAAAGAAGCCACTGAGATCGGGCCTCTGGTCGACCAGCAAGGCCTTAACAAGGTCATCGAACACGTGGAAGATGCGATTAAAAAGGGAGCTCGTGTGCTCTGTGGAGGCAAGGCGGGCGAAGGTACTTATTACGCACCCACTGTCCTCGCAGGCGTTAATTCGACCATGAAAATCATGCAAGAGGAGACCTTCGGGCCTGTCGCTCCGATCGCGACTTTTACCACCGAAGCGGAGGCTATCCAGTTGGCGAACGATACGCCCTTCGGCTTGGCCGCTTACCTGTGGACCAAGGATCTGAGTCGGTCTTATCGCGTTACCGAGGCCTTGGAATACGGCATCGTAGGCGTGAACGATGGGGCACCTTCATCCGCACAAGCGCCCTTCGGTGGCATCAAGGACAGTGGCCAAGGGCGAGAAGGCGGACCGTGGGGCCTGAACGAGTTCCTCGATATCAAGTATGTCTCTGTCAACGTGGCCTCGACATAATGAGCGACGTCGCCGTGAATTGCAGCCCATGTAGCACACCAGCCGCCGCAATAGCTACGGCGTTGAGAGGGATCGTGGGTGCGGCCAACTGCTTGACTGATACCGCTGATAAAGCGCAGTACGTCATCGACTACCGCAAAGTGTATCGGGGCGAAGCGGCTGTCGTTGTCAAGCCCGCAACGACAGACGAGGTCAGCCAGGTGCTTCGCTGGTGCTTCGCCAACAACGTGCCGGTGGTGCCTCAAGGGGGAAATACCTCGCTGATGGGCGGTGCTGTGCCTGACAATTCCGGTTCGGCTGTCGTTCTGAGTCTTTCCAGGCTAAACAAGGTTCTGGACGTGGACCTTGTCAACGGCACCATCGCACTGGAAGCAGGGGTCACCTTGCACGCTGCGCGAATGGCCGCAGAGGAACAAGGTCAACTTTTTCCGCTTCGTATCGGATCCGAGGGGTCATGCCAGATCGGCGGAAACCTCTCCACCAACGCCGGCGGGACGGCCGTTTTGCGCTATGGAAATATGCGTGACTTGATACTCGGCGTCGAAGCGGTGTTGGCCGATGGAAGCATCTACTCCGGCCTTCGCGGCCTGCGCAAGGACAACACAGGTTACGACCTCAAGCAGTTGTTCATTGGATCCGAAGGCACTCTCGGAATCATCACTGCGGCCGTCTTGAAGCTGTTTCCGGCACCAACCGCATCGGCCGTTGCGCTTGTAGCAGTTAAGGAGCCAATCGGCGCCGTGCTGCTACTGGGACTTGCCAAGCAGATCTGCGGGCAATCTGTCTCAGCATTCGAGTTGGTCTCAGGCCCCGCCCTTGAATTGGTTCTGAACTACTTGCGCGATGTCCCTTCACCATTCGCGGAGAAACACGAATGGATGGTCCTGGTTGAACTAACTTCGACCATGGGCGCTGATGCTCTGTCCGTCAATATGATGGAGTTTCTTGAAAGAGGTCTCGAAATGGGCCTGCTTGTCGACGCATCGGTCGCCGCCAGTCTGGCTCAAGCGCAGCTTTTTTGGCGTATCCGGGAAGAGATCTCGGACGCACAAACCCAAGAGCGTGGCAGCGTGCGGTGCGACGTCTCCGTTCCAATATCGCGCATCGCGCGGTTCATTGAGGACGCGACAGACGCGGTCCTAGCGATCGAGCCGCGCACCCGCATGGTCATCTACGGCCATATGGGCGACGGTAACGTCCACTTCAATCCATTACGACCTAGCGACATCACGAGCGAGCAGTTTGTGGAGGCGCATGGATCGTCTATTGCTAAGGTAGTTGACGATCTGGCCGATGCTGCCGACGGTTCGATTTCGGCAGAACATGGGATCGGTGTAGCGAAACGCGACGAGCTGCTGCAGTACAAGTCCCTCGTCGAACTGGAAATGATGTGGAGTATCAAGCGGGCATTGGATCCCAAGAACATTCTTAACCCAGGCAAGGTTCTGCCGAATCTAAGCAGTCAAAAATATGACAGAGAAACATATGACTCCTTTTGAGGCGATGTCCCGATTCCAGTTGCAGGTTAGAGCCGGTGGTCATGGGAATTATGCA
>CAYJMW010000069.1:0-2901 GCA_964371235.1 uncultured Polaromonas sp.
GAGCCCGTCCCAATCTCCCGGGGAATGACCACTGCTCAGGAATCACAAAATTCCGCTACCATTTCAAAAACTCAATTACTTCAAAGTCAAAAACATGAACGAAAACGCGCCCTATCAGCCCCTGCCAAAAACCTCCATTTCTCCAATGGGCTGCCACCTGCTGGAGGCTTTCAATCCGCCCGCAGTGACCGTCGATTCTGCCGCTATTCTTGCCATGACCGATCTTTCACAAGTGCCTTCCGCCACCATCATCGCCGACGCGACACTGGATGAAGCGAACCAGTCCATGTTGGTGCGCGGCGTGAGGTTGCTGTTGGTGGTCGGAGAGAGCAACAAAATTGCCGGCGTGGTCACTGCCGTCGATATCCTCGGGGAAAAGCCGGTGCTGGTCGCCCAAGAGCGTCAATCCAGGCGCAGTGACTTGCGCATTGCCGACATCATGGTGCCTGTCAACAAGATGGAGGCGCTGGGTATCGAGGACGTCAAAAAAGCTTGTGTCGGGAACATTGTGGCCACATTGAAATCGGATGGTCGGGCGCATGCCATAGTGGTTGGCCGGGGACAAGATGGCAGGCAGTCCTTGCTGGGAATATTTTCAGCCTCCCAAATCGCGCGTCAGTTAGGAGTGCAAATCCACACCCATGAAATGGCGAGAACCTTCGCTGAAATAGAAGCCGTCATTACGGGAGTCTGATACCCTTTCAATTCCGCGCCTCACAGCCATTGGTTGGCTTGGAAATGTCGGCCTCGGAGTTCTCCAAAAAAGTTACCGGGAACCCGACCGGGCAATCGAAAACTTCAAGGACGTGGCACCAAAAAACGCGTATCAGGATGACGCGTTTCCAGCACTGGGCGGACCTGGCTCAATTCCCAAAAGTGCGGGGCGGGTGTGCTTGCCAGCGCCGGCCGTTCCGTATCAAGCTAAGCCATTGATTTCATTTAAGAAAATGGTCGGGGTGAGAGGATTCGAACCTCCGGCCTCTACGTCCCGAACGTAGCGCTCTACCAGGCTAAGCTACACCCCGCCTTCACAAAATCGTCAAAACCGCCTTTCCAGCAATTCGGAGGCCAATTGCAGCAGACCCATACTGTAACGGTTTTGCGGCAAAGCCTGCAAGGCGGTCAGCGCGCGTTGCGCCTCCGCGGCAGCCGCGTCCCGCGTTGCCTGCAAGGCCCCGGTCTGGCGCACGATCGCAACAATCTGCGCGATCTGCCCGGCTCCACCTGTCTCAATGGCCTGCCGGATGACCGCGCGCTCACTCTCGCTGCCTCGCTGCATCGCAATGATGAGCGGCAGGGTTGCCTTGCCTTCACGCAAATCGTCGCCCAGATTTTTCCCCATTTCCGAAACATCGCCGTCGTAGTCCAACGCGTCATCGATGACCTGAAACGCGGTGCCCAGTGCCTGCCCAAAGTCTGCGCAACTCTTCTCGACCGACGGGGAAGCCTGCGCCAGCAAGGACGCCAGACGCGCGCTGGCCTCGAACAGCTTGGCCGTCTTCGAACGGATCACACGCAGATAGCCCTCCTCGGACAACGCCGCATCATGCATGTTCATGAGTTGCAAAACCTCCCCTTCGGCGATCACATTGGTGGCCTCTGCAAGGGTTTGCATGATTCGCATGTCTCCCGCATCCACCATCATCTGAAAGGCCCGGGAGTACAAAAAATCGCCGACCAGCACACTCGCCGGATTGCCAAAAGCCTCATTGGCGGTAGCGCGGCCGCGGCGCAGCGTGGACTCGTCAACCACGTCGTCGTGCAGCAAGGTCGCTGTATGAATGAACTCCACAACGGCCGCCAGGTTGTAGCGCTGATCGCCGCGGTAGCCCAGGGCGCCACACATCAGCAGCAGCAATGCGGGCCGCAAGCGCTTGCCACCGGCAGCCACGATATAGTGCGAAACCTGACTGACCAATGGCACCTCGGACTTCAGCCGGCGCTCGATCACCGCGTCCATTTCACGCATGTCGTCGGCAATCAGGGCAAGGGCGGCTGCGGTACTTGAAGAATTGGCAGACAAAAGAAGTCCAGTCGTTGAGTTAGCGCCGATTATAGAAAGGCGTCGGCCCTGACCGGTCGGTCTGGTCCAGCCTGCGAATTGGCCACAAACGGTTGATCCGGCAGTTTCGGAGTGTCGTGCTAAAATATTGGGCTCTGTGGAAATTCGTCCGCAGAACTCAATTTACGAGGTCTTATATGTACGCGGTCATAAAAACCGGTGGCAAACAATACAAGGTTGCTGCCGGCGAAAAAATTAAAGTAGAACAGATTGCTGCGGACGTAGGCCAAGAGATCGTTATTGACCAGGTATTGGCTGTCGGGGAAGGCAGCGCAATCAAGGTTGGTACGCCCTTGGTGCTAGGTGCGACAGTAACCGCCACTGTAGTGGCTCACGGCAGGCACGACAAAGTGACCATTTTTAAAATGCGTCGTCGCAAGCACTATCAGAAACGCCAGGGTCACCGGCAAAACTTCACTGAACTGCAAATCGGCGCTATCGCCGGTTAAAGCTGGTTCGGCAGCAAAGTACCAGGAGTAACGAGAAATGGCACACAAAAAAGGCGGCGGCTCTACGCACAACGGGCGCGATTCAAAGCCCAAAATGCTGGGCGTCAAGAAATACGGTGGCGAAGTGATCAATGCCGGCAGCATCATCGTGCGCCAGCGCGGCACGAAGTTTCACCCAGGCGCCAATGTCGGCGTTGGCAAGGACCATACCCTGTTTGCACTGGTTGACGGTGCGGTTTCCTTCTGCATCAAGGGCGCATTGAACAAGCACACCGTCAGTGTGACGCCGGCATAAGCTGATCACTTCGATGGCATCGAAGCCCCGACCTGTCGGGGCTTTTTTGTTTGTAAACTACCTTCCGGCGTTCTGAGCGCCCACCTCCACCTCCA
>CAYJMW010000069.1:3001-17848 GCA_964371235.1 uncultured Polaromonas sp.
AGCCATCATGAAATTTGTTGACGAAGCCTATATTGACATCGCCGCTGGCGATGGCGGAAGCGGCTGCGTCTCCTTCCGGCACGAAAAGTACAAGGAATTCGGTGGTCCAAACGGCGGCGACGGCGGACGGGGCGGCCATGTGTACGCAGTCGCAGACGTGAACCTGAACACCCTGGTGGACTTCCGGTTTTCCCGTCACCACCATGCACGCAATGGCGAGCACGGCATGGGTTCCGACATGTTTGGCGCCAAGGGCGACGACATCGTTCTCAAAATGCCCGTGGGCTCCATCCTGACCGATGCCGAGACGGGTGAAGTGCTTTACGAACTGCTGGTACCGGGCGAACAGGTCCTGATTGCCAAAGGCGGTGATGGCGGTTTTGGCAACCTGCGATTCAAGAGCTCAACCAATCGGGCGCCGCGCAGCAAGACGCCGGGTTGGCCCGGCGAGCGCAAAAGCCTCAAGCTCGAACTCAAAGTGCTGGCCGATGTCGGCTTGCTTGGGATGCCCAACGCGGGCAAGTCCACCTTCATCACGGCGGTTTCCAATGCCCGGCCCCGCATTGCCGACTACCCCTTCACCACCTTGCACCCCAATCTGGGCGTCGTGCGGGTCGGCCCTGAACAAAGCTTTGTGATCGCCGACCTGCCCGGCCTGATCGAGGGCGCCTCCGAAGGCGCCGGGCTGGGGCATCTGTTCTTGCGGCACCTGCAGCGCACCCGCTTGCTGCTGCACATCGTCGATCTGGCACCTTTTGATGAGGCGGTGGACCCGGTCGCCCAGGCCAAAGCCATTGTGGGCGAACTCAAAAAATACGACCCCGCGCTTTATGAAAAGCCGCGCTGGCTGGTGCTCAACAAGCTCGACATGATAGATGCCGGCAAGCGCGCAGCCGTCGTCAAGGACTTCGTCAAGCGCTTCAAGTTCAAAGGCCCGGTGTTCGAAATTTCGGCCCTCACGCGCGAAGGCTGTGATCATCTGGTAAAGGCAATTTATCAGCATATCAAAGTGGTGCAAAAAAGCGAACAACCGGCGGAAGATGTCGATCCGCGATTTGCCGAATTGCCGCCGGAACCGCCCGGGGCGCCTGTTTCGGGCTAACTGGCGAGCCCGGGCAGAGCGCAGTTTGCTATATTGGTAATAGCTGCTTGCGCCCGTATTCATTGGGCTAAGCCCTTAAAAAGTAGTCAAAATGGACGAGAAATCAGACTCCCCTGTGCTGCGCAACGCCAAACGCATTGTGGTCAAGGTCGGCTCCAGCCTGGTGACCAACGAGGGCCGCGGCCTTGATGCCGAGGCGATTGGCAAGTGGTGTGAACAACTGGCAGCCCTTGTCAAGGACGGACGCGAAGTCATCATGGTGAGCAGTGGCGCCATCGCCGAAGGAATGAAACGGCTGGGCTGGAACAACCGGCCCAGGGCCATCCACGAAATGCAGGCCGCCGCCGCAGTCGGGCAGATGGGGCTGGTCCAGGTCTATGAAACCAAACTGCGGGAAAACGGTATCGGCAGCGCGCAGGTCCTGCTGACGCATGCCGACCTGGCCGACCGCGAGCGTTACCTCAATGCCCGTTCTACCCTGCTGACCTTGCTGCAACTGGGCGTGGTGCCCGTCATCAATGAGAACGACACCGTCGTCAACGACGAGATCAAGTTCGGCGACAACGACACCCTGGGCGCGCTGGTTGCCAATCTGGTTGAAGCCGATGCACTGGTCATCCTGACCGACCAGAAAGGCCTGTACACCGAAGATCCCCGGAAAAACCCGGCCGCCCAATTTGTGCGCGAGGCAAAAGCGGGCGACCCGGCACTTGAAGCGATGGCGGGCGGCGCCGGCTCAAGCATTGGCAGTGGCGGCATGATCACCAAAATTCTGGCGGCAAAACGCGCCGCCGGTTCGGGCGCCTCCACGGTCATTGCCTGGGGCCGCGAGCCTCACGCGCTAATCCGTCTGACCCAGGGCGAGGCGATTGGCACGCTGCTGGTGGCGCAGACCCAAAAGATGCAGGCCCGCAAGCAATGGATCTCTGATCACCTGCAACTGCGCGGTGCGGTCACCGTCGATGCAGGTGCCGCCGGCAAGGTCCGTGACGAAGGCAAAAGCCTGCTGCCCATTGGCATGACTGCGGTTCAGGGTGATTTTTCGCGCGGCGACGTGATCGCTGTCAGAAATACCGATGGCGCGGAAATTGCGCGGGGTCTGGCTAACTATTCCAGTGCCGAAGCCAGACTGATTTGCCGCAAAGCGTCATCGGAATTTGAAAAACTGCTGGGGTACACCGGTGAGCCTGAAATGGTTCACCGCACCAACCTGGTCCTCAGCCGCTGACGAACGGGGCGTGGCCAGGGCCGCGCGACTACTGCGTCATACTGAGGAATGGTTTTTTCAGCCGGAGGACCATTGCATCGACTGTCAGCGCCGGTGTCCGGCCGTCGCAGACACCCGCCTGAGCCAGACGCAGAGCATGTTTGGACGGCATGTTGTCAAACATTGAACGCCACTGCGGTTGCGCTACCGGATTCCAGTGGCCATCGGACGAGTAGCGGGCATAGGTCTTGAACTCGCCGGTGGCGCAGCGTATGCCTTCATACATCACGTTCCTTGCACCGCTGGCACTGCTGGCCACCATCACATAGCGCACGATGCCGTCGCTGCTTGAAATCCGGACGGTGGATGGATCAACGCCATAAACCAGCGATGAGTTGGGCGACACGTCAAAAGAAATGAGTCTGCTGACATCAAAGGCCGGTGGCGCTGGTGCTTCAGACTCTTTCCAGTCTGGATTGTCCGCAATGAGCTGAGCCCAGGCCGTTCCCGTCACGCCAGTCAAGCATGTCAAGACAAATGCAACAACCAGTTTGAATTTCATGGTTTCGCGGCGCCAGGGTCTGTACCCATACTGGTCTGTGGATCAGGCTCAAAAGTAGCCCCCGGAGGCAGTTCAAACGAGGCGCCCGGTGGGGCGGTGAAGGGGTGCGCCGGGCTATTGACTGTGCCTGAGCGGCCTTCACCGGCATAGCTTGACGCCTGATCACGCTGGTGCAGGCCGCCGCGCAGGTAGCGGTTGCGCTGGTCCGGACGGAAATCAAACCGCACATCGGGGCGCGGCACAAAGCGCGCCAACTCCGTGAGCGCCATTTCATAGACACCCCGCTTGAACTCGACGACGACATCAAGCGGAACCCAATAGTCGTTCCAGCGCCAGGCATCAAACTCTGGATGGTCTGTTGCGCGCAGGTTAAAGTCCCAGTCGTGACCGACCAGATGGAGCAGAAACCAAATCTGTTTCTGACCTCGGTAATGTCCACGCGCATCGCGGCGGATAAACCGGTCAGGCACCTCATAGCGCAACCAGTCCCGGGTCCGGGCAAGCACCTGCACATGTTGCGGCATCAGCCCCACTTCCTCATGCAATTCGCGAAACATGGCCTGCTCGGGGTTTTCACCCCGGTCAATGCCACCCTGCGGAAACTGCCACGAGTGGGTGCGAATGCGCTTGCCCCAAAATACCTGACTTCTCTGGTTGAGCAAGATGATGCCGACGTTGGGCCGAAAGCCGTCCCGGTCAAGCATAATCAAACCTCAAAATTTTTAAACTGCGTCCATTATGCACAGCGAAGGCGCCCGCGCCAAGCGCGTCGCCCGATTGCAGACCCAAAAACCCGGAAAAACAGCCTCATGAAAGCCTCCCAGTTCTTCATTTCCACCCTCAAGGAAGCCCCGGCCGACGCGGAGATCGTCAGCCACCAGCTGATGATGCGCGCCGGGATGATAAAAAAGCTCGGTACGGGCATCTACACCTACATGCCCATGGGCTTGCGCGTGATCCGCAAAGTCGAGGCGATTGTTCGCGAGGAAATGAACCGCGCCGGCGCCGTGGAGTTGCTGATGCCCGTCGTACAGCCGGCCGAACTGTGGCAGGAAACCGGCCGCTGGGACAAGATGGGACCGGAGCTCATGCGTGTAAAAGACCGGCACGACCGCGACTTCATCATCCAGCCCACAAGCGAGGAGGTGGTGACGGACATCGCGCGCCAGGAACTGCGCAGTTACAAACAGTTGCCGAGAAATTTTTACCACATCCAGACCAAATTCCGCGACGAACGACGCCCACGCTTTGGCGTCATGCGCAGCCGCGAGTTCACCATGAAAGATGCCTATAGCTTTGACCGCGATGTCACTGCCGCCAAGGCGAGCTACCAGATCATGGCAGCGGCCTACCGCAAGATCTTTGACCGCTTTGGCCTGACCTACCGCGCCGTTGCCGCCGACAGCGGGGCCATCGGTGGCGATTTAAGCGAGGAGTTCCAGGTGATCGCCGCCACCGGGGAAGACGCCATTGTTTATTGCCCGGGCAGCGACTACGCGGCCAACATGGAAAAGGCAGAGGCGCTGGCACCGCAGCGGACGCGCAAGGCAACTTCGCGGGCCATGGCCAAAACACCCACTCCCGGCAAGTCCACTTGCGCCGATGTGGCCGAACTGCTGGCCATCCCACTGAAAAGCACCGTCAAGTCGCTGGTACTGGCCACCGATCAGACGAACCCGGCTGGCGAAGTTCTTCAGACGCAGGTGTGGTTGCTGCTGCTGCGCGGTGACCATGACATGAATGAAGTCAAGGTTGGCAAGGTTCCGGGGCTGGACGCTGGTTTTCGATTTGCCAGCGCGGCGGAAATAGAAGACCACTTTGGCTGCAAACCGGGTTACCTGGGGCCGCTGAATTTGAAGAAGCCGGTCAGGCTTGTGGTTGACCGCGAAGTGGCGGCCCTGGCCGACTGGGTCTGCGGCGCCAATGAAGCAGACTTCCACATCACTGGCGTGAACTGGGGCAGGGACCTGCCTGAACCCAACATCGTTGCAGACATCCGCAATGTGGTGGCGGGTGACGCCTCGCCCGATGGCAAAGGCGTGCTTGCGATCGAGCGCGGCATCGAAATCGGCCATGTGTTTTACCTTGGCACCAAATACAGCCAGGCCATGAACGCCACCTTCCTCGATGAAAACGGCAAGCCGCAATTCATGGAAATGGGATGCTACGGCATTGGCATCACGCGCCTTCCGGCCGCGGCGATAGAGCAAAACCACGACGAGCGCGGCATCATCTGGCCGGACGCGATTGCGCCCTTCACCGTGGTGCTGTGCCCGATCAGCGCAGACCGCTTCCCGGCTGTCAAAGCCGCAGCCGACAAGCTCCATGACGAACTGGTGGCTTGCGGTGTGGACGTGATCCTGGACGACCGCGGCGAGCGTCCGGGCGCCATGTTTGCCGACTGGGAATTAATCGGTGTTCCGCACCGCGTCACCATTGGCGAGCGCGGCCTCAAAGAGGGCCAGCTTGAATACCAGCACCGCCGCGACAGCGCCGCGAGCAAAGTCGATGCAGCCGCCGCGCTGGAGTTCCTCCGGGGGAAACTTGGCTTGGCGCCCGCCAGGTAAAGCGATCCAGTTTCGTATGCCGTTCATCGTGCCCGGTATCCCCATTTCAACCCTCTCGGGACAAATTTCAAGAAGAAAATGCCTTTTGTCCTTGTCGGCAGGGTGTATTTCGCTATTATTTTCAGAGCACGCAAGCGCGGGCGCACAGATTGAAGAGCCCCTGATGGACTCAGTCCGTACCGCACTGAGTTCGGCCGTTGCCAACCGCGCGCCGCCGGTCCCCGAGTTTCGCGATACCGCGAGCCGCCTGGCTTATCTGCGCTGGCTGGGCGCGATGAGCGAGCGTCTGAAAAAGAAGAAACCTGAGTGGCAAATCCGCAAGGAATTTCTGCAAACCGTCTGGTACGAAAGCCGGCGCGCCGGACTGGACGTGACACTGGTGCTGGGCCTGATTCAGGTTGAAAGCAATTTTCGGAAATTCGCGGTGAGTCGCGTGGGCGCGCGCGGCTACATGCAGGTCATGCCGTTCTGGGCTCGCGTGATTGGTGATGGGGACGCCAGCAAACTGTTTCACATGCAAACCAATTTGCGTTTTGGCTGCGTCATTTTGCGCCATTACCTGGATCGCGAGCGCGGCGACATGTTTCTGGGGCTGGGTCGCTACAACGGTTCACGCGGCAAGGCGCCTTATCCGGATGCGGTGCTGGCTGCGAGAAAGCGGTGGGAATTTTCCGCTTGAAGATCACTTCAAGAAATGCTGCCGGTAGTGCTCCAGTTCGTCAATCGATTCATTCACATCAGCCAGGGCGGTATGCTTTTGACGCTTTTTGAATCCGCTGTAAACCTCGGGCCGCCAGCGCTTGGCCAACTCCTTGAAGGTGCTGACATCCACATTGCGGTAGTGAAAAAAGGCTTCGAGTCTGGGCATGTACCTGACCAGAAACCGCCGGTCCTGGCTGATGGTGTTGCCGCACATCGGTGACGTGCCCTTGGGCAGGTAATGCGCCAGAAACGCCAGCAACTGTTTCTCGGCATCCGCTTCAGTCAGCGTGCTGGCCCTGACCTTGTCAATCAGCCCGCTGCGGCCGTGGGTGCCCGTGTTCCACTTGTCCATCTGGCCCAGCAATTCATCGGACTGGTGAATCACGAGCACCGGGCCTTCGATGCGCGGCGTGAGTTGCGGGCCGGTGACGATGATGGCAATTTCGATCAGGCGCTCTTTTTCCGGATCGAGGCCGGTCATTTCGCAGTCGATCCAGGCCAGGTTCTGGTCTGATTTTTTGAGTAGGGGTTCCGTTTCAGGCATCCTGGGATTCTCGCCGATAGCCTAAACTCGACTGCATGACCGACAATTCACTTGCCTTCACCGTGCTGTTCCTGACCGTTCTGGTTGCGGGATTGCTCGCAAGGTTCTACCTGACTTCGCGGCAAATTCGTCATGTGGCACAGCACCGCAATGCCGTGCCCGCCGCGTTTGCCGCCACCATCTCACTGCAGACCCACCAGAAGGCGGCCGACTACACCGTCGCCAAGGCGCGTTTCAGTATGCTCGAAACGGCTTTCGCCGCCGCCCTGCTGCTGGGCTGGACGCTGCTTGGCGGAATCGATGCGCTGAACCAGGCGCTGATTCAATCAAGCCTGGCCGCTTATGGAAGTCTGACGCCGCAGTTGGCCTTGCTGGCTGCTTTCGGCCTCATCAGCGGATTGCTGGATTTGCCGTTCACGCTGTACAGCACCTTCAGGATTGAAGAGCGCTTTGGTTTCAACAAAATGACGCTGCGCCTGTGGCTGGCCGACCTGATGAAGTCCGCGCTGGTGGGCATGGTTATCGGCCTGCCAGCCCTGGCCCTGATTCTCTGGCTGATGGGTAGTGCCGGCAGTTTGTGGTGGCTCTGGGCCTGGGGAGCCTGGATCGGTTTTAACCTGTTGGTGCTGGTACTCTTTCCCACCGTGATCGCGCCACTGTTCAACAAATTCAAACCGCTGGAGGATGAAGTCCTGAAGGCGCGCGTGACAGCCCTGATGCAGCGCTGCGGTTTTGCCGCCAAGGGCCTGTTTGTGATGGATGGCAGCAAACGCTCGGCCCACGCCAACGCCTATTTCACTGGTTTTGGCGCGGCCAAGCGCGTGGTGTTTTATGACACCCTGCTCAGTCAACTGAACCCCGGCGAGGTCGATGCGGTGCTGGCGCATGAGCTGGGTCACTTCAAGCACAAGCACATCCTTAAACGCATCGTCTCCATGTTTGCCCTGAGCCTGGTCGGCTTTGCACTGCTGGGCTGGTTGTCGTCGCAGGCGTGGTTTTATACCGGACTGGGTGTTCGCCCCAACATTTCAGCTGCCAACGACGCACTCGCGCTGCTGCTGTTTTTGCTGGTGGTGCCGCTTTTCAGCTTTTTTATCTCGCCACTGTTTGCCCAGTTATCGCGCAGGCACGAATTTCAGGCTGACGCTTATGCCGTATCGCAAACGGATGGCAAGGATTTGCAAAACGCACTGCTCAAGATGTACCAGGACAATGCCAGTACCCTCACGCCCGACCCGGTGTTCGTAAAGTTCTACTATTCACATCCGCCCGCATCCGAGCGGCTGGCCCGCATGGACACCCATCCAGGAATCCCGGCATGAGCAGCCCTCTTCATCAAAACCGGCGCGCACTGAGTGCCACCGAGATTGTCACCCAACTGAGCAAGCTCAATGGCGAGCAGGCGCTGGGCTGGCGCTTGATCGATGGCGCGCTGGAAAAGACCTTCGTTTTTAGAAACTATCATGAGACGATTGGTTTTGTGAATGCGGTGGCCTTCATCGCCAATGCCGAAAACCATCACCCTGATCTGTCGGTGAGCTACAGCCGATGCACGGTTCGCTTCAACACCCACGACGTGAACGGGATATCGGTCAGTGACTTTTTCTGCGCGTCCAGGGTTGACGCCTTGCTCGCTTGAGCAAGGCGGCTCAACTGGCGCGCGCGGCGCCTGTCGCCGGCACGCGTCCCGGGCTGGTCGTGGCGGGTTTTGGCCGCCATGTGCTGGTTGAAACCGAATCGGGCGAACGCGTGATCTGCCACCCGCGTGGCAAGAAAAGTCAGGCAGTTGTCGGCGACCGGGTCCGCTGGCTGCCGTCACAGGACCAAGGCACGCTTGAAAAAATAGAAGAACGCAGCAACCTGTTTTACCGGCAGGACGAGATGCGCACCAAGTCGTTTGCCGCCAATCTGGATCAGGTTCTGATCCTGATTGCCGCCGAACCGGAGTTCTCGGAAAGCCAGCTGACGCGCGCGCTGATCGCCGCTGAAGCGGAACGCATCGCGCCGATCATTGCCCTGAACAAGAGTGACTTGACCGAGCCGTTTGCGCGCGCCTGGGCCAAGCTGGCGCCGTATCGGGACATGGGCTACAAGATGCTGGCGCTGGCGATCAAGCCGAAAGCCGCTACAGGGCTCATCAACGCCGCACAGCACGCTGAACTGCTGGCGCTGTTGCGCGGCAAAAAAACGCTGGTGCTGGGCCCTTCAGGCGCCGGGAAAAGCAGCCTGACGAACCTCCTGGTGCCCGATGCGCGGGTGCTGACGGCTGAAATATCGCAAGCCCTCAATTCCGGCAAGCACACGACCACCAGCACAACGCTTTATTGGGTAGATGTGCAAGGCGATGACCCGAGGACGACGGCGCTCATCGACTCGCCAGGCTTTCAGGAGTTTGGGCTGCAGCATATTGACCCGATGCACCTGGCCAGCTACATGCCTGACCTCAAAGCCCACGCGCAGCATTGCAGGTTCTACAACTGCACACACCTGCATGAACCCGGCTGCGGTGTGATTTCAAAGGTAATTTCGGCATCTAACCCATACGGAATAAGCGTCACACGCTATCGTTTGTATAGTGAATTATTTGCTGAACTGTCACAAACCCGGTACTGAAAAAAACCGGGATCAACCCAGCAGGCGCGCCAGTGTCAGCAAGGCCAGCAATACCATCCAGAGCACCACGGAGCGCCAGACCAGCCCGACGACACTGCGCAGGTGCGCCACCTCGGGCTCCCGGCCAGGCATCGACTCGGTGGCCGTGCTCTCCTGGGCATCCTGACTGTCCGCCTGAAAATCCTGCGCCGCATCAGGTGACACCTTCGCCTTTAGCGCTTCGCCGCCCAGCCGCACATTCACCGCGCCGGACGTGGCAGCAAGAATGATGCCGTCGTTGCGGTTTTCCGCCGCGACTGGCGCATTGGCTGCAAAGCGCTGGGTGTAATTGCGCCAGGCATCAATGGCATCTTCAAAACTGCCGACCACTGCAAAACCGAGCGAGGTAACGCGGGCCGGCACAAAATCAATGACACCCCAAGCGCGGGCTGCTGCCATTTGCAGGGCCGGGCTGGCACCCTCTCCCGCAGCCGTGGCGGATTTTCTCTTGTAGAGCCAGTACCGCGAGACAAATTCGCTCATGCGGTAAAACACGGCACCGGCCGGCCCCAGACCCAGCGCAGCGAGCACTGAAAACCAGCCCAGCACGCCAAATACATGACGATGCGCGGCGAGCACTGAATATTCAATCACATGGCGAACGATTTCACTTCGCGGCAGTTCACTCGCATCGACCTGCCGCCACTGCGCCAGCAACTCGCGCGCCGTGGTCTCATCGCCATCATCCAGCGCATCGCGTATGTCGGTGAAATAGTGGCTGAACTGCCGAAAACCCAGCGTGACATACAGGATGGCCGCGTTCCATGCGAAAGCCAGCAACACACTCACGCCCAAGAGCAGCCAGTGAATCAGCAGCGTCACCAGGGCCGGGACCACCACGGCAACGGTCCAAGCAATCCATCCGTGCTGCGGCTTGCCGGCGTCCAGGCTGCGACTGGCCCAACGTGCCCACGCCCGGGCACCTGCATGGACCCAGTTGCCGCGGGCCAGAGGCCGGGCCTGTTCAAGGATGAGCGCAAACAAAACGGCAAAAAAACTCATGCCAAATCATAACGTTGTATGGATATGGCCCCCACACTCTTGTGACCCGATCGTCCTGATCTTGTCGAAGGATGCCCCCCGAGGTGTATTCCGATCGTCCTGAGCTTGTCGAAGGATGGGGCGGCCCTGCGCTTCGTTCCTGCCCCCCCCACGCTCGTCACTAGGCAATCAGAAAGCGGTAAAGGTTGCGCAGCATGCCGGCGGTCGCGCCCCAGATATAGCGCTCCCTCGCTTCATCGTTGTCCGTCTCACCGACTTGCTCGGTGTAAGGCATGGAGAGCCATTGGCGTATCACGCCGTCAAATTCCATCTCGTGCCGACGGTGATGGGCGGGATTCATCAAATACCCGAGGGGCACCTCAAAAACATCGGCCACCTCCCCCGGGTTGGGCTGCAGCGCGAACCCGGGTCTGACGAGCGCCACCACGGGCGTAATGATGAAGGCCGTTCCCGTGACATAGGTCGGCAAGGTGCCCAGCACCTCCACATGAGCCCGCGGCAAGCCAATTTCTTCCTGCGCCTCGCGCAGGGCCGTAGCTACCGCATCCTGGTCAGACTCGTCCGTGCGGCCACCAGGCAAAGCGACTTGGCCCGCATGGGTGGAAAGGTTGCTGGTGCGTTGGGTCAGCAGCAGGGTGAGTTCGCTGCGCATCACCAGCGGCACGAGCACCGCGGCCAGCGCCGGCTCACGATTGGCGAACTTCTTCTCCACGCTGTGCTCGGGCGTCCAGATGGGAGGATGCCTGAAACGCTCACGCAGGGCCTGCGGCGTAAGGCGTTCCAGCGCAACACCCGCAAGATGGCTATCAATGCCCAGCACCGGGATGCTGCGCGGATCAAACTTTGGCAATGGCTTGATGAAGGTCATGACAGGCAAAGCGTAACAGGCATAAAAAAAGCCGCCCGAAAGAGCGGCCTTTTCATGGCAAAACCGCTTTTACGCAGCTTTGGCGCCCAGTTTTTCCCTGATTCGCGCCGACTTGCCGCTACGGCTGCGCAGGTAGTACAGCTTGGCTCGGCGCACATCACCGCGGCGCTTGACTTCAATCTTGGCGATTAGCGGGCTATAGACCTGGAAGGTGCGCTCAACACCCTCGCCATTGGAGATTTTGCGAACAATGAAACTTGAATTGAGGCCACGGTTGCGCTTGGCAATCACCACCCCTTCAAAAGCCTGCATGCGCTTGCGGGTCCCTTCAACCACGTTCACGCTCACAATGACGGTGTCACCAGGAGCGTAAGGAGGAATGGTTTTGTTCAGGCGGGAAATTTCTTCCTGCTCAAGAGTCTGGATCAGATTCATGGTTTTTCCAACTTGCTTTTTCGTTCATGCACGCGCTACGCTAAAGACCGCAAATCCATGGATTCATCGGTGGATGCATCAAATGGTTGCAGTGGCCGCCAGAGGACCGAAAAGCCTGTGATTATAGCAAATCATCAGGCATCCCGCGCCGGATTGTCCAACAAATCAGCCAGGAATGACTCATCGCTGGCGCTTAAATGGCCGCCGGCGCGCGCCTGTTGCACCAACTCAGGGCGCTGACGCTGCGTCAAAGCCAGGCGTTGCTCACGCCGCCAACGTTCAATCCGGGCGTGGTTTCCAGACAACAAGGCTTGCGGCACAGCCTGGCCACGCCAAGCTTCCGGCCGAGTGTAGTGGGGGCAATCGAGCAGTCCGTCAAGTGCCGGGTTGAAACTGTCCAGCTGGTGGCTGCCTTCGTCATTGAGCACACCGGGCTGCAGCCGTGCAACTGCATCGAGCAGCGCCATGGCGGCGATCTCGCCACCCGACAACACAAAATCCCCCAGACTGATCTGGTGGTCAACATAGGTATCAATGAAACGCTGGTCCAGCCCTTCATAGCGACCACAGATCAGCACCGCGCCACTGCCGGCCGACCAGCGTTCCACGCTGGCGTGGTTCAGGGCCTGACCCGTGGGGGAAAAGAGAATGGCAGGCGCTTGCGCGGCACCGGCAGCGGTCCGCTCGTCCCGAATGCGTTCCAGGCACAGCGCGAGCGGTTCGGCCATCAGCACCATGCCGGGCCCGCCGCCAAACGGACGGTCATCGACACGGCGGTAGTTGCCTTCGGCAAAATCGCGGAGGTTCCAGAGCCTGACATCGACAAGACCCGACTCGTAAGCGCGACGGGTCACGCCGCTGATCAGAAATGGCGCAAAAAGCTCGGGAAACAGGGTGATGACATCAAAGCGCATGAATAGGCTATTTTGCGCGCATCAAACCGTCTCAAGACTCTCGCCCTGAGACTTTTTCAGTAGTCGGGCTGCCAGTCAACGGTAATGCGCCTGCCGGCGAGATCAACCGTATCGACGTAAGCCGAAACAAACGGGATCATGCGTTCGGCGACGGTCGCTTTTGTGCCAGAGCCCTCCGGCTGGTCCGTCGTGTATTCAACACACAGCACCGAGTGCGGGCCGGTGGTCATCAGGTCTCGCACCAACCCCAGCGCAACGCCTTCGCGGTTGACCACGTTCAGGCCGATCAGATCGACCCAGTAATACTCGTCTTTGGAAGCGGGCGGGAAACTGCTGCGCGGCAGGAAAATCCGGGTACCCCGCAGGGCCTCCGCGGCAGTACGGTCATCAACGCCGGTGAACTTGGCAACAACCGAATCGGAGTGAGCCTTGACCTCGTCCACATGGAGCGACAGCGTTCCCGAAAAAGCAGTAAAGCCCGGGCGAAATTTCGCCTCGGGCGCTTGCAAAAACCAGGTTTTGGCCGAAAAAAGCGCTTCCGGATCGGTGCTGTGCGGCAGGATCTTCACCCAGCCCTTGACCCCCCACGCGTCCAGAATGCGCCCGACTTCAATCGCATCAACTGGAAGGATGATGGCCCCCACGCTTGTCGCTTCGCGTACTTCGCGAGGCCTTGCAGGCCGCGGCTCGCGAGACGCTTCACCTCTGTCGCCTGTCCAAACCTGCTCAAGCAGGTTTGGAGCCGCAGGCTCCAGCCCCTCGGGGGCCGCACTTCCTTGGGGCGGCCCGGCGGGAAATTGCTTGATCCCCACGCTCGTCACTGCTGCCGTCGTCGGACGGTCAGGCCGGTCAGGCCTTTGCCGCGGCACCCTGATTGACCAGACGCATCACGGTGGGGGACGCCTGGGCCCCGACACCGATCCAGTGGGTCAAACGGTCTTGCGCAATGCGCAGGCTTTCTTCGCCGCCTTTGGCAATCGGGTTGTAAAAACCGATGCGTTCGATAAAACGGCCATCCCGGCGAACGCGTTTGTCAGCCACGACAATATTGAAAAAAGGACGGTGCTTGGAACCGCCGCGTGAAAGTCGAATGACGACCATGATTTATCCTTCGGGTGGTGGGGTAAAAACACCCCATATATTCCTGCAGCGCTTGAGACACACGACATGGCACCCGGCCAGCGAAATGCTGCAAAGCCTGTGATTATAGCCTGCCCCTCTGTTTTGGCGGAAAATCTCACTCACTCTTGCCCACGACAGCGGGCCAACCCGGATCGACCGACCCCCATGACCCTCATACGCCCAAGCCGCAATGAAGACATTGCCGCCATCACCGCCATCTACGCCCACCATGTGCTTCACGGCACGGGCACCTTTGAAACCGAGCCGCCGAGCGTAGCCGACATGACCACGCGCCGCGCTGACGTGCTGTCAAAAGGCCTGCCCTACCTGATTGCCGAGCACAACGGAAAGATTGCCGGTTTTGCCTACGGCAACTGGTTCAAGCCACGACCGGCTTACCGGTATTCGGTGGAGGACTCAATTTACCTGGCCCCTGATCTGCACCGCCAGGGTGTTGGCCGCGCCCTCCTGGCCGAACTGCTGGCACGCTGCGAAGCCGCGGGCATCCGTAAAGTCATGGCGATCGTGGGAGACTCGGCCAATGCAGGGTCGGTCGGCGTTCACAAGGCGCTGGGGTTCACGCAGGTCGGCACCATCACCTCGTGCGGCTGGAAATTCGGGGCCTGGCGCGACATCGTCATCATGCAGAAGACGCTCGGCGCGGGCGACACGCAGCCACCGATCGAGACGCCCGCCTGATAATCGCCGCATGCATCAACCCACCCCCAAAAGCAAAACGCTTGCCGCCTGGCTGGCCGTTATCGGCGGCCAGTTCGGACTGCATCGGCTGTATCTGTTTGGCCTGGGCGACTTGTGGGCCTGGATGCACCCCATCACGGCAGCGCTCGGCTGGTGGGGCGTTGAACGCGTGCGGCTTTACGGACAGGATGACCCACTGTCCTGGGTGCTGATTCCGCTGCTGGGTTTTCTGCTTGCCGGTACCGCGCTGACCGCCATCTACTACGGATTGATGTCATCTGAAAAATGGAATGCCCGGCACAATCCAGGAGCCCCGGAGGCGCCAGCGGGTCACACCGGCTGGCTGACCATAGGCGCTGTCGTGCTGGCCCTGCTGTTTGGCTCCATTGCCTTGATGTCCAGCCTTGCCTTCAGCTTTCAGCGCTATTTCGAATACCAGATTGAAGAGGGTCGAAAAATAAGTCAATAGTG
>CAYJMW010000070.1:0-17695 GCA_964371235.1 uncultured Polaromonas sp.
GCCAGAAGCTGCAGCACCAGCGCCGGGTCCTGCTCGCACAGCAAGACTTCGGCAGCTCCCCGCGACGCCGCCTCGAAACCCAGCGCGCCGGTGCCGGCAAACACATCGGCGCAGCGCCAGCCAGTCAGGTCCTGGCCGAGCCAGTTGAACAGGGTTTCCCGCACACGGTCGGGCGTCGGGCGCAGTCCGGGACGATTGGCTACCGGCAGCTTGGTGCGCTTGTACTGCCCGCCAATGATGCGGATCTCACCGGGCGGCTTGAGGTGTGCGGTGCCCTTGGGCTTCACGGATGCCTTGATTGCCGACTTGATTGACGGCTTGGCTGACGCTTCAACCGCGGGTTTGATGACGGTGTATTTCATGGTGCAGCCCCCAAAATCACGGTAACCATTTTCCCGGGCTGAAGCTTGCGCGCAAAAGCCGCCTTGACGTCCCCCACAGTCACCTTGTTGACCTGCTGCGTCCAGGTGTCCAGGTAGTCGAGCGGCAACTCGTTCCAGGCGATGCCGGCAATGTTGCCAAGCAGTTTCTGGTTGCTGTCGATACGCAGCGCGAAGCCGCCTGTCAGGTTTTCCTTGGCGGCCTGGAGCTCGGCCCCGGTCGGCCCGCTGGCGACAAAGTCCCGCACCACCTGGCGAACGAGTTCCACCGCCTGCGCGGCCTGGTCGGGCCGGGTCTGCAGGCCCACCGTGAAACTGCCGGCATGCAGGCCGGGCGAGAAGTGACTCGATACGCCGTAGCTCAAGCCACGTTTTTCGCGCACCTCATTGGTCAGCCGCGACACGAAGCCGCCACTGCCCAGAATGTGGTTGCCCACGGTCAACGCAAAGTAGTCCGGGTCGGCGCGCTTGAAACCTGGCTGGCCGATCAGCACATGCGCCTGCGCCGCATTGAAGGGAATGCGTATTTCCGCAGGCCGCGCCAGCGCCACGACTTCAGCCACGGCAGGCAGTGGCGGCAGGCTGGCGCAGGGCACTGGCGGCAGGCGCGACAGCAAGCGCGCCGCGATGGCGTCGGCCTGTGCGCGCGTGACGGCGCCCACCATGCTGATACGGGCACGACAGGCCACGACGCCCGCAGCGTGCGCCGCCTGCATGTCCGCCACGCTGATGCGCGCCAGGGTGGCCTCGGTCATTTCGTAGCCATAGGGATGCGTGCCATACACGGCCTGCGAATAGGCCCGGCCAGCCAGGGTGGCGGGCCGGGTATTGGACTCCCTGATGGCTGCGTTCAGGCGCTCCCGCTCGCGCTTCCAGATGAGCTCTGGAAAAGCAGGTTCGGCAATTTGGCGCGCGGCGAGTGCCACGGCTTTGTCAAGCAGGTCCGGCTCGGTCAGCGAGCGCAGTGAAAAATTCATGCGGTCGGCGGTCGCGTCCGCGCCAAACTGCGCGCCCAGGTCGGCCCAGGCTTCACTCAATGCGTTTTCATCAAGCGCAGGCGCGCTGCCCCTCGCCAGCACGCCCTTGTCGAGCATGCTGGCGGTCACGCCGGCCAGGCCGGCCTGGGCGGGCGGGTCGCGTCGGCTGCCCGCGTCAAAATCAATCTGCACATCGAGCATGGCAATGGCCGGGCTCTCAACCAGCCAGACCTGTGCGCCACCGGGTTGTGTCCAGTGCTGGATGGGGATCGCCGCGATCGCAATTGAATGAATAAAAAGGCATGTAGCCCACGTAAACAGAGCGCGAGCAGCTATATTTTTTGTAGCAAATATCATGGCGGCAACTTGACTCGTTCGATTCAGGGCCAGGCTCAATGCCGGGTGACCATGGCGGGCTTGCGCGGCTTGCGATCAGGATCCACCGGTTGCGGCAGCAAGGCGGCCGTGGTCAATTGGTCATCACCGAAATATTTCGCGGCGACCCTTTGCACTTCGCTGCCGGGAATGCTGCGTAGCCTGGCGATCAGACGAGCGCTGGTATCCAGCGGCAAGCGCTGAACCCAGTTGGCGCCCAACTCTTGCGCCTGGCTGAAGACCGAGTCGAGCTTGTAGGTTTCGCTGGCCACCCACTGGGTCTTGACGCGATCGAGTTCAGCCTCACTGACGCCGCCTTGCGCGATCAGGGCGACTTGCTGGCGCAGCGCATCGGCCACCTGCTTCGCGGTTCTCCCTTCCGCCGGAACGCCATCGAGGGTGAATAGTTGCGGGCCGCGGCCAACCAGGCCGCTTGCGGCCCCGACGCTGTCGGCGACACGGCCCTCACCATTTTTCCCCTGAACCAGCGCGCGCTCGAGGCGGGCGCCGCTGTAGCCGTCGAGCACGGCGGCCAGCACCGTCAGGGCCAGCGCATCACGGCTCGCATCGGCTGTAGCAGACGCCACGCCGGGCCTGTCGATCAGATCAGCCGGCTCCAGCTTGGGCATCTTGAAGGCCAGCGCGACATAGGCCTGGCTGGCAGGGGCTTTGAAATCAAGATGCCGCAGGCCGTTCTGCTCGGGCTCGCTGCGCGGTTTGCGCACTGGCACCGGGCGTGCCGGGATGGAGCCGTAATATTTTTCAGCCAGACGCCTGACTTGCTCCACGTCAACGTCGCCGGCAACCACCACGGCGGCATTGGCGGGCACATACCAGCGCCGGTGAAAGTCGCGCACGTCGTCCGGCGTCATGGCATCGAGGTCGCTCATCCAGCCGACGATGGGGCGCCGGTAGGGGGCCGCCAGAAACGTTACCGCGTTGGTTTGCTCATCCAGCATGGCGCGCGGCGAGTCTTCGGTGCGCAGCCGGCGCTCTTCCTTCACGACTTCAATCTCGCGCCTGAATTCGTCGTCAGGCCATTGGTTGTTGGCAAAGCGGTCTGACTCCAGCCGCATCACGTCTTCGAGCCTGCTGGCCGGAATTTGCTGGTAAAACCCGGTGTTGTCGCGGCCGGTGAAGGCGTTTTCACGCCCTCCCAGCGCCGCCACCTGCCTTGAGAATTCACCAGCCTTCACCGTAGGCGTGCCCTTGAACATCATGTGCTCCAGCGCATGGGCCACGCCCGAGGTGCCGTCCACTTCATCCATCGCACCGACACGCAACCACAGCATGTGGACGGCGGTAGGCGCGCGGTGATCCGGCTTGACGATGACCGTCAGCCCATTGGCCAGAGTGAACTGCTCTATCGGGGCAACTGCCTGGGCAAAGGCTGAACTGCCAGGGAGGAAGGCGAGCCCGGCAGTCATCAAAGCCGAAATAGTCCAAACCAGGGGTCTGGATGAGGGCGCAGGGATCGTCAGGAAGAGTCGCTTGGGGTGTTTCATAGAATAGGGTGACTCTACAAGCATACTCAATGTTCAGTTTCTTCAAGAAAAAATCCCCCGCCTCTCCTCCCGTGAAACCTGCTGCTCCGGCTCCTGACGGCGGCGGCGGGCTCATTGGCAGCGCATTGGTCACGCCAATTGCCATTCCGGCCGCCGACGCGGTGGCCCCCGAGCGTCAGCGCTGGCTCGGCAAGCTGCAGGCGGGCCTGCGCAAGACGGGCGCCAGTATTTCCACCGTTTTTACTGGCAGCCGGATTGACGACGCCTTGTATGAAGACCTGGAAACCGCCCTGCTGATGGCCGATACCGGCGTGAAAGCCACCGAGCACCTGCTGAGCGACGTCAAGCGCCGGGTGAAAGACGGCGGCATGACGCACCCGATCGCTGTCAAGAATGCGTTGATCGAAGCGATTGCGCAGTTGCTCAAACCGCTGGAACAACCGCTGGTGATTGGCCAGTATCAGCCCACCGTGATCATGGTCACCGGCGTCAATGGCGCTGGCAAAACCACGTCCATCGGCAAACTCACGCGCCATCTGGCCAATGAAGGCGCTTCGGTGCTGCTGGCGGCAGCCGACACCTTCCGCGCCGCGGCACGCGAGCAACTCAGCGTCTGGGCTGACCGCAACACGGTCGAAATTGTCAGCCAGCAAGGCGGCGATCCGGCTGCCGTGAGCTTTGACGCCGTCACCGCCGGCAAGGCGCGCGGCAAGGACGTGGTGCTGGTCGATACCGCCGGCCGCCTGCCGACGCAGCTTCACCTGATGGAAGAGCTGCGCAAGATCAAACGGGTGGTACAGAAGGCCGACGCCACTGCACCTCACGAGGTACTGCTGGTCATTGACGGCAATACCGGCCAGAACGCACTGGCGCAGGTCAAGGCGTTTGACGAGGCGCTGCAGCTTACCGGCCTGATCGTGACCAAGCTTGACGGCACCGCCAAGGGCGGCGTGCTGGCGGCCATTGCGCTGTGGGAGCGCGAGCGGGCGCTCGCCTTCCCCGCGCTGCGCCCAGTCCCGGTGTACTTCATTGGGGTGGGTGAAAAGCTCGAAGACCTGGAGACCTTCAACGCGCGGGAATTTGCCCAAGCCCTGCTGGCTTGAAACCGCCGTTTTCACCGCCATATCGGAGGTTTAAAGGAATATCTTTCGTGGTCAGTGCTGTCAGCCAACTCTTGAGTTTTTTTGTCAAACTGCTTTTCGGCGTCTTTGCCGTCATTTTTACGGTCAGCTTGCTGGCGGCAGCACTGATCGTGGTGGCCCTGAGCCTGCTGGCGTCACTTATTACCGGGCGCAAACCCGCGCCAACAGCGGTGTTTGACCGTTTCCAGCGCTTCTCGCGCCAGGGAATGTGGCCGGGCGCCCCGGCCCGGCAAAAACCGGTCGGCCCCAGCGCCGGCGAGGTGGTCGATGTTCAGGTGCGCGAAATTTCCGAAGACACGCGCCAGCCCTGAGAGCGCAGTCGCGCCAGCGCTTGCCCTACGGATACCGGCTGCCGTCCAAGCCACCGGCTCCGGTGAGGGTATTTGATGCCGCATCTCCTGCTCCATCTCCTACAAAGGTTCACTGAACCAAATCGCAGAATCGGGTCCTAATCTGAATGAGCTTAGGGCAAACACTAATTAGCCTAACCCTATCGAAGCCATTGAACCTATTGCTTAGCACTCTCTCCAATAGAGTGCTAATATTTATATCTTCGAGAAAAGGAGTTCTGCCGTGTCATATGCCCTTTCCCCCAAGACTGCAACCGCCGTTGCCGCGCCGCTTGCCCACACGGGTGCCGTGGCCACACTCAACCCCTGGTCGCTGGTGCCCCCACTGGGCAACCTGGACGCTTATATTTCGGCGGTCAACCGCTTGCCCATGCTGACCCTCGAGCAGGAGCAGGAATTTGCCAAAAAACTTAAAGAAAACAACGATCTTGAATCAGCCAGTAAGTTAGTGCTCTCTCACTTACGCCTGGTGGTATCAATTTCCAGAAAGTATCTGGGCTATGGCTTGCCTCACGGTGATCTGATCCAGGAAGGCAACATCGGTCTGATGAAGGCAGTCAAGCGCTTCGACCCCGACCAGGGTGTGCGCCTGGTGAGTTATGCCATGCACTGGATCAAGGCCGAGATTCACGAATACGTCCTGAAAAACTGGCGCATGGTGAAGGTGGCCACCACCAAGGCTCAGCGCAAGCTTTTCTTCAATCTGCGCTCGATGAAGCAGGGCTTCAAGGACGATGCCGATGTGGCGACGCATCGCGATGCGCTGACCGAGGGCCAGATTGCCTCGATGGCAAAAACACTGAACGTCAAGCGCGAAGAAGTGATCGAGATGGAGCAGCGCATGTCGGGGGGTGATGTGCTGCTGGATCCGAGTCCCGGCGACGACGGTGAAAATGCTTTTGGCCCGATCACCTACCTGGCTGACGCGACGCAGGAGCCGACAGCCCTGATGGAGTCGCGCCAGCGTGACCATCTGACCACTGACGGCATCAGCGCGGCGCTGGAACAACTCGACGCGCGTTCGCGCCGCATTGTGGAAGAGCGCTGGCTCAAGGTCAATGACAATGGCTCGGGCGGCATGACGCTGCACGACCTGGCAGCCGATTACAAGGTGAGCGCCGAGCGTATTCGCCAGATTGAAGTGGCGGCCATGAAGAAAATGAAGAAGGTGCTGGCGGCCTATGCCTGAGCCGCTTGCGGGCGATTTATTTTTTCTGTCTGGCCTGCGCCGTCAAGGGTGCAGGCCTTTTTTTTGCTTGGCTTTTTTTTGAATAGCCCCGGCCCTGACCGGGTTCAGCTATTTTTCATCAGCAAGCGGATATCAGAAACCAGGACTTCAGCGCCGCTGCCATAGCGGGCGTAGAGCCTCACGCGGCCTTGGCTGTCGAAAATATAGCTGCCTGCGGCATGGTCCATGCTGTAGCTTCCAGGCGTTTTCCCCTCTGATTTTTTGTAATAGACCTTGAACGCCCTGGCCACTTCCGGCAACTCGGCCAGGGTGGGTCGCAGCGCCAGAAAGCCGGGGTCAAAGTTGGCCATATAGGCCTTGAGCAGCTCTGGCGTATCACGCTCCGGGTCAACCGTGATGAAAATTGCCTGCAGTTTGTCACCATCGGAGCCCAGCATCTGTTTAACCTGTGCCAGTTCGGCCATGGTTGTCGGGCACACGTCGGGGCACTGGGTGTAGCCAAAAAACACAACCACCACCTTGCCAAAAAAATCCTTGAGCGTGCGCGTCTGGCCATTGTGGTCGGTCAGGGAAAAACCCTGGGCGTAGTCGGCGCCGGTCAGATCAACGCTTTTGAACTGCGGCTTGTCAGGGCTGCAGGCGGTCAGAAACCCGGCCGTCAGCGTCAAGGCCAGCGCGCCGCCAATCCATTGAGTGGCCGAGCGGCGGTTAAGAGGGGGTAACAAGGTTTTCATGCGAGGTAGTGATCCAGCAGCAAGGCCGCAAACAAAGTCGAGAGATGAATCAGTGAAAAACGGAAGGTCTTGCGCGCCAGCGCGTCGGAGTAATTGCGCCACAGGCGCCAGGCATACCCCGAAAATCCCAGGCTGAGCACAACCGCAGCCACCAGATAAAGCCAGCCGCTCATTCTGAAAATAAAAGGCATCAGACAGGCGGCAAACAGCACCAGAGTGTACAAAAACACCTGCAATCGGGTGAATTCGTTGCCGTGCGTCACCGGCAGCATGGGCAGGCCCGATTTGCGGTAGTCCTCGACGCGGTACAGCGCCAGCGCCCAGAAATGCGGTGGCGTCCACAAGAAAATGATCAGGAACAAAATCAGCGCTTCAGGACCCACCGTGCCTGTCATGGCAGCCCAGCCCAACACCGGCGGCATGGCGCCGGAGGCCCCGCCAATAACGATGTTTTGCGGCGTGAGGGGCTTGAGAATCACGGTATAGACCACCGCGTAGCCGAGGAAGGTGGCAAAGGTCAGCCACATGGTAAGCGGATTGACCCAGACATACAAAATCCACGACCCCAAGGCGCACAGGCCAGCGGAGAACGCCAGCGTGAGAGGATTGCTCAGTTCCCCCTTGGCCGTGGCGCGCCAGGCGGTGCGCCGCATTCTGGCGTCAATCTGCTGCTCAACCAGGCAATTGAACGCCGCAGCGGCCCCCGCCACCAGCCAGATGCCTGCACTGGCGAACGCAGCGAGCTTCACGTCGGACCAGGTCGGAATGCCGGGCACGGCCAGCACCATGCCGATCAGCGCGCAAAACACGATGAGCTGCACCACGCGCGGTTTGGTCAACGCGTAATACTGGGCAAGCCTGGAGGGAGCCCTGAAGCCGGGACGCGATACCGCTTGGTGTGTGCTTGAGTTCATGCGGGCAATCTGGAGGCATTCAATTTTGACTCATGCGCCGTTTGCCGCTCGCCGCCACTTGAAAAAATCACACTCGTGAGCACAATCACCAGCGCCGCCGCGCCACCGGTGTGCATGACGGCCGCAAGCAGCGGCCAGCCCAGCACCACATTGCTCAATCCGGTGGCGGCCTGCAGCAAGGTCAGCGCTGCCAGCCAGCGTGCTTGCAGGCGACGGGCAGCTACGCGGTGCAAAATGAAGGCCAGCATCATCAGTACCGCCAACACCAGGTAAGCGGCCAGACGATGAACATAATGAATCGCCGTAAGCGCCTGAAAGCTGATGTTGCCACCCTCATGGCCTGCGCCAAGTTCGCGCCACAGCGTAAAGCCCTGCTGGAAATCCATTGCGGGCCAGAGCGAGTTCTGGCAAGCGGGGAAATCGGTGCAGGCCAACACCGCGTAGTTGGTACTGACCCAGCCGCCCAAAGCGACCTGCAGCCACAGCAAGGCATAGGCGATGACGACAAGCCGCCCGGTGCCAGCGTTCAGGGCGCTGAATGTGCGCGCCGGGTTTCCATCTGACTGCTCATAACGTGCTGACTGCGCCCGCAGCAGCGCCAGCAACACCAGGCCACCGAGCAGATGCAGGGTAACAATTGCCGGAAACAGCTTCATCGTGACCGTGAGCGCGCCAAACGCACCCTGCAGGCACACCCAGACCAGCGTTGCGGTTGGCCACCAGGGCGACACCGGGGCGCGCTTGCGTTCCAGCCAGCCGATCACAGCCAGCGTGAGGATCAGCACCCCCACGCCAGTGGCCAGGTAGCGATGAATCATCTCTATCCACGCCTTGGAATGGGTGACCGGCCCGGTCGGCATGGCGCTCTGGGCAGCCTCGATATGCGCTTGCGCGCCGACCGGGCTGGCGCTGCCATAACAGCCAGGCCAGTCAGGGCAACCCAGGCCGGAATCGGTCAGGCGGGTAAAGGTGCCAAAAATCACCAGATCGAAGGTCAGAAACAGCGTCAGCAGCGTCAGCACCCGAAGGCGCTGCGCCATCGGGGCATTCTGGTTGCGCACCCAGACCCAAGCCAGCGGCCCAAGTGCCACGGCCAGACCCATGATCATCAGTTGCAAGGCGGGGCTCAGGTCGTAAAGAGTGGATGCATCCATGGCTTGAAAACGAATGACGCGTTTAGCGTCCTTCCTTGTCCCAACTGCTTGAGGCGCGCAGCAAACGCTCCAGATCGCGCCTGGCTTTGGCCGCTGCGGCTGCGTCCATATCGGCCGGAAAACGCATCATCCAGTTGCCCAGGGGGTCAACCAGGTAGAGATGATCCTGCAAGCGCTGGCCCGCCGCAGGCTCCAGCCACTGCGCCAGGTCGGCCGGCGCCACGCGCAGCACTGCGGATGATGCAAGCGCAGGGAGTAAAGGCTTGGGTACGGCAGCGGCGTCATTGACCAGCCAGACCCGCTCCAGGCGGTCTTTTTCCTTGCCAAGCGCCTCACGCAGCTGGCGCTGAAAGTACAGGTTTTGCTCGCAACGGGCATCGCAGGCACCGCCGGCTACACTCAACAGCAGCCACTGGCCCCTCAACGCAGTCAGCTCGCCGGTTTGGCCGTCCAGCGCGGCCGTCCTCATCGCCGGCAGGGGGCGTTGTGGATTGACCAGCGCGCCAAAGGCCGGTTGCCCCTCGGGCCGGATCACGTAGTAGGTAAAGTACGACGCGATCACCGGGGCGGCGCAGACCAGCAGCACGACCAGCATCTTCCAGCGACCAGCGGTGGTGCTGGGCGCCTGGGCGCTGCTCCGGTCCAGCTTCGGCAAGGCATGAACCGTCAGGACCAGAGGCTGGTCTTGCACCCCAGCGCCGGCGGCAACACCCTCACGAGGCGAGAAGGATTCTGGATGATCGTTTGTCACAGCAGTTGATTGGGGCGTTGAGCGCGTCATTTGGCGCCTGATTTGGCACGTAGCGGAAGAATCAGCTGAAACCAGCCATACAGGAGAACAACCAGACCGCACAGGCCAAACCACTGAAAGGCGTAACCGTAGTGCTTGTCCACGCCCAGACTGGGCGCGGGCCATTCTCGCAGCAGCCCTTCACTGGCATCACCCGTTTGCAGCAGTGAGACATCAAGCAGCGGCAAACCGGTTTCCGCCATGAAGGCAGCGATATCGATATTTTGCCGGATGCGGCCGCCCGCAGCTCCCTTGAATTCATATAGTTTATAGGGAGCCGGGGCAATACGGCCCGGGACCACGACAAGTCCCTCGGGCGTTGTGATGTCGGGCAGGTGGGTACGGCTGCGAAAGTCGCGCTGCACCCAGCCGCGCTGCACCACAATGACCTGCGAGCCGCCTTCCAGCGCCAACGGCGTGACCACCACAAAACCGGGCTTTCCGTTCATGGGCCGGTTATCCAGGTACACCGTGTGCTCCGGGAGCCAGCGGCCTTTCAGGATGGCCTGCCGGTGCATGGCAACTGCCACGTTGTTCATGGCAGCCAGCGCCTGCGCATGCAACACGGGAAGATTGCCCTGGGCCTCAATGGCAGCCTGCAGCGCGACCTTCTGGGCCGCTCGCCGCAATTGCCACTGGCCCATGGAAAAGGTGGTGCCTGCCACCAGTACGGCGGCCAGCGTGATCAACCAGAACCGGCCCGAACGCAAGCCCTGCGTCATGGGCAGATAATCCGCTTCATGATTTACCTCGTCGCACTGGCTTTTTTTGCCATCTTCGCCAGCCTGGCCTCTGCACTTTTTTTCATGCTCAAGGATGGCCGCAACGGCAAACGCAAAACCAGCAACATGGCCCGCGCATTGGCGTTCCGAGTCGGGTTTTCAATATTGCTGTTTGTCTGCATTTTGATGGCGTGGAAGCTGGGTTACATACAGCCGACCGGCATTCCGGTGGGAAACTGACCACCTGAGTCAAAAACAAAAGCCGCGCAATG
The DNA here is from genome assembly GCA_964371235.1 of uncultured Polaromonas sp. Taxonomy (GTDB): domain Bacteria; phylum Pseudomonadota; class Gammaproteobacteria; order Burkholderiales; family Burkholderiaceae_C; genus Polaromonas. Next base: position 10,505 of record CAYJMW010000070.1, read on the forward strand.
CGGCTTCTATGTCCGGTTGGACCGCGGTGGCGAAGCGGCAGGACGAAAAGTATCGCTTGCCAGGTCAGTGAACCAGCTCAGTGGTCCTGCTTCCCCTTGCGGGCCAGATTCACAGCCAATAGACAAGGGTGTAAAGGCCCAGCCACACCACGTCCACAAAGTGCCAGTACCAAGCCGCCCCCTCAAAACCAAAATGTTTGTCTGGCGTGAAATGCCCTTTTTGCAGGCGCAGGGTGATAAACACCAGCATCAGCATGCCCATAAATACGTGAAAACCGTGAAACCCGGTCAGCATGAAAAAAGTCGAGCCGTACACGCCCGAGGACAGCTTGAGATTGAGCTCGGAGTAGGCATGGACATACTCGTAGCCTTGCACCGACAGGAAAGTAATGCCGAGCAGCACCGTCAGCCACATAAAGGCGATGGTCCGTCCACGATGGTTCTCACGCAGGGCATGGTGGGCAATGGTCAGGGTCACGCCGGAACTCAGCAGCAGCGCGGTATTGATGGTGGGCAACCAGAACGGCGTCATGGTGGTGAAAGGCTCCACGATGCCCGCTGGTGACGCGGTCGCGCCAGCCGCCAGGCTGGGCCAGACCGCTTTGAAATCCGGCCAGAGCAGTGCGTTGTCCAGACTTCCCAGCGCCGGCACCGAGTGCGCCCGGGCCCACCAAAGTGCAGTGAAGAAAGCGCCGAAAAACATCACCTCGGAGAATATGAACCAGCTCATGCTCCAGCGGAAGGACAGATCAACCTTGTACCCATACCGCCCGCCCTCGCTCTCCGACACCGCTTGACTGAACCATTGGTACAGCACGCCGAGCCACCACACCACGCCAAAAGCCAGGGCATATTTACCCCAGTCAACGCCGTTGACCCACTGGACCGCGCCAAAGATCACAAAGAACAGGCCGAAAGCGGCAAAAGCGGGGTGCCGCGATGGGCTGGGCACAAAATAATAGGGTGTGGCACCGTGCGTTGATGAACTCATTTCAGCTCCATTTTTTCCAATTTTCCTTGAACTTTCCGGGCGAGGACGGCGGCCTTATTTGGCCACCACCCAGTTCACCAGAACGATCAGGCCTACAACAATAATCAATACGCCCAAAAGGCCTGCGGCAACGATGTGAAATGGATTGACGCGCGCCATATCCTTCTGCGATTCACTTCGCTTGCGAATTCCGGAAAATGACCATGCCACAGTTTTAAGGCTGTGCCAGAACGATGCCGCGGGAGCAGCATTTTTGCCCTTGACCGGATCACTCATGCACCGGCTTTCAAAATAGCGGGTTGCCTTGCAGCCGCCGCGGCAGCGCCTGGTGCCGCTGGTGTTTTGCCACCCACCTCAAAAAAGGTGTACGAGAGCGTGATCGTGGCGACATCTTTTGACAACTTGGGATCGATGAAAAAAACCACGGGCCACTTCTTCTTTTCACCGGGCTGCAAGGTGTACTGGTTGAAACAAAAGCACTCGAGTTTGGTGAAGTGAGCAACAGCCTGCGCAGGCGCATAGCTGGGAATCGCCTGCGCGGCCATGACGCGGTCTTGCACGTTCTGGAATTCGTACATCACGGTGGTCAGTTCACCCGGATGAACCTGAATCGATCGCTGGGCCGGTTTGAAGGACCATGGACCACGCGAGTTGGCATCAAATTCAACGGTGACGGTTCGGGTCAGGTCCACCTGCGTATTGGCAGGCAGCTTCGGGCTGGCACCGGGAATTTGCTGCTCGGACAGAGCCAGCACATTGATTCCGGTCATCTCGCAAATGGTCTTGTAAATGGGAACCAGCGCGTAGCCGAAAGCGAACATGCCAAGCACGATCACGCCCAGCTTTCCCACCATCGTGAAATTTTCGCGTTTGATTTGCATCACAAGGTTTCGCATGGCCAGAGTGGGGCTGGGTCGCCTAGCCACCCAGATACATCGTCTTGGCCATGAAGCCGAAGAACAGGACGAGCGCAATCGAGGCCAGTATCAGGGCCAGCCGCAGATTGCCCTTCTTTTGCTCAGGTGTCATGGTGCCAATACCGGGTTGTTCAACCAATCACGCGGGTTGCCGTGGCATCCAGCCTGGGTGGGGTTTCAAAGGTGTGGAAGGGAGCCGGCGAGGGCAGTCCCCATTCCAGCCCTTCGGCACCTTCCCAGGGGTTCCCGGGCGCTTTTTCACCCTTGCCACGCATGACGGGCAAAACGATGAAAAGGAAGAAATAAACCTGGGCAAAGCCAAAAAGAAATCCCCCCACGCTGGCCAGGGCGTTGAAGTCGGTGAACTGCATCGGGTAGTCGGCATAGCGACGCGGCATGCCGGCCAGGCCGAGAAAATGCATCGGGAAGAAAGTCACGTTGAACGCGATAATGCTCCACCAGAAATGGATCTTGCCGCGCGTTTCGTTGTACATCACGCCCGTCCACTTGGACGACCAGAAGTAAAACCCGGCAAACATTGCAAACAGGGAGCCAGCCACCAGCACATAGTGGAAATGCGCCACCACATAGTAGGTGTCCTGCACCTGCAGGTCGATCGGGGCCACGGCCAGTATCAAACCGGTGAAGCCACCCATGGTGAACACGAAGATAAAGCCCACGGCAAACAGCATCGGGGTTTCAAAAGTCATCGAGCCGCGCCACATGGTCGCGACCCAGTTGAAAATTTTCACGGCCGTGGGCACCGCAACCAGCATGGTCGAGTACATGAAAAACAGCTGGCCTGTCACTGGCATGCCAACCGCAAACATGTGGTGTGCCCACACGATGAAGGACAAAATGGCGATTGATGCCGTGGCGTAAACCATAGAGGCGTAGCCAAACAGTTTTTTGCGCGCGAAGGCTGGCACGATCTGGCTGATGATGCCGAAGGCCGGCAAAATCATGATGTACACCTCAGGGTGGCCAAAGAACCAGAAAATGTGCTGGAACATCACCGGGTCACCGCCAGCGGCGGGGTTGAAGAAGCTGGTGCCAAAGTGGCGGTCGGTCAGCGTCATGGTGATGGCGCCGGCCAGCACCGGCATCACGGCGATCAACAAGTAGGCGGTGATCAGCCAGGTCCAGGCAAACATCGGCATTTTCATCAGCGTCATGCCCGGCGCGCGCATGTTCAGGACGGTCACGATGATGTTGATCGAACCCATGATGGACGACGCGCCCAGGATATGCAGCGCAAAAATGCCGGCATCCATGCCTGCGCCCATTTGCAGTGAGAGCGGCGCGTACAGCGTCCAGCCACCCGCCGGCGCGCCACCTGGCAAGAAGAACGAGCCGATCACGAGCAGCCCGGCCGGTACCAACAGCCAGAAACTGAAGTTGTTCATGCGGGCAAAGGCCATGTCGGCCGCGCCGATCTGCATCGGGATCATCCAGTTTGCAAAGCCCACGAAGCCCGGCATGATGGCTCCGAACACCATGATGATGCCGTGCATGGTGGTGAGCTGATTGAACAACTCGGGGTTAACCAGTTGCAGGCCCGGCTGGAACAGCTCGGAACGGATGATCAACGCCATAATCCCGCCCAGGATCAGCATGGTGAAGGAAAACACCAGGTACATCGTGCCGATGTCCTTGTGGTTGGTCGCATAGACCCAGCGCCGCCACCCGGTCGGGGCGTGGTGGTCAGCGTGGCCGTCATGGGCGTGATCGTGATGGTCTAAAACGGCACTCATCGAGGTATCCTTTTCAATTCTCTAAAAACGTTTCGCTCAAGCGGGCTGGTTACTTGCGGTCAGCCATCTTCTTCATTTCTTCACCGACCCATTTCGTGTAGTCCTCGGCGGAGACCACCTTGATGTGAATCGGCATATAGGCGTGTTCCTTGCCGCACAGCTCGGAACACTGGCCGTAAAAATCGCCTGTTTTCTCGGCGCGGAACCAGGTATCGCGCACGAAACCGGGAATCGCGTCCTGCTTGATGGCAAAGGCCGGCACCGCAAATGAGTGGATCACGTCATTGGCCGTGGTGATGATGCGCACCTTCTTGTGGACTGGCACCACCAGGGCGTGGTCCACCTTGAGCAGGTAGTCATCGACCACTTCGCCTGCCTTGGGGCCGCCATTGTTGGACATGGTGCGCTGCGACGAATCAAGCGCGGATACAAAACCAATGCCCTCGCCTTCGCCCCGGATGTAGTCATAGCCCCATTTCCACTGCATGCCGGTGGCCTTGATGGTCAGGTCGGCATTGGTGGTGTCTTTCTGGGCCACGATGACCTTGGTGGCAGGCAGCGCCATGGCGATCACAATGATGAACGGAACAACGGTCCAGGCAATTTCAACAGCGGTGGACTCATGAAAATTGGCGGCCTTGTGGCCGACAGATTTGCGATGCTTCCATATCGAATAGAACATCACACCAAAAACCACGACAAAGATGGCGGTCGAGATGATAAGCATCATCCAGTGCAGCGAGACCACCTCCTCGGCAATTTTGGAGGCCGCCGGCCCCAGATTGAGCTGCCGGACGGCCGGGCCGCCTGGCAAATCATTCACGGCGTAAGCGGCGGTGCTGAACCATGCCATGGAAGCTACCAAAAGTGCGCCTGCATGCTCGATGCCGGGCCGTTTCATTTTGCTCAAGGTGTTGCTTACGTTCATCGTGATCACTTTTTCTGCTTCCGTTGCCGACCAAATTATTTGAAGATTATAAAGTTTGCGCCAAGTCAAATCGCCGTCGCCAGAAATATGGCAACCTTTTAAGGTTTTACTTGGCGATTTTCGGGTAGGCACGCAACGCGAAACGTATCTCGCGGGCCAGCAGGGGCCGCAGTTCTGGCCGCACATGCCGCCCGACTCGCACCGCTCGCCCCTGCCCCGACACTTCAATCAACGAGCCATCATCGTCCTTGGGTTCAATCCGGACCCACTCACGGTTGAATTCGGCCCGCTGCGTATGCCCTGCTGTTTCAAGCTCAACCACCAGTTGCCCACCTTGCAAGACGATTTTTTCACTGTCTCCGGCGTGACGGGCATACACGAAGAAGGCGACGCCCACCGCCAGCAATTCAGCCCAGGCAAAGAGCATCACCAGGGTAGCGTCCAGCAACCAGGAAAACGCGGCAATTGACAGCAACACCGCGCACAACGACACATACAACCAGCCCAATTGAACTGGCGCGAGTGAACTATGACGCTTTAGCAGCCACTGCACCGCCTCGTGGCTGTGAGGGGCGGGAGCGGGGAAGGTCGCGAAACGAAATGTGGGTGTTGGCCGCAACACGTGGCAAGCCTAAAAAAATTCGGCAAATGCCAAACAATGACCGCAGGAAACCCGGGAACATACCCCGGACGCAGCAAATCATAGCCTCTTATCCGGCATGTCCTCCCCCGGGAAAACACGCAGGCCACACGGGTCTGTGCAAACAATCATCAAGGCGCCATGCCGTTGCACCATTCAGGCGCGCGGTCGCCGCAGCATGCTGCGCATGTCAGCCACCGACACGGCGCTAAGCGCGCTGACCCTGATCTTGGGCGCGGCCTTCAGCGCGTGGCCATAAATCACTTCAAAGGTGAGAGACAGGCGGCCGTCCGCACCCGTCAGATGCTCACTCAGCGCCTGCTCCAGCCGCGCCTTCCATCGGCGCCCGCGCAGGGCTGCAAAGCGCGCCGGATGAAAATTGCGCCCCAGTTCAGCGAGTTCCTGCAACAGCCGCGCTGGCGTCTCAAAGGTCAGCGTGATGCGCTCCATGTCCATCACCGGTTCGGCAAAACCGGTTTGCAGCAGCATGTCGCCCCAGTCATGCATGTCGGTCAGCTCATGCCCCGCTGGCGGCCAGCCCAGTTGCGCATAGACTTTGCGCAGTTCGCGGGCGGTATCGGGGCCCAAACAGGAAAACATCAGAAAACCATCGACTTTCAGTGCCTTGTGCCACTCGGCGAGCAGCCCTTGCGGATCAGCCGATTCATGCAGGGCCATGTTGGCCCACAGCATCTCGACACTGGCCGGCGGCGGAGCCTCGAAGCGCGTGGGCGCTGCCCGCCACTGTTTCGGATTCCACCACGGTTTCACTATTGTTTTGATAGCTGGTTGCAACCGTTCTGCGTGGGCCTCTGCGACAAAACAGGCAGAATCGGGATACCGGGCGGTCAGCTTCACATGAGCCTGCAAACCGCCCCGCACGGCGCCCCAATGCGCCCAGACCTGCGGCTGCAGCTTGATCCATTGCAAGCGCTCCATCATCCGGCTGGCCACCTCTTCATGGAGCCACGGCGAGGCCAGCGGCGCGGTGCGCTGCCAGCGGCCAACGGCGATCGGATCAAGGGTTGGAGGGCGCTCGGTAGGGGTCATGGAAAGGAAACCGCATTGAAGGCGTGGTTCACGGCGCCGCTCAGGCGCGGGAACTACGCGAGTATATTGACACGGTGTTCACACGCCTGCTTGACCGGGGTTTTGCTCCCGGTTTTTTCCCGCCACGGCTGCCCGGCTTTGCCAGCCAGTGCGCCGTCTGCCGCAGCTGGCCTGCGCGCCAGGTGTGCCCACCGTGCGAGGCGCGCTTCGCGCCGCCGCAGCGACGCTGCGAGCGTTGCGCGCTGGCCTTGCCCGCTGAACTGTCCATGGACCCAAAGGCTGGACCCCGTCTTTGCGCCGCCTGCGTGCGTCAGCCGCCGCCGCTGGACAAAGCACTGGCCGCCGTGCCTTATGCCTACCCGTGGTCCGACCTGATTGCCCGCTACAAGTTTGGCGAGCAGCACGGCTGGGCCACATTTTTCGCGGTCTTGTTGCTCAAGACGCCCGGCGCAGCACGGGTGTTTGCCGAGCTCGACGCCGATGACTGGGTGTTGCCATTGCCCTTGTCCGCCGAACGCCTGCGAACGCGTGGCTTCAACCAGGCCTGGGAACTGACCAGCACGCTGGTGCGGCAAAGTCAAACCCGCGCAAAACCCGATGCCAGGCTGCTGCTGCGCGTGAAAAACACGCCCGCGCAGAGCCAGCTCAAGCGCGAGGCCAGGCTGGCCAATGTCAAGGGCGCCTTTCAGGTCGATCCACTGCGCGTTGCCGAATTAAAGGCGCGCCGCGTCGTGCTGGTCGATGATGTGATGACCAGCGGAGCTTCGCTGTTCACGGCGGCGCAGGCCTTGCGGGACGCCGGTGCCACGCACATCACCGGCGTGGTGCTGGCGCGTACTGAATAAATAGGGCCCCCACGCTTTTCACTGCGTGTAATGCGCTGCCCCCCGAGGGGGCTGGCCTTGCTTGGG
>CAYJMW010000071.1:0-17348 GCA_964371235.1 uncultured Polaromonas sp.
CCTCCTGCCCTTATAGAACGGGCTCAACCAGCTCCTGAAACTATAGCAAGCGGCGCAAACTCGGGGACCATCGCCTTCGTCCACGGCACCTCGCGCGCCGACAAGCAGTGGCCGTTGGTCCACTGGAGAGAACTCGGCCAACGCTTTAATGCGGCGGGTTATCAGATTGCGCTGACGCATGGCAATGCCAGCGAGTTGGCAACGAGCCAGGCGATTGCACGGGCGCTCAATCAGAGCGCGCCGGCCAACGCCGTGGTATGGCCGCTGCTCGCGCTCGACGCCCTGACCGAGGCGCTGGCGCAATGCGTCGGCGTGATCGGCGTGGACAGCGGCGTGAGCCATATCGCCGTGGCGCTGGATTTGCCGCATGTGCAAATTTACAACTTCGACACCGCCTGGCGCACCGGGCCTGAAACCGGTGGGCGCCAGCTCAGCGTGTTTGCCTCGCCCACTCCCCCCGTGGAGGCGGTCTGGCAGGCCTGGCTGGCCTGCGCCGCGACTCATTCGTCACCCGGCGTCAACGCTGCATGAACGCCCTGGCGCTGCGCATTTATTCGCTGCTGATGTGGCTGGCGCAACCGTTGCTGCGGCGCAAGCTGGCGCGCCGGGGCCGGCAGGAGCCGGGTTACCGGGTGGCGGTGCAAGAGCGTTTTGGCTACTATTCCCAGCCGCCAGAACCGGCATCAGAATTGGTCTGGGTGCATGCCGTTTCGCTGGGTGAGGCGCGCACGGCGGCGCAGCTGCTCAACGCGCTGCGCGCCCGGCATCCGGGCTTGCGCATTTTGCTCACCCATGGCACCGCCACCGGGCGCGCTGAGGGTACGGGGTTGTTGCAGCCGGGCGATGTGCAGGTCTGGCAACCGTGGGACAGCCCGGCCGCCGTGGCCCGGTTTTTCAGCCACTTCAAGCCGCGCCTTGGCCTGCTGATGGAAACCGAAATCTGGCCCAACGCGGTGGCCGCCGCGCGGGCGCGCGCCATGCCGCTGCTGCTCGTCAACGGCCGCTTGTCTGAAAAATCCTTGCGCAAGGCGCTGCGCCTGGCGCCGCTCTCGCTGCCTGCCTATGGCGCGCTGTCGGCGGTGCTGGCGCAGACCGATGCCGATGCGCAGCGCTTTGCCCGCCTGGGTGCCAGGGTGGCCGGTGTTTTTGGCAACCTCAAGTTTGACGCCGCGCCCGACGCCAGCCAGCTCGCGCAGGGCCAGGCCTGGCGCCAGGCGCTGGCGCAGCCGGTGCTGCTGTTCGCCAGTTCGCGAGACGGCGAAGAAGATCATTTTCTTAAGGAAATAAGTGCTCTAGCCCACGTAGAACGTGCGCAAGCTGCTGCTATTTCAATAGCATCATCCAGTCTGAACAGGTTCAAGGTGCTGATCGTTCCGCGCCACCCGCAGCGCTTTGGCGACGTGCAGGCGCTGGCTGAACAACGCGGCTTGCGCGTTTCGCGCCGCTCGCGGTGGTCGGCAGGGCCGGCCGGGAGCAGCGAGGCGATGCAGGCTGATATCTGGCTGGGCGACTCGCTTGGCGAAATGGCGCTGTATTACGCCCTCAGCGACGTGGCCTTGCTGGGCGGCAGCTTTGCGCCGCTAGGCGGGCAGAACCTGATCGAAGCGGCCGCCTGCGGCTGCCCGGTGGTAATGGGGCCGCACACCTTCAATTTTGCCGAGGCTGCCGAGCTGGCCGAGGCCGAGGGCGCAGCGCAGCGCGTGGCCGATATGCGCGCAGGCGTACAGGCTGCACTGGGGCTGGTGAATGATTCGCCCGCGCTGGCGCAAGCGGTGGCTGCCGGGCTGGCGTTTGCGGCGCGGAACCGGGGGGCGACCGCCAGGACATTGGAAGCGTTGCGGGCTTATCTGTAGTGTCAGGTTGATTGGCAGGCTGTTACCAGCGTAACGAAGCGATGCCGCGAGCGTACCTGTCGGGCCAGCACGCTATAGCGGCGATTGCCGAGCACTTCGGCTTACACTATTCGACGGTAAGCAGAATGGTGAGAAGCCAAAAAATTCAGAACGGGGCAATGACGTATGCAAGACTGACCCTGTTGCCCGCTGGGCATTGATCATCATTGCGACTTGGTACTCTTCCGCAATAATTTGTCCAACCCAATTGATGCTGAAAACGATAATTGTCCTTGCATTCTTTGCTGGCACAGCCCTCGTGGCCAACGCCGCCGATACCGATGTGATGAAGATAACGGTTTGGAAACCAGGTCTTGGCAGTATCGCCATGAACATCAACAACTACACATTCCAGCTTAATGGAGAGATCGACGCTGCCGCCGCAAGTCGTTTGCGCTCTCGCTTACAAGAGATCAAAGGTAGTCCAGTCACCTACTGGCTCAATTCACAAGGCGGCAGCATGGCAGTCGGCATGGAGCTTGGACGCATCATTCGGAAGACCGGCATTTCTACCAATATCGGAAAGTTTGCAGGAGAAGAAAACCGTCCCGCTCCAGGCGTTTGCTACAGTTCATGCGCACTAGCATTCCTGGGAGGCAGCTACCGGTACCTCGAAAGCGGTTCTGAGTATGGTGTCCACCGTTTTTCACGGAAGACAACCACCTCACAGGACCTTGATGACGGACAAATAGCCTCTGCCACCGTCTCGACATATATCCGTGAAATGGATGTTGATCCGGCTCTCTTTGATTTGATGGTTCGAACTTCAAAAGACGAGATTTATGTGTTGTCAAAAAGGCAACTCACTGACTTAAACGTCATCAACAATGGCCGTCAGCGCCCAAAGTGGAGTATTGAAGCTGTTGATAACACCATGTATCTTCGTGGTCATCAGAAAACCGTCTGGGGAAATGGAAAAGCACTATTTGTCTGTAGTCGCGGAGTGATATTTAACTCCTTTGCACCAGTCACAAAGGAGCAAGCTGATTCAATGATGCAAGGCGAGTGGTTTCATTCATTGATGGCTGATTCGGATATTCTGCCTATTGAGCCAATCGGCAAATGGAGATATGATGGCTACTATCTGAACAATCAATTTTTACTGAGTACCAGTCAGGTTAAAAATGTAATGAATTCGAAATTCATTGGGCATGCAATTCAATTAGGCCGAAGCGCCCCCACTTTCGTTGGCTACAACATTGAGATACCAACCGATCAAAAGCAAAAAATCAATGCCTTTTTGACAAGTTGCCAATGACCTGAGGCTGTAGCCGCTCAATAATTATTGCCCCCATTCCTATACTCATCGCTACGCTCTATGGCTCGGTCGCATTAAGGTGTCATGCAAATATCTCCTGAAAAAGACGGTCTCGAAATTGGGGCGATTACGCAGTTTTCGGAGGCTATGCGCTCCGAACTGGGGTCTGGGCGCTTTTCTTTCGTAGAGCTGCGTAAGCCTCCCGAGCCAGACGGTTACTGCTTGCTGGACGGTGAAACGCTTTACGTCGAAGTTGGCCACGTTTACGGAACCCAATCCGACGCGAAACAACTCCTCGGCCGTACCGGCAAGTCAGCGTCATCGCCGGAGCAGAAATTGCATTCCGCCATGGTTCCTTTGGATAGACGCCTTCTCACACCACTAAATATCCTCTTGGTCGACAAAGCAACCAAAACATACCAAGCATCTCGGGTTTGGCTCTTAATTCGTTCGGCATTTCCCTTGTGGGACCTTCATGATTTCAAGGAGCACCAGCCAAGCATCCTTGTGCCGGAGGATCACCCTTTTGAACAAATCTGGTTACTATGCGGGGCGCGGGCATCTTCCGGGGTGCTGCGCCTTGCATAACAAGTCCGTCAACTGAACGGAGAATGCCGGGTATTTCGATGCGCTCAGGTGCCAGTTAAGTTCAACGTTGAATGTGTACTTTTCGATTAATGTGCGATTTTTGCCGAGCTACTGCTATGAAAAAAATTCAATAAATCTTCGTAGTCAATTTGGTGGCGACATTGCTGCGTCTACAGTCATTTAACAGCCCATTCGTCTTGGGATAGACCTGCTTGCAAGCGGCACCTAGAGTTTACCAATCAAGACTGCCGGGTTTTTCGTATTTTTTATAACTGTGCATATAACCGCTAGATGCCTATAAAACATATTTATATACTGCTTTCCAAAAGATTTATTGTTAAAATAATGCGCTGGTTCTGCACTATACATCGCATCAGTTAATTAATAATGGTGCCAACATAAACTATTCTTTATTACCAATGAGAACAACTATTTTTAAAAGATCTATACTCCTGCTGTCTGCACTAATCTCTATTTCAGCATTTGCAAATACAGAAATTGATGACTGCATAATTAGCGGCCTAAAGGGTGTCAGTAGCGATTCCGCAGCAAGGATGATCAAGCAATCCTGTGAAAATAAAATCAAGAACAAGAAAAAGCAGGAAAATCTTGATGAATATGGCGGTAATGTCTATGAGGAGCTTGAATTTGTAAATTGGGTCTATGATGGTGCCGACCTAAAAATGCTATTTAAAAATAACAGTAATTTATCAGCAACTCTCATTAAAATTAATGTATCAGAGCCGAAGGATGACGGCAAATGTCCATACCCATCCGAGGAGGGAAATACATTCTTTTATAAAGTAGTAATCAAACCAAAGTCAGAGGGAAAATTTACCTCTCCAATATCAAATCTCATTCAGAAAGAAACTAAAAACCTATGCTTGAATGCCGTAGCTCTATTAGGGAGAGATCCAAAATGGAGCGACTATCAATACGGCAGAGCAAAACCACTAAAAATCAATGACCTAAAGACTATCGACTCAGTGCTTGGTACGAATTTTTCTATTATTCCAGCACCAAAAGTCGTGCCAGATTATTCGTCGCTTATAACTCCACCATTACGAAAATAAGCATCAATGGATTTTTCAAAGGCTATGTCACTTTTAAGTGTTGGTGATATTGAAAATCCTTCCGCAAGCCGCGCCACTTCTAGGTTTCCCTTGCCCATAGCGGATTGCCATTTTCATTGGGGAAATCGAACTTTCAACAATTAGCAGTGACATAGCCTTTTCAAAACATGAAGGCGACTGCCATGATTATGTCTGTTGAGATTGCTGCATGTGCTTTTCAAACCACCGGGGCCACTTCTGCCGTCGTGGCTGGGGCATTCGCCTATTGAATTTTCCTAACTGGCCGCCAAAGAGCCGGGGTCAGGTATTACAATAATACATTCCTCCATGTCATATTAGCGACATCGCATCCTTTAAGACCCGAACTTGCCGGAGGTCTTTACAACGTCACCTCGCGGGGTGAAGGACAGGAGGATATTTACCTGTCGGGCCAGCACACGATAGCCGAGCACTTCAGCTTACTAATGTCAAACCTAAAGTAGAGACCCACTAGAATGAAATATATAGTCACTACCACTCAGATACTTGCACTCGCAGTTTCGATGTGTTCTATTGCGGAGGCCGCATCAAGTGATGATTACGCTATGTGCTCACTTGTATATGGCGCACTTTTTCAAGCGGCCAAGGATGCTCAGCATGATGGCATGTTGTCTTATTCAAAACCTCGATTACAAGCGGTCTTACCTTATATTCAAGAGAATAAAGACAACCAAGAAATCAAAGAGAAATTTCGAGAAACTTCTTTGAGCCTTCGGAATGAGATTAAAAATACATTTCTCCCACAAGCAACTGTTGCTATTCGTGAAGAAGATCCAGTTAAACTCAAGTCCGCCATATCTAGGGTCTTTCAGTGTGACAAGGTATTCGGACTGCACACCTTACCGCTTCCATTTGCTCCCAAGAGTGCTCCTCGACTAAATGAATATATGAAAGGTTTTCATGAAGGTTGTCTCGCAAAACAGAGAAAAGTTGCGTCACCTTTTAGCAATGCTCAGATTAAAGGTTACTGTCAGTGCATGACGGACAAAGCGGCAAGGATGGGGATTGATTCAAACAGTGCAGATGAAACCGTCGGAAAGGCAATTAGGGAAAGCCATGGCGGATGTTTTGCCAGTATCCAGTAATGTGTGAGAACTCTCTATCCTTAAACCTGTGGATGTCAAAGATGAAATTTATAGTTGATACTGGTTCATTGAGTTTCCTAGAAGCTGACAATCGTTTTATTTATAGCAATATTAATGATAATTTGCCAAAGCTACTTCCAGATATTTTTTTATGCCATCAGGGTGACGCTTTGGTTACTTTGGCAAGAAGTGAATCCGATCGGTCAAGATTTGTAGGAAATATCAAATGCCACTGCGGGAAGCATTTGGGGATTTTGAAAGGTCAATTCGACTTTTCTGAAATGGAGTTCAAACCTGCTAACTAGGTCTCGATTGTGAGCGTGGATGGTCGTTGGCATCCGCAAAGTGTGCGATCTTGTTGCGATATGCAGACGGTTGGTAATGGTGAGTGATTAGCAGCTCTGACGGGCATCTTAGCCCCGGGGTCGGGTCTTGCAATAACACATATTCTTCCATGCCATATTAGCGACATGGCGCGTCCTTTAAGACTCGAACTTACCGGAGGTCTTTACAACGTCACCTCGCGGGGCGGACAGGAGGATATTTACCTGTTGGACGACGACCGGAAAGTCTGGCTGGGGGTATTGGGACAGGGCTACGAGCGCTTCAACCGGGAATGTCACGCCTGGTGGCAGATGAGCAATCACTACCATCTTCTGATGAAAGCGCACGGCGTCGCGCCTGCGAGGCGGCAGCCAATTTTGTGCAACAGCATCGCCACGCCAGCGCGCGCACCGTGCAGGCCTTGCAACCATGGCTCGCCGGCATCGGCAAGGCGCACCTGAGCGTGTCGGGTGATGCCGGGGAGGCTCCTTAAGATTTCCATCAGACTTCACACCTAACATGGCCGCCGGACTTAAATCGTTTTATCTGGAGCCGTTGTATGTGTGAAATTTCTAGCCGACGGGCAAGCCGCACCCGACTTGCCGTGATGCTGGGGTTGGCCCTGCTTGGTGGCGCGGCGGCTCATGCCAGCGCCCCGAAGGAGAGGATTGTGTGCGTCTCGCCGCCGGCCAAGCCCTGGCTTGGAGAAAAAAAAATCAAGGCGATCTTTGGCGTGCGTGACTACGTACGGGTTGACTTCAAGGTTTCCAGAACCAACTGCTACGAGTTCTACGCCATCAAGAAAAATGGCGACATCGTTGAAGCCTACTATCACCCGGTCACCGGTGAACTTGTGCGGCGCAACGAGCTGCTCTCGACCGGTGCTGTGGAGGCCGGCAGAACGTTTCCCCAACGATAAGACAGGCCGCAGTCAACCGGCACGTCACTCGCCGGTGCGCGGTCGAATCAGCGCGCCAGCATCGAATTGATCTGCTGCAAATCATCCGGCGTCAAGGCGCCACTGGCCTGGCGCAGGCGCAGCGCGCCCAGCAGCACGTTGTAGCGCGCCTGCGCCAGATCACGCTTGGTCTGAAACAGCTGGCTTTGTGCGTTCAGCACATCAATATTGATGCGCACCCCCACCTGGTAACCCAGCTTGTTCGCGTCCAGCGCGCTCTGGCTGGAGCGCTCGGCCGCCTCCAGCGCCTTGACCTGCCCCTGGCCCGAGAGCACGCCAAAAAAAGCCGTGCGCGTTCCCAGCGCCACCGAGCGCCGCGCGCCCTCCAGGTCGCTTTGCGCCTTGTCCTTGAGCGAAAGTGTCTCCTTGATGCGGTTTTGCGTGGCAAAGCCCGCAAACAGCGGCACATTGAGCAGCACACCAATGCTGCTGGTGTTGGCGCGCGAAGAGATGCCGCTTTGCGCCAGGCTTGAAGGGTCGCGCGTGACGTTGTAGCTGGCCGTCAGGTCCAGCGTCGGCTTGTGGCCGGCCTCGGCCTTGCTCACTTCAAGCGCGGCAATGTCCAGGGCGCTTTGGGCCTGGCGAATGCCCGGATGCACCCCTTCGGACTGCTGCACCCAGGCGTTGACATCGGCTGGCGCCACGGGCGGCAGAACCACCGGCGCGAGCAGGCTTTTCGGTTGTGAGCCAGTGGTGCCCACCAACTGGTCGAGCGCGATTTTCTTGATGCGCAGATCGTTGTCGGCGGCGATTTCCTGGGCCACCACCAGGTCAAAGCGCGCTTCGGCTTCCCGGGTGTCGGTGATGGTGGAGGTGCCGACCTCGAAGTTGCGCCTGGCAAAAGCCAGTTGTTCATCAACCGCCGCTTTTTGCGCCTGCACAAAGGCCAGCGTGTCCTGCGCGGCCAGCACGTCAAAGTAGGCCTGGGCGGTGCGCACGATCAGGTCCTGCTCGGCCGCTTCGAGCTGGGCCCGGGCCAGCTCGACCTGTTTCTTGCCCTGCTCGTAGGTCGCCCAGTTGGCCGGGCGGTACAGCGGCTGGGTGGCGCTGAGCGTGGCGCTCTGGGTGTTGAAGCTGCGGCTTGTTTCCGGGCTGGTGTTCTCAAACCCGGTGCGCGTCACGCCGGCGGAAAGGCCTGCCGCTGGCAAAATGCCGGCCCTGGCCTGCTCGGCCCGGGCCAGATTGGCGTCGTATTGCAGCCGGGCCGACTGGTAGTTCGCGTCAAAGGCGCGGGCCGAGTCATACAGCTCGAGCAGACTCTGGGCCTGCGCCAGCGGGGCAAACACCAGCAGCGCCGCGGCCATGGCAAGCGACAGGGGCATCAGCGATGCGGTTTGCGCGGGCGGTTTCTTGGGCTTGGGCATAGGGGTCCTGAAGAGGTGAATGAATCCGCAAATAAAAATCACGCGTGCATCAGTACAGCGGAACTGACGGGTCCACCTGCCGTGACCAGGCGTCGATGCCGCCCTGCAGGTTGACAACCCGGGTAAAGCCGCTCTGCATCAAATACTGAGCCACCTGCAGGCTGCGCATGCCGTGGTGGCACAAGCAGGCAATCGGTTGCCCGGTGCCGTGGCTGTCCTGCAGTTCAGCCAGCCGCACGGCAATCTCGCGCATGGGAATGTGCACCAGCGTGAAACCTTCCGGCCTGACCGAGGCGGTCTGCAACTCCCAGGGTTCGCGCACATCAAGCACCAGCGGCAGGGCGGCTGGCGACGCGCCATCAGCGGCGCTGTCGCTGTCGCGCCAGTTGGTGAAATCGGAGGGGTTCAGTTGGGAAATCATCCGCGCAGGCCTTCTCGAGATGATTTTCAGAAAACGAAACTGGAAGGCTCGGGGAAATTGAGCAGCCGCGGAGCCACGGTGTCCCAGGCTTGCGTTGTGCGCCAGGCATCTTCAGCCACGCGCGTGACCAGAGTGGCGCGCATCATCGGCTCAAAACCCACTATGGCGCTCAGACGCCCACCCACCTTGAGCCGGGACAGCAGCGCGGCCGGCACTTCGGCGACCGAGCCGCTGATGGCAATCACGTCAAAAGGGCCTTGTAGCGGGTCGTTGCCTGCCGCTGCCGGTGCCAGATCGGCGGCGCCGTCTCCGACGAGCACTTCACAGTTGTAAATGCCGGCTTTTTGCAGGTTCTCACGGGCGATCCGGGCCAGCGCGGGCTCGATCTCAAGTGTGATCACCTTCTGCGCGCGGTGGGACAGCAGTGCGGCCATGTAACCCGAACCGGCGCCGATTTCCAGCACGCTCTCGTGTTTCTGCACGGCCAGATCCTGCAGAATGCGGGCTTCGACTTTGGGCGACAGCATGCACTGGCTTGGGTTTTGTTGTGGTGGCAAGGGAATTTCCATGTCCGCAAAGGCCAGTGCCTTGTGGGCTAGCGGCACAAAATCCTCTCGCCTGACCACTGCGAGCAGTGACAGGACCTGACTGTCGAGCACTTCCCAGGGTCGGATCTGCTGCTCAATCATGTTGAAGCGGGCTTGTTCGTAGTTCATGGTGGACCTGTTGGCTTGAGGGTTGAAGGGAGCAAAAAGCTGCATCAGTAGAAACCCTTCATTTTAGACGCGCCGGGTAACGCCATCAGCGCTACCAGCAGCCGCCACACTAGCCTTCTTGCCAAACTTGCGCCTGAACCATTGGGCCAGATCGTCCAGGTAGCAGTAGGTTACCGGCACCACGACCAGCGTCAGCAGCGAAGAGGTAATCACGCCGCCAATCACGGCCTGACCCATTGGAGCGCGTTGCTCCGAGCCCTCGGTCAGTGCAAAAGCCAGCGGAATCATGCCGAAAATCATGGCCAGCGTGGTCATCAGGATGGGTCGCAGCCTGACCCTGGCGGCCTGCAGCAAGGCATCATGGCGCGTCATGCCCTGCTCCTGCATGCGAATGGCAAAGTCCACCAGCAAGATGGCGTTCTTGGTGACCAGCCCCATCAGCATGACAATGCCGATGATGGAAAATATTGACAGCGTGGAGCCAAACAGCAGCAGGGAGAGCACCACGCCGATCAGCGTCAGCGGCAGCGAAGTCATCAGCGCCATCGGCTGCAGAAAGCTCTTGAACTCGCTGGCCAGAATCATGTAAATGAACAAAACGGCCATGACCAGCGCCGAAACCGCATAGCCAAACGATTCCGCCATGTTCTTGGTGGAGCCGCTGAACTGGTAGCGGTAACCCGGCGGAAAATTGATGCCGGCCAACGCTGCCTTGATGTCGTTGGAGACTTCACCGGCCGAGCGGTTATAGGCATTGGCATTGATGGCGACTTCGCGGGCGAGGTCACGCCGGTTGATCTGGTTCGGGCCGGTGGAGGCCTTCACGCTGGCGACCTGGCTGAGCTGCACGATGCGCGCTGAGCCGTCGGCGTTGCTGCCGATGCTGCTGCTCATGAAAGGCAGGCGCTCCAGGTCCTGCGGTGCGTTGCGCGCGTCCGGGGCCAGGCGCACATTGACATCGTAGGTCTGGTCATCAGGCGCGCGCCAGTT
Source organism: uncultured Polaromonas sp. (assembly GCA_964371235.1). Lineage (GTDB taxonomy): Bacteria > Pseudomonadota > Gammaproteobacteria > Burkholderiales > Burkholderiaceae_C > Polaromonas. The sequence continues at coordinate 10,709 of CAYJMW010000071.1, forward strand.
GCCCACCGTCTGCCCAGCCACCAGCGTGCGCAACGAGGCGGCAATCTGCGCCACCGACAACCCCAGATCCGATGCCGCATCGCGCCGCACGGCCACTTCAATCACCGGTTTGTCGGCCTTGACGCTGGAGTCCAGATCCACCAGGCCGGGAATGGCCTGGATTTTCCCGGTGACGAGGCGGCTCAAGCGCTCGAGTTCCTTCAGGTCCTGGCCCTGCAGGGAAAACTCGATCTGCTTGTTGCCGCCCACCGGGTCAAGCAGGCCGGCGTGGGTGACGGTGATGCCTGGCACCTGCCTGAGCCGATCGCGCAGCACGCCCGACATCTGGTCCACGTTGCGCGTGCGTGCGTTGCGGTCAACCAGGCGCACATAGACGCTGGCGTACATCTTGCCTTGCGCGTTGCCGGTGTTGATGGTGGCCAGCGTGTATTTCACCTCGGGGAACTCGCGCACGATGGCTTCAACCTGCCGGGCCTTGGCTTCGGTGGCTTCCAGCGAGGAGCCCACCGGCGTGTAAAAGTTGAGCGAGGTTTCCGAAAAATCGGCTTTGGGGACAAACTCGGTTCCCAGCAGCGGCACCATGACAATGCTGAGCGAAAAAATCACAACGGCCAGCGCCAGCGTCGCCAGCTTGTGAATCAGCGACCAGCTCAAAATGCCCTGGTAGGCATTGCCCAGGTATTCGGTGGCGCTGGAAAACAAACCCGTGACGCGGCCAATGGTCTTGTCGTAAAACGTGACCGGCGCGAGGTGCTTGCCATGCGTCTCAATCGACGGGTCGTGCCAGATGCTGGAAAGCATCGGATCCAGCGTGAAGCTGACAAACATCGAGATCAGCACGGCCGCCACAATGGTGATGCCGAACTCGTGAAAAAACTTGCCGATGATGCCGCCCATGAAACCAATCGGCAGGAACACCGCAACGATGGAAAAAGTGGTCGCCAGCACCGCCAGGCCAATCTCCTGTGTGCCATCCATCGCAGCGAGGTAGCGTGCTTTGCCCATCTGCACATGGCGCACGATGTTTTCGCGCACCACGATCGCATCGTCGATCAGCAGCCCGACACTGAGCGACAGCGCCATCAGCGTGATCATGTTGATGGTGAAGCCGAACAGGTTCATGAAGAGGAAGGTGCCGATGATGGAAATCGGCAGCGTCAGCCCGGTAATCACGGTGGAGCGCCACGAGTTGAGAAACAGGAACACGATCAGCATCGTCAGCATCGCGCCTTCAATCAGCGTTTCGCGAACATTTGCGACCGCCACGCGAATCGGGCGCGCGGCATCGGTGATCAGTTCAAGCCGCACCCCCGGCGGCAGCAGCGGCTGCATCTCGGCAACGGCTTTGCTCAGCCCGTCCACCACGCCGATGGTATTTTCATCCTGCGCCTTTTGCACCGACAGCAGCAAGGTGCGCTGGCCGTTGTATAGCGCCAGGCTGTCCAGCTCCTGGGCCCCATCGGCAATGCGGGCGACATGCTCCAGCGTGATCGGCGTGCCGCCGCTGGCATTGACCAGCCCCTTGCGCGCCACAATGATCTTGCCGAAGTCTTCGGGCCGTTTCATGCGCGCGTCGATCTTGACCACGCGCTCCTGGGTCAGTGAACGAATGGCGCCCACCGGCATGTCCTGGTTTTCGTTGCGCACCGCATTGACCACCTGCTCGGCCGTGACGCCGAGCGACTCCATGGCTTGCGGGTTCAGGTAAATATTGATCTCGCGGCGGGTCGCTCCCACCAGTGCGACAGCGCCGGTGCCGCGAACATTTTCAAGGCGTTTCCTGAGCACCTGATCGGCCCAGTTGGTCAGCTCGATCGCTGACATGGCCTTGCCGCGGCTGGCATCGGGAAGCACCGCGACCGACCAGATGGCGCGGCTGGCCGGGTCAAAGCGCAAAACGCGCGGCTCTTTCACCTCGTCACGCAAGGTGGGGCGGAGGGTCGATATTTTTTCGCGAACATCCTCGGCCGCCCGGCGGCCATCCACATAAAGCTGGAATTCGATAACAACGACGGACTGGCCCTCGAAGCTGCGCGATGTGAGGGCGCTGATGCCGGCGATTGAATTGACGCCTTCCTCGATTTTTTTGGTGACTTCGCTTTCAACGATTTCAGGCGAAGCGCCCGGGTATTCGACCGTGATCACCACCACCGGGAAGTCGATGTTGGGGAACTGGTCGATCTGCATGCGCTGGTACGAAAACAGTCCAAGCACCACGATGGCCAGCATGACCATGGTGGCAAACACCGGATTTTTCAGGCTGACCTGGGTGAACCACATGCTGCGAGCTTCTCAGGGCGCCGACTTGACGGACGCTGGCGCACCTGCCGGCGCGCTTGCCGGCGCAGCGCCGGATGGCGCGGGCGACATTTGTGTAAACCTCACTTTGGTGCCTGCGCGCAAGCTGCCAATTTCGCCGCGCACCAGCAGCGCGCCGTCGGCCAGGCCCTTGACCGCGACGACATCTTCGCTGCCGGCGCTGCCGCGCGCCCCAAGCTCAACCGACCGGTGGACCACCTGCCCGTTTTCAACCGCCTGCACATAGGGCTCGGGTTTGTCGGTGCGCACCGCGCTGACCGGCACTGACAGCAGCGATGCGCTGGCCGTGCCGAGCGTGCCTTGCGCGAACAGGCCCTGGCGCAAGGGCAAGGCGGCGCCCGCGCCCGGGTTGTCAATGCTCAGGTAAACCAGCACGCTGCGGCTGCCCGCCTGGGCGCTGGGGTTGATGCGCACAACCCTGGCGCTCACGCTTTGCCGGCTGCCCTCAATTTGCAACTCGGCGCTCTGCCCGACGCGCACCTGCATGGACTCTGCCGCGCCAAGCGCCGCTTCCATCTCAAGCCGGCTCAAATCGACGACTTCGACAATCCGGGCATCGACGCCGACGCGCTCGCCCGGCTGCGCCAGACGCTGCGAAACCTGGCCGGAAATGGGCGCCTTCAGCACCGTGTCATCGAGCGATTTGGTGACGACTTCGGTGGCGGCCTGCGCCGCCTTGTAGCTGGCCATCGCCGCATTCAGGTTGCCCAGCGATGTATCCAGCGCCGTTCTGGAAATAAAACCCTTTTCCACCAGTGCCTTGTTGTTGTCATACTGGCGTTGCGCAATTGCCGCCTGGGCTTTGGCCGATTCGGCCTGTTCCCTGGCTTGCCGAACGCGCGCGGCGTAGTCGCTGTCGTCAATGCGTGCGATCACCTGGCCGGCCTTGACAAAGTCGCCTTCGCGCAGCGTCAGGCCTTGAAGCTCGCCGGCCACGCGCGCCTTGATCATGGCGGAATTGACGGCCTTGAGTGAACCCGATAGCGCCAGCCCCTGGGCGACTTCACGCAGCTGGGCCCGGGCCACGTCGGTGGCGGCGAGTTCCACGGTTCCCTGGTCGCTGGCGGCGCTGCTTGCGCTGGCGGCGGCCAGCGCCTGCTGCTGGGCCTTGCGCGCCGAAAGCGCGCGCATCACGCTGGCGACGAGCAGCAAAACAACGACAAGGGCCACTGCCCATTTGATCCAGCGCTTCATGCTCGGGCTTTCTCTGGGATTTTCGGCAAATCGCCTGGCGGCGCACTCAATCCATGCAAAAGGGTGCTCAATTGCGCGGCGATGTATTTTTGCGGATTCATCTCAAGCGGGTCCTGAACGCAAACCCCGGTGGCGTGCTTCGCCAGGATCAGGAAAATCATGGGCGCTATCACGCTGAACACCGCGTAGTCCAGATCCATCGGCCGAAATTCACCGCGATCCATGCCGCGCTGCAGGATGCGGCGAATGAGGGCTTGCCCGGGCGCAACAACCTCCTGCTGGTAAAAGGCCGCGATGTCCGGGAAGTTCTTGGCCTCGCACACCATCAGCTTGCACAGGCCCGATGCCTTGGTCGCGCCGACGCGCTCCCACCACGCGTTCATGCAGTAGCCCAGCATGTCGGCGGTGCTGCCCTGAAAGGACTCGAACTCGTCGTTCCATTCCTTGAAGTGGCCTGAAATGTTGTGCTGCACCACGGCCTTGAGCAACTCTTCCTTGCTTTGAAAGTAGAGAAACAGCGTGCCCTTGGAAACACCAGCGTGCGCCGCGACTTCTTCAGCGCGGGTCGCGGCAAAACCTTTTTCAACAAACAGTTCCAGCGCTGCGTCGAGCAACTCGCCCGGACGCGCTTCCTTGCGGCGCTCGCGCTTGGCGCCAAACGCGGCTGACTTGTTGCAAAATAATTTGGATAAGGACATGATTACTGACTGACTGGTTAGTAATATATCTTTTTAACATCCGGCAGTCAACCCTGAAAAGTAGCGCCGGCCGGAAGCAGGCAGAAACCGGTCCGGAAACGGTAACTGGCGCCGGCAGCGTTCAGACCGGGACGACGCGGCTGATGGCGAGCGCCATACACTCACGCAGCACCGCCCGCGAAGCCAGCAGGCCGTAGCCGGACGGCAGCCACTCCAGCACGCGGCGCTCGACCGGAACGACATAGCCCATCGGCGCAGGCAGCACGGTCAGGCCGGCCCGGCGGAATGCGGCGACCGCGCGCGGCATGTGCCAGGCATCGGTCACCAGGGCAATGCGCTGCACACCGTCGCGCTGCAGCATGGGAGCGAGCAGGCGCGCATTGCCGGTGGTGTCGCGCGCCTGGGACTCCAGCCAGCGCAGCGTCACGCCATACTCCTGCCGCGCCACGCGCGCGGCCGCCTCAGCCTCGGTGCCGTGCTGCGCGCCCTCGGCGGCCCAGCCGACGCCGCCGGTAAATGCCACCGGCAAGCCCGATTGCCGGGCCAGCCAGATGCCATAACGCAGCCGCGTCGCCGTATGGGAGGCCGGCTGCGGCTGGCCGTATTCAGGCGCCTCGGGCAGCAGACCACCGCCCAGGATCACAATTGCCTGCGCCTTGCCGGTTTTCAGCGCGGCGGCAGATAGCGGCGCAAACTGCGGCAGGGCATGGCGCGCCAGCCACACTGCCGTGCCGTGGCAGCTGAGCACCCAGAGCAGCGTCAGCGCCAGCGTGGTGAGCGCCAGGCCCCAGCGTTTCCATTTGAAAGCCAGCAGCACCCCAAGCAGGGCCAGCGCCAGCGGCGCCAAGGGGGGTAAAGCCAGCGTGGCGAGCAGGGGTCTGAGGGTTCCGAGTTCCATACGTTGCTATAAAATATGTAGCATATTCAGCCCTGTTTATAAGGGCTCAAGCCACAAAAGATTAGACAAATTTGTAACTACTCAGCCCACCCACAAAGACTGACTTCCAACGCAAAGGCGCAAAGAACGCAAAGGCGCAAAGAACGCAAAGAACGCAAAGAAAAATATTTTTCACTCCTTGGCGTACTTTGCGTCTTGGCGCCTTTGCGTTGGAAGCTTTTACGCCTACCTGAGTAGTTACACAAATTTTAGAAAAAAGCCTGCAGCCCGGTCTGCGCCCGGCCCAGAATGAGCGCATGCACGTCATGCGTGCCTTCGTAGGTGTTGACGGTTTCCAGGTTGATCATGTGGCGAATCACATGGTATTCATCGTGAATGCCGTTGCCGCCGTGCATGTCGCGCGCCATGCGGGCAATGTCAAGCGCCTTGCCGCAGTTGTTGCGCTTGATCAGCGAAATCATTTCGGGCTGGTCCTTGCCCTCGTCCATCAGTCGGCCCACCCGCAAACAGGCTTGCAGCCCGAGCGTGATTTCAGTCTGCATGTCGGCCAGTTTTTTTTGAATCAGCTGGGTTTGCGCCAAGGGACGGCCGAACTGCACGCGGTCCAGCGTGTACTGGCGGGCCCGGTGCCAGCAGTTTTCTGCAGCGCCCATCACACCCCAGGCGATGCCGTAGCGGGCCTTGTTCAGGCAGCCAAACGGGCCCTTCAGGCCAGACACATTCGGCAGCAGATTGGCTTGGGGAACAAACACGTCGTCCATCACGATCTCGCCGGTGATCGACGCGCGCAGGCTCATCTTGCCTTCGATCTTGGGCGCGGAGAGGCCTTTCATGCCTTTTTCAAGAATGAAGCCGCGAATGCTTTCCTGGCCGCCGACCTTGCCGTCCGGGTCTTCGAGCTTGGCCCAGACCACGAACACGTCGGCGATCGGGCTGTTGGTGATCCACATCTTGGCGCCCTTGATGACGAAGCCACCGTCCACCGGCTTGGCGCGCGTGATCATGCTGGCCGGGTCGGAGCCGTGATTCGGCTCGGTCAGGCCAAAGCAGCCGACCCATTCGCCGCTGGCCAGCCTGGGCAGGTATTTCTGGCGCTGGGCATCGTTGCCGTAGGCATTGATCGGATGCATGACGAGCGAGCTTTGCACGCTCATGGCGCTGCGGTAGCCGCTGTCAACGCGCTCGACTTCGCGCGCCACCAGACCGTAGCTCACGTAGTTCAGGCCGGCGCAGCCATAGCCGTCAATGGTCGAGCCGAGAAAGCCCATGGCGCCGAACTCGTTCATGATCTCGCGATCGAATTTTTCGTGGCGGGCGGCCATCAGCACGCGCGTCTGCAGCTTTTCCTGGCAAAAATCATGCGCTGCTTCAACGATGGCGCGCTCGTCATCGCTGAGTTGCTCTGACAGCAAAAACGGGTCTTCCCAGTTGAATTTGGCTTTCATGGCGGAGGTGTCCTTATCGGGGTTTTAAAGTGTAGAGCCTGGCAGCCTGCCAGCGCTCGGGGATTTGTCTCACGCGCGTATTGTTT
>CAYJMW010000072.1:0-17324 GCA_964371235.1 uncultured Polaromonas sp.
GGGTTGCCGTCGGCCAGCATGGCGCGGTATTCAGCAATGCCATCGGCGGTTGACTTCTGGGCCCAGACAGCCCCCGCCGCCATACTGGCCAAAACAGCCGCGATCAGTATTCTTGTCGTCCTCATAGGCACCTCATGTCATTGTTATGAAACCAGACAAAAACGCAGGAGAGAAAATCCTCCTGCGCCACCAGCGATACCGGCAACTCAGGAAACCGTCGCCTCATCAGTACGGCTCTCACCCCGGTTGTCTTTCCAGGTGATGGCAACTTTGTCGCCGGCCTTGGCGCCTTTGACGGTGAACTGCAAAAACGGATTCTTGGCCACGCCGGTACCCCACTCCGCGGTCAGCACGGACTTGCCGTTGTGCGACGCGTCAACCTCGGTGATGTGCCACGCCGGGATGGTCTTGCCGGCTGCGTCCTTGCGTTGGCCGGTCTCCATTTCGTGACTCATCAATACTTTGACTGTGGCATTGCCACCGGTCGCCTGGGCGCGTATGCGCATCGGATCTGCCATGTTTATGTCTCCTGAAATTCAAATGGAACCGTTACCTGGGGCGTAGCCGATTAGCCGCCACAACCGCCCAGCGTCACTTTCACCTCTTTTTTGGCATACAGTACTTTGCCGTCGTTCATGACAGCGACGGCGTAAACATCTGACGATTGCGCCATCTTGGTCCGGGTTGAAATGGCGGCGTCCACACGGTCGCTCAAGTGGAATACGGCGATCAAGGCGGTTGGGTTTTTCTCAACCAAAAAGAGAATTTGTTTGACCCCCGCCAGAGCGACCGTCGCCCCCACGGGCACCACCGCGCCATTCTCGGCAATGTCCGGCGCCTGGAGATTCACACTCGGGCTCTCCACCGGGGTCCCGATGCCCAGCGCCTTGAAGGCATCCGCCAGATTTTTGGCTTCAAATGCACTCTTGTTGAACGCGGCAGCGGCATATTGCGGAAACAGCCCGGTGGCAGCCAGCAGACCCGCCACAACAGCGCTGCGCTTGAGCGTCTCGCGACGTGTAGTCATATTCCTGTCTCCTTAAAAAAAATGACAATCTGAAGGGGGCAACGAGATGCCGCCGAAGAGGAAGCAATTCTGCATGTCTTGCCGTGATTCCTTGCTATGAGAAACCCTATTACCCATACAGGCTATGCAGGCTTATCCTTTGGGGTACTAGACGCCAACGCGCCGTCACTGAAAAATCGGCAGGTGCGACCGGTATCGGATCTGGGTCTGTTGCCGCGTGGTGAAGAACGCGGGCAGTGTCGTTGAGCCGGAAGCGGTCAGCGTTCAATACAGTCAAGATCAACTCAAACCGAAGCACTCCACATGGGCAGCACAATCAATCCGGCAACGATAGTGGTATGGGGTGGCCTTGTGTTGGGGATCATTTTTGGCGCGGTGGCCAACAAGACCAACTTCTGCGTCATGGGGGCGATTTCGGACGTTGTGAACATGGGACACTGGGGCCGCATTCGCATGTGGTTGCTTGCCATCGCCGTGGCGCTGATCGGAACCAGCCTGCTGCACTACCTGGGCCTGGTCGATCTGAGCAAAACGATTTACCAGCGACCCACCTTGCCCTGGTTATCCTTGCTGTTGGGCGGCACGCTGTTTGGTATCGGCATGACGCTGGCCGGTGGCTGTGTCAACAAGAACCTGATTCGTGTCGGCGGTGGCAATCTGCGCTCCCTGATCGTGCTGATCATTGTCGCCATTTCGGCCTACATGACGCTCAAGGGTTTGTTTGGCCAGTGGCGTACGGCCTACCTGGACCCGGTTCGCATCGATCTGTCAACCCTGGGCTTGCAGAATCAGGCCTTGCCGACCGTGCTGAGCCAATTCACCGGTCTGTCGTCCAGGACGGCATTGCTTGCAAGCACCAGTGTGGTCGCCCTCGGACTGCTGGTGTTCATCTTCAAGGACAAACGCTTTCGCAGCAACGTATTGCAGATGCTGGGCGCTGTGGTTTTGGGACTTCTGGTGGTGGCTGGCTGGTATCTCACCGGGCACATCGGCTACGGTGAAAACCCGGATACGCTGGAGATCGTCTATTTCGCCACCAATACCCGAACCCTTGAATCGCTTAGCTTTGTCGCGCCCACCGCCTACAGCCTGGAATTGCTGCTGTTGTGGACCGACAAGTCGCTCAAGGTGTCGTTCGGCGTCGCCACTGCGGTCGGTGTGGCAATCGGGTCCTGGGCGTATGCATTGCCATCCGGCCACTTTCGCTGGAAGGGCGAGGGCTTCGCCTCCTTTGACGACCTGCGCAGCCAACTGCTGGGGGCCGTCCTGATGGGTTTTGGCGGCGTCACCGCCATGGGCTGCACCATTGGCCAAGGCTTGTCGGGTGTCTCGACGCTGGCGATCGGCTCCTTTGTTGCACTGACCGGCATCATCGGTGGTGCGGTAGCCACGATGAAGTACCAGATCTGGCGCGCGTAATGTCCGACGCCCGCGGCAACGTGTTTCATTCAAGCTGAACCGAACCGATCGAACGATGACCGACGAAGTGAACATGGTTTAGAAAACGCCCGGCAACCGCGCAAAGGGCGGCATCATTGCGTGGCTGCGACGCCCGCCGACGTGGTCGATGCTGAGCGTGCTGAGCGCCGGTTTTCTCGGTGGCATCCTGATCTGGGGTGGGCTCAACACCGGCATGGAATGGACCAACCGTACCGAGTTCTGCGTTTCCTGTCACGAGATGACAATTCCTGCCGGGGAACTGAAGAAAACGGTGCATTACAAGAACCGCAGCGGCACCACCGTGTCCTGTGCCGATTGTCATGTGGCCAGCAGCAAGAGTCCGGGCGACTATGGGCGCAAGTTTGAAGCGAAGATCATGGCGGCGCGTGATGTGCTTGGAAAGATCACCGGCATCGTGGATACTCCAGAAAAATTCGAAGCGCACCGGCTGACCATGGCCAAGCGTGTGTGGGCACGCATGAAAGCGGCCGACTCCAGAGAGTGCCGCAACTGCCACAAATTTGAAACCATGGATCAGACCAAACAAAAAGATCGATCAGTGGTCAAGCATGAGGGCGCGATCGAGGACGGCAAGACCTGTATCGAATGCCACCAGGGCATCGCCCACAAATCCGTGCACCAGTTGCTGGCACAGGAAGAGGCCGCAAAGAAACCCTGAAAAATTTGAAATTTGCGGGACAGGCCTTCTACTCTGTCCCCAAACAATTTGATGGAGTTGATCGATGAAGAAATTGGCAATGGCAATCTTGGTGGCGCTGGCGGGCAGCGCGTGGGCAGCACCCGACTGGAGCAAGGTTGCGCCACGCAAGGTGACCGTGTTCTACCCCGGGCAGGCAGCGCTGGAATGGGTGATGAACAAGTCCGACCATTCGGCTGTGCCCGACATCGTTGACAAAAAACGCAGTTGCGCCAAGTGCCACGAAGGCGATGCAAGCGAAATTGGCGACAAGATCGTCAAAGGCGTAGCGTTGGGCAGCTCCAAATCGGTGCTGGAGCCAAGCCCACCCAAGGGCAAGGTGGGGTCGATGCCGGTAATGTTTCAAGCGGCCTACGATGCTGACAAGATTTACTTCCGCTTTGAGTGGGTATCGCCGCAAGGTGGCGACAAGAAACTCGATCCCAGGAACGAAGTCAAGCTGGCCATGATGTTTGATGGTGGCGGCACAGTGGACGGCTCCAACCAGAACGGCTGCTGGGCGACCTGCCACCAGGATTTGCGCAGCATGAAGAACGCCAAGGATGACAAGAAGACCAAGTACATCAAGGACGCCGACCTCGCCAGTGGCAGGTTCATGGACCTGATCCAGTACCGCAGTGGCAAGGGCGAGAAGGCGATGGACGGCTATGTGGCCACCAGCCGAGAGATGGAAGGCGGCAAAGCCCTGCTCAAGGCCGAAGGCAAGAAGGACGGCAACAAGTGGGTGGTGACCTTCGAGCGCAGTCTGGCCGGCGGCGGCAAGGGTGACCACACCATCGCTGCTGGCAAGACCTACAACTTTGGTTTCGCCATCCATGAAGATTTCACCAACGCGCGATTCCACTACGTGTCGCTGGGCTACCAGTTCGGCCTGGACAAAGCCATGACCGAAGTAAAAAATTTCATCAACGTCGTAAAACAATAATCGACGCTGGATCAGCGGGGTCAGTCTTAACCACAAACCAGAAGGAGACAGCAATGAAACAGAAACGCTGGAGCAGGACGATTCGGGCATCGACACTCGTTGTTGGTGCCTGGCTGATGACGGCAGGCGCCCTGGCAGGGCCGCCGAGTCCGGCCATGCTCGCCAATGCATGCGCCGGGTGCCACGGCACCGGCGGCGGTAGCGCGGGTCCGGCCATGCCGAGTCTGGCCGGTCAATCGAAAGAGGCCATCGTGGTGGCGATGAAGAAGTTCAAGAGCGGCGAACGCCCCTCCAGCATCATGGGTCGCTTGGCCAAGGGCTACACCGACGCCGATTTCGCCGCCATGGGAGAGTTCTTCTCCAAACAAAAGATGCACCCCACCGATCAAACCCTGGACCGGGCCCGCGTTGCCAGAGGCGCCGCCTTGCAGGAAGCCAACTGCTCGCGCTGCCACCTCGAAGACGGCAGAGAGGGCAAGGACGACACCCCGACCATGGCCAGCCAGTGGCTGCCCTATCTGCAGATGCAAATGGCGCTGTACCTGTCGGACCATCGCAAGATGCCGGAAAAAATGGCAGAGAAGGTCAAGCCCCTGTCGGTGCAAGACCTTGAAGCGTTGCTGCATTTTTACGCCAGTGTGAAATAACCGAGGAATCGACATGACAACAAATCGCAGAAGTTTCCTCCAGCTGATGAGCGTCGGCGGCGTTGGCGCCTCGCTGACCGCCTGTGGCACGTCACCCGCCAGCCCTTTTGGTGCCACCGCCCAGACGCTGCGCAAAAGCAGCGGCCGCCGGGTGGTTGTGGTGGGCGGCGGCTACGGCGGCACCATCGCGGCCAAATACATTCGTATGCTCGACAAATCGATTGAAGTGGTGTTGATCGAGCCGAACAAGCAGTTTGTATCCTGCCCGTTCAGCAACCTCTACATCGGCGGCTTGCTTAAGGACATGTCGTCGCTGACCATCGGCTACGACAAGCTGTCAGCCAACCATGGCATCACCATGGTGCACGACACCGTCACCGGCATCGATGCGGCCAAACGAACCGTCACGGTGTCCTCGGGCACCATCGACTATGACCGGCTGGTGCTGTCACCCGGCGTTGACTTCCGGGCTGAAGAACTCGCAGGCTACGACCTGGCCCACACCCCGCTGGTCATGCCCCACGCCTGGAAAGCTGGCCCACAAACGCTGCTGTTGCGCAAACAGCTCGAAGACATGCCTAACGGTGGCACCGTAGTCATCTCCGTGCCGCTGGCGCCCTTCCGCTGCCCGCCCGGCCCGTATGAGCGCGCCAGCATGATGGCGATGTACCTCAAGCAGCATAAGCCCAACTCCAAGCTCGTGATTCTCGACGCCAACCCGGACATCGTGTCCAAGGCGGGGCTGTTCCGCAAAGGCTGGAAGAAGCACTACGACGGCATCATCCAGTACCGTGGCGCACAAAAAGTGACTGCCGTCAACGCCAAGAACCACTCGGTCTTCATCGAAGGCATGGAGGAGGTTAAGGGCGACGTGGTCAACGTCATTCCGCCGCAACGCGCGGGCAACATCGCCCGGGTGGCGGGCTTGATCGGCCCGGACAAGTCCTGGTGCCCGATCAACGCCACCACCTTCGAGTCGACCATGCAGAAGAACATCCACGTCATTGGCGACGCCTGCGTGGCAGGCGCCATGCCCAAGTCGGGCTACTCGGCCAATTCGGAGGCCAAAGTCTGCGCTGCCAACATCGTGGCCCTGATGAACGGCAAAGAGACCACCGAGATGTCGGGCATCAACGTCTGCTACAGCACTATCTCGGCCAAAGAAGTGGTCAGCGTGGCCGGCGTCTATGCGGTGAAAGACGGCAAGATCATCGCCGTGCCCAACTCGGGCGGCGTCTCGCCGGACTTGTCGGAAGTGGAGGCCGTCTACGCCTCCAGTTGGCTCAAGAACATCCTGACCGAAATGTCTACCTGACCCAGCCACGCCCCGGTGGCGCAAAGCGCGTCACCGGGGTGGAGGGGCGACCTCGCCATCATGGTGGTATGCACGGTATCAGCTATTGAGGGCCGGTTGGTGAGCGCACTGACCCACACGACCAGTTGTCTGCGTGCATGACGGCAATCGCCGCGACATTGATGGCCACAATCAGATTCGCTTGCATGGCGCTTCGCTCAGAAGCGCCAGCCCACCTGGACACCCAGCGAGTTCTGGTGCATGCGGATGGTTTCGTTGCCCGCGGGCATTTGGGCATTGAACATCGAGGGACCCGTGACCGAGTTGTTGCGCGCGTGGGCATAGGCCACCGTCAGTTCCATCGTGGGTGACAGCGCATAGGTGCCTCCCAGGGTGAAGTGCGTGGTCACCACCCCCGGCGCGATGATGTTGAAGCTCACGTCGCCGCTATGAACCGGATTGTCGGTCTTGTTGTACCCGGCACGCAGCGTCAGGCCCGGCATCGCTTCCCATTGCGCACCCAGCTTCCAGACATTGGCGTTTGACCAGCCAAAGCCGGGGCCGCCAGCCGATCCCAGCGGCGCCATGTTGGTGCTCGGGTTGGCGATGGACGGCACGCCACCGTAGTTGATGCGCTCGTAGTCCAGGGCCAACTGCACCTTGGGCGTGACCTTGAAACTCAAGCCTATCGCATAGTTTTCCGGGATATCAAAGCTGCCGCCGCCGGCGAACAGGCCGGCATACTTGTCAAACTTGCCCATTTTGATCTTGGGCGAGTAGCTTGCGCCCACGCTCACGCTGTCGCTAAGTTTGCCCATGTAGCCCAGCCGTACGCCCACTCCGGTGCTGCGCGAATAGCCCTGGTCTGTCAGGTGGCTTGGGTCCTGGCTCATGGGGCTGAACGCCTGCAGGCCAAAGGCCTTGAACTGCTGGTACACCAGCAGCGGCGACACGCCGAAGGAGTGCTTGTCGTTGATCTTGTAGGCGACCGTGGGCGCCACGATCAACTGCATCAGGTCCATGCCGAGCCGGCCGCCACCACAGAGCACGTTGGCCGGCCCCTGGCCGCAATTGAGCTGGCCGCCGTCGTAGTTGGTGTTCATGCCGCCGTTGCCGTACACCGTGATGCCGACGCCGAGCTTGTCGTTGACGGCCTTGTTGAAGCCGATTTCTGGCACCAGGAAGAGGTTGCTGTCGCTGTCAACGGCGGCGTCGAGCATGCCGCCGGTTCGGCTCATGCCGCGCTTGGGCATGAACGCGCTGAGCCCGCCTTCGACGCGGTTGCCCGCCCAAGCCGACGCGGCCGGGTTGTTGGCGCCCGCAAAAGCGTCATCGCTCATCGCTACCGAGGCGCCTCCCATGCCCATGGCTTTCATGCCATAGCCAATGGGGAAATAGCCGTCCGTGGCGAACGCCGAACCGGCCGCAAGCAGCGCGGCAAGGGGTGTGAGGCGAAGGATTTTTCTGGAAGTTTTCATGGTTGTCTCCGGTGGTTGTGGTGAAAGCGAAGCAGGAACTATTACTGGGATGGTGATCGGTGGTACGAGCGGGCGGCGTCACCAGTACGCCAACAGATGGCCCTTGACGACTTTGGACTCGATGCGCTTGAGAGGGCTATTCCCTTTTTTGATGCAGTCTCCGCTTTTCGCATCGAATACCCAATGGTGCTTGGGGCAGGTCAGGGTGCTACCCTTGAGTGCCAGTTCCGGGATGTCGGTGCTTTGGTGCGGGCAGCGGCTGTCAAAGACCTGGTAGGTTTTCTTGTTGCGATAGATAAAGAGGCCGCGACCGTCGCATTCGGTGCGCATGACTTCGTCGTTCCGGACATCGGTACCGGCCATCACGTCATGCCACTGGCCGGGTTCGGCAGCGGTTTCGGTGCTGGGGCTGATGAGGATCTCCGGCTGGAAACCAGGGATATTCATCTCAAGAATGATGTCCACGGCCCAGATAATCTTGGCGAGGCCCAGCGCCGGAAACGCCATCAGTAGCGCATCCAGCACTTCCACGGGTGTGCAACCCTCGCGCAGGGCTCGCCGCAGGTATTGACGAAGGCCGCGGTCAGTTTGCGAATGGACCTTGGTGATGACGGAGATCAGATTTTTTGTTTTTGGATCCAGGTGTTTGCCAGCATCCTTCAAAAATGCAAAATAGTGGCCCAGCGCCTCAGGGCGGGCTTTGAGCAGGTAGTTCAGTGCGTCACTCATGGTGTTTGTCCGGGTTTTTGTTGTGGGCATGGACTGATTTGACATTGGAACAGTTGGACGCCGCCGCTAAATTGACGGAGAGATCAACCTTGCTTCGTGCCGTCAGCGCTTTTAAAGCCAGTTTGTCAGAACCGAAAAAATTGTTTTGGCCGATCTCGTTGACCAAGGTGGTGCGCCCCGCAACATCCATAAAAGGTTGCTTCGCACCACTGAAAACCAAGACGATGCCGCACTCACGCAGGTGCCTGACCAGACCTCGCAGCATCTCAACCGCTGAAGCATCGAGTTGATTGATGCCGCTGGCGACAATGACGATGTATTCAAGCTTCGGGTTGTCGTGCGCAAGTTTCAAAATTGCATCCTCAAAAAAAGAGGCATTGGCAAAAAACAAAGCCGCATCAAAACGCAACGCCGCAATCTTCTCGTTCAAAGGAACGACTCCGCGATGGGTGGCTTCTTGCAGGGTGCCATCTTCTTGCAATGCGAGCAGCGCCATCTGCGGGAACATCCGCCGATAAATAAATACACCCAAGGAGAACGCGATGCCGATCAAAATGCCGTTTTGAATGTTGGGTGCCAACATCAACGTAGCTGAAAAGGTCAATAGGGCAGCAGTGCCATCGTCTCTATTGACGAGCCAAGCGTTTCGCATGGCCGACACGTCAATAAGGTTCGCCACGGCAAGCATGATCATGGCTGCCAGCGCGGGCTTTGGCAGGTGATAAAGCAGTGGGGTGAAAAAAAGCAGAGTCAACAAGACAAATCCGGCAGCGAAGAGGGACGAATAGCCGGTTTTGCCGTGTGATGCAAGATTTAGTGCTGATCGTGAAAATGACCCGCTCACAGGCATTGAATCACAGAAGGCGGCTGCTACCTTGGCAAGCCCCTGACCAATGAGTTCTTGGTTTTCATCCCAGCGACTGCGCGTCTTGAAGGCGATAACCTTGCAACTGGACATCGCCTCCATGAAACTAACCAAGGCAATGACAAATGCAGCCGGCAATAGTGATACGCCTGCCTGCCAACTCAATTGTGGAACCGAAATGCTCGGCAGACCGGTGGGCACGGTGCCGACAATCCCCCCACCTTTGTCGCCAAAGCCAGCAAAATAGCTCAACCCGGTCAGGACACAGACCATCAATAGCACGCCCGGCAGCCGAGGGGCAAATCTCCTGAAAGCAAGGAGCATGACGATACCCAACACGCCCAATGCCAACGACGGGACGTGCAAACTATCAATTTTCATCAGTAAATGTAGGGTGTCCGTAAGCAGGCTGCCAGTTTGTTCCACCGTTATGCCGGTTAGGGTCGGCAGCTGGGACAAGGCAATGACCACCGCAGCAGCGTTGATAAAACCCACCAACACCGGGTGTGAAAGCAGGTTCAGCAACAAACCAGCGCGGGCCAGGCCCATGCCAATCTGCATCACGCCGGAGAGCAGGGCAAGCAGCGTCACATAGGAGACAAACTGCGCCGTGCCTGGGGGAGTGATCTGGCTGACGCTGGCGGCCGTCAGCAATGAGGTCATCGCGACTGGTCCGGTTGAAAGTAAGGGCGACGAGCCAAACAGAACGCCGATTATTGACGGAATAAAAGCAGCGTAAAGACCGTAATAAGCCGGTACGCCAGCCAACTGCGCATAGGCCAGCGATTGTGGTACGACGAGAAGCGAAACAGTGAGACCCGCGACCAAGTCCTTGAGCAGGGTACTTCGGTCTGTGCGCTGCCAGGCTAGGAACGGAAACAGGCGCATCGCGCGTTTATTGATCATGACACCATGATCAACAAGGGCGGCGTCATCAATATGGGGCTCCAGTGCAAGCGGTTCATCTAAGAGATAAGTTGATAGTAAAGATTCTGCGGCCGATTGGCTTGGGCAAGAACGAACCAGCGCTTCGCCAGAAGACCTGCAGTTGATTGCACAAGAAAAATCTCTGTAAAACCATACTCCGAATGGGTAGCTCCGTTAGCCCCTATGGGTAGGTGACTTATCAAATCGCGTGTCTGACAATCAAACAATGATTACGCTCTTACGGATAACAAAAGGGCACGTTGTTTCTTCAATTGAGGTTGATGCGTGAGTATCACAATTTCCGATTTCACTGAGTTGGAGTGCGAACTCGTGGCGGAACTATTGCAGCAACGCTACAGCAAGCCGGTGTTGCCCGAACTCGCTGACAGCGAGTTGAAACTAGACCCTGCCAGCGACGAGATGACGATTTGCCCGACACTCTACTGGAGCGAGCGCGGTGCCCATTTTGTTGTATGCAAGGTGGCGCCGCGGCGCTATCGCTGCCAGTTTTTCTACGCAGATGCTGACCAGTACGGGACGGGTCATGATGATTACACCGACTTGCGGCGTTGCGTGCTGACGCTGTTGCGCGTGCAGGCCGACCATGAAAGCCAGAGTGCCGGCATCTCAAGCGGGGCCACGGCGGCTGACCTGGCTGCCGTTCCGGGTGACGATGACTATCACGGACCGCTGGTGATATGACGCTCGAACGGGCGCGCCAGTTGCTCGAAACGCAAGCCGGTTTTGGTGGCGGCTACAACCGCCAGGGTGCGCGGCTAATCCTGGCCGAGGTCGCGCGCGAGCATGGACAGAAGGTGGCAGATGGCCTGATCCGCGAACTCGAACTCGAAAAGGTGTTCGGCTTCAAACCCGGTACGCAAACCTGAAACATTGCGGGACAGACCGCAGCTACGCGAAGCGAGCCAGCTCTGTCCTCCACTGACTAGACCATGAAGATTTGTGTTGTCTCCGACAGTCATGATCGTGCGCCCATGTTGGCAGCGGCAGTGGCCGCCGCGAAGGCCGCCGGAGCCGAGGCCGTTATCCACTGCGGCGACCTGATCGGTGCGATGACCTTGCGTCCGCTGATTCAGCTCGGCTTGCCGGTCCATGTGGTTCATGGCAACAATTTGGGCGACCCGGTCGCGCTATGGAATTTGAGTGGTGCTTCGGGTGGGCTCATTACGTACCATGGAGCGGATATCGATCTGCGGCTGGCTGGGCGCAGGCTGTTCGCCACGCACTACCCGCACTATGGGCGCGGCTTGGCCTGCACGGGTGATTACGACATCGTCTGCTGCGGCCATTCCCATGTTGCCAGCGTGGTGCAGCAGCCGGCCATTACCGGGGGCATGACGTGGCTGGTGAATCCTGGAAGCGTGGGAGGGCTTGGCGCGCCGGCAACCTGGCTGCTCGCCGATCTTGCCAACTTTGATTTCGAGATTCGGCGAATAGATTGACCTACCCGTACGGGTAATGTTTCCCTTGTGATTTTGTGTTTACCATAACCCGAAAAGGGTCACCGGGAACGCCGCGTAGTCGGCTGAACACAGAAAAGGTGACCCAGTCCTGTAACTTGTAACGCAGTGGAGATTTCATGACGGCACCTATCGCGACCAGTCAGACTATTCTCGTGGTCGGCGGTGGCATCAGCGGCATGACGGCGGCGCTCGAAGCTGCGGAATGCGGACGGGAGGTGGTACTTGTCGAGCGCAATGCAGCTTTGGGCGGGCGCACCGCGTTGCTGTATCGTTATTTTCCGAAAATGTGCCATCCAACCTGCGGGCTTGAGATCAACCTGCGCCGACTCAAAGGCAGCCGCCGCGTGCGCGTGATCACGATGGCTGAGGTGGTGGGCATCACCGGCCAACGCGGGGACTACAAGGCCACGCTGAAAATACGCCCGCGTTACGTCAACGAGAACTGCACCGCCTGCGGCGATTGTGCGACAGCCGTCAGCGCCGAAGTTCCGAACCCTTACAACTACGGTCTGGACAAAATCAAGGCCGCGCACCTGCCGCACGCGATGGCCTATCCGCAGCGCTATGTGCTTGACCCGTCGGTCATCGGTACTGCCGATGCCGACAAGGCCAAAGCGGCCTGCAAGGTCGGCGCCATCGATCTGACGATGCAGGAAGAAGCGGTCGAGCTTTCCGTCGGTGCCGTGGTTTGGGCGACCGGCTGGAAACCCTATGATGCGGCCAAGATCCAGCCCTACGGTTATGGGCGCTTCCCCAACGTCATCACCAGCGTCGAATTCGAGCGCCTGGCCGATCCATCCGGCCCGAGCGGCGGCAAACTGCTGCGACCTTCGGACGGCAAGGAGGCGAAAAACATCGCCTTCATCCAGTGCGCTGGCTCGCGCGACGAAAACCACCTACGCCACTGCTCTCGCATCTGCTGCATGGCCTCGCTGAAACAGACGCAGTACGTGCGTGAAGCCCATGGCGACGCCGCCAAATCGACGGTCTATTACATCGACATCCGCGCCATTGACCGGTTTGAGGATTTTTACCAGATGGTGCAGCGGGATACGACCGTCAGCTTCATCAAGTCGAAGGTCGCGCGCATCGCGCAGGCCGACAACGGCGACCCCATCCTGCACGGGGTGGACACCGAGGGCTACCACCGCTATGAGACTGCGCACGACCTGGTGGTGCTGGCCATTGGCATGGAGCCCGAGTCCAACGGCATCACGCTGCCGGCCGATCTGATCACGGATTCTTCAGGATTTATCGAAGGCACGCTTGACGGCGGCATGTGCGGCGCCGGTTCTGCGTCCAGCCCGCTGGACGTCAACCGCTCAGTGCAAAGCGCCACCGGGGCCGCGTTGCGCGCCATCAAGGTGATTCACCAGACAGCCAGGGAGGAAGCATAAGGTGGCCGACAATAAATTCGCCGCGTACTTGTGCGCCGGCTGTGGTTTGGGTGATGCGCTCGATCTCGGAACGATGGAGAAAGTGGCGCAGCGCGAAGGCAAGATGCAGGTCGTCAAGCGCCATGATTTTTTGTGCTCTGCCTCCGGCGTGCAAACCATCCGTGACGACATCGACAACGAAGGCGTGACCCATGTGATGATCGGCGCTTGCTCGCGCCGCGCCAAGACCGAGGCCTTTCATTTCCCGGACGTGGCCATGGCACGCGCCAACCTGCGCGAAGGCGTGCTCTGGATCGTGGCCCAAGGCGCCGACCATGACGAAGTGCGGCAGGAAATGGCCGATGACTACATTCGCATGGGCTGTGCCGAGTTGAAGAAGATGGCGGTGCCTGCCGGCAACCCGGACCGCGCTTCGAACAAGCGCATCCTGGTCGTCGGTGGCGGCATGTCAGGCCTGACGGCGGCCATCGAGGCGGCCGAAACCGGCTACGACGTGCTCATCGTCGAAAAAGAAAATGCACTCGGCGGCTGGGCCGCCAAGCTGCACAAGCGGGTGCCCTTCCGCGAGCCCTATGCCGAGCCGCAGGACACGGGCGTGGCCGAACTGATTGCGCGCGTCACGGCGCATCCGCGCATCAGCGTGCACCTGGGCTCCACCCTGGCCGAGACCTCCGGCGCGCCGGGCCGCTTTGCGGTCAAGATCGCGCAGGAGAGCGGCGCCGTGACCGAAGAGACCGTGGGCGCCATCATCCAGGCCAGCGGCTTCTCGACCTACGACATGGCCAAGCTGCCAGAACTCGGCGGCGGCCTGCCCGGTGTGGTCGATCAGGCCGGGCTCGAAGCCCTGGCCAAGGCGGCCAAGGGCGGCGTCATCCAGCGTGCTGACGGCCATGCAGTTCAAAGTGTGGTGTTCGTCCAGTGCGCTGGCCAGCGTGACGAAAGCGGCAAGCATCTGCCGTATTGCTCGGGCCACTGCTGCGCCACCAGCGTCAAGCAGGCCATGTATTTCAAGGACGCCAACCCCGACGTCGAAACCGTGGTGCTCTACACTGACCTGCGCGTGCCCGGCATGGGCGAGGACTTTTACCGCAGCGCGCAACTCAAGGGCGTGATTTTCACCAAAGGCAAGGTCAGCCAGGTCAAGGCCGAAGGCAAGGGCTGCAGCGTGAACTTCCGCGACCTGATTCTGGACGAGGAAGTGACGGTCAGCGTCGATCTGGTGGTGCTGGCCACCGGCCAGGTGCCGAACTCGGGCGTGAATATCGACATCCCGGAAGACCAGCAGCCTGCAGAGAAACCAATCTCCATCCTGAACCTGACCTACCGCCAGGGCAAGGACCTGCCGCAGCTCAAGGCCGGTCTGACCGATTCGCACTTCATCTGCTTCCCCTACGAGACGCGCCGCACCGGCATCTATGCCGCCGGCCCGGTGCGCCGGCCCATGGACTTGCTGCAGGCCACGGACGACGCCACCGGAGCGGCGCTCAAAGCCATCCAGGCAGTGGAGAACGCGGCGCAGGGCCGGGCCGCGCATCCGCGCTCGGGCGACCTGTCGTACCCGATCGTGCGGCTGGAGGGCTGCACCCAGTGCAAGCGCTGCACGGTGGAGTGCCCGTTCGGCGCCATCGACGAGGACGAGCGACGCTTCCCCGTCTTCAACGAATCGCGTTGCCGCCGCTGCGGCACCTGCATGGGTGCCTGTCCGGTGCGCGTGATCTCGTTCGAGAACTACTCGGTCGATACCGTGGGCAGCCAGATCAAGTCGCTCGACATGCCCGACGAGTTTTCGGAAAAGCCGCGCATCCTGCTGCTGGCCTGCGAGAACGACGCCTACCCGGCGCTGGACATGGCGGGCCTGTCGCGCACCGCTTACTCCGCCTTTGTGCGTGCCATTCCGGTGCGTTGCCTGGGCTCGGTCAACACCATCTGGCTCACCGATGCGCTCAACAGCGGCTGGGACGGCGTGATGATGATGGGCTGCAAGAAGGGCGATGATTACCAGTGCCACTTCGTCAAAGGCTCGGAGCTGGCCCACTACCGCATGAGCAAGATCGACGACACGCTCACGCAGTTGGGGCTGGAGACTGAACGCGTGGCCAGCTACGAGGTGGCGATCACCGACAGCCAGCGCGTGGCGACCCTGATCAACGAGTATGCCGAGACGATCAAGAGAATCGGGATGTCGCCGATGAAAGGGTTCAACTGATGGACGCACTGCAGACCACTGGCAGCCAGGCCAATGCCGATGCATCGGCGCGCTACCGCAATAACTTCCTCAAGGAAGTCGAGGCGCATGTCGAGGATGGCGAGTGGGTCAAGATGTGCATGCAGTGCGGCGTCTGCGCCGGCTCCTGCCCGCTGGGCGTCCACTGGGAACACACGCCGCAGAAAATCTTCATGATGATCCGCGCCGGCAAACGCGAGGAAGTGCTGCGTTCCGACGCGATGTGGATGTGCACCTCCTGCTACAACTGCGTGGTGCGCTGCCCGCGCAAGCTGCCGATCACGCAAATCATGCACGGCATTGCCAGCTATGCGCAAAAGCTAGGGCTGGCGCCGAAGATGCAGCCCACGCGCGATTTTTCCATCCAGTTCTGGAAAAACTGCACCCAAACCGGTCGGGTCAACGAACTCAAGCTGACCATGGGACTGTACTTCAAGGACGGCTTGGTGGCAGGTATCAAACAAGGCTGGAACATGCGCAACATTGCCTTGGGCCTGATCAAGGCCGGGCGCCTCAACCCGTTTGAACTGTTCGGCGGCCACAAATGCAAGGACCAGAAAGGCATTGCAGCCATGCTGAAGAAAGCCCGCGAAATCGAAGAGCGCAAGAGCGCGACCCAATGAAACATTGCGGGACAGACCGCAGCCGCGCAGCGGCAAGCACTGTCCTCAACTGATTAGGAGACGACCACCATGGCCAAAAAAGAATACGCGTTTTACCCCGGCTGCTCCTCGCAGCTCAAGGCCTCTGCCGCCAACTACCTGACTTCGGTCGATTCGATGTGCAAGACGCTGGACGTCAAGCTCACCCCGATTCCCGACTGGAACTGCTGCAGCGCCTCCATCAGCTACGCTGGCGGCAACGAACTTGAACGCCTGGTCATGAATGCGCGCAATTTCGCGCTGTCGGAACAACACCTGCCGGGCCAGGACATCGTGGCCACCTGCGCCGCCTGCTGGCTCAACGCGCGTGAGTCGAAAGAAAAACTCGACGGCAGCGCGCAACTGATGGCAGAGACCAACGAGGCGCTCAAAGAAGCCGGGCTGGCCTACAGAGGCAGCGCGCCGGTGCGCCACATGGTTGAAGTGCTGATTGAAGATTTTGGCTACGACGAGCTCAAGAAACCGATGGTCAAGTCGCTCGAAGGCGTCAAGTTCGCCGGCTACGTCGGCTGCCAGACCAACCGCCCGTTCGGCATCGCCGGCGAGTCGTTCGAAAACCCGATGTACCTCGACAAACTGGTCGAGACCGTGGGCGGCGAAGCGCTCACTTCGTATGACCAGAAGGTCACCTGCTGCGGCGGCGCGCTGGCCTTCTCCGAGCCGGAGAAAAGCCAGAAGCAGATCCGCGACATTGTGGAGTCAGCCTACGACCACGGCGCCGAGATGATCGTCACGCCCTGCCCGCTGTGCCAGGCCAATGTCGAGGTCTACCAGTCCGAGATCAATCGCAAGCAGGGCACCAAGTTCAACATGCCGGTGCTTTATTACTCGCAGCTCATGACGGTGGCTTATGGCGGGTCTGTGAAGGAGGCGGGGCTGGATGGGCATTTGATTCAGCCGACTCGGTTGCAGGAGATTGCTTCCAAGAAGTGATTCTTTGCCGGGTTGTGTGCCCGGCGGGCACGTGTGTCGGGATGCGCGCCCGATAGCGCAGTAACTTTCTTTTGCATTCACCAAAAGAAAGTCGCCAAAGGCGACCCGGATTCGTCGGCCCCGCGGGCACGCTGCGTTGGCCCACCAACACAAACAGGGTTGCATCGTCCGGCGCGGCCGATGTAAAGAGTTCATCCAAAAACGTATTGGATTTTTACTACTAATTTGATAGCTGCTTACGCATATCCGATGTGGGCTAGAGCCACTTTTCGTCCATAACTGGCCCGGTTTCCAGCGCTTGAGCAGCAGCGTGTTGCCGGGTCTTGGGCCGGCTGGCGCGGCTGGTGTCGGGTTGTGCGCCCGACAGTGCACTCACTTTTCTTGCGTCGCCAAGAAAAGTAAGCAAAAGAAGGCGAGCCGGATTCGTCGGCCCTGCGGGCACGCTGCGTTGCTCAGCTTCGACGGGGTGCGCGCAAACTCGCTGCGCTCAAACATGCACGCCCCTGATCCGTCGAACCTTGCGTGACCTGCCCCCTCCCAGCCGTACCAACTTAAATTCCAGGAAGTCCGTCAACCA
>CAYJMW010000073.1:0-17067 GCA_964371235.1 uncultured Polaromonas sp.
GACACTTCAACCCTTGCAACAACCGGATCCAGCACACCATGGCCGAGTACACCGCTGAAATTCTCTGGGAGCGCGGCGAACAGGATTTTCTGGGCAACCGCTACAGACGGCGGCATCTGATGCGTTTTGACGGCGGCGCCGAAGTGGCGGGCTCGTCGTCTCCGCATGTGATCCCGGTACCGATGTCGGACGCGGCGGCGGTCGATCCCGAGGAAGCTTTTGTGGCGTCCCTGTCGAGCTGCCACATGCTCTGGTTTTTGGGCATCGCCGCCAAACGCAAATTCTGCGTGGACCGCTATGCCGACGTGGCGGTGGGCGTGATGGCCAAGAACGCCGAAGGAAAAACGGCGATGACCGTGGTCACGCTGCGGCCCGAGGTGGTTTTTTCCGGCGAGCGGCTGCCGACGCGTGAGCAGATAGACCAGCTCCATCATGAAGCCCACGAGGAATGTTTCATCGCCAACTCGGTCAAGACCGAGGTGCGCTGCGAGCCGGTGTACGCCGATGCATGAGTCCACGCTTGCACAGCCCGCCAACCCGATAGCGGCGGTCAGCCATGCCGATCCCTTTCCTTACTACCGGCAACTGCGTGAGCAGCGCCCTTTGTATTTTGATGACGACTTAAACCTCTGGGTCGCCAGCAGTCATGCCGTGATCGATGGAGCTTTTCGCAGCGCGGCACTGCGCGTGCGCCCGCCGGCCGAGCCGGTGCCGCGCGCCTTGCAGGGCACCGCGGCGGGCGAGGTCTTTGCTCAGCTGGTACGCATGACGGACGGCGAATTTCACGCTGCGCACAAACCCGCAGTGGAGCGCTCTGCGCGCCGCTGGACGCTGGCCGATGTGGCGCGGGCCAGCGAAGCGGCAACGTCTGATTTGCGGCCGCGACTGGCCGCCAGTGACTGGATGAGCGCCTTGCCGGTGCAGGCCATGGCGCGCCTGCTGGGCGTGCCCGGCAGTTTGCTCGGCGACACCTGCCGCTGGGTGCAGCAGTTCACGCAAGGCATCGCGCCCGGCGCCTCGGCGCAGGCCGTGGCGCTGGCGGCTGCCGCCGCCGAGGCCCTGATGGCGCAGGGCACCGCGCTGGGCTTGCCGCCGGTGCAGGCCGCCAACCGCATCGCGTTCATGCAGCAATCGCTGGATGCGACAGCGGGGCTGATGGGGCATAGCGTGCTGATGCTCGCGCAGGAACCGCAGCTTGCCGCGGCCGCGGACCGCTCGCTGGACGCGATGCGCGGGTTCGTGGCCGAAGTCGAACGCCATCAAGCGCCGGTCCAGAACACCCGCCGTTTTGCCGCCGACCCTGTGGTGCTGGCCGGCCAGGTGATCGAAGCAGGGCAGGGCATCCTGCTCGTGCTGGCCAGCGCCAACCGCGATGAAGCGCTGAATCCGCAGCCCGACCGGTTTGATCCGCAGCGCGCGCTGCGCCGCAGCATGGGCTTCGGCGCAGGTGTCCATGCTTGTCCCGGTGCCGCGATTGCTATTGAAATAGTAGCTGCTGGTGTCCGCTGGATAAGGGCTGAAGGCCAATTTGATGCTTGCTTTGGGCGTCAAACGGGTTTTCGGCCATTGAGCAACGCGCGCATCCCTATATTCACAAGCTGAAAGGAAAACTCTTATGGTGTCCGTAATTTTCGAAGTCTGGCCAGCCCCGGCGCAGCGCGAGGGCTATCTGAACTGGGCGGCCGAGCTCAAAAGCGAGCTGCTGAAGATGGACGGTTTTATTTCCATCGAACGCTTCCAGAGCCTGAGCGAGCCTGACAAGCTGCTGTCCCTGCAGTTCTGGCGCGACGACGCCTGCCTGACAGCCTGGCGTAATCTGGAGGCGCACCGCGCAGCACAGGCCGCAGGGCGCAGCACCATGTTCAAGGACTACCGCTTACGCATCGCCGAGGTGACGCGTGACTACGGGCTCAAGGAGCGCGAGCAGGCACCGGCCGACTCACGCCGGGCGCACGGCTGAGGTGCTGCGCTGCCCGGCCGGGCTCAGGCCGCGGCGAGGGCGATGGCGTTTTGCAGCGCCTGCCCGCCGCCGTAGCTGGCCTGCACCGGCGGCACGCCGCCCAGCGAGACACGGATTGCACAGTACTTGAATTCCGGGATCTTGGCGAAGGGGTCGAGCGCAGCGTTGGTCAGCTTGTTGATGGCGGCCTCGTAGTAACAGAAGGGCACGAACACCGCGCCGCGCGGCGAGCTTTCGTCGGCCCGCGCGTACAGCGCGACTTCACCGCGACGCGATTGGATCGTCACGACGTCGCCCGGCTTGCCGCCCAGGGCGTCGAGGTCGAGCGGATGCAGCATGGCAACGGGATCGGGTTCGATGGCATCAAGCACCGTCGCGCGCCGCGTCATGCTGCCGGTGTGCCAGTGTTCAAGCTGGCGCCCGGTGATCAGCACCATCGGGTACCCGGCATCGGGGCGCTCGTTGGCCGGGATGATGTCGGCCGGCACGAAGCGGGCGCGACCGGTCTCGCGCGGAAAGGTGTCCACAAACACCACGGACTGGCCGGGATCGCCTTCTTTCAGGCACGGGTAGGTGACCGAATGCTCGCGCTCCAGCCGGTCCCAGGTGATGCCGCCTATGCTGGGCATGGTGTGGCGCATCTCGTCGAACACCTCGCTGACATGGCCGTACTGCCAGTTCAGTCCCAGCCGTTTGGCGATCTGCTGGATGATCCACAGGTCCTGGCGCGCATCGCCCGGCGGGTTGACCGCCTGGCGGCCCATTTGCACCAGCCGGTCGGTGTTGGTGAAGCTGCCGGTTTTCTCGGGGAAGGCGCTGGCCGGCAGGATCACGTCGGCCAGGTAGGCGGTTTCGGTCAGGAAGATGTCCTGCACCACCAGGTGGTCCAGCGCGGCGAGCGATTCACGCGCATGGTTGGCGTCGGGGTCGGACATGGCGGGGTTCTCGCCCATCACGTACATGCCGCGGATGCCGCCGTGCTTGATTGCATGCATCACCTCGACCACCGTCAGGCCGGGCTGGTCGTCCAGCGTTCCGGCGGGCAGTTGCCAGGCCTTCTCGAAACTGGCTCGCACGGCCGGGCTGGACACGTGCTGGTAGTCCGGGAACATCATCGGGATCAGGCCCGCGTCGGAAGCGCCCTGCACATTGTTCTGGCCGCGCAGCGGATGCAGGCCGGTGCCGGGGCGGCCGATCTGCCCGGTCATCAGCGCCAGCGCAATCAGGCAGCGCGCGTTGTCGGTGCCGTGAACGTGCTGCGACACGCCCATGCCCCACAGGATCATCGAGGCCCTGGACGTGGCGTACAGTCGCGCGACATAGCGGATGGTGTCGGCGTCAATGCCGCAAATTGGCGCCATCAGTTCGGGGCTGTAGCCTTCGACGTTCTTGCGCAATTCTTCGTAGCCGATGGTGCGGCTGTCGATGAATTCCTGATCGACCAGGCCTTCGGTGACGATGACGTTCATCATCGCGTTGAGCAGCGGCACGTCGGTGTCGGGCTTGAACTGCAGGTAGCGGTGCGCCAGCCGCGCCAGGTCCGAGCGGCGCGGATCCAGCACGACCAGCCGGGTGCCGTTCTTCACGGCGTTCTTGATCCAGGTGGCCGCCACCGGGTGGTTGACCGTGGGGTTGGCGCCGATGATGATCACCACGTCGGCCTTGGTCACATCCATCACCGGGTTGGACACCGCGCCCGAGCCTATGCCTTCGAGCAGGGCGACGACGGACGAGGCATGGCACAGGCGTGTGCAATGGTCAACGTTGTTGCTGCCAAAGCCGGTGCGCACCAGCTTCTGGAACAGGTAGGCTTCCTCGTTGCTGCCCTTGGCCGAGCCGAAACCCGCCAGTGACTTTTTGCCATACTGGTCGCGGATGGCGGCGAGCTTGCCACCGGCGAATTCCAGCGCTTCTTCCCAACTGGCTTCGCGGAACACGTCCATCACGCGCTCCGGGTCCATGCTGAAGTCGCCTGTCTTGGGCATGCCGGCGCGGCGGATCAGCGGCTGGGTCAGGCGCTGCGGGTGGTGTGCATAGTCAAAGCCATAGCGGCCCTTGACGCACAGCCGCCCGTGGTTGGCCGGGCCGTCGCGGCCCTCGACGTACAGAATCTTGTCGTCCTTCACGTTGTAGGTCAGCTGGCAGCCGACGCCGCAATACGGGCAGACGGAGGCCACCTGCTTGTCGGGCAGCGTGAGCGCGGCCTCGCGCGCCGGCATCAGTGCGCCGGTGGGGCAGGCCTGCACACACTCGCCGCAGGCGACGCAGGTGGACGCGCCCATGGGGTCGTCCATGTCGAAGACGATTTTGGCCTGATCGCCCCGGAAGGCCAGGCCGATGACGTCGTTGACCTGTTCGTCGCGGCAGGCGCGCAGGCAACGTGTGCACTGGATGCAGGCGTCAAGGTTCACGGCGATGGCCGGGTGCGTCAGGTCCTGGCGCACCTGCTGGCGCGCTTCGAAGCGTGGCTTGCCGACGCCGAGCCTCAAAGCCCACTGGTCCACCTCGTTGTGGCGGGTGTATTCGGTCTCGGGCATGTCGGACAGCAGCAGTTCCAGCACCATTTTTTGTGAAGCCAGTGCGCGCTCGCTGTCGGTGACGACTTTCATGCCGGCCGTTGGCGCCCGGCAGCAGGAAGGCGCCAGCACGCGTTCGCCGTTGATCTCGACCATGCAGGAGCGGCAGTTGCCCACCGCTTCCATGCCTTCCTTGTAGCAAAGGTGAGGAATCTCCACGCCTTCGCGCTGCGCGACCTGCAGCAGGGTGTCAGTGGATCGGCCCGTCACTTCACGGCCGTTGAGGCTGAAGCTCACCAGCGGCGCGTCAAGCTGGGCGAGTTCTATTCTGGTGATCGCATTCATCGTGGTTGCCTCTTGTCTTTTTTGCCGTCCGGTGTTCAGGCCAGTTCATTCGGGAAGTACTTGACGACGCAGTCCACCGGGTTGGGCGCTGCCTGCCCCAAGCCGCAGATTGATGCATCGCGCATCACCAGCGACAGGTCCGCCAGCAGCGTCAGGTTCCATTTGGGCTGGTCCATGAGATGCGCTGCCTTGGCCGTGCCGACGCGGCAGGGCGTGCATTGGCCGCAGGACTCGTGGTGGAAGAAGCGCATCAGGTTGCGCGCCGCGCCAGTGGCCGTATCCTGGTCGGACAGCACCACCACGGCAGCGGAGCCGATGAAGCAGCCATAGGGCTGCAGGGTATCGAAGTCCAGCGGGATGCCGCTCATCGTCGCCGGGAGGATGCCGCCCGAGGCACCGCCGGGCAGGTAAGCATAGAAGTGGTGGCCGTCCAGCATGCCGCCGCAATACTCGTCAATCAATTCCTGGATGGTGATGCCCGCCGGCGCCAGCTTGACACCCGGACTTTTGACGCGGCCCGATACCGAGAACGAGCGCAATCCGTGGCGCCCGTTGTGGCCGTGCGAGGAAAACCAGGCGCTGCCTTTTTCCAGCAACTCGCGTACCCAGTAAAGGGTTTCGAAATTGTGTTCCAGCGTGGGCCGCCCGAACAGGCCAACCTGCGCCACATAAGGCGGACGCAGGCGCGGCATGCCGCGTTTGCCTTCGATCGATTCGATCATGGCCGACTCTTCGCCGCAGATGTAGGCGCCGGCACCGCGGCGAAGCTCGATTTGCGGCATGCTGGCCACCGGCGGGGCGAGTCGCAGCTTTTCCAGCTCGGCCTCCAGCATGGCGCGGCAGCCATGGTATTCGTCGCGCAGGTAAATGTAAATTTTCGCGATGCCCACTGCCCAGGCAGCGATCAGCATGCCTTCGAGAAAGCGGTGCGGGTCGCGCTCCAGGTAAACGCGGTCCTTGAAGGTGCCCGGTTCGCCTTCGTCGATGTTCACGGCCATGAGGCGTGGAGCAGCTTCAGCCCGAACGATGCGCCATTTGCGGCCCGCCGGGAATCCGGCACCGCCGAGGCCGCGCAGGCCGGAGTCTTCCATGGTCTTGATGACCGATTCGATGTCGCGCTCGCCTGCGAAGCATTGCCTGAGCATCGCATAGCCACTGCTGGCCTGGTAGCTGGAGAAATCGACGAACCCTTCGGGTGCATGCCGCACGGCCCCGGCCGCCACGGTGGCCGCCACGGTTTCCACGGTCGCTTGGGGAACCGGGTTTTGCCCCACCACAGCGGCTGGCGCCTGTTCGCAGCGGCCAATGCAGGGTGCCGCGATCACGCGCACCTCGCGGCCCAGCAGGGCAGGCAGGCGGGCCAGCAGATCGCGCGCGCCGGCCATTTCGCAGGACAGACCGTCACAGACGCGCACGGTGAGCGTGGGTGGCGCGTCTTCGCCCTCCTTGACCACGTCGAAATGGTGGTAAAAAGTGGCAACCTCATAGACCTCGGCTTGCGCCATGCGCATCTCCTGCGCCAGCGCCGCCAGGTGAGCTGCGGACAGGTGGCCGAAGTGATCCTGGATCTTGTGCAGGTGCTCGATGAGCAAATCAGCCTGGCGCGAGCTGGAGCCCAGCAGACGCTGCACATCGGCAAGCGCTCCCGGGCTCACCCGGCGGCCCTTGGGGGCCTGGCGTTTTCGCTGTCTGGAATCCTCTTGTACCGCAATGGGAATGATCGGATGCTTCATGAAGTTTCGCTTAAGTTTTCTGCTTTTTGCAGGGAGTGGTTCTTGAAGGCAAACGCGCCGCGCGGGTCCACCGAAGTCAAGTTGCACCGATGGCGTATTGGTCTTGATCGGATGGACTGCTCCGGTTCAGATCACGCGTTCCATGCGCAATTGCGCAATGTCGTCCGCGCTGTAACCCAGCTGCGCCAAGACCTCGTCGGTATGTTCGCCCAGCAGGGGAGCGCGGGTGACATCGGTGGGACTGTCCGACATCTTGATCGGATTGCCCACCGTCAGGTACTTGCCACGCAGGGGGTGGTCAACTTCAACAATGGTGCCGGTTTCACGCAGGGCCGGCTCCTCGCCGATTTCCTTCATCGAGAGAATCGGCCCACACGGGATGTCGTATTTGTTGAGGATGTCCATGGCCTCGAACTTGGTCTTGGTCTTGGTCCACTGCTCAATGCGCGCGAAGATTGGCTTGAGGTGCAACAGGCGGGCCGTCGGCGTGGCGTAGGCCTCATCGGTGATCCAGGTTTCCTCGCCGATGACCTTGCACACCGCGGGCCACACCGCGCCTTGCGCGATGAAGTAGATATAGGCATTGGGGTCGGTTTCCCAGCCCTTGCACTTGAGGATTGAGCCCGGTTGACCACCTCCGGACGAGTTGCCGGCACGCGGTACCGCATCGCCGAACGTCCCGTCAGGATACTGCGGGTACTCATGCAGGGTGTGCGTGCGTTCCAGGCGCTGCTGATCGCGCAGCTTGACGCGGCACAGGTTCAGCACGGCATCCTGCATGGGTGCCAGCACCTTTTGTCCGCGCCCCGTGGTATTGCGCTGGTAAAGCGCGGCGACAATGCCTAGCGCCAGGTGCAGGCCCGTTCCGCTATCCCCGATCTGGGCACCTGTAACCATCGGCGGGCCATCGTCAAAACCGGTGGTCGATGCAGAACCACCCACGCATTGGGCCACGTTTTCATAGACCTTGCAGTCTGCGTAAGGCCCGGCGCCAAAACCCTTGACAGACGCCACGATCATGCGCGGATTGAGTTCCTGGATGTGTTCCCAGGTGATGCCCATGCGGTCCAGCGCCCCCGGGGCGAAGTTCTCGACCAGCACATCACATTGCTTGATGAGCGCGTCAAGGACCTCCATGCCTTTCGGCTTTTTGGTGTCAAGCGTGATGGAGCGCTTATTGTGGTTCAGCATGGTGAAATAGAGGCTGTCCACATTGGGAATGTCGCGCAGTTGGCCGCGTGTGGCATCGCCTTCGCCCGCACGTTCAACTTTAATGACATCGGCGCCAAACCAGGCCAACAATTGGGTGCAGGTAGGCCCTGACTGCACGTGGGTAAAGTCAAGAATGCGCACGCCGTCTAACGCTTTACTCATTGATGGCTACTTTCTTTTGCTTGCTTGTACATGGCGTTCTGCGGAAAAAATAGCCCCTCAAGTCAAGACGGCGCCCATGTCGGGCGCCGTCCATTGAGGCATTGCAGGCCGGGGCGAATCAAATTATCGCCTTCAGGCCGTTTTCAAACTGCCTTGGCAGCATGTATGGCGGCAATCTGTTCCTTGTTGTAGCCGAGCTCAGCCAGAACTTCATCGGTGTGTTCGCCCAGCAGCGGGGAAGCGGTAACCTCGGGTTTGAGATCAGAAAACTTGATCGGGCTGCCCACCGTCCAGTAGCTGCCGCGTTCCTTGTGTGGCACTTCGACGATCGAACCGCTCGCGCGCAGCGATTTGTCGTGAAGGAGTTCCTTCATGGAAAGCACTGGTGCACAGGGAATGTCGAACTTGCGCAGGATATTGACAGCCTCATATTTGGTCTTGTCTTTGAGCCACTCTTCGATCGTGCCGAAGATGTCCGTGATGTGCGGCTGACGGGCCTTGGGTGTCATGTAGAGCGGGTCAGCCTTCCACTCGGGTTTGCCGATGGCGTCGCAAATCGGCGCCCAAGCTTGGCCCTGAATCGTGAAATAGATGTAGGCGTTGGGGTCGGTTTCCCATCCCTTGCATTTCAAAATCCATCCGGGTTGACCACCGCCACCGGCGTTGCCGCCGCGCGGCACGACGTCCGAGAAAGACTCATGCGGGTACTGGGGATACTCTTCCAGGTAGCCCATTTTGTCCAGACGCAACTGGTCGCGCATCTTGACGCGGCACAGGTTGAGCACGGCGTCCTGCATGGCCACGGCCACCTTCTGGCCCTTGCCGGTTTGCTGGCGCCCGATATAGGCGGTCAGGATGCCAATGGCCAGGTGCATGCCGGTGTTGGTGTCGCCCAGGGCGGCAGAAGAAACCAGGGGGCCGGATTGTTCTCCTTTCCACCAGCCGGTGGTGGAAGCCGCGCCGCCGGCGCACTGCGCCACGTTTTCATAGACCTTCAAATCTTCGTATTCGTGACCCTCGCTGAAGCCTTTGACCGAGGCCAGGATCATCTTGGGGTTGAGCTCCTGGATTCGTTCCCAGGTAAATCCCATGCGGTCGAGTGCGCCCGGGCCGAAGTTCTCGACCATCACGTCGAATTCCTTGATCATTTTCTCCAGCACCGCCTTGCCCTCGGGCTTCTTGGTGTCGAGCGTCAGGGAGCGCTTGTTGCTATTGAGCATGGTGAAATAGAGCGCATCGACATCGGGAATGTCACGCAACTGAGTGCGCGTCACGTCGCCGGAGCCGGGGCGCTCCACTTTGATCACATCAGCGCCGAACCAGGCCAGCATCTGCGTGCAGGCTGGACCGGCTTGCACGTGGGTGAAGTCAATGATCTTGATACCGTTTAGTGGTTTGTTCATGATGGTCGTTTCCTTATCAGTTGGTTAACTTGGCTCTTCAGCAGCCGGACGGGGTTCTGCTCAGGAAGGGGGCCCTGCCTGGTGAAGGTGGAATGATGCAACTTTGACTAGCTTACTTCTTCTTTGCCGCACTTTTTGGGTTCAGGCTGGTGATGCGGCCGCTCTCGGTGCCCGCGGTTTCATCGATGACGGCATTGATCAGGGTCGGTTTGCCGGATCGAATAGCTTCGTTCAGGGCCTTGGTCAGCTCTTGCGGGGTTGTCGCATGCGCGCCGACACCACCGAACGCCTCCATCATTCTGTCGTAGCGCGCACCCTTGACGAACACCAGGGGTGCCGGATCGCGGCCGCCGGTCGGATTGACCTCGAAGCCGCGATAGATGCCGTTGTTGTTGAAGACGACCACGCAGACTGGCAGGTTGTAGCGGCAAATGGTCTCAACTTCCATGCCGCTGAAGCCGAAGGCGCTATCGCCCTCGATGGCGATGACAGGCTTGCCGGTGACCACTGCCGCAGCGACGGAAAAGCCCATGCCGATGCCCATGATCCCCCAGGTGCCGACGTCCAGTCGTTTGCGCGGCTCGTACATGTCAACAATGCTGCGGGCGAAGTCCAGCGTGTTGGCGCCCTCGTTGACGACGATGGCCTCCGGGTTGGCCTTGACCACGTTACGGATCACACCCAGCGCACTGTGGTAGTTCATGGGCGACGGATTCTGCTCGAGGGTCGCAGCCATCTTGGTCAAATTTTTGTCCCTGCGCTCGGTGATCGCGCCGGTCCAATCGGCAGGCGGTTTGGCCCAGTTCGAACCGATGCCGGCCAGCAGTGCCGATACGCAGGAACCAATATCGCCGATCAGCGGCGCCGCGATGGCTACGTTGCTGTCGATTTCAGTCGGTGCGATGTCGATCTGGATGAACTGACGGGTGGCGGCGTTCGGGCCGCCCCAGGTCTTGCCCTTGCCGTGCGACAGCAGCCAGTTCAGGCGGGCACCAACCAACATCACGACGTCGGCCTCGGCCAGCACATAAGAGCGTGCGGCAGATGCAGCCTGCTCGTGGGTGTCGGGCAGCAGGCCCTTGGCCATGGACATCGGCAGGTAGGGAATGCCCGTCTTCTCAATCAGCGCGCGAATGTCGGCGTCGGCCCGGGCGTAAGCGGCACCTTTACCAAGAATGATGAGCGGACGTTTGGCGCCCTTGAGCAGGTCGAGTGCGCGCTGGACTGAATCCGGCGCCGGTATCTGGCGCGGGGCCGGATCGACAACCTCGATCAGCGACTTCCTGCCAGCTGTGGCGTCCATGGTCTGCGCGAACAATTTGGCGGGGAGGTCAAGATAGACTCCGCCCGGCCGACCTGACAAAGCGGAACGGATGGCGCGCGCGATGCCAACGCCGATATCTCCCGCATGGAGGATGCGGAAGGCCGCCTTGCACAGGGGCTTGGCGATGGCGAGCTGATCCATCTCTTCATAATCGCCCTGTTGCAAGTCAACGATTTCGCGTTCGCTGGAGCCGCTGATCAGAATCATCGGGAAGCAATTCGTTGTCGCATTGGCCAGCGCGGTCAGGCCGTTGAGGAAGCCGGGGGCGGATACCGTCAGGCAGATGCCGGGCTTCTGGGTCAGGAAGCCTGCGGCGGCAGCCGCGTTGCCGGCGTGCTGCTCGTGACGGAACGAAATGACCCGCAACCCTTCGGCTTGTGCCATGCGCGTGAGATCCGTGATGGGAATGCCGGGCACAGTGAAAATTGTGTCGATGCCGTTGAGTTTCAGGGCGTCGATGACGAGATGAAACCCGTCGGTCAGTTCCTGTGATTGAGTGGTGTCTGTCATGATGAAATGTCTCTTCGTTTGACTTCGATAAGGGTTGACCAACGCGGCTGGCCGGACGGGACAGCCTCAAAAGAACTCGTCGACCCAAGTCAAGGCCTCCGACGGTGGATTTCGCCTCCCCGCTCGTATGCTCAGACGGGTTATTTGCGCCGTGGAGGTATGATAGTTGTCGATTCAGGTTTCGCCATTGACCGGGGTCAATTTTCATGGTATTTGGACCGCTCAAACGAGCGAAGATTACGTCCCGCCCAAACTTACTCGAGCCTCCCACCTCCCCCATGACGTCCATCGAAAATCATCCAGAAAAAAACATTATTCGCGTCCAGCTCAGGCAAAACGCCGTACTCAAGGGGATGAGCGAGAGTCAGAGTGCCGAACTCGAACCTCATCTGGTCGTTCTCGACTGTCATAAGGGAGACCTTTTGCTGCACCAGGGTGTGCATGAAATGGAGCAGTACTTCATTCTTGACGGGATTTTGAAGCGGGTCGTCACGAACAGCGTCGCCAAGGAAATGATCCTGCGCTTTACCGCCGAGCGTGATATTGAAACCAGCTACGCCGCGTGGCGTCTGGAAACCCCGACACCGTACAGCATCGTTTGCGTTACCAGGGCCCGGGTCGCCAAATTGCCGCTGGTGCAATGGGTTGCGTTCATGGACCGACACCCGGAAATCAAAAAGTTGTTCGAATACGAGGTGATGAGCCTGATGAGTGAAATCATGGCACACACCATCACGCTGCACCTGCTTGACGCGCCGGGTCGGGTGCACCGCTTCATGCGCAAGCATCCGGAGCTTCTTGAGCGAATTCCAAAGAAAGAGTTGGCCTCTTACCTGAATTTGTCCGCTGAAACACTGAGCCGTCTCAAGCAGCGAGGGAAAATCTGATCCGGTTCCTTCCGGGGGTAACCAGGTTCTTGCCGCGGGATCAGGTTTTGGCGTAAGTGAAACGCCTGGTGGGGGTCATCAAGCGGAGCTTGTCTTCGATGCCCGTTACACCCTGCACCTGTGCCACCACCCTTTCGACTTCCGACTTTTCTTTCGGATTCAGGACGATGCCGCTCAGGGTCAGATTTCCATTTTTGGACTCGATGGTGATGTTGGCATTCTGCGTGGCCTCATCAACCTTCAGAGCGGCACGCACCCGCGCTGTCAAGGTCATGTCGGAAAGCAATTGGTGTGACTCTGGTGTCAGCTTGAACTCCGGGCGATTGCACAGCAGCGTGATTTGTTCCACACAAGCGGCCACTGAGAGGCGATCCGTATTCAAAACCACATCGTAAAGTAGCGGATCACCCCAGTGCACTCCAAACTGCTCCTGTATGCGACTGGCATGGGCGTTGTCACTCCGGAGAATTTCGGATTCGGCAAGTTCACGATCATCAGTTTCCAGATAATTCATGAGCCATTCGACCCGTTTTGGCATGGATCGAGCGATTCGGACACACAGGACATGTGGTACCGGACGCAGCAGGCAGGTGGCGCCCCAGCCGCGAATCACCACATTTCCCTGGTTGGCCAGCTCGAATACCTCTTCGGCCGTGAATATGGCGACGCGTTCCTTGTCAGTTGTTGCACGCTCGATGAGCCCCGCCTTGCCTTCACGCAGACGGTTGATCAGACTGCGGGGCACGTGCATTTTGCCTGCCACGTTCTCCACTACTTCCTTGCGCAACACGGAAAGACTCATCGTCTTGGCCAGTTCCAAAGCCACATCCTTGCCGAGAGAGCCCATTTCATGGGTCATTGCAATCACTGTCATTTTGTTTTCTCCTGAATCAATCGACGGGTCGCTCTGCAGCAAACTCATCTTTTTTGGAGGGGTGAATGATGGCCAGAGCCTTGGAAATCAATGGCCACATCAAGAGGATCAAGGCCAATGTCGTAATACCTCCCACCAGATAGTTCGAGTACATGATGGACATATTACCTTGAGAGAGCAGCATGGACTGGCGGAACGCGTCCTCGGCCTTGTCGCCGAGCACCAAGGCAAGGACCAGAGGCGCCAATGGGTAGTCAAGTTTCTTGAACAGGTAGCCAATAACGCCAAACAGCAGCATGAACCAGATGTCAAGCATGGCGTTGTGTACGGTATAGGCACCGATGGCGCAAATCACAATGATGATCGGTGCGATCAGGGAGAATGGAATGCGCAAGATCGAGGCAAACAGAGGCACTGTGGTCAGAACCACGATCAGGCCGGCCAGATTGCCCAGATACATGCTGGCAATCAAACCCCATACGAAGTCTTTTTGCTCAACGAAGAGCAGGGGCCCAGGCTGCAGGCCCCAGATAAGCAGGCCGCCCAGAAGCACGGCGGCGGTTGGAGAGCCGGGAATACCCAAAGCCAGCATGGGCAACAAGGCGCTGGTACCCGCGGCATGCGCGGCAGTTTCCGGCGCAATGACGCCTTCAATCTCTCCGGTGCCGAACTTGGAGCCGTTTTTTGACATTTTCTTGGCAAGGCCGTAGCTCATGAACGAGGCGGGCGTTGCGCCGCCAGGCGTGATGCCCATCCAGATGCCTACCAGAGCACTTCTAAGGGAAGTCACCCAGTACTGCGGCAGCTTCTTCCAGGTTTCGAAGACGATCTTGGGATCAATCTTGGCGCTCTTGCCAGAGAAGGCCAGACCTTCTTCCATCGAGAGCAAAATCTCGCCAATACCAAACAGACCAATCACGGCAATCAGAAAATCGAAGCCACGCATCAGTTCGGACCAGCCGAATGTCAGACGCAATTGGCCCGTTACCGTGTCCATTCCGACAGAAGCAAGGGCGAAACCCAGGGCCATCGATGCCAGTATTTTGAAGGGTGAGCCCTTTCCCATGCCCACGAAGCTGCAGAAGGTCAGCAAGTAAACCGCGAAGAACTCCGGAGGGCCAAACTCCAGGGCAAACTTTGCAACCAGCGGAGCGAGGAAGGTGATCATCACCACCGCGATAAAAGCACCCACGAAAGAGGAGGTGAACGCCGCCGTTAGCGCCGGACCGGCGTTTCCTTTCTGGGCCATTGGGTAGCCGTCAAACGTAGTGGCCACCGACCATGGCTCGCCTGGAATATTGAACAGAATGAACGTAATCGCACCGCCAAACAGGGCCCCCCAGTAAATGCACGACAGCATGATGATTGCCGAGGTGGGGGTCATGGTGAAGGTCAGTGGCAGCAAAATGGCCACGCCGTTGGCGCCACCCAGCCCGGGCAGGACACCTATCAACACGCCCAAGGTAATGCCCACAAACATCAGGAGCGTGTTCATCGGGGTCAGGACGACCGCGAAGCCGTGAAACAACGCGCTTAATTCTTCCATTTTTTCTTTACTCCGGGATATCAGATTGACTGCTGGCTCAAAGGCCCGGGCATTATTTCCCTGGGCGTGGCATCACGCTGCTTAGTAGCCCAGGAAGCCCAGCATGTTGTATTCACCCTTGAAGAGAGGCACTTTGAACCACACTTCAAACATCAGGAAGAACAACGTGTTGACGGCAAGGGCCGCGATGACGCTCTTGATCCAGGAAAACTTTCCCAGAATCATCATGAACAGGGCGATGTAAATGGCTGAGGCCACATAGAGGCCAATAAATTGAACAGCCAAAACGTAAGCTGCCGCGGGAATGAGCACTGACAGCACTCGCCTGAATTGCACACCATCCACAAATACGGCGGTGTTTTTCTTCTTGGCGCCTAGCGCTTGGAACAGAATTCCGAGGCCGGAAATGAGCAGGATCAGCCCGATGTAGAAAGGAAAGTAACCTGAGCCTGGGCCGTCGCTGGTCCAGCCCGAGCCAAGTTTTCTGCTTCCATAAATGACGATTCCCCCCATGATCATGATCACGACGGCGACCACCGCGTCTGCCAGGTAGGTGGCGGGGCCTGTGCCCATTGCGTCAGTCGCTTGTGTATCCGTTGACTCCATTGAGAGCGCTCCTGCTGATTGACTGGTGGTTCTAATTGACGCGGCCAGCACCGACCGGAAGAAATAGTCGCCAAGCGGGCCTGGCTTGCATTCTTCCGGAACGGTTGTAACTACCGCGCAAATGTTTTCTTACTTGGCAAGGAATCCCGCATCCTTCATCAAGTCGTGATGAAGCGTTTCTGCCGTGCCGAGCCATTTGCCGAATTCAGCGCCTTCCATGAAAGTCTGGTTGAAGGCGCCTTTTTCCATGAAATCCTTCCATTCGGGCGTGGCCCGGACTTTCTTCATCAGGTCAACATAAAACGCGCGCTGATCATCTGTAACGCCCGGCGGCATAAAAATACCGCGCAACATCACGTAGTCAGTAGGAACGCCAGACTCCTTGCAGGTCGGAATGTCGCTCCAGGACATGGTGTCGGTGATCTTGGTCTTGTAGGCCATGCGGTTTGCGTCGAACACGCACAGGGGACGCAGCTTGCCGGCACGCCATTGGGCCACGGCCTCGATCGGGTTGTTGACGGTGGAGTCAATGTGATTGCCAACCAGCTGAACAGCCACTTCACCGCCGCCTTTGAAGGGGACATAGATAAATTTGATGCCTGCGGCTTTTTCCAGGCCGACCGTTACGATCTGGTCTTCCTGCTTGGAGCCGGTACCGCCCATTTTCAT
Organism: uncultured Polaromonas sp.; assembly: GCA_964371235.1. Taxonomy (GTDB): domain Bacteria; phylum Pseudomonadota; class Gammaproteobacteria; order Burkholderiales; family Burkholderiaceae_C; genus Polaromonas. Next base: position 15,748 of record CAYJMW010000073.1, read on the forward strand.
CTTGAGGGGGCCCGCCGCCTTGACTGCGGCGATGTAGTCGCCGGCCGTCTTGTAAGGTTTCTCGGCGTTGACCCACAACACAAACTGATCGAGCGCCAGCATGGCGACCGGCGTCATCTCTTTCCAGTTGAACGGAACGCCGGTGGCCAGGGGGGTGGTGAAAAGGTTTGACAGGGAGATCACAATTTTGTATGGATCGCCTTTGGCGCCTTTGACGTCCAGAAAGCCTTCTGCGCCGGCACCCCCTGATTTGTTGACAACGATCAGCGGCTCTTTCATCAGCTTGTGCTTGATGACAATGCCTTGCAGCAAACGCGCCATCTGGTCGGCGCCGCCGCCGGTGCCGGCCGGCACCACGAACTCGACTGGCTTGGTGGGCTCCCAGGCCGCGTAGGCCGGCACCGCCATCAGCGTCGCCGACGCGATGGCTCCGGTCGCGGCCATCGCCAGTGCGTGACTGATTTTCGTTAATTTGGTTTTCATCATGCTGTCTCCTTGTGGGTTGATTTCGACTGGGACGGAAATTTCTTTGCGATTCCCTGGCCGGAAATTATGTGCATCCGAATAGTCTTACCAAGTGGGCAAAAAACTCTTGACGGGGGTCAAGTTTGCCTATTTTTCGAGCCGTTCGAGGGTTTGTCCGGGGGGATGCACTTGCCTGGGGGCTTGGGGAGCCGCGGATTAGGTCAACTTTGATCGGGCATCTGTCGCGGGCCCTCAATATCCTTTTATGAGCGATGGCGTTGCGCTGATCGAACAGATGTTCGGCGTTAGCCCAATGCGCGTGAAACGCGCGAAGCAAGCAGCTTGCGTTCGCGTACAAACTCAGCGGCGCTCATTTTCCTGCCGCCCTCGGGCCGCAGTTTGAGCACTTCGATTTGCCCGCCGTGCGCATTGATCAGGATCGCGGTGTCTGTGATGGCCGCAATCTCTCCGGGCTTGCCGCGTAACGTCGAGAAGTTGCGCGCGGGTTGCTTGCGGCTGTCGTACAGCCAGACGCGCGTGCCATTGAGCACGGTCCACGCACCCGGCGCAGGGTTGCAGGCGCGGATCAGGTTGTACACCTGATCGACGTGGTTGGCCCAGTTGATGCGGGACTCGTCCTCATGGTACCAGCCCTCATAGCTGGCTTGCGACTCGTCCTGCGCCTGCTCCTCATGCCGTGCGGCAACCAGCATGTCGGCAGCCTCCAGTGCGGCTTTGCCGAATTCCTGCTGGCCGATGAATGCGATTCTCATGGGTGGAAAGATGGACGGTGTCGATTAATGGCTGCTTTAGCGCAGCAAAAAGTAGGCCGCCAGAAGGTACAGCACAGCCGCG
>CAYJMW010000074.1:0-16782 GCA_964371235.1 uncultured Polaromonas sp.
TATTTTCATCCAGTTTTTCAAATAATGCAATTCGAAGCTTTATGAATCTCCAAAACGTTGTGATTTTGGGCACCGGCGGCACCATTGCCGGCCGCGCAGCCCGCCCTGGCGACAACATTGGCTACACCGCCGCCCAAGTCGGCGTCGCGCAATTGCTTGAGGCGATTCCAGCGATGTCGCAAGCCGGACCTGTGATCGTCGAACAGGTCGCGCAGATTGACAGCAAGGACATGAGCTTTCCAGTTTTGGCCAGGCTTGCAGCGCGTGTTGACCACTTTCTGGCCCAGTCGAATGTGCAGGGAATCGTCATTACGCACGGCACCGATACGCTGGAAGAGACCGCCTATTTTTTGCATCTGGTGTGCCAGCCAACCAAGCCAGTGGTATTGACCTGCGCGATGCGCCCCGCAACCGCATTGGTTCCCGACGGACCACAAAACATGCTCGACGCCATGACGGTAGCCCGCCAAGCCGGAGCCGGCGGCGTGGTTGCGGTTTGCGCTGGCACCATTCACAGCGCACTTGACGTGCAAAAGGTGCACACCTATCAGATCAATGCCTTCAGTTCAGGCGATGCCGGAGCGCTTGGTTATGTCGAGGAAGGAAGTGTCAGATTATTGAGAAATTGGCCATCAGCCCACAAAGAATGGCCGCAGGTAGCTATACAAAAGATAGCAATTCTGATCAACCCTGGCGACTGGCCACGTGTTGAAGTCGTCATGAACTACGCCGGCGCCAGTGGCACGGTGGTTGAGGCTTTGGTGGCGCAAGGCGTGCAGGGCCTGGTGGTCGCCGCGACAGGCAACGGCACTTTGCATCACGAACTGGAAGCGGCTTTGCTGAAAGCGCAGGCTGCAGGCGTCAGGGTGATCCGCTCAACCCGCTGCCTGAATGGCCGGGTGTTGCCCAAGCCAGGCGACCTGCTCGCGGATTCAAACGGGTTAAGCCCGGTGAAGGCCAGGGTGGATCTGGTCCTTCGTTTGCTGGGCTGAGAATCAGCGCAGATTTTTCACCAGCAGGCCGGGCTGGATCTCAGCTTGACAGCGCCTTGAAGGCTCGCTCGGTGATTTCATCGACCCCACCCATGCCGCTGACGACGCGGTACTTTGGGGCTGCGTCGGGCGAAGTCCTGGCCCAGCTTGAGTAGTACTCAACCAGCGGGCGGGTTTGGGCGCTGTACACCTCCAGGCGTTTGCGCACGGTCTCTTCCTTGTCGTCCTCACGCTGGATCAGGGGCTCGCCGCTCAGATCGTCTCTGCCTTGAACCCTGGGCGGGTTGTATTTCACATGATAGGTGCGTCCCGAAGCGGTGTGCGATCGGCGACCACTCATGCGTTCAATAATGGCGTCAAAAGGCACATCGATTTCCAGCACATAGTCAATCTTCACGCCGGCTGCCTTCATGGCATCGGCTTGAGGAATGGTGCGCGGAAAACCATCGAACAGGAAACCTTTGGCGCAGTCGGGCTGGGCAATGCGGTCTTTCACCAGATTGATGATCAGCTCGTCACTCACGAGCGCGCCCGAATCCATGATTTTTTTTGCTTCAATGCCCAGTGGCGTTCCGGCCTTGACAGCAGCGCGCAGCATGTCGCCGGTGGAAATCTGGGGGATGCCGTATTTTTGGCAAATGAAGGTGGCTTGTGTTCCTTTGCCCGCGCCAGGCGCGCCCAACAAAATCAGTCTCATGGATGTCCTCGGATTCCTATGGATTCAAATAGCTCACGCGGGAGGACGGCGCACCGATCAGCCAACGGCCTGCTTGCACAGGATAGGGTCCATCCGCCTGCTTTTTGGCTTGAGGATAGCATGCTCGCCTTTGACGCCAGCTTACGCAGAAACGGGCGCTGAGCCCGCAGCCTGGGTACCCTATGAGAAAAGCCTGCGTGCCCGTTCCAGATCTTCGGGCGTGTCCACACCGGACCCCGGTGTTTTTTCGGCAATGTGCACGGCGATCCGGTGGCCGTGCCACAGTACGCGCAACTGTTCCAGCGACTCCAGTTGTTCCAGCGGCGCCTGCGGCAGGCTGGGAAACTGCCGCAAAAAGCCGACGCGATAAGCGTAAATGCCGATGTGACGCAGGGGCCGGGGCAACCTGCTACCTTGCCGGCCATTGCTCCACCAGGCCAGGCCTGCAAAATCGCGCGCCGCGGGGATGGGGGACCGACTGAAATAGAGCGCGGTGTTCCTGCCATCGAGCACCACCTTGACCACATTCGGGTTGAGAAACTCGGCGAGTTCGTCAATCGGATGGGCGGCCGTGCTCATGACGCAATCCGGGCGTTCCCCGATCAGATGCGCAACCGCGTCGATCAGCGCGGGGTCCATGAACGGCTCGTCGCCCTGCACGTTCACAACAATATTGTCGTCGTCCAAACCGAGCACGCTGCATGCTTCTGCCAGCCGGTCGCTGCCACTGGGGTGATCAGCGCGGGTCAGGACGGCCTCAACGCCAAACGCAGCGCATTTTTCGATGATCTCGGTGCTGTCGGTGGCCACCACGGTACGGGTAGCCGCACTGCACATGGCACGCTGTGCGACCCGCACGACCATGGGCGCGCCGCCGATGTCGGCCAGCGGTTTGTTGGGCAGCCGCGTCGAAGCCAGGCGTGCCGGGATGAGAACGGTGAAGCTCATGCGGTCAAGGTCCGGGGAGGGATTACAGGCCGAGTTCTTCGTCCGTCAGGGTTCGCGCCTCGTTTTCAAGCAGCACTGGCAGCCCGTCCCGCACCGGGTAAGCCAGCCGGGCACTGCGGGAAATGAGTTCCTGTTTTTCGCGGTTGTATTCGAGCGGCCCCTTGGTCACGGGGCAAACCAGCAGTTCAAGTAATTTGGTGTCCATGCGCCGATGGTAATTCAGAAAACCTCGAAGAAAGCAGGGGAGCCAACAGTGCATCAAGCGCCGCAAGAAAAGCGGGTTCGGGCGAAAATACCAGTGGCACGGCCAGCAGACGCACCTGGGCCACGTCTGGCAAGCAAAATAATTTGACAGCGTCCTTTTCAGTGCAAAGCACGGTCCGGCCCGCGTAGGCGGTCAACTCGTCGTCTTTGAAATCATGGTGATCCGGCAGGGAAACGGTTTTTTCCAGTGTCAAGCCGCGCGCCCTGAGCATGGCAAAAAAAACTTCAGGATTGGCGATGCCCGCCAGCGCCACCAAAGGCCTGCCCCGCAAGGCAGCCAATGCAAGCTTGCTGCCGTCCGCCGCTACCGCATGATCGGCCAGTAGCCTGCTGGAGGTAAATCCTTCAAACGCGGGCTTTTCTCCGGTATGAAGCACCAGATCAATGCCCTGGCGCGCGCGCGCGGGCCAGGGTTCGCGCAGCGGGCCGGCCGGGAGCAGCCAGCCGTTGCCCACACCCCGGTCGTCAAACACGGCTATTTCAATGTCGCGCTGCAAGGCGTAATGCTGCAGGCCATCGTCGCATATTGCCACGGCGATGTCCGGATACGTTGCGAGCATCGCGCGCAAAGCATCAGCGCGCCTGGATGCTATGAAAACGGGAGCAGAAGTTGCCTGTTTTATAAGGGCCGGTTCGTCACCAGACTGGTCAACCGGAGTTTTCGGAGTGACTTCCAGCGTTGCCTGGCCCGTTCGCCCATAACCGCGCGAGACCACGCCAACGTGCAAACCCTGCGCTTGCAAATGCTTGACCAGCGCCATCACCAGTGGTGTCTTGCCGGCGCCGCCAGCGACGACATTGCCGACCACAATCACGGGAATTCCGAAACGTTCCGAGGGGAGAAGCCCGCAGCGGTACAAAGCGATGCGCAGACGCACGGCCTGGCCATAAATTTGAGCCACTGGCCAGAGCAGGCAGCCCAGCCAGCCGCGTACGAGCCAGGCTTTCGGGAAAGGGTGTTTCACGGGTTTCTTGCCGCTGCGCCGGGGAGGGGGAATTTCGGGATGCCGGAGGCGGCCCTGAAGCCTACTTCGCGCCAGTCTGTGCAGCCCTTTGGGTGGCAAACGTGATCTGCATCAAACCCTGGCGCCGGGCGGCCTCCATAACGGTAATGACCGCCTGATGCGTGGCGCTGGCATCGGCGCTGATGATAATCACGCTGTCCTTGCCGTCCTTGGCCGCATTCGCCAGCGCTGCGCCGAGCGCCTCAATCCCCCGGCCTTGCACCAGGGTCTTGTTGACCATATAGCGGCCATCACTGCTCACCGCAACGATGACTTCCCTGGGATAGTCGCGCTGCTGCTCTGCATCTGCAAGGGGTAAGTTGACCTGGAGTTCAGTGAACTTGCTGTAGGTGGTCGAGAGCATCAGAAAAATGACGACCACGAGCAGCACATCAATGAACGGGATCAGGTTGATCTCCGGCTCGTCATGCGGGTGAGGGCGAAAGTTCATTTTCGTAATGTGTTGAGGTGGCGCACAAAGCGCTCCGCAGCCAGTTCCATGGTCAGCAGGTAGCCATCAACTCGGGCGCGGAAATAACGCCAGAAAATCAGCGAAGGTATGGCAATCATCAGGCCAAAAGCGGTGTTGTACAGGGCTATCGAAATGCCATGAGCAAGCTGTTCCGGGTTACCGCCCGCGGTATTGCCGACAGCGCCGGTGCCAACCTGTGAGCCAAAAATCTCGATCATTCCAATCACGGTCCCCAGCAGGCCCAGCAAGGGCGCGGCAGAGGCAATGGTTGCCAGAGCAGCCAGGTAACGCTCGAGCTTGTGCGCTGCCTGGCGGCCTGCGCCTTCCAGGATGGAGCGCAGGTCGTCTTCGCTGATCCGTGGGTTGGCATTGAGCGCACGAAAACCGCTGGCCAGTACCGCGCCGAGCAGGGAGCTGTGCTCCAGATGAGACACCACATCGGGCGACGGGACCGCCGCCCGCGACACGGTGATTGCTTCTTCAAGCAGCTTGAGAGGTGCAATTTTCCGGATCTTGAGGCTGGAAAAACGCTCAATCACCAGAGCGAGAGCCAAGACAGAACAGGCTACCAAAGGCCAGATCGGCCAGCCTGCGGCTTGTATGATCGAAAACAATGCGCATCTCCAAACAGATAATTTGGGTTGAATTATGGCCTACCCAACCCGACTGCCTGCCGTCTTGGCAACATTCCCGGGAATGTCTGGAGGCCGATGGTTTGTAAGACATAGCCCACAGAACTTGTGGATAACTTTGTGAGCAACTGAGGGCACGGACGCTCGCAAGCCGCACCAAATCGAGCATGCGACAAAACGATTAAATTTTCAGCAGAATTAGGTTATTAAAAATCAATGAGTTACACGAAGTCATCGCGGTGTCCGCGTGAAACCACGGCTTTTGCTCACGCCAGACGCCGCTCTGTGGAGTATTGCCCCCGTCATATCAAGGGGTTTGGCCATGTTTGACGAATCTGCGCGCCGTGAAAAACCGCCAGACCCTGAGCGTGAAGCCGGCGTGCGTGTCTGGCCTGTAGGCGATCTGCTGCGGGCCATTGCGGATAGTCTGCAAGCGCGTTTCAACCCGGTGGCCGTGCAGGGTGAAATCACGGGGTTTTCGCGCGCTGCCAGCGGCCACTGTTATTTTTCACTCAAGGACGAGCAGGGCCAGATCCGCTGCGCCATGTTTCGCCGCGCCGCGAGCCTGCTTGATTTTTCGCCCAGCGACGGACAACGGGTGGAGTTGCGCGGCCGTATTGGCGTGTATGAGCCGCGTGGCGAATTGCAACTGGTTGTGGAGTCCATGCGGCAGGCCGGGCAGGGCAACTTGTTTGAGCAGTTTTTGGCACTCAAGACCAAACTGCAAGCGCAAGGGCTTTTTGAGACCGCGCGCAAGCGGCCTTTGCCCTTGTTGTCGCGCGCTATTGGTGTGGTCACTTCATTGGGTGCCGCGGCGCTGCATGATGTCGTCAGTGTCCTGCAGCGCCGCGCGCCTCATATCCCGGTTGTGATTTATCCCGCCAGTGTGCAGGGTGGCCAGGCTGCGGGTGAACTGCGCGAGGCCTTGCTTCAAGCCAGCCGCAGGCACGACAAAGACAAGGTCGATGTGTTGCTGCTGGTTCGCGGCGGCGGCGCCATGGAAGATTTGTGGGCCTTTAACGACGAGCAGCTCGCGCGCGCCATCGTGGCCTCGCCCATGCCAGTGGTCAGTGGCGTGGGGCATGAAACTGATTTCACCATTGCCGATTTTTGCGCTGATGTACGCGCGCCCACGCCCACCGCGGCGGCGGAGCTTTGCGCGCAGCCACGCAGTGACTGGCTGGGGGCGCTGAGATTGGTCCAATCGCGATTGCAGGATGGCGTGGACCGGCAAATTCAGTCGCACAGCCAGCGCCTGGACTGGGCGGCGTCCCGCGTCGGTCGGCCTTCGCACCTGGTGACGCGTCAGCAGGCACGCCTGACCGGGCTGGCGCAAAGCCTGAAGCACGCGGTGCGCGCCTCTTTCCAGCTCAAGCGGGTGAAGGTGCAGACGCTTGGAGTTGATTTTCAGAGAGAAATCACTGCCAGCCTGCAGCGCAGTCGCCAGCAGATTGAACGCGCGCAGTTGCGCCTTGGACTGCTCGACCCCAAACTGGTCTTGCAGCGGGGCTATGCCTGGCTGGCCGACTTGCAGGGACAACCCGTCAGCCAGGCAAAAGCGACCCATGTCGGGCAGCCGCTGCGTGCTACCCTTGCCGACGGCGAGGTCGATTTGACAGTCTCAGCGCGGCGCCTGATTTAGTTTTTACAATGACTTTGACACGCCATCAGGCAGCTCATTAACCACCACGAGGAAAATCATGGAACACAAACTCCCTCCGCTCCCTTACGCCATCGACGCGCTGGCCCCTTACTACAGCCAGGAAACTTTTGAATATCACCATGGCAAGCACCACAATGCTTATGTGGTGAACCTTAACAACCTGCAAAAGGGAACCGAGTTTGAATCCATGACACTCGAAGAGATTGTCAAAAAATCCAGCGGCGGCATGTACAACAACGCGGCCCAGACGTGGAATCACACTTTTTTCTGGAATTGCATGAAGCCCGCCGGTGGTGGCGAGCCCGGTGGGGCGCTGGCAGCGGCGATCAAGACAAAATTTGGCTCCTACGCTGCGTTCCGGGAGGCCTTTGTCAAGTCCGCCGTGGGCAATTTCGGTTCGGGCTGGACCTGGCTGGTCAAAAAAGCCGATGGTACGGTGGATATTGTCAATATGGGCGCCGCCGGAACCCCGCTCACAACGACCGACAAGGCCCTTCTTACAGTAGATGTATGGGAACACGCCTACTACATTGACTACCGCAACCAGCGTCCAAAATATGTGGAAACCTTCCTCGACAAACTGGTGAACTGGAGCTTTGCCGAAGCCAACTTCGCCTGAACTGCGCTTGAACAAAAGAAGCCACCGGTTGCGGTGGCTTTCTTTTGGCCTTTTTCTCCAGCCGTTGCTCAAAAAGCGTATGGCACCACAAAATTGGCGTTATCTCGACTCAAACGGTTTTCCGGCAAGCTTGAACCCGGCTTTGATGGCCTTTTTGGCGAACCAGCCCTGATTCATTTCCAGCACATACCGAACCGGCTGCCTTGAGCAGTGCGAATCAGTGGTCTGCGGCTTCATGTCAGCCAGATTGACGATGGTCCCGTCGTCTGCAACAAAGGCGGCGGTCAGAGGCAATAGGGTGTTTTTCATCCAGAAGCACTGCACGGCGGCCTGTTCAAAGACAAACAACATGCCCTCGGATGACGGCATTTCCTTGCGGTACATCAGTCCGATTGACCGTTCCACAGGCGATGCGGCGACTTGCGTGTCAATCAGGTACATGCCCGCCGAGAGCGTGATTCGCTGCAAACCCATCTGCGGCGAATCCTCGGCATGGCTTGAGTTGACCAGTGCGGCCGTTAGCACGAGAAATGCAATTGCAATGTGTTTCATGGCCCGATTTTCAAGCAGCTATCAAAGGGATTCAGACATAAAAATGCCCGCTTAAGCGGGCATTTTGGCTCAATTCGTCAGGAATTACTTCTTGGCGGCAGCAGCTTTGTCTTCTTTGGCTTTCTTGGCAGCAGCAGCTTTGTCTTCCTTGGCTTTCTTGGCGGCAGCAGCTTTTTCTGCTTTGGCGGCCTTGGCGGCAGCGGCCTTTTCTTCCTTGGCTTTCTTGGCGGCAGCGGCTTTTTCTGCTTTGGCGGCCTTGGCATCTACCTTGGCAGCGGGTGCAGAAGCATCAGCAGCAGGTGCAGCGGCAGCAGGTGCAGCAGCAGCCTTAGCGGCAGCAGGAGCAGCAGGCTTGGCTGGGGTAGCAGTATTTTGTGCAAAAGCACCAGCGGCAAAGAGGCCGGCGATCAAAACAGCGAGGAGCTTGTTCATTTGGAATTTCCTTGATAACGTTATTGGAAAAAATACCCCGAAATTCTCGGAGGCCCCACCGTAACGAGGCCAGTTCGTAAAGCGTTGACAGCAACCTGCATTTTTTTGAAAAATTTTTATGGATAGAATCTAGGGGTTACCACCTAAACTGCTGCGATCGACGTAGCTATCTGCGCCATCAGCGCTCACCGGAGACTCTTTTACATGTATCAGCACATTAAAGTGCCCGCCCAAGGCCAAAAAATCACTGTCAACGCCGACAATTCCCTGAATGTGCCTGACCAGCCCATCATTCCCTTCACGGAAGGCGACGGCACCGGAGTGGACATCACGCCGGTGATGATCAAAGTGGTGGATGCCGCGGTTGCCAAGGCGTACGGTGGCAAGAAAAAGATCCACTGGATGGAAGTTTATGCGGGTGAAAAATCCACCAAGGTCTATGGCCCCGATGTCTGGCTGCCTGAAGAAACCCTGGACGCCCTGCGTGAGTATGTGGTGTCCATCAAGGGCCCGCTGACCACGCCCGTCGGCGGCGGTATCCGCAGCCTGAATGTGGCAATGCGCCAGCAGCTTGACCTGTACGTCTGCCTGCGGCCCATCCAGTACTTTAAGGGTGTTCCTTCACCTGTGAAAGAGCCCGAGAAGACCAACATGGTGATCTTCCGCGAAAACTCGGAAGACATCTATGCCGGTATCGAATTCGAATCAGGCAGCGACAAGGCCAAAAAGCTCATCAAGTTCCTGCAGGATGAGCTGGGGGTCAAGAAAATCCGTTTCCCCAATACCTCCGGCATCGGCATCAAGCCCGTTTCCAGCGAAGGCACCGAGCGCCTGATGCGCAAGGCGATTCAGTATGCGATTGCCAATGACAAACCCAGCGTGACCATCGTTCACAAGGGCAACATCATGAAATTCACCGAGGGCGGTTTTCGCGACTGGGCCTATGCACTGGCGCAAAAAGAATTCGGCGCTGAGCTGATCGATGGTGGCCCATGGTGCAAATTCAAGAGCCCCAAGACCGGCAAGGACATCATCATCAAGGACTGTATCGCTGACGCCTTCCTGCAGCAGATTCTGCTGCGCCCGGCCGAATACAGCGTGATTGCCACGCTGAACCTGAACGGTGACTACATCTCCGACGCGCTGGCAGCCCAAGTGGGCGGCATCGGCATTGCCCCGGGCGCAAACATGAGCGACACCGTCGCCAATTTTGAGGCGACGCACGGCACGGCCCCGAAATATGCCGGCAAGGACTACGTGAACCCGGGTTCACTGATCCTGTCCGCGGAGATGATGCTGCGCCACATGGGCTGGATTGAAGCTGCTGACCATATCATCAGTTCCATGCAAAAGTCCATCGCCTCCAAGAAAGTCACCTACGACTTCGCCCGGCTCATGGACGGCGCGACACAGGTCAGTTGTTCCGGGTTTGGCCAGGTCATGATTGATCATATGTAAAGCAGGCTTGGGTTTTCCCCTGCAGGCCGCCCGGGAGTGATCCCGAGGCGGCTTTTTCATGGGTGAATAAAGATTCGCTTGAATGTCGCGTTGGCGCCACCAATTCCCTTGTCTGGCGCACTAAATTATCTCGATGGCTAGAATGAATTCCATGGCAAGCAAATCTCCCAAAACCCCGGCCACTCCGGCGCGCCCCTCGGGCCCGGCCGTCAGGCCCGACGATGTCGGCGGCGGGGATATGGTTGTGCTGGAGCGCCGCCCGCAAAAGACCAAGCCACCGCAGATGTACCAGGTGGTGTTGCTCAATGATGACTACACGCCGATGGAGTTTGTGGTGGTTGTCATTCAGGAGTTTTTCAACAAAGACCGGGAAACCGCGACGCAGATCATGCTGAAAATCCACCTGGACGGCAAAGGCATCTGCGGCGTGTTCTCCAGGGATGTGGCGGCGACCAAGGTCGATCAGGTCACTGAAGCGGCGCGCAAGAATGGGCACCCGCTGCAATGTGTCAGCGAGCCCATTGAATAATGGTAAATCCCGCCTATATTGTGTTGAGTAGCGTTGAAGAATTAACCCAAGCAAGCCGAAAGGAAAATCAATGATTGCCCAGGAATTAGAAGTCAGCTTGCACATGGCCTTTGTCGAAGCGCGGCAGCTGCGTCACGAATTCATCACGGTTGAGCACCTGTTGCTGGCCCTGCTGGACAATCCGAGTGCGGCAGAGGTGCTGCGTGCCTGCTCGGCCAATATTGATGACTTGCGCAAGTCGCTCGCCAACTTTATCAAGGACAACACGCCGCAAGTGGCCGGCTCTGATGATGTCGACACGCAACCCACACTGGGTTTTCAGCGTGTGATTCAGCGCGCCATCATGCATGTGCAGTCCACCGGCAATGGCAAGAAGGAAGTCACCGGCGCCAACGTGCTGGTCGCCATTTTTGGCGAAAAGGACTCGCACGCGGTGTATTACCTGCACCAGCAGGGCGTCACGCGCCTGGACGTGGTGAACTTCATTGCCCACGGCATCAAGAAAAGCGACCCGCCCGAGCCGGTCAAGACTGGCGAGAGCGCCGCCGAAAACGAAGAGGGCGGCGAGAAGAACGAAAAATCCTCACCGCTTGAACAGTACACGATCAATCTCAATCAGCTCGCCAAAGACGGCAAGATCGACCCGCTGATCGGCCGCCAGTACGAGGTTGAGCGCGTGATCCAGATTCTCTGCCGCCGGCGTAAAAACAACCCGCTGCTGGTGGGCGAGGCTGGCGTGGGCAAGACCGCAATTGCCGAGGGACTGGCCTGGCGCATCACGCAAAAAGAGGTGCCGGAAATCCTCGCCGAGGCGCAGGTCTATTCGCTCGACATGGGCGCGCTGCTGGCCGGCACCAAATACCGCGGCGATTTTGAGCAACGTCTCAAAGGCGTGCTCAAGTCCATGAAGGACAAGCCCAACGGCATCTTGTTCATTGACGAGATTCACACCCTGATCGGCGCCGGCGCGGCATCGGGCGGCACGCTTGATGCGTCCAACCTGCTCAAACCGGCTCTCGGCTCGGGCCAGCTCAAGTGTATTGGCGCAACCACCTTTACCGAGTTCCGTGGCATTTTCGAGAAAGACGCCGCGCTGTCACGGCGCTTCCAGAAGGTTGATGTGGTCGAACCCACGGTGCAGGAAACGGTCGAGATTCTCAAGGGCCTCAAATCCCGCTATGAAGAGCACCACAGCGTCAAATACGCCGTGGCCGCGCTGCAAGCCGCAGCCGAGCTGAGCGCCAAGTACATCAACGACCGCCATCTGCCTGACAAGGCCATCGACGTGATCGACGAAGCGGGCGCTGCCCAGCGCATTCTGCCGGCCTCCAAGCGCAAGAAAATGATTACCAAAACCGAGGTGGAAGAGATCGTGGCAAAAATCGCGCGCATTCCGCCCGCCAATGTCTCCAATGACGACCGCGGCAAGCTCAAGACTCTGGAGCGCGACCTGAAAAGCGTCGTGTTCGGACAGGACAAGGCGCTCGATGTGCTCGCCTCCGCGGTCAAGATGGCGCGCTCGGGTCTGGGCAAGGAAGACCGGCCGATTGGCAGCTTCCTGTTCTCCGGCCCCACCGGCGTCGGCAAAACCGAAGCCGCCAAGCAACTGGCCTACATCATGGGCATAGAGCTGATCCGCTTTGACATGTCGGAGTACATGGAGCGGCACGCCGTGAGCCGCATGATTGGCGCGCCTCCGGGCTATGTGGGCTTTGACCAGGGCGGCTTGCTGACCGAGGCAATTTCCAAGAAACCGCACGCGGTGCTGCTGCTCGACGAAATCGAGAAGGCGCACCCGGATATCTTCAACGTGCTGCTGCAGGTGATGGACCACGGCACGCTGACCGACAACAACGGCCGTAAGGCCGATTTCCGCAACGTGATCATTGTCATGACCACCAACGCCGGCGCCGAGACCATGAACAAGGCGACGATTGGTTTTAACAACCCGCGCGAGCCGGGCGACGAGATGGCCGACATCAAACGCCTGTTCACGCCGGAGTTCCGCAACCGGCTCGATGCGGTGGTGAGCTTCAAGGCCCTGGACGAACCCGTCATCCTGCGCGTGGTCGATAAATTCCTGCTGCAGCTCGAAACACAATTGGCCGAGAAGCGGGTGGAAGTCACCTTCACCGACACGCTGCGCAAGTACCTGGCCAAGAAAGGCTTTGACCCGCTGATGGGTGCGCGCCCCATGCAGCGCCTGATCCAGGACACGATTCGCCGTGCACTGGCTGACGAATTGCTGTTCGGGCGCCTCACCGAGGGCGGTCGCCTGAATGTGGACATGAAAGTCACCACGGATGAAAAAGGTGTTGAGAACGGCGAAGTGATGCTCGACATTCAGCCGCTACCCAAACGCGAAGGCCGAGCCAAACCAGAGGCCACAGCAGCCGAAACCAACTAGCGGCGCGGCCCATTCTCAGGAGCAACCCGAAAAGGCCGGTAGCATCATGCTATCGGCCTTTTTTTTGGTGCTATTAATATGGTAGCGTCTAGCGCCCATTGTATAAGGGCTAGAGGCCTTTTTTTCTTAATACTTTGGGAAATAACAAGTTATGGCTGCGCAACCCCTTCACACTTTTCTCTGGCACGACTACGAGACCTTCGGCCTCAATCCGCGGCGCGACCGGCCGGCGCAGTTTGCCGGAATTCGCACCGATGCCGAGCTGAACGAAGTGGGCCAGCCGCTGATGCTGTATTGCCGGCCCGCCAACGACTACTTGCCCGATCCCGCCTCGTGCCTGATCACCGGCATCACGCCGCAGCACTGCCTGCAGCACGGCCTGGCCGAGCACGCGTTTGCTGCGCGGATCGAGCAGGTGCTGGCCGAGCCCGGCACCATCGGCGTGGGCTACAACACCATCCGTTTTGACGACGAAGTGACACGTTACCTGTTCTGGCGCAACCTGATTGACCCGTACGCGCGCGAGTGGCAAAACGACTGCGGTCGCTGGGATTTGCTCGACGTGGTGCGCATGGCCTATGCGCTGCGGCCTGAGGGCATTGTCTGGCCCGTCAAGGAAGACGGCAAGCCCAGCTTCAAGCTCGAAGACCTGGCGCGCGCCAACGACCTGCTGCATGAGGCGGCGCACGATGCGCTGTCCGACGTGCGTGCCACCATTGCGCTGGCGCGGCTGATTCGCACCGCGCAGCCCAAGCTGTTTGACTTTTGCCTTGGTCTGCACAAAAAAGACCGCGTCGCCGCCGAGCTGGGCTTGCCCACCAACCGCCAGGCGGCCCAGCCTTTTCTGCATGTCTCGGGCAGGTTCCCGCCCGAGCGCGGTTGCCTGGCCGTGATGTGGCCGCTGGCGACCCATCCCACCAACAAGAACGAGCTGCTGGCCTGGGACCTGTCGCACGACCCGAGCGAGCTGCCGCTGCTCGACGTGGCCACGCTGCGCCAGCGCCTGTTCAGCAAGTCATCGGACTTGCCCGAAGGCGTGCTGCGGCTGCCGCTCAAATCGGTTCACCTCAACAAGTCGCCGATGGTGGTGCGCAAGCTTGAAACCCTCACGCCGCAGATGGCCGGACGCTGGGGGATTGACCTGGACGCTGCCCGGCTGAATGCCGAAATCGCCAGAAACCTGCCCGACATGAGCGCCATCTGGCCCGAGGTTTTTCAACGACCGAAAGAGGCCGCGCCCGATGTGGATGAAGACCTGTACGGCGGCTTCATCGGCAATGCAGACCGCAGGCGCCTGAACCAGTTGCGGGCCTTGTCACCGGCCGAGCTGGCGCACAGCCGCACCGGATTTGACGACGACCGGCTGCCCGAGCTGCTGTTTCGCTACCGCGCACGCAACTTTCCCGAAACCCTCACGCCTGAAGAAAGCGGGCGCTGGGAAGTGCATCGCGCAGCGCGGCTGCTCGAAGGCGAGGGCGGCGCGCGCAATGTCGATGCGCTGTTTGCCGAAATAGACACCTTGTCAGAAACGGCTGATGAGCGCGGCGAGGCGATTTTGGGCGCTCTGTATGACTACGCGGAGGCGATAGCGCCTGAGGTGCATTAGTCTGCGTCCAGCCGCGCGCCCGGCTGCCGCACGCCGATATGCGCTTGCTGGCGCGCCCCGGCCAGTTCCACCTGGCGCTGGCGCTCGCGGTAACCGGCTTTTTGCTGCCCGGTGGTGATGCCGTGGCAGTGCGCGCAGCTCACGCCCATCTCGAATAGCGGAGAAGCCAGGTCCCGCTCGCTCAGCGGCTCCCGGCATGAGCGGCACAACGTGAAGTGACCTGCCGCCAGCCCATGGCCGACCGACACGCGCTCGTCAAACACAAAGCATTCCCCCTGCCAGCGGCTTTGCGCTTGCGGCACGGTTTCCAGGTACTTGAGGATGCCGCCTTCGAGGTGATAGACCTCGTCAAAGCCCTTGGCGCGCAAGAAGGCGGTGGATTTCTCGCAGCGAATGCCGCCGGTGCAGAACATGGCGACCCTGGGCTTTTTGCCGTCCACGGTCGCCAGCTTGCCGCCTTCAGCCATTTCGCGCTCCACCCAGCCCGGCAGCTCCGAAAAGCTGCGCGTAGCCGGGTTGACGGCGCCTATGAAGGTCCCGATGGCCACCTCATATTCGTTGCGCGTATCGACCAGCACCACCTCCGGGTCGTCGAGCAAGCGGTTCCAGTCGGCCGGCTTGACATACTGGCCCGCCATCAGCGCCGGATGTACATCGGGCACGCCCAGGGTGACGATCTCGCGCTTGAGCCGAACTTTCATCCGATGAAATGGGATCTGCGTTGCCCAGGCTTGCTTGTGCTCCAGCGTGGCCAGGCGCGGATCCTGGCGCAGCCAGGCCAGCACCGCATGCACACCCTCGGGCTGTCCGGCAATCGTGCCATTGATCCCTTCAGAGGCCAGCAGCAGCGTGCCTTTGACGCCGTGGGCTTCGCAGCACGCCAGCAAGGGCGCCCGGAGCCCGGCAAAGTCGGGCAGCTCGACGAATTTGTACAGGGCAGCGGTCAGAAATTCAGGCATGGTGTTGAAATGTGGGGCGGGCGCAAACCTTCAAGCCCCAATCGTAGCGGGTCTGCCGTGGGGCAGCCCAAAGCGCATTGACCGCTCCAGCTACCATACCGACACGATGGCAAAAAACCTGAGCAGCCTCTGGCTCAAAAACATCAAACGCATGGGCAAGGCCCAGCAGGCGCAGGGCCGCAAGCTGCTGCAGAGCCTGCTGCCCAGGGTCGTCCCCACACCATCGGTGCGCCGCGCCAAACCCGTCAAGGCGGCTGGCCTCAAGGCCGTCAAGCGCAGCGGCCAGTCGTCCGCAACGCAGGCGCGCTTTGTTGCCGGCTTTCCCGGCACCTGGCAAAAGGCCCATTTCCCCCAGACGAATGCCGGGCAACCGGCACTGGCGCAGCGCATGCTGTATTGGCTGTACCTCCCCGCCAGCGCAAGTGCCAGTCCCGCCCAACCGCGACCGCTCGTCGTCATGCTGCACGGCTGCCAGCAGACCGCCGCTGACTTTGCCACGGCAACGCGCATGAACGAGCTGGCTGAACGCAAGGGTTTTGCGGTGCTGTATCCGCAGCAATCGGTAACCACCGATTCCCACCGCTGCTGGCACTGGTACCAGCGGGAGACGCAGCAGGGGCTGGGCAACGTCAACCGGATTGCCGAAATGATTGCGCGGGTGCAGCGCAAGCATGGGCTGGACACTTCGCGCACCTATGTGGCGGGGCTGTCCGCCGGCGCCGCCATGGCCACGATTGTGTCCTTGCACCACCCCGAGCTGATTGCCGCGGTCGGCCTGCATTCGGCGCCCGTTTTTGGCACCAGCGACTCGCCCATGAGTGCTTACCGGGTGATGCAGCATGGTTCTGGCATCGCGTACCGCGGGGCGGCCCGCGCATTTTTGCTGGCGTCGCCGCTCTTTCCCGGAATGCCCGCGTTGCTGATTCATGGCGAGAACGACCCGGTGGTGCAGCGCATCAACACGGAACAACTGGCCGAGCAGTTCGCGATCATCAACACGGCTTCGATCAGCCAGGCCGAGCCGGTGCGTCGCAGCTATCCGGCGCGTCTCGGGGGGCGCAGCCCGCGCAACCCCTACGAAACCGTCACTTACTACGCCGGCAGAAAGCCGCTGCTGGTGCGCTGCGAGATCGGCTCGCTGGGCCACGCCTGGAGCGGCGGCGATGCCAGCGTCGCCTTCAGCGCGCCTGAAGGCCCCGACGCGACGCTGATGATGTGGAATTTCTTTGCGCAGCACCAGCGCGCTTCGGCGCCATTGAAGTCCTGAGCCTTCCCCTCCCACAGAAGCTAAGAAGTCGGGTAGCGCTCCCGAAGCGCCTCCACGCGCGCCCGGTTGACGCCAAAGTCCTTGCGTCCGAGCCGGCTGGCCGAGCGCACCTGAATCGCGCCGGCGGTTTCGTCAATGTAAAACTCCACGTCGTCGGTGAATTTCAACCAGCGCGTGCTGCACTGGGCATACAGGTAGCGGGGCTCGCGCGTCACCAGCACGCAGCCCGGGGTAGCCTCCAGCATCGCCGTCAGCCGTTGCATGGATTTATTGGGGTCAGA
>CAYJMW010000075.1:0-16592 GCA_964371235.1 uncultured Polaromonas sp.
GGCACTGGCATCGCCTGCCGTGGCCGTGCCTATGGTCGGGGCCGAGGGTGGTGTGTTTGTCCCGCCTTCGCTGATGATCGCAGTCATCGTGCTTCCCGGGGCAGAAACACTGCTCACGCCCAGACCGCTCACAGCACCGCTGTAGTAGTTGGAATTGGGCGTTGACCCACTATTGAAAGCGGTGCTGTTTCCCGAATAATAGAGAATCGTCGGGCAGCCCCGAGAAGTGGTTCCCGGAGTTTTCAAGGAGCAGAGCGCAGTCGATGGTTCTTCCGCCATGGCCCCCTGATGGCCACCACTCACATAAGTGTTGAAGTTGTTCAATGATTTTGACCCGATGTTCAGATCAATATGCTGAATCAATAGCCCGCCCGACCACGACCCCAGTGAAGCGTACATCCCGGCATCCCATCCGACCGGGGGGCGGTTCTCAACCAGCCAGTACTCACTGGTACTCTTGGCGCTGTTCATCAGCATCACGGGTGAGCTGGCACCGGCCAGACCGCTGACGAACGAAACTGTGGCGCCGTCAGTTGGAAACTGCGGCGTTGACCAGCCGAGGTATTGGCGGCTCAATGCGTCTAATGCCACCGGTGTCGTGCCGCCTATCTCGCCGACCTGTCGGCCCCAGGATCCGCTTGCCATCAGAGAGAAAATTCCCAGACCCGCGTTGGTGTAGGACGTGTCATACAGATCGGGCAGGCCACCCATGGCGTGACCCATCTCGTGCGCGACGACGCCCATGGTCATGCGGCTGGAAGCGTTGTACATCTCTCCGTTGAGCGCCCAGTGATTCACGGATTTCCCACTCACGCCGACACCACCTCCACCCCAGGCATGGGCCCAAATGGTTGGCGTGAGCCCTGAGCCTGCAGAAGTTTCATAACCCGCCAAGACGAAATAAATAAGGGTTTCGTCAACACTGATGGTTCCGTCCCCATTGGTGTCAAGGGCAGCAAAGTTGACGTAGGGAGCGGCGGCGGCAAGTGCGCCGTTTATCCAAGCTGACTCCGTCGAGTACGAACAACTACCACCACAGTTTGGATGGTTCTGCGCCAGAGTCACCGTGACCACCCCAGCAGGGCTTCCAGATTGCGTGTGCGTCACCGGTGTGATTGCGACAGCTCCGAAGGAATTGTCCTGATAGT
This sequence comes from uncultured Polaromonas sp., assembly GCA_964371235.1. GTDB lineage: Bacteria > Pseudomonadota > Gammaproteobacteria > Burkholderiales > Burkholderiaceae_C > Polaromonas. Next base: position 1,149 of record CAYJMW010000075.1, read on the forward strand.
ACTTGGCGACAGAAGCACCGGTCGCGTTATGCGCTGCATTGCTCCAATAGGCAGCAGAACCGGAACTTAAACTGGCGTCCTGGAAATTGACCAGAATCATGAGGATTTTCTTTGGCCCCGATACAGGGGTCGGAGCCCAGGTTCCGGTCGGAGACGGGGCCGCACGATATTCTGGCGGAGTCCTTCCAAGAAGAACGGAATTCAGGAAATCTCCCTGGTATTGCTCAAGGGCGGAATTGCGCGGCGGGCGCAACCCTTTCGGACCCATGCCTGTCGGCGCGGCCATTTGCGGTCTATTTGCGATTGCAGATACGACCGTTATGCCCGAGGGAATCAACTCTCCCTGAGAACCCTGCGCAGCATATTCAAAAAAGCCGGTTGCGGCGTTTTTTACGATTGTGTAACCGTCGGCGGTTTCCATCCACCCCTGAAACTCATCACCCCGCATGAACGCCTGGAACGTTGTGCCGTCAGGCTGTGCGATTTGCGACGGCTCGGGATTCGCGGGGCCCGCCTGCGCCAGGCTCATCGCTGTCATGCAAGCCGCCAGCATGCAGACATGCGCCAGCGCACGTGAACGCTTGAAACCTTCTTTGAACCAGAGCCAGGCAGCGGCAAATCGCTTGACGGGCAGTCGAGTTTGTTTTGTAAAAACGCTTAACATTTTTCTTTCCATTTTTTAGCTTCCCCCGCGCCCCGGTCCAATATTTTCCGGATTTCTCGTCCAATGTAGCACTGAAGACCCACCCGGCTATTCATATATTCGCCACAAATCGTTACGGCCTATTTTGTCCATCCGTGCATTCCTTTTGATCTGGCATCGCTCAGCGGAAATCCGTATCGCCCGACATCAGCCACCACTTGTCCCTGAATGAATCAGCCCGCGGATCGGCGGTCCAGCAACTGGTGGGAATCGACACGTTCAGGGCTTCTTCCTTGCCGGCGCAGGCCAGAAACAGCGGCAAATGGTTTTTCGTAATCCAGCAGTAAAGATACGGCTGCCCCCAGCGCGCCGTCATGCGGCGCGCCTGGTCAATCAGCACAGCCAGGTTGGCCAACGGCGCAATCACATCGAGCAACTCGCAAGACCCTTCCAGCCGGCGCAGCACCACCACGCCCAGCGGCTTGCCGGTCAAGCGCGCAGTGACGGCCAGCACTTCGTAATGGTTATGCGGATGCTTGAAATAGCGGTGCTCCAGATAATCCCAATCCCTCACGCCCACCACGCCGCCGCACAGGTCATGCGCCATGGCGGCCCACAACGCGTTGACCACGGCCTGGTCTGATGCGCTGCCGCTGGCCAGGCTGCGCACCCGGCTGCGCAGGCGGGCACGCGGCGCAGCGGGCTCCCAGCGCACCTCGGCCATTTGGCCAGCCTCGGAATACAGCCCCATCTTTTCGGCCACTCGCATGGCACGCGCATTGGGAAAACCAAATCCCAGCGGGCCATAGATTTCAGCGCTGGTTGCCGCGGTCAGCAAAAACGGTCCCTGCCGCGTCAACACCCCGCGCTCCTTCGGGTGAACCATCACATCGCAAATCTGGAAAACCCAGTCGGGCTCGCCGCAGTGCAGCACATCGCGGTACATGCCGCCGTAATGGGCGACCAGATCACCCTGCTTGCTCGCCACCACGGCATTGCCGTGACCCTGGGCATATTTCCATTCCCACAACTCCCGGCTCAGTGGATGCCCGAACACTTCCTGAAACAGCGTGGCAATCTCCGCAAAATTCCCGGACCGCACATGGCTGATGCGCCAGCGCGGGGCAGCAGCCTTGCGCAAGGCACGCACAAAGAACACCTCGCCGCCCACGGCCACATCGTCAACCGGCTCCCGCAGGGCAAAGCCGCAGCGCGCGCCAATCGCCACCGCGTAATCCAGCCAGTGGGCCAGTCGCGGTGGCTTGCGGCCTGATTGCTGGCCTGCCAGCAGCACCACGCCGTCATCGGCCAGCAATCCGGCCAATTGATCGAACAATGCCAGCGGATGCACCTGTGGCGAAAAATCCAGAACCAGCACGGCGCCGAATGATCCGGCGGCCGTTTCCGGCAACACAATGTTCACCTGGCAAATGCCCTGCCGCGTGGCAGACGGCTGCTGGGCAAAGTCTTGCGAATCGCAGCAACGGCGGCTGGTCACCTGGTAGCCAAGCGCCTTGAAATCCGCAGCCCAGTCGTCAACCTGCTCGCCCAGCAGCAGCAATTGCGCTGGCGCCGCGGGCAACAGCTTTGCCAGGATCACAATCGTATTGGGGTCGGGTCTTGCAGTCACGTACTTTGTCTAGATCGGGTGATGGAGTCGGGTATTGTTATGGGAAATCGACGTGCTTAAGTATGCTTGATTGCAATGCCGCCCCCTCACACCCGCGCCCGTAATTCAGCTATAGATTTGATAGCTTCTTGAGCATGTTCCATAAGGGCTAACGCCTGATTTAATGCTTGAAAGTCGGCAATAATGTCAGTCGATATGGAAGTCGGGCAGCCACGCGATCTGGCCCAGGTGCTGTGCCTTGTCAAAGTAGCGACGGTCGGCGGTGACCAGCACGGCGCCCGGCGTGGTCAAGGCCAGCGCGTGGTAAAGCGTGTCAAACAGGTGGTGATTGAGTTGGCAGGCCAGCTCGATGGCGCGACTATAGGCCACGGTGGGCTCGGCCCAGGTGATGTTCAATGCGGCCAGGTCGTCAACGTATTGCCGAGATTTATTGGGGTCAGACACCAATTTTTCTGCGACGCCATGCGTCGCACCCGAAGGGTCAGCCTTTGGCTGAGAAAATTTGGTGTCTGACCCCAAAAAATCTCGGGCGAACACCGCGGCGACCTCGGCCAAAAAGTGTGGCGGCTGAAAAAACTCCAGAGCGCCGCGTGTGCTCGCGCCAAGGATTTCCAGAGCCGGTTCAACGTGATCTTCGCGCAGCGCCCAGTCGCCCTCAACGAACCACTTGACTGCAACGCTGGCATCGACCACACAAATCACGGACGGCCCGCTTCGCGGGCGGCTCTGAACTCGGCTTCAGTCATACGGGGAGCGTTGACACGGTTAGCGAGGATGCGCTCAACCGCGCTGCAATGGCGCTGACGGCGCTGTGCGCGTTCAACCGCTTCGCGCATTAATTCCGCAATGACGGCGCTTTTGTTTTGGCCTTCAAAGGTCGCATTGAAGGCTTTTTTGACGTCTTCAGGGACGCTGAAATTAACGGTAGGCATCCTGTTCCTCGGTTGTTGAAAAGTTCAACAACATTATGCTGGACAGGACCGGAACCGTCAAACGCATTGATCCCGGAGCATCTGCCAGACCGAAGCAGACCCACTGCACGCCATTTTCAAACAGTCCGGTATTGATCCCGAAGTGTTGCTGTCCGGCAAGCCAGCAGGTTGGAAAATAATTAATCTGACCCCCCATTTACTTGGAAGTCAGCCCCATCCAGGGGTTGAGAATTTCAACGCCAGTGCCTTTGAAGTCGCGCACGTTTCGTGTCGCAACCATGAAGCCGTGCGCGGATGCGATGGCGGCGATGGCGCCATCGGCAAAGCTGATAGGGTTGCCGGCCGCCTGCGCGCTGGCGTTGATGCGCGCGAACGCTTCGGCGGCTTGTCTGTCAAACGCCAGGACGCGGCCTTCGAAGAGCGGCATGATCTGGCCGGCCAGCGCAGCTCCGAGCTCAGTGCGCCGCCGGCCCACAGGCAGCGCTTCGATGCCTGCAAGCAACTCAGCGAGGTTGACTGTCGTCAGGTAAAGCGTTTGAGGCTCTTGCGCATTGAGCCAATCGAGCACCACTTGCTCTGGGCGGGGCTTCAGCGGTTCTAAAACGACATTCGTATCAAGAATAATCATTCGAAGCGAGCTGCTGCCGCCGAGGTTGGGTCGCGCCGAAGGTCAAGCTCTACGCCGCCGAGGCTGTGCCCGATGGCGGCTAGCGCCGAACCGATGCCAAGCTTTGGCTGCACGGCGCTTTGGAGGATGTTCCGGATCTCGGCTTCAGTGCTGCGCCCATGCTGGGCGGCGCGCAGCTTGAGCGCACGGTGCGTTTCCTCGGGAAGATTTCTTACGGTAACAGAGGACATTGATATCACTCCTGGAATGTGAAATTAATGATATCACAAAACTATTTTGATATCGCTGGGTTTCTCGATATCCATTCACTCGGAAATAATTAATGGAATCTGACCCGAAATACGCTTTCAGGACCTGGCGGAGAGGTTTAAGCGTGCGCCGCCTGCATCAGGGCTTTTTCGGCCCATTTGTTGAGGCTTTGGCCGCTGCGCGCGCTGGCCTTGACCGCGGCGGCATGCACCGCCGGATCAACGCGCAGCATCAGGCGACCGCTGGCGGGTCTTTCCGCGGCTTGCCCGAGTTGCTCGCAGGCGGCAATGTAGCCATCCACGGCCGAATGCAAAGCCACCTCGAATTCATCAACCGAGACCGCATGAAACGTGATGATGTCATCAATATCGAGCACCCGCCCGACGATGATTTTGTCTTCGGTGTCAAAGTCCATGCGTGCCGTATAGCCCTTGTAACTCATGGTGTTCATGCTGATGCTCCAATTTTTTCCAGAAATTCCCGCGCGGCCCGAACGCGATATCGCAACGCCTCCTTGCCGGGGTGCGGGCGGTGAAAGCTGGCTTTGCGCCCCTTGTGTTCAAACGTGACAGCCGAGCCCGGACCCTCGACCACGCGGCACCCCAATGCCACCACCAGCGCCTCGATGCGATACCAATCAATGTTGCCGTTGACGGGATCAGCCAGCAAGGCAGCAAGGGTTTTACGATGCTTGCTGTTCATCGGCAGATGATAGCACTTTAGTGAGAAAATGCAAGCATTCGAACGTGACGGAAACCGCGTCGGATTGGGGCCAGGTCTGCGGCGATATGCCCAAAGTAACGCTGCGCGCCATTCTCAAGCAGGCCGGCATTGATCCCGAAGTGTTTCTGGCCGGGAAGCAAACGGGTTGGAAGACAATTAATGGGATCTGAGCCCCGTTACCAATTCAACATGTTCGCGCCGGCGGCCACAGCGTGTTAACATATTGGTGTTTTAACACCATTAAGAGACATGCACATGAGCCGTTTGACCATCACCCTCTCTGAGCCACGCTACCGGGCGCTGAAAGAAGCAGCGGCCCAGCGCGACAAAACCATCGGTCAATTGATCGACGAAAGTCTTGATTTCTATGGCATCAAATCGCGCGAACAGGCGCTGGACCTGGTGCGCCGGGCAAGGTCACGCAGCTCGCTGAGCGAAGATCAGGCGCTCACCCTTGCGCAGGAAGAAGTGCGTGCAACGCGCCACGCGGCGTGAGTACCTTCTTCATTGTTGATACCAACGTCGTGGTCGCCGGCCTGCTCACGGGCCACGCCGATTCGCCTGTAGCGCGCATCCTCGATGGCATGCTGTGCGCGACGTTTCCTTTTGTAGTGTCAGAGGCGCTGCTGGCCGAATACCACGCAGTGCTGGTGCGGCCCAAGCTATGCAAGCTCCATGGGTTGTCAGTCACAGAGGTGGACGTCATCCTGACAGACCTTGCCCGTCACGCCATTGTGCTATCTCCCGTCAGCACTGCGGCGGTCCCGCGCGCCCCGGACTCGGGCGATCAATTTCTTTGGGATCTTCTCGCCGCCCGAACAGACTTGGTGCTGGTCACCGGCGACAAACTGCTGCTGCAAAACCAGGCAATGCAGCAACGGGTCATCTTGCCGCAAACCTTGGCAGCGCAGTTGCGGCACTGAGTTGCTATGTTTTTGATAGCTCTATGGGTCCGATAGGGTTGGGCGGTCTCAAGTCCAGGTATGTTCCACGGGGGCTGGAGGGCAATTTAATGCTTAAACACTGTCTGCCATGAGGGGCGCCTCGCGCCCGGAAATCAATTGGAATCCGACCCCATTTATTCGCAATTACCCAACTACCCCAATTATCTGGTGTCATGATAAACTAGTCAGATGACTGGTCTTAAGGAGAATATCGTGAAAGCTTGGCCTGTGCAGGACGCGAAGGCGCGTTTCAGTGAGTTTCTCGATGCCTGTCTTACCGACGGGCCGCAGATGGTGACCCGACGGGGTGCTGAAGCGGCGGTGCTCGTCCCGGCCCCGGAGTGGAAGCGGCTGCAGTCCGCCGCCAAGCCGTCGCTCAAGGAACTGCTGCTGTCACAAGCCGCACGCACCGAATGCCTGGTTCCGCAGCGCGGTGCACCACGCAGGCGACGCGTCGAACCCATGCGGTGAGGCGGCATGTATCTGCTCGACACCAACGTCATTTCCGAGCTGCGCCGGCCGCGTCCGCATCGCGCGGTGCTGGCATGGCTCGAATCAATCGCTGACAGTGATCTGCATGTATCGGCCGTCAGTCTGGGGGAAATTCAGGCCGGGATCGAACTCACCCGCGAGCAGGATGAGGCCAAGGCGCGCGAGATTGAGCAGTGGGCCGATTTGGTGGCCAAGTCGTACAGCACGCTGCCCATGGATGCCGAGACTTTCCGCATCTGGGCGCGTCTCATGCACCGGCGCTCGGACACCTTGTACGAGGACGCGATGATCGCGGCGACGGCGCGGCAGCACCACCTGACTGTGGTGACGCGCAACGTCGTGGACTTCTCCCACTTTGGCGTCAAACTTCTCAATCCGTTCGAAGCCGCCTAGCCGCCTGAGCGACTTTGGAAATCAATTGGAATCTTACCCCCCAATTAATTCCGATCAGCCCCGGCGAATCGGGTGCTCAGCAACATACTCGCGCAGAACTGCGTTCATGCGGGTCTGCCAACCCTTGCCGGTGGCCTTGAAAGCGTCAAGCAGGTCAGCGTCCAGACGAATCGCGGTAAAAACCTTGGTCTCGGTTGCTTTCGGGCGACCGCGTGGGCGCTTCATGGCAACCAGTGCCGCATAGGTCGCAGACGCGAACAGCTCGCTCGCTGGCATGGCTTTGTCAAACCACTGTTTCGTAAGCTCGGCGTTGTCCTGATCGGCAGCAATGCCTGCCTTGATAGCGGCAGCTTCGTCAGGCGCAGGCATGATCGTCCCTGATTTAAGTTTCGGCATACTGCTTGCGCGTGTCTTCATGTACTACGGCAGTTTCCCATTCAAAATTCTCGGCATCCGCCAGCGACAAACCGTGCTTTTCAAGGTTGCCATCGTCTTTGGTCAGGTCCAATTCGTAGTTCACGAGAATTATTGTATAAACACAAAATAGTCAGAGCAAGTATTTTCTGAAGAAATTGGAATCTGACCCCAATTATTCAATTATTCAATTATTTTGGATGAGCGCTACAATGTAGCTCTATAGTGGATTAATGTCAGGAGCTAAGCCATGATGACCGTTGATGTACGTTCTCGCGTAGAACCAGACCTGAAGCGTGAGGCTGCCGCCGTGCTAAAGGCCGCCGGCCTGGACGTGAGCACTGCGATTCGTTTGTTCTTGCGTAGCGTAGTGGAGACCGGAGGTCTGCCTATCGCAGTACCGCGCCCAAACGCCAAAACGCTGGCAGCCATCAAGGCCGCCAAAGCAGGGCAAGTAACGGATACCACGCTGGAAGACTTTTGACGATCAATCACAAAAATGTCCGGAGCGCTTAAAGAAACGAGTCAGTTCAAGACCGATAAAAAACGTATCAAACGTTCTGGCCGGTATGACTGGGAAAAGATTCGCGCCGTTGTCAAGGAATTGATGAACGACCGCCCACTTGACGAGAACCACTATGACCACAAGCTGTCTGGCGAATACGAGGGCGCCCGCGAATGTCATGTCGAGCCTGATTGGCTGCTCATTTACGACAAGAGTGGTGACCTGAAGACAGGTAAGCTGACCTTGATTCGAACCGGCTCGCATAGCGAACTCTTTTGACGCGCAGGGCCTGTTGGCGCGGGGTGGAAAATAATTGGAATCTGCCCCTCCATTTATCCTAAAATGACCTCATGTAGTCACAAAGGATTGAAAATGGAAACACTGCAAATCCGTGAAGCCAAAGCAAGCTTTTCTGCTATTGTTGCAGCCGCAGAAAAAGGGCGTCCGACGATCATCAGCCGTCATGGTCACCCATGCGCCATGATCGTGCCGATCGCTGATGGCAAGCGCCTGTACCCCCTGGAGGCATCCAGCCTGGCTTCCTACCTGCTGGGCATGCCCGAGCCGCTCGATACCGAACGCGACACGACGCCGCTGCGCGGTATCGACCTGTGAGCGCTACGTTCCTGGCACCGCCCCCCCTCCATCAAGGTTACTTGCTCGATACCAGTGTGGTGTCAGCGTTAGCACCTGGCCGCGAAGCCTTTTTGCCTTCAGCCTTTGGAGACTGGCTGCAGGCGCATGACGCGCAACTTTTTCTTCCCGCCATCGCCGTGGCAGAGTTGGCTCAAGGTATCGGGAAACTGCATCGATCAGGCGATATCGAACGCGCCCAACGGCTGGACCGCTGGCTGGACGGGTTGATTGCCGGTTTTGCAGACCGTATCCTGCCACTCGATGCGCAAGCTGCCCGGCTGGCGGGCCAAATTTCTGATGCAGCCGTGGCCCAAGGACGACATCCGGGCTTTGCCGATGTAGCCATAGCGGCCCTGGCCCAACACGCAAGCCTTCTGTTGCTCACCCGAAATCTCAAACACTTCCAGCCGCTTGGCGTGAATTGCGCCGATCCTCTGGCACATTTGCCCGCTTGAATACCAACCAATTGCTATGTTTTCAATAGCCCCCTGCGAAATGGATACGAGGGTTATAGGTCATTTTCTCTCAAGAATTCGGTCGGTCTCAAGTCTGTGGCATCCTCGTCTCAGAGTTAATTGGAATCTGACCCCAATTACCGCCTTGGAATCTGACCCCAATTACCGCCTTGGAATCTGACCCCAATTACCGCCTTGGAATCTGACCCCAATTACCGAAAATAATTGGAATCTGACCCCAATTTCTCAATTTCTTTGGGGTGTTGATACGCGTCGGCGACGCCCTATTTTGACGGCGTCGCGCTGAGACGCGATTCGAGTTCTTGCGCTCCCAATGGGCCCACAGCCCTTGATCCGTCGGCAAAAAATGTCGTTGGGGTAGCGCTCACCTTGTGACGCGCCGCAAAGCTCAAATTGCGGTCAAGGGCCGCTATGTCTGCGCATTCCGCGACGGCCGGTATCACCGCCCGCACCATCCAGTCTTCCCACGCACGAGCCTTATCGGGTGCGCACCAGAGGTTGCGCGCCTTTTCTCTCGAAGCAGGCCCAAGGATGGGTATCAGGAAGGTGTGGACCGTGATGTTGTCGATGCCCTGCAAAATCTCTTCAAAACGCTTGCAGAAACCGCAGTTGGGATCCGCAAACAGCACCAACTTGCGAGCGCCGGTGCCGCGTACCGATGTGATTGCGTCTGCGAGCGGTAGCGTATCGAAACGAATCGGATACAGTTGCGCCACCCGTTCCACGGTCAGATTCGTCTTGGTTTCGGTGTTGATCAAGTTGCCTTGGAAGATATACGTTCCATGGCTGTCAGAGTAATAAATGTCGTCGGCATTGATACGAACCTCGTAGATGCCTTCGACAGGGGTCTTGCGCACCTCTTCGATTTTGGCGTTGCCTGGCAGCCGCTGAGTCAGCGTGGCGCGAATTTCTGCCTCGTCCGCATATGCGCTGGACCAAACTGCCATCAAGGCGCAAATAAGCCATCTTGCTTGTATGAGTTTCATGATTTTCGCTTAAATGAGGTGTGGGATTGCGGCTTGCGGGGTCCGCGGGCCTTCGGTGGATACGAACGTCGAGCGATGACGGCAACCACTCGCGTGGCTGCGCTGGACACGGCCACCGAGGGTTCGAATGTGGTCTCGTTGTCACGCCGGGATTACCACTGGATCACGTACCCCAGCATCGGAACACTTACCGCGTAGTACCAGTTCCCGTCGACATAAACCCAAACCTCGCCTGCGATGGTTTGCTTGACTTCACGCTGTTTATCGCTGATGGGCTTACCCATCAGTAGGGCTGGCAGTTTCGCGGAAATCTCACCTTCGCATTTGCCCAAAATGCTGTCTGCCATCACTTTGCAGCTTTCGACTTTGTAGCCGGTGAGCGTGACGCCCAGACCCTTCATGCGCTGCTCATGATCCAGTTTGGTGACGCCGCCGCGGTAAGTCGGATCAAGCATGTCGTAGATGCACTGGTAATCCTCTTTGAGCCGGCAGGCTGCATACTGCTGCGCCGTTTCAAACAGTTTCTGCTGCCGTTCCGCCGTGGGTGGCAACGTATAGTGACTCTGCATTTTGCTGATGCTCAGGTCTTTGAAGCGGTAGATCCAGTTCGGCCTGGACGGAGCAGTGACCGGATAAAAAGCCCGCACTGTATCGTTGTCGATTTTGACCAGCTCTATTTTGCCGGTGCGCACCTGCGGGACCTCCAGAGTCACATCGCGTTTGACGACATTGCCGTTGTCATCGACCAGCGCAAGCATCGGCGTGACGCTTGCAAAGCGGCGGTCGCTGTAGCCCACGACAGCGCCCCGAGCCATGGCTTGCACGGCCGGAAGTTCGCTGGAGAACATGTGCGGAGTTCCGCCTGCCAGGAGCTCGAACGCTTTGCCGGCGACTGAAACATAAAGCCCCGATTTCTGTGGAAGCGACAGACCCTCCATTGACACGCCCTCGGGCGGCACGCCACCGCCAACGACAACCGGCCCTTTGCCAGTCAGCGTGAGCGCATCGGTAACGCCAAACGCGCGTCCAATCTCCTTGGGATAAGGCAGGGTATAGCTCGCTGCTGGCTCAAAACTGGAATTGAAGGTCAGCACCTTCCCACTTTCACCAGGCTGGTAGGGGCGGAGCGCATAGGTCCCGTCCACCTCGGCCAAGTCGAAGCCCGACACGTCAGTGGCGTGGTAAATCACCTTGTCCGAGCCATCTGCGAGCCGCTTGAGGTGGATCTCGGAGTCGCGCTGGCCCTCAACACCCGTGCGTGAATAAACGATGGCGTATCCCTTGGCCGTGTGGACGGGTTCGACATACAGCATGGCGTCCGCATCGTCGGCAATCATCTCTTCCTTGCCGACCGTTCCGTCGGCGGCCATCACCGTGTAGATGGCCTTGATTCGAGGCGACGTTTCGTCGATCCAGGTCATCAGCGTATTGCCCTTGCCGTCGAAGGCAAAAGATGCCGGTCGCAGCACTTGGCCCAACTCGGACAGCTCCTTGGTGAACAGGATGGTGCCGCTGGGTTCGAGCTTGATGACGATCTGCTTCTTTTTATCCCACTTGACCGGCTGCGAAAAATACACCGACTTGCCATCAAATCCATAGGACATGGCCAGCGGGACGGCGCCAAGCTTCTTGTACTTGTCGATCACTTCGCGATTGATGATGCGGTCGTCGCTGCCGTTGTAAAAGTGGGTGTAGCCTTCATGATCCTGGTAGAAAAAGACCGCGCGGTCGCCCTTGCTGAGTTCCTTGACCAGGAGATATTTATCCGCGCTGAAGTCGGTCGGCAGAGTCGATGCCACGTCAACACGACGCTCGGCGCCTTCCAATGGGCCAGGCATTGAACCGCAGGACGCGGTCAGCAGAAGACTGAGCAGTCCGAATACAAAAATCAGCGAACGAAACATAGAAGTGCCTTTTCGGGGAAGAGGGGATAGCGGCGCCGGTGAACTTCCACACGCGCCAAGCCTGACACCCATGGATGTCATGGGCTCCGCTTGAGACCGCTCGGCTGGGAAAAAGTTCGCGCGATCAACACGCCGGCTGACCAGAATCTTGGAGCGCGCCGCAAGCGCCGGCTTGGGATGGACCGATGGTTTAAGCGACGACCGGGAGAGAACAACGAAAAAAAATACCCTCCCCCGCAAGCGAGGAAGGGTATGAGACATCACCCTACGGTGAAGCTCAACTTACTTGGCGTACCATTGCTGGTTCAACGGCTGGATGGACAGGCCGTAGCCCTTGGCGAATTCGACCTTGAAGGTCAACGCGGCGTCGCTGAGGTTTAGACCACCCGCAGCAAGCGCCCGCGCAGACAGGTTGAACCAGCCACCGTTGGCGATGAAGCTGGGCACGGCGCTGCCGGTGACTTGTGCCGGGCTCAGTTGGCCGACGCAGGTCACATCGTTGGTCACGCTCAGACTGCGAGAACCTTCGAGGCGGTCGTAAATGCCTAGGGCGTAGCCTTGGGCGGCGTCCATGCGGGCTTCGAACCGAGCCTTCGCGTTGTAGCCCGCAGCCACCAGGTTCGTGCTGAGAGGGTCGTCCGCAGGTGCGCCGGCCAGAAGGGTGCCGCGGTTGAGGGGGATCAGGTAGGCTCCGGTGTTTGCCGGTGCACCCGGGGGCAGGAAGGCGAAGCGGGTCAGGTTGCCGGCGGTGCCGTTGTTGAACGCCGGACCAATGTTACCTTGCAGGAAGTTGCAGGTACCGCAAGCCGGGGCTTCGATCGACACGTTGCCGGCAGGCGACGCCGCGAGGTGGGTGGTCGTCAGGGCGCGGGTCGAGTACAGGAAGCCGGAAGCCAGGTTGAACACGATCGCGTCGGAGGTCAGCGTGCCGTCAGCACCGAGACCGCCAGCGCCGTCGTAGTTCTCGAGGACCAGGAAGCCTTCGGAAGACGGCAGACCCAGGTTGGCGGGGTTGATGATCGCGCCGCCGACGTTGTCGGCTGCGGGGAACACGGAACCGACCCCGCCGCCCACGGTGTCAAGCACGGTGGTGGTCAGGTCGTTCAGCGTGGTGGTGCTGCGGCCATCGACGTGGGTGCAGGCATTGCCCAGCATGCTCATGTCCTTGGACTGGTGGGTGGCGTGCACAAACACACCGCCGCCAGCTGCAGGCTGCGTGTTGATGTAGGACACCACGCTGACCCAGCCGCCGCCAACCTTGATGGCGGGCAACAGGTTGGCGTGTGCAAATGCCGATTGCGAGACCACGCCCAGCGCGAGAACGGCACCGGCGGCGATCAGGGTTTTTTGAAAAGAATTTTTCATGTTGCTATATCCTATTTTGGCCAAAATAAAAAGTTTATACAAAATGCCAGAGCATTTATTGTGCTCTAACTCAGTGTATCACTCCTAATAAACGAAATCCATGAGTCATGGACGGACTAAACCGGTCAATAAAAAGCGAGCCTTCTATTGCCGGATGTGCCAGTTCCCTGACCCATGTCGCCACTATATAAAGGAAGCTTGGCAAGGTCAAAGGGATTTCTCCGGCTTTAATTGACAATGTACCTTTAATGCAACACGAAGCCAGGAAAAATTTGACTTGGGGCTTGCGCTCTTCGGGTGATTTGGCGCTTGGCCGCCTGGCAGCGCGTGCTGCTGCGGGGCTTGTGCAGTTGTATCGGTGCGCGCGCGGGGCCGTTTGGCCGCGCCTGAAGACAAGGCACAATAACGCGCCAACGCGGCCGGCCTGCGTGGCGGAATGCTATTGAATAAATAGCTGCTTGCGCCTGTTCCATATGGGCTAGCGGCGTGTTTTACTGTTAATGACAGGTGTGAATGCAGGCTTGGCGCGCTGCAATGATTGCTCATGGCGCAATAGTCACGGATACCTATCATCGCGAGGCCGCAGGCCGCGGCGATCCATGACTCCTGTTCGTCGTTGCGCGGCGCGGCAATCCATGTCCCCGCTCCCTTCCCCTGGTAACCAGGTCTACAACGCAGCCGTGGGCGATCGCACCACCCTCAACGAGCTATTTGCCCAGATCAAGACCAACCTGCTGCCGCGCTACCCGCCCACCCAGCGCGTCGGTGAGGGGCTGGAGTTGGCGATGCCGTGGTATATTGAAAAGCAGTCATGAACAAATAGTGCTCTTTGCCCTTATAAGACGGGAATAGTCAGCTATCAATAATGGAGCGTCAATGACCAGCACCCCATCCGCATCGCCACCCGCTTCGCCTGGCACAGACACACTGCTGCGCGAGGTATTGGCACGCTTTCCCAGGCTGATGCTGGCGCTTGTGTTTGGCTCGGTTGCCCAGGGGCGTCAGCGCGCAGACAGTGACCTGGACATTGCAGTAGCCGCCAATCAGGCACTCACAGCGGCCGAGAAAATGGCCATCATCGAAGCCCTTGCAGAGCACACAGGCCGCCCCATTGACCTGATTGATTTGAAAGTGGTGGCCGAGCCCTTGCTGGGGCAAATCGTGCGGCATGGCCGTCGCCTGCTGGGTAGCGACAACGCGTATGGCCAGTTGATCAGCCGCCATTTGTTTGAGCAGGCTGACTTCATGCCGTATCGCAACCGGGTACTGGCAGAAAGGCGGGCGGCATGGATCGGGAAGTAGTCGAGCAAAAACTGGAGTCGCTGCGCCACTGTTTGCAGCGCATTGAAACCAAGTGTCCTGCGGATGCTGACACGCTGGCCACGGATTTTGACCTGCAAGACATCATTTCGCTCAACCTTAGCCGTGCCGTGCAGTTATGCGTGGACATCGGCGCGCACCTGATTTCAGGCATGGACGTGCCGCCGCCCGACACAATGGGGCAAACGTTCGACATGCTTGCGCAAGCTGGGGTTCTAAATGCGGAGCTGGCACACAGCCTGAAAAAAGCCGTGGGATTTCGCAACATTGCCGTGCATAACTACGACGCCATCAACTGACACATCGTTCACAGTATTGTGAAAAACCACCTGGCAGATTTTTCGGCATTTGCAAAAGTAGTGTCGATGCAAGCGGACAAATAAATATTGTCAGCAACACACCCCAAGGCACTCCGCAACTCAGTCATTGAGCCCTTCGCCAGGCTCAGGACAGGCCAAGGCGCGGCAATCGCAATGACGGCACGGGAACCACGGCGGCAACATTGACTCCCGGGTCTGAATGGCAAGGTTTTACGTGGCTGTGAGATTAGAAGTATTGACAATGTAGATACATTTAGTAAAACTCAAACGATGGATATTCCTGAACGCATCAAGACCCGGCTGGTCAAGGACCGGCCCATGACCTCCATCACGTTGCGCATTCCCGTGGACGTGGTGGATTCGATGAAGGCGATTGCCCCGCAACGTGGCTTTTCCGGGTACCAGGCATTGCTCAAGTCCTATCTGAGCGAGGGGTTGCGCCGCGACGAGGCGCAGTTTGCCTTCAGCGCGCAGGCCCGGCTGCTGGGGGCACTGAAAAAGCACGGCGTGTCGCAAGCGCTGATCGATCAGTCGGTGCGGGAAACGGAGAGAGCTTGAGCAAAATGCCCGCGCATCGGGTCAACCGGTCGCAAGCTTCACGCGACGCACTTGGAGCGCGAGCATCCGTCACGCGGCAGCCAGCACCAGATGGCCAACGCTCGCGGATGCGGGCCGAACGCTGATTTCAATGTCGTAGCCCAGGCGCGTCAGGCAATCCATCAGCTTGCGTTCTGAAAGGTTTGAGAAGTCGCCACGCATCATGCCGGAGACCTTGGGCTGAGTGATGCCCATGCGCCTGGCGGCTTCTTGTTAACGCGAGGTGACGCTCATTAGTCGGCCATGCAAAATTCGGATTTCAAAAAGCACCCTGCGCAGCCTGACCA
>CAYJMW010000076.1:0-8047 GCA_964371235.1 uncultured Polaromonas sp.
CGGAATCGGCGGTCACGTTGCCGGAATCAGTGGTCACGTTCACCGGAATACGCAAACGGCTCCGAAATCGTCATTTCCTACGCTGGCACCTACGACAAAGACAGTGGCGACATCCAGGCGAATATCCAGCTTGGACTGGGCATCATGTCCAACCAACTGCTGCAGGCCGCCGAGTACTACCTTCAGATCAAAGCCGCCAACCCCGGCGCTAGCATCACCCTCACCGGTCACAGCCTGGGCGGTGGCTTGGCCGCGCTGGTGGGTGTGTTCTTTGGCGTGCAGGCCACCACCTTTGACCAGGCCCCATTTGCGCAAACCGCGCTATTTCAAGCCAGCGCACTGCGGGCCTTTTTGGCTGCCAAGGTCGATGCCGCTGGCACTCGAATCTACAGCGACGAATTGCTTGCACCCCTGAGCAGTTACATCGATCAGAAAGCAGCTTTTGGCGCGTCACCCACGCTGATTCCCAACGCCGGATTGGTGAGCAACATCGTCGTTCAGGGTGAATTTCTGTCTTCCCTGCCCAAACACATCGGCGCGACAACCAACGAGATCGCCAACACATCGCCAGGCGCGTCGGCTACCGATGCCCTGCACTCGCAGGCCCTGTTGGCAGCGTTTTTGCAAAGCCGGAACAGCGCAGCCAGCGGCAAAGCGCTCAATGAGCTTACCCCCAAGCTGCCGGATCTGGTGCGGATGATTTTTGACACAGAACTGTTTTCCTATCGCACTGACGACGCCGACAACTACAACCTGATCGATCACCTCGTGCGCCACGAAGCCGGTGTCCAAGGCTCGTTTGCCGCCGACGCCATGCTCTCCCGCTTCACCACCGACCTGTGGAAGCTCGCCCAGGACGGCGGCCTGACCCTGGCGGACGGGAATCCAGGCAACGCGCAACTCAACGAAGTCAGCAAAACCCTGATTGCCTTCGCCATGCAGATGTACTACGAAGACACCGCCAACGCCACCAACCAGAACAAGCACTTGTTCAGCGATGTCACCGGCGGCATCCAGCTCGACCTGGCCGATGTCTCCACCAAGTTCGCCAGCGCATTTCAAGGCAGCGACAAACTGGATTTGAAAGACGCCAAAGGCTTTGAGCCCTATTTCCAAAACTACCTGCTGCAATCGACCTTCACCGCCGCAGAGCGCGAGTTGATCCAATCCGTGCTGCCCTATCTGCGCGACTGGTACGTGCAGGCCGGCGCCAGCGGCCTGGCGACCACCGACAGCCTGAACCGGGGCGCCTTCATGCTGGGTGGCAGTGGCAGCGATGCCCTGGTCGGCGGCGACGTGGCCGACCTGTTGGTGGGCAATGCAGGCGACGACGTTCTCATGGGAGGCAAAGGCAACGACATGCTGCTGGGCGGCGCGGGCAATGACAGCTATGTGTTCCAGACTGGAGACGGGCTCGACACGATTCTGGACAACGGCGGAGAAGGCAGCATTCTGGTTGACGCTGCCACGCTGACCGGTGGCGCGCAGTATGGCGACAACAAGGTTTACAAGAGTACTGACGGCAAGCACCTGTACACGCTTGCCAACGACACCACCCTCCTCATTGATGGTCAGATTGTTGTGGAGGGCTATGACAAGACGCGTGGCGACCTGGGGATTGTCTACAGTGACGCACCGGCCCAGGACAACCCGCAAACCACTCTCGACATCAAAGGCGACCTCAAGCCGATCGACACCGACCCCAATCAGGCCGGCGACCAGTACGGCTACGACGCACTCGACAACATCATCATTGGCACGACCCTCGAAGCCGACCGCGCCGACACCCTGTACGACAGCGCCGGCAACGACCACATCACCAGCGGCGGCGGCAACGACATCCTCTACACCAGCCGCGGCGGCGACAACCTGATTGAAGCCGGCAGCGGGCGCGACTGGGTCTATGGCGGCGCTGGCAAAGACGTCATCGCGGGCGGCGCGGATGCCGACATCCTGCAAGGCGGCGGGGGCAACGACCGCCTTTATGCCGATAGCGTCATTTCCGTTACCGATGCCATTGCCAACGGCAACAGCCAGAGCGGCAGTGGCCAGCAGGGCGAGTGGCTCTCGGGCAATGCGGGTGATGACACGCTGGTGGGCGGGATCGGCAACGATGCCTTGTTCGGTGGCGCTGGGGCCGACCTGCTGCTCGGCGGTGCGGGGGATGACGACCTCATGGGCGACGTGGATTGGGTCCCGACCAGTCTGAACTGGAGCGTCGTCAACGGTCTATTTAAGCCCGTAACCGGGGAGGACCATCCCGCCGACTATGGCGCTGACGTAATTTACGCGGGTAAAGGCAACGACAACGCGTTTGGTGGCCGCGGCAACGATGTCTTGTTTGGTGAAGCGGGTGATGACTACCTGGCCGGCAATGGTGACAACGACGCGCTGTTCGGCGGTGATGGGAAAGACACGCTCTGGGGTGACGCGATCGAGGTGGGGGGCGACGTCGAAGCCAATATGGGCGATGACTACCTTGATGGAGGCGCCAACGATGACCAGCTCTATGGGGGGGCCGGCAACGAAATCATGATTGGGGGCACCGGCGACGACACGCTGGAAGGCGGCGCAGGTCAGGACATCTACATTTTCAACAAAGAGGACGGCATCGACACCGTCATCGATACCCAATCAGACAACAACATTTTTCGCTTTGGCACCGGAGTAAGCGCCAGCGACATTACCCTGCGCCTGGGCTCGCTGCTGCTCGACATGGGCAATGGCGACGCGGTGCACATTGACAATTTTAACCAGAACGATGTGTACAACAGCGTCTCGATTGGCAGCTTCGAGTTTGCCGACGGCAGCACCCTGAGCAGCAGCGAGCTGCTGGCACGGGGTTTTGATCTGGATGGCACGGAGCAGAGCGACACCCTCATGGGCACCAACATCAGCGACCGGATGAATGGTTGGGGCGGTGACGATACGCTCAGCGGCGGCGCTGGCGACGACACGCTGGACGGCGGAGAAGGCAAGAACACCTTGATAGGCGGCCTGGGCAATGACAGCATAGAACTCGGCGGCCAGGGCCAGCGCGTGGAATACCGCCAGGGCGACGGGGTGGACACCCTTGAGGGCAATGCAAGCGCCACCGTCGTTGCCCTGCAAGGGGCATTCAACGCGGCTGAGCTGCAGCTCGAAGTCGATGCGCTGGGGCAGGTGTCGGTGCGACTGGGCAGCGGCGCGGAAGGCCGCATGAAGCTGAACATTGACAGCAATGGCCTGCAGCAATCAACGCTGATTGACCACTTTTCTTTTGACGATGGCAGCAGCCTCAGCTTTGCAGCGCTGCTGGTGCGCGGGGTCCAGCTCACGGGCACGGGCACGGGCACGGAGCCGGATGAACTGCGGGGTACGGATGCCAATGACCTGATTCAGGCCGGCGCGGGCAATCACCTGCTGCTGGGCGGCGCGGGCGCGGACACCTATGTCATCGCCAACGGTTCGACCAACCGCATCGACGACAGCCAGGACGCCAACGTGATCCGCCTGAGCGGCGCCGCGGCCTGGAGCGACGTGGTGCTGGCCCACCCCGCCGCGGGGTCGAATGACCTGGTGTTCACGCTGGGTAGTGGCGCAACCAGCACAACCGTCACCATCGCAGACGCCTTGCTGCGCGCCGACAAGTACAGCATCGAACTGGCCGACGGGCAAAGCCGCAGCCTGGGCGCGTTCATCGCGGAGCTGGCGCCACTGGCGGTAAGTGGCGACTCTGAGGCCAATGTCATTCTGGGCAGCGACCAGGGCAATGCCGTGGATGGCGGCGCGGGCAATGACCAGATCAGCGGGGGTGCGGCGGCTGACTGGCTCGTGGGGGGTGATGGCGCTGATGTGGTGACGGGCGCTGGGGGCGACGACACGCTCTTTGGCGGCGCGGGCAATGATGTCTTTGTGATCGGAGCCACTGACGGGCGCGACCAGATATTTGACTATGAGGGCAACAACACGGTGCGCTTTGCCAGCGGCATTGATCCGGCGCAATTGCTGGTGGAGCGGCTTGACGGCAGCACCGATGTGCGCATCAGCCTGGACGCCAGCAACTCGGTGCTGGTGCGCCGGGCGCTGGAAGGCGCGGTCAGCACCTATGCCTTTGCCGATGGCAGCCAGTGGAGCTATGCTGATCTGATCAACCGTATGGCTTCGGTTGATGGACAAGTCATGGCGGGGGATGATCTTGACAATGCCATTGAAGGCAGTTCCGCTGCAGACTTGTTGATGGGTAATCGCGGCAATGACGTGCTGCGTGGCCACAACGGCAATGACGAATTGCTGGGTGGGGAAGACGGTGATGAACTGATAGGCGGTGGCGGTAACGATGTACTCAATGGGGGTGATGGCGAGGATACCTATCGTTTTGCCTTGGGTGATGGTGTGGACCAGATCGTGGATACCGCGGGCGCCAGCGAAATATGGTTTGGTGCAGGTATTGCGCTGGCGAACATGAGCGCCAGCCGTGTCGTGGTGGCTGGCGACAATTATGTACGTCTGGCCTATAGCGCGACTGATGCAGTGCTGATCAAAGAGGGCGTGGCGCTGCCAGGCACGGCCTTTAACTTCGCCAATGGCACGGCACTGAGTCAGGCGCAGGTGTATGCGCAGACTCTGGCGGATGCTGTGACCACCCCCCTCTACACTGCGGGAGATGACACGATCTGGGGCTACGCGGGTAATGACGTGCTGGATGGCGGCGAGGGCAACGATACGCTCAACGGTGGTGGTGGACGTGATACCTATGTCATGAGCCTGAATGGCGGGCACGATACCGTGGTGGATAGCTCTGAAGAGGGGAGCATCATCAGCCTGACCCAGGGGGACGGCAGCGCGCTGTCTTACGCCCGTGCGGGGCAAAGTTTACTGATCACCAATGCGCAATTGAATGCCAGCTTTTTCATGGCTGATTTTTACGGCAATACGGGCAGTTGGACGTTGAAAACGGCGTCCGGCCAGGAGCTCGATTTGCATGCGCTGGCTGCTGCAGGCTCGCGGAGCCGTTCTCCTGAGCAGCGGCGCGAAGATTTTTATACCGCTTTGATGGCGGGGCAGCAGCCGGTTGAACTGGGCAACGGACACTTTTTTTCCGGGATAGGCAGTGAGTCTGGCACTGACAGCGAAGGCAACGAGTATGCGTATTCGTTTAGCCGTGATCGCACACTCATCCAGTCCGACGCCGCCAACATCACAGCGAGCAAAGACGGTTCCTATATTTCGACGGAAACTAACTATTTGCGCACGGTTCAACGTACCGTTACCCATGATGTGACAAATACAACGTATACAGAGACTATGTCGATAACAGCAGGTAGAAGCTTCCCGATACCAGCCGGCGTTGGAGGTGTTGAAGTCCCTGCGGGTTGGCGCACCCATTTTTCTGCTGATGGTCAGTGGTTCCTGGACGAACCCGACGTCACAAAGGTAACCCTCACGCCGCATACGACGACCAATACCGTGACTGACACTTATAGCCAGGACTTGTACCGCACGGTGGTGACCGCGTCAGTCGTGGTTGAAGATATCAGGGCTGGTGACCACGCCAATACGATCAGTTTGCAGGGTACGGCAACCAAGCTGGTCATGGCTGGTGCGGGTAATGATGTGATAACCCGTGACGATCCTGTGGATGCTTCTTCCGTGTATGGCCCGGATGCTTTCCCGGCCGATTGGGTTGATGGTGGTGCAGGGGACGACATAGTTCAACTGGGAAACGGCAACGATGAACTCAGCGGCGGCGCGGGAAGCGATTATCTTGATGGTGGCGCCGGGGCTGATACTTATGTGGTGACGGCTGACGACGATGCTTGGGATACGGTCAATGACAGCGCGCGCGCGGTGATTGACGTGGAGCTGGACGCGATCGGTCGGCATGATCTTGATGCGCAACTGGTCAGCGACTTGAGCCGCATCATGTTGAATCCCGTCAGGGAACATTCGCCTTATGGGGATACATTGCGGGGGCAGGTAGAGGCCACACCGGAAAATCTGAACGAGCTGATACGCATTGACCGCGCGCAGCAGGCGTTCAATGAAATCTATAGCCAAACGAGTGGGGAGGATGAGGCGTTCGGCCCACAGAGGTTTACCCTCGCTTCAGCGGGTCTGGATCGGTTTATCTCCAACTTGAATGGTTCGCCATATCAGGTTTACGGAGATTTCTCGCAAGGGTCCGATCTGGTCAGACCGAGGACAGTTTTTTCTGAACAGAATATGCAGGCCTACCTTCAAACTGCAACAGACACGGTGCGGTTTGGTGATGGCATTTTTGCCGCCGGTCTGCAAATTGCCTGGGGGCGGGCGGAACTGGACGGGAAGATGATGGATGCCTTGTTGCTGTCGTGGGGCGGGTCAGGGGGTGTCAAGGTGGTGATGCCTGACGACGGCGCTGCATTGGGGCAGGGCATTGAAGTGTTTGAATTCGCCGATGGGTCAACGATGACGATGCAGCAAATGCTGGCACTGGCCCCACCGCGTGGCTCTACTGAGGGCAGCACTGTTGTTAGCGGTGCTGCGATCCAGGCCCAAGAGATATTGCAGGATCACGCGCTGTCTTTCACTATTCCCGCAGATGCCTTTGTTGTGCCGGCCAATACAACGCTTGGTTTCAACGCCCGGCTGGCAGGCTCGGGGGAGGCACTGCCGAACTGGCTGGTTTTTGACACCATGACGGGGACCTTCAGTGGCACACCAGGCAACGGTGAGGTGGGAGTGCTCAGTGTCGAGGTGACGGCGATTCAGTCCGCCACGCAGAGCGCCAAACAGACTTTCACGCTCAACGTGGTGAATGTGAATGATGCGCCAGTCGTGGCAACACCGATTGCAGCTCAACAAGCGAATGCGGATGCATCGTTTACCTTGACGGTGCCGACAAACACCTTTGTCGATGTTGACGCCAACGACACGCTGATCTACACCGCCACGCGGGCCGATGGCGGCGCATTGCCTTCCTGGTTGGCGTTCGATGCGGTGACGCAGACTTTCAGCGGCACACCGGGTTCTGGCGATGTGGGCATCGTCAGCATCAAGGTGGTTGTCACGGACGCAGCCGGAGCATCGGCCAGTTCGGAGTTCGGCGTCAATGTGGCCGCACCTGACCCGCTGGCAGGCAACGACACCTTGACCGCCGACACCAACAACACCCCGCTGCACGGCGGCGCCGGAAACGATACCCTCACGGGCAGTTGGGCCAGCAGCACGCTCTATGGCGACAGCGGTAACGACGTGCTGACGGCTACCGGCGGCCCAAGCAATGTGCTCGACGGCGGTGAGGGCGACGACACACTCACCGGCGGCTGGGGCCAGGACATTTTGCGGGGCGGCGAGGGTAACAACACCATTCATGCCAATGGCGGCAACAGCATGATCAGCGCCGGCGCAGGTGACGACCTGATTGTCTCCAGTTGGGGAGATGACCAGATTGACGCCGGTGAGGGCAACAACACCATCAGTGCTGATGGTGGCACCAACACCATCACAAGCGGTAATGGCAACGACATCATCAGTGCCGATGGCAGCAACCTGATCCAGGCCGGTGCAGGCAATGACCAGATCACCACCACCTGGGGGGCCGACACCATTGATGCCGGTGCCGGGGACGACATCATCCGCGCAGGCGGTGGTGGTAACACCGTCTGGGGTGGGCTGGGCAATGACCAGATCATCAGCGACCAGTGGAGCGATGACCGCTATGTGTTTGCACGCGGGGATGGACAAGACTTGATGCTTGATGGTGGCGGACAAGACCGCTTGACGCTGGAAAACGTGCAGTCAGACCAGCTCTGGTTCAGCCAGATGGGCAATGACCTGGAGGTGAGCATCATTGGAACGCAGGACCATATCACCCTGCAAAACTGGTATGTGGGTAGCCAGTACCCGGGCAGCCAGTACCATATGGAAGAGTTCAAGACCAGCGATGGCAAGACCCTGCTCGACAGCCAGGTGCAGAACCTGGTGAGCGCCATGGCGGCGTTTTCGCCGCCGCCGGCCGGGCAGACCACGCTGTCGGCAAGCTATGCGGCGGCGTTGACGCCGGTGATTGCGGCGAACTGGCAGT
>CAYJMW010000076.1:8147-16582 GCA_964371235.1 uncultured Polaromonas sp.
TCCAGCCGAATCTCGTCAACCACCTTGCCGTTTGCGTCGAGCAGTTGCACCACATGCCGCCCGGGCCAGGGCAGCCACTGGGCCTGGGTGCCGCGCGCAAATGCCTTGCCGTCCATCAGCCAGCGCACGCCCTGGCCCTGGGCGTGCAAGCGCAGGCGCTGGCGATTCGGCGGAATGTCGGGGTCCAGCGCAATGATGGTGCCCGAGGCGGGTGCGGTGATGCGCGCGGGGCCGGCCGCGACTGAATGCGTGACAAATACGGCCTGCTCCGTGCCCTGAATAAACCATTCGTTGCGCGCCGCTTCAAGCGGGGCGCCATCCTGGTTGCCAAACCGGGTGCGTCCTTGCACCAGTCCCGCAGGCGGCAGCGGCGCGCGGCTGGTCCCGGTTTTGTGCAGGTAATTCATCAGCGTCGCCCACACCGGCGCCGCGCCACTGGTGCCGCTCACGTCCCACATGGGGGCGCCGCTGGCATTGCCCATCCACACGCCCACCGTGTAGCGCTGTGAAAACCCCACGGCCCAGTTGTCGCGCATGTCCTTGCTGGTGCCGGTTTTCACGGCGCTCCAGAAACGCGTGGCCAGAATGCTGTCGGTGCCAAAAGTGCGGGCGCGCGCCAGCGGGTCGGACAGGATGTCGGCGACGATGAAGGCGGCGCGCGGGTCGAGGGCTTGGACAGACCCCGTTCGGGCTGAGCTTGTCGAAGCTTTTTTCGATTTGGCAGCCCCTTCGAAAGGCCTGCCCTGAGCTGAGCCGAAGGGCTCCGGGCGCACGGTGATTGTGGTTTCGCCAAACCGCCCGCCATTGGCCAGAGTCCGGTAGGCGTTGGCAAGCGCCAGCAACGACACCTCGCTGCTTCCCAGCGCCAGGCTGTAGCCGTAGTAGTCGCCTGTTTCCTTCAGCGGAAATCCGACCGCGCGGAGCTGCTTGTGAAAAGCTTCGGGTGAAACCATCATGAGGGTGCGCACGGCGGGCACATTGAGTGAGGCGGCCAGCGCCGTGCGTGCCGACACCAGGCCCTTGAATTGCCGGTCGTAGTTTTGCGGAATGTACAGGCCGCCGGGGGTCGGAATGTAAGCGGGCGAGTCATCCAGCAACGATGCAGCCGTGATGCGGCGCTCGGCAATCGCCTGGGCATACAAGAAGGGTTTGAGGGTGGAGCCCGGCTGGCGCAGCGCCAGCACGCCATCAACCTCGGCCGCGTCGCCAAGCGCGCCCGACGAGCCGACCCAGGCCAGCACCTCGCCGCTGGCGTTGTCGAGCACCACCACCGCACCGTCTTCCACATGACGGCCTTGCAATTCGCGCAGGTGCTGGGTCAGGGTCTGGACGGCAAAGCGCTGCAGAGGGGCGCTCAGGGTGGATTGGAGGGGGGTGTTGTTGTGATTCGGGGCGGGCGCGCGCAGCGCCACCAGCCGCCGCGCCAAATGCGGTGCAATCCCTTCGCTGGAATCGAAGGCCTTGCGCTGCAACGCGCCAGTCGTAAAGAGGTCAAGTCCGTCGCAATCTGCCTTCACGCCCGGTGCTTGCATCGCTTTGAGGATGCCGCAGGCGCGCTGCGTGACTTGCGCGGCCCTGGCGTTCGGCGCCCGCACCAGCGCCGCGGCCAGCGCGGCCTCGCGTTCCTCCAGCCCGTGCGCGGCCTTGCCGAACAGTGTGCGGCTCAGGGCATCAATGCCCACCATCTCGCCACGAAACGGCACCAGGTTGAGGTAAGCCTCCAGGATCTGGTCCTTGCGCCAGTGCTGTTCCAGCACCTGCGCTGAAAAGGTCTGGCCGATTTTTTGCGCCACGCTGCGCCCGCCCGTGCCGGCGCGCAGGTCGTCGTCCAGCAGGCCGGCGAGTTGCATCGTCAGGGTGGACGCGCCACGCGTTCTGCTGTGCCAGAGGTTGCCCCAGGCCGCGCTGGAAACGGCGCGCCAGTCCACCCCGCTGTGCTCGTAGAAATGTTTGTCCTCGCTGAGCACCAGCGCCGTGCGCAGGGCCGGTGAAACATCGGCCAGCGCCACCCATTGGCCGCGCCGCACGCTGCTGTCAGTGCGCAGACGTTCAATGACTTCGCCGTGGCGGTCAAGCACCAGCGTGTCGGATGGCTTGAAGTTGCGTTTTACCTCATCAAATGTGCCTTTGGCCCAGGCAGAATGGGCGCAAGTAGCTATCAAAATAATAGCGTACCAGATAATCCTGATGGGGCCTGGCCTCATCGCGCGGGCTCCACCTTGACGCGTGCGTTGGGTGCTTCGCCAAACATTTCCGGCGCATACAGGGCTTCCACGCGCGAGGGCGGCAGGGCGAACTCGCCCACGTTGTTCAGTCGCACCGTGTAGGCCATCTTCACCACGCCTTTGGGCAGGTACTCGTAGTAGCTGCGGAAGGCCTCGAAGCTGCGCTCTTCAAATGCGGGCCAGCCCACGCCGCTCTTTTTCTCGCCGCTGGTGGCAATGGAAGAGTCCCGCCCCAAGCCGCCGCCGAGAATGGTTGCGCCGCCCGGAACCGGGTCGGTGATGACAACCCAGGTCATGTCGGCCGAGGCGTTGACTTCCAGCGTGATGCGCAGCACGTCGCCGCGGCTGTAGATGCCTTTGACGGCTTGCTCCACGGGTTGAATAGTCTTTGTGATCTGGTAGCCCGCGTTGAAGGGCTCCTTCAGTTCGATGGCCGCAATGGACTGCAAGGTGAGCCACGGTTTGCCTGAGCCCTGGTGCGTGACTGTGAGCGTGTCTTTGCCTGCGCTGCTCCAGGGCAGGAACAGGCTGTTGTTGCGCAGATTGCCGGGCGAGGCCGGTGCGCCGAAGAAAGTGGTCTGGTTGGGCGCGCCCAGGCTGTCAGTGGTTTTGATGCGCTCCACCCTGCGCCAGTCCACGCTGGCCACTTTCGCCCCAGCGCCGGCCAGCGACGCCCGGGTCACGCCGGCCACCGGCGTGGCTTCAAATCTGGCCGAAAACCTGTCGAGTGCCAGACCGCCCCACAGGTTGGCGGTGGTGGTGTGCCAGGCGCCTTTTTGCTGGCGCGCAATAAAGCCGTTGGCCAGGCGCCCCATGTCATCCTTCCACGCCGGGTCGTCCATCACGGCCAGCATCAGGCGCGCGGTATTCACGTCGCCGTTGGCCATCAGCCACCACCAGTAGTCGTCCCGCTCGGTGCTGAAAACCAGCTTGGTGCCCTGGAATGAAAGTCGTGACCGGATGATCTGGTTCGCCTCGGCCAGGTGTTGCTCGCGCTGCGGCACATCGGCCACGCGTTTGAGAATATTCAGCCAGTCGATCACCGCGCTGGTCGGCCACTGGTTGGGCGCGATCGTGATGCTGCCCAGCATGCGGCCCTGCGCCTTGCCGTAACGCGACAGCGCTTCCAGCGCGGCCAGTTTTCGCACGTCCAGGTCTTTGCGCGGGCTCCAGAAACTGCGCTGGATCCGGCCTTCAACAAACGCAATCAGGCCGCGCTCCATCGGGGCCCGTGCGTCATCGGGCAGGGCAAACGCCGGGTTGATGCTGGCCGCTTCATGCGTGGCGGCCAGCAGGTAGGCGGTCAGGGTGTCGCTGCCGCGCGCGGCTTCGCCGTCACGCGGCGGGAAGTAGTTGGCCAGGCCATCGCTGTCCAGATAGGTGGGCAGTTGCGCCAGCACCATTTGCCACAGCCTGGCGTCGCGCAGACCCACCGATTTGCTGGTTTTTTGCTCCAGGCAGGCGAACGGGTAGTTGGCGAACCAGTCGCGCACGCCGTCCATGCCTTCAGCCAGTCTGGGCTGCAGCGACATTTTCAGGCCGCCTCTTATCGTCCCATTCGCCGGCAAGGCATCCGCCGGCGGATTCACGTCCAGGCTGAAGCTGCCATCGACCTGCACCAGCGTGGCCTGCTGCACCGTAAGCGGCACGGCGGGGATGAGGCGTTGCCGGGCCTTGAGACCGTCTCTGGCGCCGCTGATGGTGTCCCTGGCTTCGATTTCCCACAGGATGGCTTCGGCGCGCGTGAGCGCCAGTTGCGCTGGTCCGGTCACCATCCACGCCACCTCGCGTGCTTCACCGGCGGGAATGTCCACCGTCTGGGGCTTCAGATCGAGCAGTGTCGCCCGCGGGCTGACCTCAACTTTCATCGCCGCTTGGGTGGTGTTGCGCAAAGTGAATTGCGCGCGGAACTGGTCGCCCTCGCGCACCAGCGGCGGCAGGCCGCTGATGATCTGCAGGTCTTGTGTTGCCCGGATGCTGGTCTGGCCGGTGCCAAAGAGCCCCGTGCCGGCATCGGCCACGGCAACTATTTTGAAGGTGGTCAGCGCGTCATTGAGCGGCACGTTGACCACGGCCTGACCCTTGGCATCAAGTTGCACCCTGGGATTCCACAGCAACAGGGTGTCGAGCAGCTCGCGCGTGCTGCTGTGTCCACCGCCGCCACCCGCGGCAACCGCCTTGCGCCCATAGTGCCTGCGGCCAATGATTTCCATTTGCGCGGTTGAGGTTTGCACGCCCCAGGCGCGGCGCTGCAGCATGGCGTCGAGCAGGTTCCAGCTGGTGTTGGGCATCAGCTCCAGCAGCGCCTGATCGACGGCGGCCAGCGCCACCTCGGCGTTGGCGGCAGGCTGACCGTTGGGCAAGCTGGCGCTGATCACCACTTTGGCGTTGCCGCGCACCGGGTAGCTTTCCTTGTCGGCTTTCACACTTACATCGAGCTGGTGCGCGCGGCCAGCCACGCGGATTTCAGCCAGACCCAGGCGGAAAGCGGGCTTGCTCAGGTCCACCAGCGCAGTCGGCGCCACGTATTCGCGGCCCTCATACCAGAAAGAAGTCCACCACTCGCGCGGGGCCTTGAAGCCCCAGGTGAAAAAGCTGTACCAGGGCACTTCGCGCAAGCGGCCGCGCAGCGCCAGCACGCTCACATACACATTGGGTCCCCAGCCGTCCTTGATCTTTAATTGAACGGTCGGATCTTGCCCATTGAGCTGCACCACCTGGGTTTCGATGATGCCCTCGCGTTCAACGGCGACCAGCGCGGTGGCAAAGCGAAAGGGCATGCGCACCTGGAATTTGGCGGTTTCGCCGCTCTGGTAGCTTTTCTTCTCGGGCAGCACGTCCATGCGGTCGTGATTTTCGCCGCCAAACCACAACTCACCCTGTCGGGTGACATAAACCGAGCTGGCGGCCTGGATGCTGTTGCCCCCCGCGTCTTTGGCGGTGACGGTCAGCTCAACCTCACCGGGCTCGCCGAGCCTGGCCTCGCACAGCAGCAGTCCGCGCGCGTCACTTTTTCCGCTGCACACACTGCCAAGGTCTTTGCTGTCGGTCTTGTTGTCGTAGGTGTAAAAACCGCCCACCATGCGTTTTCGGCTGGTGGTCACAATGCGTGCCACGGCCTTCACCTCAAGGCTCACGTCGGCGGCGGGTTTGCCGGCCAGATCAAGGGCGAGCGCCTGGAATTTGATTTTTTGGCTGGCAGATACCCAACCCTCGGTCTTGATGCCCGCCACCACGCCCGCGGGCCACAGCGCTGCTACGCTGCGGAGGGTTTGCACTTCGCCGTTCGGGTCGGCGTAGCTGGCTTCCAGCAGCAGCTCCTGGGGCTGTTTGCTTGCGGGCACGTCGGCGATGGTGACTTTGCCTGCGCCGTTGCGGTCCAGCGTGAGCGGCAGTTTGTCGGCAATCACGCGCTGGTCTTGCGCCGCGGTGCTTTCTTCTTCGCCTTCGGCGCTGGCTTCACGCTTTCCGCGCGGGGCCGAAAAACTGAAGTCCTCATAGTCGCTGTAGGCCAGGACCTTGCCGCGCACCAGTGCCGATACGCGCACCGGCAAGTTCACCGCGGCACCCCCCGCCACATAGTTGACCTGCACGTCGGCGGGAACCGACTTCACGTTGATGAGCGCTGTTTTGTCGGCAGGCGTGATGCGCCCTTGCAGCACCGGCAGGCGAAACTCTTCCACGCGAAACTGCCCGCTGATGAAGCTTGCCCCTTGACGACCATCGCTGCCGGCGCGCTCTGCCTTGAGCTGTACCTCGTACATGCCAAGCTTGGCGGCCGGTGGAATGGCAAAGGTGTTTTCAGCGCTTTGCCCGCCGGTAGCGGTTTTGCGCCAGGCAATGGGCTGGGTGTATTGCTGGCCGCTGCCGACGTGCGTGACGATCAGCCGGGTCGGCTGCAACTCGGTCAGGCCAAAACCGCTGCGGGTTTCGGTGCGCAGGATGTGTTTCATTGACACTGTTTCACCAGCGCGCAGCAAGGTGCGGTCAAAAATCGTGTGGGCGCGCGCATCGGGCTGCGGGTCCTGGCTGGTCGGTACGTTAAAGCGCCAGGGCTCAATGCCTTTGTGCCAGTCGCTCCAGGTAAATGCCATGTCCGCGCTATTGGCGGCTGACCCCAAAAGCGCGCGGGCGCTTACGAAATAAGCGTTGCCGCCTTCGTCGCCTGAACAGCGCGGTGGGTCGGATGACAGACCGGTGAAATGGGCAATGCCCTGTGCATTCGTCGTGGCCTGGGCCAGCTCGGCGCCGTGGCAGCTTGATACGCGCACGCTGGCGCCCGCAACCGGCGTGCCTTTGTCGAGCGTGGTCACCCAGGCCAGCGCGTTCTCGCGCCCGAGCTTGAAATGCACGCCCAGGTTGGTAACCAGCGCGGACGTGCGCACATACATTGTTCGGCCCGTGCCATGGCGCTCATCGAGCAGCGAAACGCCCAGTTTTTGCGAGGTGATTTCCACTACGTGAAAGCCGGGCGCCAGCGGTATGCCGACGACTTCAAACGGGCGTGGGGTAGTGGCCCCCACGCTTGTCGCTTCGCGTACTGCGCTGCCCCCCGAGGGGGTTGAATTTGGCTTGGGCAGGTCCAGCGTCTTGACGCCTGCCTGGCCGTTGAGCAGTGAGACCATGCGCGATTGCACATAGTCCTTGTCGGCGGCTTCAAGTGCTTCGGGCAGCGGGCCCTTGACATCGGCAGCGGCCGTTTTGCGTGAAATCTGGTACTCATTGAAACGCTGGACCTTGCGGTACCAGGCAATGATGTCGGCATCGCTTTGTGGTTGCAGGTCGCTGACCTTGCCGGCTGTCAGCCCCTTGACTTGCAGGTCGGCTTCAACATTGCGCAGCGTCACGGGCAGCAGGGCAGGGTCGCCGGGTTGGGCCTGCGGCTCGGCAAAACGCTCGACGATGCCAAACGGCGAAGCCGCAAACTTGGCCAGCGGCGGCATGGTGCCGGTGGCAACTTTCAGGGGAAAGCTGTCGGCGTTGTGAAGCGTCCGGCCTGAAGCGTCTTTGAAATCCTTGGGGAGTTCCAGGGCGAACGAGGTTTGCTCGGCAAAAACGGGCTTGAAGGTGGCACGGGTGACCACGCTGTCGTCAGCGTCGGTTTCTGTTTCAAACGCCGGCTTGAGCGAATCTTTGCCAGACTTCAGGCGAATCGCTTCAGCCAGCTTGCGTGTCACGGGTGCATTGAAGTTCAGGCTCATGGGGCGGATCGGCAGGCAGGCCGACTGGGCGTTTTCGCGCTCGCAGGTGAAGCTGGCCAAAAACGGCTCGCGGACCTGGAAGTTAAAGCGTTTTTCCACCGAGTTGGCGACACCGCCGGGCGTGCTCACGCCTTTGCCGTACACCAGCTGGATTTTGCTGGCCGGGCTCAGGCGCCGGTTGCAGGCCAGCGTCACGAATTTGAGCGGTTCGGCGGCCGCGGCCTGGCTCAGGTGTTGCGACTTGAGCAGCGCGTCGCGCTCGGGGCCTTCGATGAGCTTGACCGGCACCCGTTCGCCCAGACCTTCCACCGAACACCAGACGTTCTCGCGAATGCTTGGCAGCGTGGCCGATCCATTGAGCTGCATCACAAAATACTGTTCCTCGTCGATGCGCTGGTAGCTGCCAGGCCTCAGGCTTTGCACAAACGGACCCCCGGTGGTGAAGCTGTAGCCGGTTGCACCGCTGATGGCCTGGGCGCCGGGCGATTTGAAGGTGGCAAGCACCTGCAGCGAACAGCGAACCCCCGGCGGCAAATCATTTTTAAACTCAAAGGCCCATTCGCGCGCGCTGATCCAGCGCGCCGAGCCTTGCGTCGCCTGTGCATCACTGCAGCTCAGGCTCAGCGGCGCAGGCGCTTTCGGGTCGCCAAAGTTGACGGCGCTGTCGTCAAACTTGACCACGACCTGACGCACCCGCGCAACCTCGCCCTGCGGCGAGACGCTGACGATTTGCAGGGCCTGCGCGTGCAGGGCGGCTGCCGCAAGCAGCGCGGCGATTGTTTTTGTCATGACCCGGGCCATTTTTCCTCCTCCGTGGAAGGCCGAGCGTAGCCGATTTTCGTGACACGCAAAAGGGTCTCCGGGTAGCCAGCATCCAGAGCTGCATTACCCCCGTCCTCGCGATTGCCGCGTCGCTTGTGCCCCTCGCAATGACTCGCTGGGGTCCGTCATTGCGAGCGTAGCGCGGCAATCCATGCACTCGGGAGTCATGGATTGCTTCACTTCGTTC
>CAYJMW010000077.1:0-16259 GCA_964371235.1 uncultured Polaromonas sp.
CCAATCTTGGCACTTGATGCCGTTACCAGGAAGTGGGAAGTCCCTTCGTATTCGTTAAATAAGCACAGTAAGCTATTAGTTTAGTAGCTATTGGTGCGCCACCCTGGCTGCACCTTCATCAAATCCGGGTCAGCCCTTCAGCCCGGTGCAGAGTGCTGGGAATGCCAAGCCTGATGTTGCGCTTCGCCGACCTCCATAGCGACTGCCTGCCAGTGACCGGACTGCCCTTCCGCGTCTTCAACTGCTTCGCTGCTTGACGTTTGTAAACGGGAGTAATTTTTGTAATCGCAAACCCCTATAGAGCTGCTTCAATTGGAGGGATAGATTGA
Organism: uncultured Polaromonas sp.; assembly: GCA_964371235.1. GTDB lineage: Bacteria > Pseudomonadota > Gammaproteobacteria > Burkholderiales > Burkholderiaceae_C > Polaromonas. The sequence continues at coordinate 330 of CAYJMW010000077.1, forward strand.
ACCTTGTCGTTTAAACAGGAGATTTTGAATGGACACAACTTTTCGTTCCACGCTTACCCGGTCCCGACTCAGCAAGCTGAACTGCCTGGCAGTGGCCATGACGCTGGGGCTCCTGAGCAGCGCACACGCTCAACAGCAACAGTCGCGTTCGCTGGCCGAACAACTCATCCAGGACGTCAAGGAGGGCAAGGTCAAACAGAACAATGCCGATGCCGGTGCCGTGCTGGAACTGATCGTCAAGCGCAACATTCCCATCACTTACAAGACCATCAGCACCCTGATGAGCACTCCCAATGCCTTTGGCCCGGGTGTCGCCTGCGTCACTTGCCACTCGTCGCACGACATCACCAAGAGCTACCGCGGGCTCGATCTCACCAGTTGCGAGGGTCTCCGCGACGGCTCGACCGAAGCCCCGGCACGCAAACTGTTTGTGCCGGGAACGGACCCCAAGCGCGACGTGCTGGTGCGCCGGCTGCGCAGCAACCGCATGCCATTGGGCCAGGGCTTTCACGTACCCAAAGACAGTCCGCACCTGCTGGCGGTCAAACAATGGATCACGGACGGCGCCAAAAATGATGGCTTCTTTCAACAGACCGTGCTGCCCCTGTTCAGAAGCGACAACGCCTTTGGCCCGAACACACCGGCCTGCACCGCCTGCCACAACTCAAACCAGGAGCCGCCGAGCTTTCATGAGTTGAACATGGGGACTTATGAGGGCGTCATGCTGGGCGCGGACTCGGTGGCCAAGGGCGTTGACAAGGCAACCAAAATAGTTATCCCGGGCAAGCCGGACGTGAGTCCTTTGTGGCAGCACCTGGTGGAAGACCGCATGCCTCCGGGCATCAGCCCGGGCGAAAACCGCGATCATCCCAATACCCTGATTCTGTCCCAATGGATCAAACAGGGAGCCCGGTGCGACTGAAGGCATTCGCAGTCAACGCCTCCTCGCGCCGCCAACTGTTGGCAGCGCTCGCTGCCAGTGCCTTGTGGCCAACGTTGAGGGCTGCCACAAGGCCCGCCCGCGCTGCGTCAGCGACCGTCTTGCGGCGCTGGACCAGCAGCAACAGCACACTGGCGCCACTGACGCAACATGACGGCCAAGTGCTCTTTGCGGGCAACCACAGCGTGGGTCGGATCGACCTGAATCTTGCGCAACCGCTCTGGAATGTAGCCCACGGCCTGTCAGGAGCGGCGGTGTTCCGGCCCCGCGCCGCCGGACAACTGGTGCTGGCCAGCAGCCTGAACGCGCTCGGGGCCTGGGACGGGGCGCAAGGCGAGCGGCGCTGGCTGTATTCGGCGAAAACACAGATGGGAGTGCCTTGGGTGGCGCTGGAGCGCACTTTTGTCGGAGACGGCTCTGAATTGCTGGCGATCGACAATGCCAACGGGGAGGTGCAATGGCGCTTTGCCGGCACGCCCGACACCTTGACCTCGTACGCGCCGACGCTGGCCGGAGACACCCTCATTTTTGGCCCGGGCAACGGGCTCCTGTATGCCCTGTCGGCCAGCGACGGGCGCCTCAAGTGGCAACTTGACCGCAGTGACGAGTGGCAGTACCTGCGCCAGCTTTACGTCAGCGGTGATGTGCTGGTGGCGGGCAGCTACAAGGAACTGCTGTATGGCATCTCGGTGGCCGATGGCAAAGTGCTCTGGAAGTTTTACGCAGGCAACTTCATCAACTCACACCATGTGGCGGGTGACACCGCCTACCTGTGGTCGCCCACGGGCTGGGTTTATGCCATTGACATCCAGAACGGCAGCGTGCGCTGGCGGCGCCAAACCACCAATTACGGCAATGCTTCCTCCAATTGGGGGCCGATCATGGCCGAACTGGTGACGCACGGCGAACAGCTTTTTGCGCTGGATATGTTCAATGTGCTGCATGTGCTGAGCAGCAAGACCGGTGCAGAGATAGCGCGCGTCGTTTTCCCTCAGGCTTTGCGTCCGACGCTGTTGCCCCGGGATGGCGCACAGGCCGTCGTGGCCACGGAACAAGGCGAAATCCAGTGGGTGCAGTGGTAACACGCTGGCGCTTTCGGGGATTCGAGCTGCCGAGCGCCATGAAGCCAGAGACCCGTTCTTATGCTCCAGGGTGCGTGCAACGCGGCACCAGCAATGCTTTCTGGCGCAAACGCGCCGGGTAGCCGTGGTTTCGTCCATTACCATTGCGCATGGCCAAGGAAAAAACAATTTACACCTGCACCGAATGCGGCGGCATCAGTCCCAAGTGGCTGGGTAAATGCCCGCATTGCGAGGCGTGGAACACGCTGATTGAATCACTCGCTGAAAGCACTTTGCCGGCGAAAAACCGCTACAGCAACCCGCGCCCAGGGTTGGCCACGGCGTCTGAAGTGATTGCGCTGGCCGACATTGATGCCACCGACATGGCGCGCACCCCAACGGGCCATGACGAACTCGATCGCGTGCTGGGCGGCGGCATCGTCGAGGGCGGCGTGGTGCTGATCGGCGGCGACCCTGGCATCGGCAAATCGACCCTGCTGCTGCAGGCGATGGATTCGCTGCAGCGCGTGGGCTTGCGCACGCTATATGTTACCGGCGAGGAAAGCGGCGCGCAGGTGGCACTGCGCTCGCGCAGGCTGGGACTGAACGGCTCGCAAGTGCTGGTGCTGGCGGAAACCCAGCTCGAGAAAATCCTTGCCACGCTGGACGCAACCCAGCCTGCCATTGCCGTCATCGACTCGATTCAAACCGTCTATTCCGAGCACCTCACCTCTGCCCCCGGCTCGGTGGCGCAAGTGCGCGAATGCGCGGCGCACCTCACGCGCGCGGCCAAGGCCAGCGGTGTCTGCATCGTGCTGGTCGGCCACGTCACCAAGGACGGCGCGCTGGCCGGCCCGCGCGTGCTCGAACACATGGTCGATACCGTGCTGTATTTTGAAGGCGACACGCATTCGAGTTTTCGCCTGGTGCGCGCCACCAAAAACCGATTTGGCGCGGTCAATGAAATTGGCGTTTTCGCCATGACCGAAAAGGGCCTGAAGGGCGTGACCAATCCGAGCGCCATCTTTCTGAGCCAGCACAGTCAGCCGGTGCCGGGCAGTTGTGTGCTGGTCACGCTCGAAGGCACGCGGCCCATGCTGGTGGAAATCCAGGCGCTGCTCGATGGCGGCGGCCCCAGCCCGCGGCGCTTGAGCGTCGGCCTGGACCGCGACCGGCTGGCGATGCTGCTGGCCGTGCTGCACCGGCACGCCGGGGTAGCCTGCGCCGACCAGGATGTGTTTGTCAATGCCGTGGGCGGCGTGCGCATCAGCGAGCCGGCGGCCGACCTGGCGGTGATGCTGGCGATTACTTCCAGTCTGCGCGGCAAGCCGCTGCCCAAAGGCTTTATCGCCTTTGGCGAGGTCGGGCTGGCCGGTGAAGTGCGACCCGCGCCGCGCGGCCAGGAGCGGCTCAAAGAGGCCGCCAAGCTCGGCTTTAGCGTGGCGGTGGTGCCCAAAGCCAATGCGCCGAAAAAGCCGATTGAAGGCCTGATCATCCACGCGGTTGATCGCGTTGAGCAGGCCATGGAAGTGGTGCGCAGCCTGAGCTGAATCGCGCCAGCGCCTCACGCTGCCGCCGCACCCGGGTCTTTTCTTTGGGGGCGAGCGGCGGGCGCTTAAAATCAGCTGTTTCAGTTTTCACTCCACCACAGGATCAGCATCATGTCCACAGTAGCACCCTCCATGGAAGACCGCGACGGCAAGATCTGGATGGACGGCCAGATGGTCGAGTGGCGCGACGCCAAAATTCACGTGCTGAGCCACACCCTGCATTACGGCTGCGGCGCTTTTGAAGGTGTTCGCGCCTACAAAACCTCGGAAGGGACGGCCATTTTCCGACTGGAAGAACACACCGAGCGCCTGTTCAACAGCGCCAAGATCCTGCGCATGAAGATTCCGTTCAGCAAGGAAGAAGTGAACGCGGCGCAGAAGGCGGTGGTGCGTGCGAACAGGCTCGAGAGCTGCTACGTGCGACCGCTGGTCTGGATCGGCTCTGAAAAACTCGGAGTCAGCCCCAAGGGCAACCGGATTCACCTGATGGTGGCTGCCTGGCCCTGGGGTGCCTACCTGGGCGAAGATGGCATGAAACGCGGCATCCGCGTCAAGATATCGAGCTTCACGCGCCACCACGTCAACATCACCATGACGCAGGCCAAGGCGGTGAGCAACTACACCAACTCCATCCTGGCCAATATGGAAGCGCTGGACGACGGCTACGACGAAGCCCTGCTGCTTGACGCCTCGGGTTTTGTCAGCGAAGGGTCTGGCGAAAACCTGTTTATCGTCAAGGACGGCGTGGTCTATACGCCCGATCTGTCGGCTGGCGCGCTTAACGGCATCACGCGCAACACTGTGCTGCACATTTGCAAGGATCAGGGGCTGGAGCTGGTGCAAAAGCGCATTACGCGCGACGAGGTGTACATCGCCGATGAGGCCTTTTTTACCGGCACCGCAGCTGAAGTCACGCCAATCCGCGAGCTCGACCGGATTGAAATCGGCGCGGGCGCGCGCGGTCCGATCACCGAAAAAATCCAGAGCGCCTACTTTGACGTCGTCAACGGGCGCAATCCAAAATACGCCTCCTGGCTGAGTAAAGTCTGAATATGGCCCCCACGCTCCGCACTAACGTGTCCTCGCTGCCCCCCGAGGGGGCTGAGCTTGCTTGGGGCGGCCCGGCGCGGCGCTCGCTGGCCCCCACGCGGGTCGCTTCGCGTCCTTTGCTGCACGCAATTTCTTAAGGAATTTATGAGCACATCATTTACCGTTGAATTGCTGGCCTCCGACGTCAATGCGGAGGGCGGCATGTTTTGCCCCAACCCAAAAGCCGGGATGAAGGTGTGGAACAGCCACCCCAAGGTCTATCTGGATATGGCCCGCACCGGCCAGGCCAAGTGCCCCTATTGCGGCACGCTGTACAAGCTCAAAGACGGCGAGCACCTTGACGGTGGTCATTAAGCCCCCACGCTTTTCACTTCGTGTAATGCGCGAGGCCTTGCTTGGGGCGGCCCGGCGCGGCGGCCGATGACGGCAAATCTCGAAACCATCAATTCCCTCATCATCGCGCCGCAGTGGATAGGCGACGCGGTGATGACCGAGCCCCTGCTGCGCCGCCTGCATGCGCGCGGCGAGCGGCTCACGGTCGGGGCCCTGCCCTGGGTGGCGCCGGTGTACCGCGCCATGCCGCAAGTGGCCGATGTCATTGAGTTTCCCTTCGCCCATGGCGGCCTGCAGTTCAAGGCGCGGCGCGCCATTGCCAAGCGCATCGAAGGCCGGTTTGACAAAGCCTACGTTTGCCCGAACTCGCTGAAAAGCGCATTGCTGCCATTTCTGGCCAGTATTCCAGACCGCATTGGCTACCTTGGCGAGGCACGCGTCGGGCTGCTCACGCACCGCCTGAAAAACCCCGGGGACAGGCCGCCGATGGTGGCGTTTTATTCAGCGCTCAGCGGCGAGCCTGAGGTGCAAGGCGACCGGCCGCGGCTGCATCTGGACGCGGGCGAGGTCGATGTCGCGCTGCAGGCCCTCGGGTTGCAACGGAGCGGCTATTACGTTTTCGCGCCGGGTGCCGAGTTCGGTCCGGCCAAACGATGGCCGGTGGCGCACTTTGCTGAATTGGCACGTTCGCTGGACCTGCCGGTGCTGCTGCTGGGGTCGGGCAAGGAAGCCGCGTTGTGCGATGAAATCAGCATGGCAGCGCCGGGCCAGTGCATCAACTTCGCGGGGAAAACCTCTTTGCTGCAGGCCCTTGGCGTGATCGCGGCGGCCAGGAGCGTGGTCAGCAACGATTCCGGCCTGATGCATGTGGCGGCCGCGTTCGGCGTGCCTCAAGTGGCCATTTTCGGCTCGTCGAGTCCCTTGCACACGCCGCCGTTGAACGGGCAGGCCAGCGTGCTCTGGCTCAAGACCGATCCGTCCTACCAGCCGCCGCTCGATTGCGCGCCGTGCTTTGCGCGCGAATGTCCGCTCGGCCACACCCGCTGCCTGAACGATATCAGTGCGGCGCGGGTATTGCAGGTGTTGCAGGCGGGGTAGCGTTGGGTGGGATTGCCTGCTCGCTGATTTACCTCAGGATGATTTGCCTGAAACCGGCAGTTCAACAACGAACGATGCACCACCACCCGGCCGGGCTTCGCAGCGCACGGCGCCGCCATGGCGCTGGCTGATCGACTTGACCAGCGCCAGCCCCAAGCCCACGCCGCCTTCGCGTTCGCTGGCACCCGGCATTCGGTAAAACGGCTCGAAAATGCGTTCACGCTGATCTGCCGGCACGCCCGGGCCACGGTCGTTCACCCGGATGATTGCCAGCCGTTTCGTTCCGACACCACCTTGCGCCAGTTCCAGACTGATCTCGCCATTGCTGTAGCGCCTGGCGTTCTCCAGCAGGTTGCGAATCAGTCGGCGCAGCAGCCGCGGCGAGCCCTGCACCATGAGGCTGTGGTCGGTGTTGGCTTTGCTGGTTTCGCTCGTCAGCTCCGCATGCAGTTCGGCATTGACCCGCGAGCATTCCTCCGCGGCGAGCCCGGTCAGGTCCAGCGTTTCGAAAGGCTCGGCATCTGCTTGCCGGGCGTCGAGCCGGCTGGCCAGCAGGATTTCATCGATCAGCTGGTCAAGCTCGTTGATGCTTCGCAGAATCTCACCTTTTCGGCGGGCGGTGCGTGCGAGTGCGGCCGGGTCTGCGCCAGGGGCATCGCCCTCCAGCAGCTCGAGCCCCATGCGAATGCGCGCCAGCGGCGAGCGAAGCTCGTGCGAGGCATTGGCCAGCAAGGATTTGTGCGACTCCATCAGGGTCTCGATCCGCTCGGCCGCGTGGTTGAAGCGCCCGGCCAGAAATGCTACTTCGTCGTGGCCCGCGGCATCAATTCGCGCCGACAGATCGCCCGCGCCCCAGCGCTCAACGCCGCGCTGCAGGGCTTCGAGCCGCAGCGTCAGACGGCGCATCACGGGGTAGGCGCCGAGCGCCACTGCAAGCCCCACCAGGCCCAGCATCCAGCCAAATCCAAAACCAAAAGGCGGTCGCATCCAGAGGCTGCCAGGGGGCCGCTTGGGCCGGGGCAGCAGCAGCCTGAGGGTCTGCCCGTCCCGGGTCACAAGATTAAATTCAAGGTCATCGCCCAGCCTGCGGTCGGGCCTGGTCTGCGCCATGCCGATGACTTCGCCAGCGGCGTTGCGAACCAGCACTTCACGTAGCGGCGGCAAAGGCTGGTCGCGCGTCAAGCGCCAGGCGGCGCCCACCAGAAAAGTAAGCACCATCACGGTCGCCACCACGGCGAGCCAGATGCGCACATACAGGTGCGAAGTAAAACGGCCCCACATACCAGGCGTCAGTCTTGCTGCTTGGCAAAGACGTAGCCGACGCCGCGCACCGTGAGAATGCGCTTGGGGGCTTTGGCATCGAGCTCAATGGCGTTGCGGATGCGGCCCATGTGAACGTCAATGGAGCGGTCAAACGCTTCGAGTTCGCGTCCGCGCACGGCTTCCATGATCTGGTCGCGGCTCAGGACCCGACCCGCGCGCTCGGCCAGGGCCACCAGCAGGTCAAACTGATAAGAAGTCAGCTCGCAGAGCTTGCCGGAGACCGAAACGGTTCGTGCGTCACGGTCGATTTCGAGCGAGCCAAACCGCATTGCCCTTTGGCTTTCAGCCGCGGCACCCGCAGCGCCGGTTTGCGCGCCACGGCGCAGCACCGCGCGGATGCGGGCCAGCAGTTCGCGCGGCTCAAACGGTTTGGGCAGGTAGTCGTCGGCCCCCATTTCCAGGCCGACGATGCGGTCCATCGGATCGCCCTTGGCGGTGAGCATCAGCACCGCCGTGCGCGCGGCGTCGCTGGCCGGGCCCTTGATGCGGCGGCAAACTTCCAGGCCATCCATGTCAGGCAGCATCAGGTCCAGAATGACCAGGTCGGGCGCGCTGGCCTGTAGCGCGGCGAGCCCGCTGGCGCCATCGCCCGCATGGGTGAAGCCGTAACCCGACTGGCGCAAATAGTCGCCCACCATGGCGGCCAGGCGGGCGTCGTCTTCGATCATCAAAAGCTGTTGGGTCATGGAGGGTTCCTCGGTTGCAAGGGGCGTGCTTTGAGGCAGGCTACTGTGAAACTCATGGTGCGCGCAGCGCGACAAGTGCGCTTGAAGTCTCCGTAAAGTTGCGGTAAATCGCAGTGGTTTCGTCGCAGCATACTCTTTTGGGACGGCCTGCCAAGGATTCAGTAACGCTATCCAATTAATAGCTAATAACACTTGTTTTTATTGGACTTGAGGCACTTTTGTTCTTGAAGCAAGCGCCACCAGCAACAACACCGGCAGTCCCAGCAAGGCGGTGGCCGTGAAAAAGTGGCTGTAGCCAAAGGCGTCCACATACTTGCCCGAATAGCCTGCCAGAAACTTGGGCAGCAGCAGCATCATGGAACTGAAAAGCGCGTACTGGGTGGCCGAATAGTTGACGTTGGTCAGGCTCGACAGGTAGGCAATAAAGGCCGCCGAGGCAATGCCGCTGGAGAGGTTGTCGGCTGAAATCACCACAATCAGCGCGTTGACGTCGTGCCCGCGCGAGCCAAGCCAGGCAAACAGCAGGTTGCTGGCGGCGCTGAGCATGGCGCCCAGCATCAGCACCCGCATCACGCCGAAACGCATGGCCAGCGCACCGCCCACAAAGGCGCCGGCCAGCGTCATGATGACGCCGTAGATCTTGGTCACGGTCGCCACCTCGTCCTTGGTGTAGCCCATATCGACATAAAACGGGTTGGCCATGATGCCCATGACGACGTCGCTGATGCGGTAAACGGCGATCAGCGCCAGAATGAGCAGCGCCTGCTTGCCGTAGCGGTGCAGAAAATCGGCGAACGGCTCGATCAGCGCGCCCCTGAGCCACTCGGCCGCATTCTTGCTGGGCGGCAATTCACGGCGCATGGGTTCCGGCGAAAAGAGCACCGTCAGGACACCGGTCAGCATGGATGCCGCCATCACCAGGTAGGCGGCTTGCCAGGCACCTTGCTGGTAGGTGGCGCCACCGGCCACCTCGGCGCGCGCCGCAATCCACAGCGCGCCCGCGCCGGCCCAGATCATGGCGATGCGGTAGCCGGTCTGGTAAGCGGCGGCAAGGGCGGCCTGGCGCGGCACGTCGGCCGATTCAATCCGGTAGGCATCTAGCGCAATATCTTGCGTGGCCGAGCCAAATGCCACCGCCAGCGCGCACCACACGATCGGTTGCAGCGCCAGCCTGGGGTCGGTCAGGGCCATGGCCACCAGGGCTGTCATGATGGTCGCCTGCGACAGCAGCAGCCAGCTGCGGCGCCGCCCGAGCCAGCGCGTGAGCAGCGGAATCGGCAAGCGGTCAACCAGCGGAGCCCAGACCCACTTGAAACCGTAGGCCAGGCCGACCCAGCTCAGGAAGCCAATGGTAGTGCGGTCAATGCCGGCCTCGCGCAGCCAGAAGCTCAGCGTGCCAAACACCAGCAGCAGCGGCAGCCCGGCGGAAAAACCCAGCAACAGCATGCGCAGGGTGGCCGCCTCGGCATACACATGCCAGACTTCGCGCCAAGGGGGTTTTGGGGCCGCGGCGGGAGCGGACGGCGGCAGTTCGGAGGCGGAGGTTTGGTCTGGCATGGGCGTTTCAATTTTTGACTATTATTCACTGATGTGTTTCTTGTGCGATGCCAAAGACTCCGCAGCCTCAAGCCGCCGGGCCTTTTTTCACACTGCTGCCGGGGTGGCGGCTGCAATGGCCACCTCATTACGCGCCCAGGTTACGGTCGGACCCTCATCGGGGTTGCGCAACCTGGTACCCGCTGACGAACTCGAAGGCGCGGCCACGCAGGAATACTCCAAACTGCTCAGCGTGGCCCGTGCCAAGGGTGCGTTGGCTCCGCCAGGCCACCCGCAGTTGCAGCGGCTGCGCAGCATTGCGACGCGGCTGATTGCCCAGACCGCGCAATGGAACGAGCGGGCCCGGCAATGGCGCTGGGAAGTCAATTTGATCGGTAGCCCGCAGATCAATGCCTTTTGCATGCCGGGCGGCAAGATCGCTTTTTACAACGGCATTCTGGAGCAGCTCAAACTCACCGATGATGAAGCGGCCATGGTCATGGGCCATGAAATGGCGCACGCCCTGCGCGAACACGCCAGGGCCCGCATCGCCAAAAGCCAGGGCACGGGCCTGTTGCTTTCTCTGGGCGCGCAATTGCTGGGCTTGGGGCAACTGGGCGATGTGGCGGCCAGCATTGGCACGCAATTGCTCACGCTGCGCTTTAGCCGCGAGGACGAAAAAGACGCTGACCTGGTGGGCCTGGAACTGGCCGCGCGCGGCGGCTACAACCCGCAGGCAGCGGTTAGCCTTTGGCAAAAAATGGCTCAGGCGGGCGCCGGCGCCAAGGGCCCCGGTTTTTTGTCAACGCACCCTTCAGGTCCCGACCGGATCGAGCAATTACAGTCCAACGTGCCGAAGGTTCAGGGCTTGTACCTGCGTGCGCGTGGCTGATACTTGCGGGAAGATGAGGATCGGGCACCACGGGTACCAAACAGGTCGCGAATAGGGCGCAAGTCGCATGCACACATGGTTTTCAAAACAGCTCGGTGATGGGGTTTTGGCTTATGCGCCGAAGGCTCAGATCCAGGCCATGTTCCCGGCCCTGTTTGCAGCCGCAGGCCGCCCCGCGGACATGGCCGTTTTCACGCGGCATGAACTGGAAGGGCGCCTGCAATGCGAGGTGGTGGCCTACTTCTCGCCGGCGGCCGCTGCCATTGCCCGGCGACTGGACGCGCAAGCGTGTGAAAAACCTGCCCGCGCCGAGCTCGACTTGCTGGCCGGTGAGCCGGGTTGCTGGTCCGCGCTTTTTCCGGAGGGGAAATAAAAGCGCTTGTACTGCCGGTGGCAAGGCCGCTGGGCGGCAGATCCGGGATCAGGGTCCAAGTTTCGGACCTTGACATTGACACGGTGGGAAGGCGTATCTTTTTTGCTGCTCTCTACCAGATTGATCAGAGTGATTCCGGCGCGCGACCTTTTGTGGCCGGCGTCATCGTGCAAATGATTGGGTCGTGGTTTGTCATGGCTGCCCTTGGGTGGATCTGCCTGCGGCAGATCCACCAGGGAAGGGTTCAGAACTTTACCCGCCGCAGCCGCAGCGCGTTCAGCACCACCGACAGCGACGAGGCGCTCATCGCGAAGGCGGCAAAGATCGGGCCGACCAGGATGCCAAAGAACGGGTAAAGTATTCCTGCTGCGATCGGCACGCCGGCGCCGTTGTAGATCAGCGCGAAGAACAGGTTCTGCTTGATGTTGCGCATCGTTGCCTTCGACAGCTTGCGCGCACGCACGATGCCGTTCAGGTCGCCCTTGACCAGCGTGATGCCCGCGCTTTCGATCGCCACGTCGGCCCCGGTTCCCATCGCGATACCGACATCGGCCTGTGCCAGCGCGGGTGCGTCGTTGACACCATCCCCGGCCATTGCCACCTTGCGACCTTCGGTCTGCAACTCCTTGATGATGCGGGCCTTGTCCTCGGGCAGCACATCGGCGCGGATCTCGTCGATGCCCAGCCGTCCGGCCACCGCCTTGGCGGTGCGTTCGTTGTCGCCGGTGGCCATGATCACGCGGAAGCCGAGCTTGTGCAGCGTCTTGATCGCATCCGGCGTGGTCTTCTTCACCGGGTCGGCCACGCTGACCAGACCGGCAATCTCGCCCTCCAGCACGACAAACATCACCGTCTCGCCCTGATCGCGCCGCGCATCGGCGGTTTTTCCCAGCACGCCGCCGTCTAGCCCGAGATCCTTCAGCAGCTTGGCATTGCCGAGCGCCACCGACTTGCCGTCGACCACGCCTTTCACGCCCTTGCCGGTCACGGCCTCGAAATCGTCGGCCTTGCCCAGCTCGACGCCGCGCTCCTCGGCCCCGCCGACGATCGCCTCGGCCAGCGGATGCTCGGAACCCTTCTCCAGCGTTGCCGCCAGCCGCAGCACCTCGGCCTCGTCATGGCCTTTCTCGGGCAGCACCGCGACCAGTTTCGGTTTGCCCTCGGTCAGGGTGCCGGTCTTGTCCACGATCAGCGTGTCGACCTTGGCAAAGCGTTCCAGCGCCTCGGCGTTCTTGATCAGTACCCCCATCTGCGCGCCGCGCCCGGTGGCGGTCATGATCGACATCGGCGTGGCCAGCCCCAGCGCGCAGGGGCAGGCGATGATCAGCACCGCCACCGCCGAGACCAGCGCATAGGCAAAGGCCGGTGACGGGCCCCAGATCGACCAGATGACGAACGACAGCAGCGAAATCCCGATCACCGCAGGCACGAACTTGCCCGCCACCATGTCGGCGAATTTCTGGATCGGCGCGCGGGATTTCTGCGCATTGGCGACCATCTCGACGATCTGGCTCAGCATGGTATCCGCGCCGACGCGGGTCGCCTGCATGACCAGGCTGCCGGTGCCGTTGATCGTGGCGCCCGTCACCTTGTCGCCCACGACCTTTTCCACCGGCACCGGTTCACCCGAGATCATCGATTCGTCGATCGACGAGCGGCCCTCGACCACCTCGCCATCGACCGGCACCTTGTCGCCGGGGCGCACCCGCAGCCGGTCGCCGACCTGCACGGCATCCAGCGGGACTTCTTCTTCCTTGCCGTCCGGCCGGATCACCCGCGCGGTCTTGGCCGCCATGTCCAGGAGCGCGCGGATCGCGCGACCCGTGCCCTCGCGGGCGCGCAACTCGATCACCTGACCGAGCAGCACCAGCGTGACGATCACCGCCGCCGCTTCGAAATAAACCCCGACATTGCCATTCGCGTCGCGGAAACCGTCCGGAAATATCCCCGGCGCTATCACAGCGATGATACTGAACAGATAGGCCGCCGCGATGCCCATGCCGATCAGCGAGAACATGTTCAGGTTCATCGTGCGGAACGAATTCCAGCCGCGCACGAAGAACGGCCAGCCGGACCACAGGATCACCGGCGAGCCGAGCAGCACCTCGATCCAGAGCGACGTGGTTTCGCCGAAGAATGCCCGTATGGTGTCGTAGCCCAGATAGGGGGGCATGGTCAGGATCAGCAGCGGTATCGTCAAGCTGACGCCGATCCAGAGCCGGCGGGTGAAATCCACCAGTTCGGGGTTCGGGGCCTCTTCGGCCGCCGACCCCGCCTCCGGCTGAAGCCCCATGCCGCAGAGCGGACAGGCGCCGGGTTCGGTCTGGCGCACCTGCGGGTGCATCGGGCAGGTGTAGACTGCGCCGGCATATCCGGCAGGCACCTTGTCGTACTTTCCCCCGGCGGCGGCCTTGGTCGCACCTTGGCCGTCGCCATGCCCCGCATGGTCGTGCTTGCTGTTGCCGCCGCCCTCGGGAGTCAGGAACATGTTGCATTTCGGACAGGACCCCGGCGCGGTCCGTCGCACCTCGGGGTGCATCGGGCAGGTATAGACCGTGCCGTGATGGCCTTTGGGCACCGTGTCATCCGGGCCGCCCGCCGCAGGGTGCCCGTGGCCGGAATGGCCACTTTGCGCTGATTGCAGATGTTGGTCTTTCATCTTTTCTCTCTTGGATGGGTCTTCATCATTTTGTCGGTGATCCCCGTGAAAACCGCATCGATCTGGTCCGGCCTGGTCACAGTGCGCGGCAAAAAGACCAGTGCTCGACAGCCGCGTTTAATGCTAGCAGATACAGGCAGGCGCTCTGATCGCCTAGTCCAGAGTCGTGCTCCGCGCTCCACGGCATCGACCTGGCGATGAACAGCGCGCTGGTTACGCTGGTCAAGGGCGACTTGCGCGGCATCGCCAAGGCCCGGGCGATATCGGAGGCAACCATCGCCAACACGAAGCAGAACCTGGCCTTCGCCTTCCTCTACAACTCTTTGGGCATACCGATTGCAGGGGGCCTGCTCTACCCCTTCACCGGCTGGCTGCTCTCGCCCATGGTCGCGGCCCTGGCGATGAGCCTGAGCTCCCTTTCGGTCATCAGCAATGCGCTAAGGCTGCGCGGAACGCAGATTTAAAGCGCTTTAACCAGCGGCAATGAATCGGTCGGCACGCGCGGCATGCAGCACCGTGGAAACATCGCGCTTAAGCGTGTCGGCAGGGGTGCGGTCCGAAATCCATGCGTTGGGCTGCGCAAACCAATGGGCGATTTCCCAGGAATCAAAAACAGCACCCAATTCGCTCAACACCTGACTGAGCCCGGGTTGCGGTTGCAGCGTCACGTTACAGCGGTTGAACTGGAACAAAGGCAGCCAGATTTTTGAATTCCAATCGAAGCTGATGACATTCCTTTGGCCGATCCATCTCGCCAGCGTTGCGACGTTGGATCGGGCGTGGAGCCCGAACATGACGAACAACTCCTGCGACCGTGCCAGCCCGCCACTGCCCCGGCAGGAATCGAGCAGGGTGATAAATTCTTCGTCGGTGTGATACTCCGGCGCCGGTTGACAGGTGGGGCGCCCTACGGCAGGTGGGTGTCCGCCCATGGACGTATCTTGCGATGGCGCGGGCCTCGATGCAACAACATTTTGCATGCGATATCCTGATGGAAAGAGGGTTACAGGAGCGTGCCACCGGGACGGGCAGATCCCGTTCGGTGTGCGCCGCAACCAGAGCCTTACCATAATCAGAGTTGACGCCAGGCTCTGTGCGCTTGCGAACAATCTGCGCGGAAAAAGAATCCGTGAGCCCGAATACGCGGTTCTCTCCTACACGGCACGAGCGCTTGAGGTTTGCAAGCAGTTGTTCCACCGATGCTTGCCAAAACATGAAGTAACTTGAGTTACAAGGTGATGCCGTAAGCCGTCAGGCCTTGTGCCAAAACGACGGTGCAAAACGCCAGCGTAAATACCGCCATGGCTTTGCTCGGACCGGCCGGAAATTCACACGCCTCGGCCCAGGCGTCACGCCGTGGACCGTCGCAGAAAGCCGACCATGAAACGCGGGCATCTTCTGACAAGCCTGCATGACATCGTCTTACATGGCGCGATGCGTTTCACTGGTAACTTCACAGCTCATCCCGTTGCGGTGTTCGTGCCGGGCAATGTTGTTTGAATGAGGTACGTCATGAAGTTACTCCGAAATCTGAAGCTGGCCCTGGGTGGTCTTCTGGTGGCGGGCCTCGCGGCCTGCGGTGGTGGTGGGGGCGGTGGCGGTGGCGGTGGCAGTGCCGACAGCGGGACCCTGCGTCTGGCACTGACCGACGCGCCTGCCTGCGGCTATGACGCTGTCAACGTGACCATCCAGAAGGTCCGCGTACACCAGAGCAGCAGTGCCAGCGATACCGATGGCGGCTGGGCCGAGGTGGTTTTGAATCCCGCCAGGCGAGTGAATCTGCTGAACCTGCAAAACGGGGTGCTCGAAGAACTTGGCCAGACGCCGTTGCCCACGGGCAAGTACACCCAGCTCAGACTGGTACTGGCGGACAACACCAGCGCCAGTCCGCTAGCCAATTCCGTGGTGCTCACCAGCGACAAGACCGAGTTGGCGCTCAAGACGCCGAGTGGCCAGCAATCGGGCCTCAAGACCAATGTCAACATCGACATCGCCGCCAACCAGATGGCCGATTTCGTGCTTGACTTTGACGCCTGCAAATCGGTCGTCGTCGCGGGCAACTCGGGGCAATACCTGCTCAAGCCGGTGCTTACCGTGATTCCGCGTTACGTCTCCGGCGTAGCAGGCTTCGTGGATGCCAGCTTGGTCACTGGCAACACCAGCGTGTCCTTGCAGCAGGGTGGCGTCGTTGTCAAGGCCACCATGCTAGACGGCAGCGGCAAATTTTTGCTGCAGCCCGTCGCGCCAGGCAGCTACACGCTGGTTTTGACGGCACCTGGCCGCACCACGGCCATTGTGACCAATGTGGCGGTTGTCACGAATACGGTGACCTCTGTCAACGCATCCGGTACCCCGTTCAATCCCCCTGCTTCCGCCAGCGGGACCGTGACCGGAACCGCTCCGCTGGAGACCCTGGTGCGCGTGCTGCA
>CAYJMW010000078.1:0-16161 GCA_964371235.1 uncultured Polaromonas sp.
GGCAGCGTGCGGCAGGCGTGGCGCAGGGCCGCAATGAGCCGGGCGAGTTGCCGCGGATTGCGCAGCAGGTGGCCAGTCTGCGCGGCCTGTCTGCCCAGGCGCTGGCGCAGGCCACCAGCACCAACGCGCTGCAGGCCTTGCCCAGGCTCAAGGGCCTGATCGCGTGCTGACCGGCTTGCCGTCGCTGCTCTCTGGCCGGACGCGCCCGCCGATGCCGGGCGGTTTTCCAGGCGTGGCCTCGCTCGCGGCGCAGCAGTATCATGGTCACCAGCAACACCAGTTCTGGCAAATTCTTCAAGCTATTTTGCCTTCCAGCCCACACAGAACGGGCATGGTTAGCTATCAAATTGATAGTCATTGGTTGTTGCCAAAACAGTTTGGGAAAAATGGATTGATTTGATGTCGAAAAAAGAAACAGCGAAAACTGCTACCAACCTGCCTGAGGTCAATTTTTCAGATTACGGCGAGGTGCGCTTTCTGCACCTGGGCACCGAATGGGTGCAAGGCTCCATGCTGCGCGATGCGCCCTTTGACATCGAGCTGGAGTATGTGCAGCGCATGATGGCCGGGCTGCTGTTCATGGACGCTGCGTCGGTGGCAAAAAAACATGCCATGCAGCTCGGCCTGGGCTCGGCGGCGTTAACGAAGTTTTGCTACAAGAAGCTGCGCATGAAAACCACGGCGATCGAGATCAACCCGCAGGTGGTCACCGCCTGCCGGACCTGGTTCAAGCTGCCGCAGGACGACCTCAGGCTGAAGGTCATCGACGCTGATGCGGGTGCCGAGATACAAAACCCGGCGCATCAGGGTACGGTGGATCTGTTGCATGTCGATCTGTACGACCACGAAGCCGCTGCGCCGGTGCTGGACGATGCTGACTTCTACGTTCACTGCCGGGGCCTGCTCACGGAAGACGGGGTCATGACGGTGAACCTCTTTGGCCGCGATTCCAGCTATGTTCAGTCGCTGGCAAAAATAGCCGAGGCTTTTGGCCCTGAATCGGTTTGGGCCTTCCGGCCGACGCGTGAGGGCAACACCGTGGTGATGGCGCAACGTGAGCCCACGCGCCCTGAGCGGGCCGAGTTCCTGCTGCGGGCCGACGTGATCCAGTCGCGCTGGGACTTGCCCGCCAAAAAGTGGTTGCGGCTTTTCGCGCCGGTGGCCTGAAGCCGGGGTTTTCCCGGGCGGCCATTGCGGTACAGTGCCATTCATGACTGCAGGCAAACCCCCCAAGGTACCCAAGGAGATTCCCGATGAAAAGGCCCATGGCGGGCTGCTGGACTGGCGTCGGCTGGTTGAATGGCTGAGTGAAGACGGCATCATCAGCGGCTTCGAGGCGGCGCGCACCATTGCCCGATGCGCCCAGGTGGAAAGCGCCCAGCATCCACTGATTCGGCTGGCCAGTGTCAGCATGACGCGTGTGGCCGACGGCAAACCGCTGGACATTGAAACCATTTCCGAGTGGCTGGCCGGACGCGCGGGCCTGAGTTACCTGCGCATTGACCCGCTCAAGGTCGATGTGGGCAAGGTGGCCGACACCATGTCGGCGGTGTATGCGGAGCGGCACAAGGTGCTGCCGGTGCAGGTCATGCCGCATGAGGTGGTGATTGCCACGTCCGAGCCTTTCGTCACCGACTGGGTGGCCGAGGTTGAGCGCCAGTCCCGGCGCAAGGTGCGTCTGGTGGTGGCCAATCCGCTGGAAATCACCAAGTTCACGGCTGAGTTTTATTCACTCGCCAAATCCATCCGGGCGGCGCTCAAGGCGGGCGGCGCTTCAGGCTCGGCCAGCTTCGAGCAGTTGGTTGAGCTGAACCGCAGCAACAAGCAGCTCGATGCCAACGACCAGGGCGTGGTGCAGGTGGTTGACTGGCTTTGGCAATACGCATTTGACCAGCGCGCCAGCGATATCCATCTGGAGCCCAGGCGCGAGCAGGGCGTGATCCGGTTTCGCATTGACGGCGTGCTGCACCCGGTCTATCAGATGCCGATGGCCGTGCTGGTCGCCATGACGGCGCGCATCAAGCTGCTGGGCCGCATGGACGTGGTGGAAAAGCGCCGCCCGCAGGACGGCCGGATCAAGACCCGCAACCCGCGTGGCGACGAGGTGGAAATGCGCTTGTCCACCTTGCCCACCGCGTTTGGTGAAAAGATGGTCATGCGCATTTTTGACCCCGACACCACCGTCAAGGATCTCGATGCGCTCGGCTTTTCGCAGCATGACGCCGAGCGCTGGGAGCAACTGGTCAAGCGGCCCCATGGCATTGTGCTGGTGACCGGCCCGACCGGTTCGGGCAAGACCACCACACTGTACTCCACGCTCAAACGCATCGCCACCGAAGAAGTCAACGTCAACACGATTGAAGACCCGATCGAAATGATCGAGCCCGCGTTCAACCAGACGCAGGTGCAGCCGCACCTGGATTTTGATTTTCCGGAAGGCCTGCGCGCGCTGATGCGGCAAGACCCGGACATCATCATGGTGGGCGAGATCCGCGATCTGCAAACCGCTGAAATGGCCGTGCAGGCCGCGTTGACGGGCCACCTCGTATTCAGCACGCTGCACACCAACGATGCGCCCTCGGCCGTCTCGCGCCTGATGGAGCTCGGCGTGCCCGCGTATCTGATCAACGCGACCTTGCTTGGCGTGCTGGCGCAGCGGCTGGTGCGCACCCTGTGTGGCAGCTGCCGGGAGCCCGACAAGGACGCTTCGCGTGAGTCACTCGCCGAAATCGTCAAGCCGTGGCAAATCAGCGGCGGCTACCGGCCCTACAAACCCGTGGGCTGCGTTGATTGCCGCATGACCGGTTTTATGGGGCGGATGGGCTTGTACGAGCTGCTGGTGGTGACTGAAGGTTTCAGGGAAAAGGTGTCGAAGGACCCCAATATGGATGCGTTGCGCCGTCACGCCATTACGGAAGGCATGCGTCCACTTCGGCTCGGAGGGGCCCTGAAAGTGGCCGAAGGAGTGACAACGATCGAAGAGATCATGGCGTCCACGCCGCCACTGTCCTGAGTTTCCCGGGCATGCCGGTGCCAGGCTCAATGCCGATGGTGCCCGCCGCCGAAACCCCGGCTGTAGCCAAAGTTCAATGAGAGACCGATCGGCGGGTAATAGTAGGGCGCGTAGTAGTAAGGCTGCGGGTAATAGGCCGGGTAGGCCATGGGCTGCACATAGACCGGCTGCGCGGCGGGGGCCGGCTGGATATCGGCCTGGACCTGGTTCGACTGGATCGGCTCGGGTGAAGGAGTGATCGCGCCAACCGGTGTGACCTGCAGCCGCACCGAGGGGCCCGGGTCGCCGGTCATCTGCACGTTGTATTGCGTGCCCTGGTACTCGTACACCACGTTGTAGTAGCTCGTGCGATTCTCGTAAAAGGTCTGCGTGGTGCACTGTTGAACATTCTGGACCTGGCTGCCGCTGCCTTCTATGCTGTCGCCAATCATGGCGCCGCCCACGAGGCCAATCACGGTGGCCGCCGCCCGGCCGCCGCCAGCGCCGATGGCGTTACCCACCGCGCCACCCGCCAGGGCGCCCATCAGCGCGCCTGCGCCCGATTTGGGGGCCTGGGTGATGACCGCTTGGGTATTGCACACCTGCCTGGGCACGGCCACCTGCTGCACCACCGGTGTGCTGGAAATCACCGGCGCCAAAATGTCCATGGCGAACGCGGGCGCCAAAACCAAGCCGCTTGCGACTGCGACGGCCGAAATCACAGGTAACTTCTTCATGATTCAAATCCTTTTTCAGCGAATAAGCGAGGCTTACCCGTTGTGACGCGCTTTCCCATCCTAGTGGTTGGCAGCTCACGCAGTAGCCTTATCTTATTGAGGTAAGAATCCATTTGGACCACAAAGTTCGTAAATTGGCAGTAAAGCTGGTGAGCGCAGCACTACAACTTTTTGACGCTCAAATCCTGGCGGACCAGGCTGCGGCATCAAACCCTACCGTGATGCCCTGACCCCAGTCAAGCACCGGACGCTTGATCACGCTCGGCTGGGCCCGCATCAGGGCCTGGGCGCTGGCGGCATCCGTCACCGCGGCCTGCGCGGCAGCGTCCAGCTTGCGCCAGGTCGTGCCCTGGCGGTTCAGCAGCTTTTCCCAGCCGACGGTTTGCACCCACAACGCCAGTTTTTCAGGGGGAACGCCGTGCTTCCTGAAGTCATGGAATTCGTAGCTCTGGCCGTGTTCGGCAAGCCACGCACGGGCCTTTTTCACGGTGCTGCAATTGACAATGCCGTAAAGAACAATCATCTGGTGAGTTTGCCATAAATTCAAGACAAATGTGGCTCCAGCCCACGCATAATGGATGTAACCAGCTACTAAATAAATAGCAAAATCAGCGCTCGAACGGACTGCGGGAACAATGCGCTGACCCTGATCCGGCAGGCGAACGCGGCAATCGGAGAATAATTCAGGCCAGAATGAACGCGTGGGCGCTGGCCGCCGCTTCAGCAGTCTGGCGTGCCAAGGTTCACGATGATTCTCACCCTGCTTGTCACACTCACGGACCTTCCATGACTTCTTCGGCCACTCCACTTGCAAGCCTTTACCCGCCCATCGAGCCGTTTCGCACCGGCACTCTGGACACCGGAGACGGTCATTCGATTTATTGGGAACTGTGTGGCAATCCGCAAGGCAAACCGGCGGTGTTTCTGCATGGCGGGCCAGGCGCCGGCTGCTCGCCCGAGCATCGGCGGCTGTTTGACCCTGAACGCTACTGCGTGCTGCTGTTTGATCAGCGCGGTTGCGGCCGTTCGCGACCCGGTGCCAGCCTGGAAAACAACACGACCTGGCATCTGGTGGCTGACATGGAGCGGCTGCGCACGCTGCTGGGCGTTGAGCGCTGGCTGGTGTTCGGCGGCTCCTGGGGCTCATCGCTGGCGCTGGCCTATGCCCAGACGCATCCGGCGCAGGTTTCGGAGCTGATCGTGCGCGGCATTTTCACGCTGCGCCGCGCCGAACTGCTCTGGTATTACCAGGAAGGCGCGTCGTGGCTGTTTCCTGATCTGTGGGAAGACTTTCTGGCCCCCATCGCGCCCGCCGAACGCGGTGACCTGATGGCCGCTTACCGCAAGCGCCTGGTGGGTTCTGACCGTGGCGAGCAGTTAGCCGCCGCCCGTGCCTGGAGCCTGTGGGAAGGCCAGACCATCACGCTGCTGCCTGATCCGGCGGCAACCGCCAAGCACGGCAGCGATGATTTTGCGCTGGCTTTTGCACGCATCGAAAACCACTATTTTGTGCATGACGGCTGGCTTGAAGAAGGGCAACTGATTCGGGATGCGGGCAAACTTTCCCGCATCCCCGGCGTGATCGTGCAGGGCCGCTACGACATGGCGTGCCCAGCCAAAACCGCGTGGGAGTTGCACCGGGCCTGGCCCGAGGCGGATTTTCACCTCATTGCCAATGCCGGCCATGCCTACAGCGAGTCCGGCATTCTGGCCGAGCTGATCGCAGCGACCGACCGCTTTGCGCGTTGATTGCCTGACCGGGCAGCAAGCGCGAAAGGTCTTGTGCCTTGCGCGACAATGCGGGCCTACATGGAAGCGGGCATGGAAGATCTGAAAACACTCGATGACTGGCTGGCGCACTGTGAGCGGCTGCACCCCAAGAGCATCGACCTGGGGCTCGAGCGCGTCAGGGCCGTGGCCGGGCGCATGGGGCTGAAATTTGCCTGCCCCATCATCACCGTGGCCGGAACCAACGGCAAAGGCTCGACCTGCGCCATGCTGGAGGCCATCCTGTTGCAGGCGGGTTACCGCACAGGGCTCTATACCTCGCCGCATCTGGTGCATTTTGAAGAGCGTTGCCGGGTCAGCGGCGAGATCGTCAATGCTGCTGATTTAGTAGCTTACTTTGCCCGCGTTGAAAGGGCCAGAGCCCAAAATGGCCCTGAAATATCGCTGACCTACTTTGAGTTCACAACGCTGGCCATCCTGCAACTGCTGGCCGATGCGCAGCTCGACGTGGTGATCCTTGAAGTCGGTCTGGGCGGCCGTCTGGATGCGGTCAATATTCTGGATGCCGATTGCGCCGTCATCACCAGCATTGACCTGGATCACACCGAGTTGCTGGGCGCCGACCGCGAGAGCATAGGCCGGGAAAAAGCCGGCATCATGCGCGCGGGCAAGCCGGTGGTCGTGAGCGACCCGGTGCCGCCGCAAAGCATTCTTGACCACGCATCGCAAGTGGGCGCCGACTTGTGGCGCCTTGGTCGCGACTTCAACTTTTCGGGCGACAAGCAGCAGTGGGCTTGGGCGGGCCGCGCCGCCACCGCCGGGCCGTCCCAAGGTGCCAACGGCGAGCCCCCTCGGGGGGCGGACGCGCAGCGGCCGGGGGCTGGCACCCTCAGGCGCTATGCCGGGCTGGCCTATCCGGCGCTGCGCGGCGCCAACCAGCTGATCAATGCCGCGGGCGTGCTGGCGGCGCTCACGGCCCTGCGCGAGCGCTTGCCAGTCACCGCCCAGGCGGTGCGCAATGGCTTGTCCATGGTGGAACTGCCGGGGCGCTTCCAGATCATTGCCGGACAGCCCGCGCTGGTGCTCGATGTCGCGCATAACCCGCACTCGGTTGCCGCGCTGGCCGAAAACCTTGATGCCATGGGTTATTTCCCGTGCACCCACGCTGTTTTTGGCGCCATGGCCGACAAAGACCTGGCAGTCATGCTGGCGCGGGTCAGCCCCATCATTGACAAATGGTATTTCACCGACCTGCCCACGGCGCGGGCCGCCACCGGTGAGGATTTGCTCGCCAAATGGCGGGCGGCGCAAAGCCGGCCTGACGTCACTGGCGCGGCTTACAAAACCCCTGGGGAAGCCCTGCAGGCGGCCATCAAGGCAGCAGACCCCGCTGATAGAATTGTCGTGTTCGGCTCGTTTTATACGGTGGGCGGCATTTTGAAGGGCGGGCTGCCGCGCCTTTCAGCCCCGCATCTGCCCGCCTGAGGCGGAAAAAATCCCCAAACGTCACCCTGAACGGATTCAAGCCACACCATGTCGTTTTTCAACTTTCGCCGGAGCGGCTCAAGCGCTGCCCCCTCTGCCGGGTCAGCCGCTCAACCGGAAAGCGTGGAAGTGATGCGCAAGCGCGCCAAGCACCGCCTGATTGGCGCGGCCGTGCTGGTGCTGCTTGGGGTGGTGGGGTTTCCGCTGTTGTTTGACACGCAGCCGCGGCCGATTGCAGTCGATATCCCGATTGAAATTCCCGCAAAAAATGCCGTTAAACCGCTGGTTGTTCCGGCCCCGGTCGCAGCTACCGAAGCTGCCTCTGTACCCCCCGCTGCCAGCCTTGCGCCCAAAGAAGAAATGGTGCCATCAAAACAGGTTCCAGCCCTTACGGAAAAAACTCCAGACGCTATTAAAAAAGATGCAAAACCGGACCTTCCGGCGCCAGTGAAAACAGAGGAAAAACCCGCACCCAAGGCAGCTTCCGCCGGCGATGATGCGGCACGCGCCAGCGCCCTGCTCGATGGCCAGGCGGTGCCGCCCGCTGCCAAACTCGCCCCGGCCGGGGCTGAAGGCCGGGTAGTGGTGCAGGTCGGCGCATTTGCCGATGCCGCCAAGGCCCGCGAAGTGCGCGCCAAGCTGGAAAAAGCCGGCCTGAAAACCTATACACAAGTGGTTGAAACCAAGGACGGCTCGCGCACCCGCGTCCGGGTAGGCCCGTTTGCCAGCAAGGCGGAGGCTGAAAAGGTTGCCGGCAAGATCAAGGCGCTCGATTTGCCGACCGCCATCCTGAGTCTTTAGGCAGTTTTGAACGACGTGGCGGCGCTTGACTGGATCCTGCTGGCGGTCTTGCTTTTTTCATTGGTGCTGGGAGCCTGGCGCGGGCTGGTGTACGAATTGTTGTCGGTGGTGGGGTGGGTGGCGTCTTTTTTTGTGGCGCAGTGGGCTGCACCCCATGTGGTGGGTTTGCTGCCCTTGCAGTCCGCCTCGGAGCCGGTGCGTTACGCCGTGGCGTTTGCGCTGATATTTGTAGCGGCGGTATTTGCCGCGGGTTTGCTGGCTTTCTTGCTGAAGAAGCTGGTTCAGGCCATGGGCTTGCGGCCAGTGGACCGTACCCTGGGGGCGGCCTTTGGTTTGGTTCGTGGCCTGATTCTGCTGCTGGCCGCGACCGTGGTCATTGACATGACGGCGTTCAAGGCCAGCGCGTGGTGGCTGGAGTCGCAAGGCGCGCCGGTGCTGACCGCCACGCTGAAGGGCTTGAAGCCGATGTTGCCGGCGCAGTTTGCCAAGGTTCTGGATTAGTTTTGGAGGTCAATACATCATGATTGAAACACCATGTGCGGAATAGTCGGCGTTGTCAGCAATGCCCCGGTCAACCAGCTGATTTATGACGGCCTGCTGCTGCTCCAGCATCGCGGCCAGGATGCCGCCGGCATTGTCACGCAGAACGGACGCAAGTTCTTCATGCACAAGGCCAAGGGCATGGTGCGCGACGTATTCCGCACCCGCAACATGCGCGCGCTGCCGGGCAATGTCGGGCTGGGCCAGGTGCGTTACCCGACCGCGGGCAATGCCTACAGCGAAGACGAAGCCCAGCCGTTTTATGTCAATGCGCCATTTGGCCTGGTGCTTTCGCACAATGGCAACCTGACCAACGCCGCGGTGCTCAAGGCCGAGCTGTTCAATACCGACCACCGCCATATCAACACCGACAGCGACTCCGAAGTACTGCTCAACGTGCTGGCCAATGAGCTGGAGAAAACCACGCGCGGCCTGCCGCTCACGCCAGCCGACGTGTTTGCCGCCGTGCGCGGCGTGCACCGGCGCGTCAGGGGCTCCTACGCGGTCGTGGTGCTGATTGCCGGCCATGGCCTGCTGGCGTTTCGAGACCCGTTTGGCATTCGCCCGCTGTGCCTGGGCCGCGCCCAGAACGAAGGCGGCAAGACCGTGATGGTCGCCAGCGAATCGGTCGCGCTGGAAGGCACGTCGCACCAGTTTGTGCGCGACATTGCGCCCGGCGAGGCGGTGTTTGTTGACCTCGAAGGCACGATCCACGCCGAGCAGTGCGCCGAGCATCCGCAGCTCATGCCCTGTATTTTCGAATTTGTCTATCTGGCCCGCCCCGACTCGGTGCTCGACGGCATTTCGGTCTATCAGGCCCGCCTGAACCTCGGCGAAGCGCTGGCCAAGCGCGTGGTGTCCACGGTGCCGCCCAATGAAATTGACGTCATCATCCCGATTCCCGAGTCGAGCCGACCGAGCGCCACCCAGCTGGCGCATTTGCTCGGCATTCCCTACCGCGAAGGTTTTGTGAAAAACCGCTACGTCGGCCGTACCTTCATCATGCCCGGGCAGGGCGTGCGTAAAAAATCGGTGCGGCAAAAGCTCAACGTGATTGCCAGCGAGTTCAAGGGCCGCAACGTGCTGCTGGTCGATGACTCCATCGTGCGCGGCACCACCAGCCGCGAGATTGTGCAGATGGCGCGCGATGCTGGCGCGCGCAAGGTCTATTTCGCCAGCGCCGCGCCGCCGGTGCGCTTCCCGAACGTCTATGGCATCGACATGCCCACACCAGACGAACTGGTGGCGCACGGCCGCAGCATTGAGGAAGTCCGCCAGGTGATTGGCTGCGACGCGCTGATTTATCAGGATGTGGAGAGCATGAAACGCGCCATCGGCTCACTGAACCCCGCGCTCGATGGTTTTGACGCCTCCTGCTTTGACGGCGTTTACATCACCGGTGATGTCACCGCCGAGACCATCGCCGCGATGAATTCGCAGCGCGCCGATAGCGCGGAGAAGATCGGCGACGACGACAACGACAGCGACGACGCGGATGTGTCACGCCTGGCGCTGCCCAATCCGCAGGAAACCTGACCATGACCCGCAAAAAACTGCCCGAAAACCTGCACCTGGACACGCTGGCCGTGCGTGCGGCCGTTGACAAAAGCCAGTACGGGGAAAACTCCGAAGCGCTGTATCTGACCAGCAGCTTTGTCCAGCCCGATGCCGCCACCGCCGCGCGGCGCTTTGCCAATGAGGAAGAGGGCTACATTTATTCGCGGTTCAGCAACCCCACGGTCGCAAGCATGGAGCAGCGCCTGGCCGCCATGGAGGGCACAGAGGCCTGCATTGGCACGTCCAGCGGCATGGCGGCAATTTTGCTGATGTGCATGGGGTTGCTCAAAAGCGGCGACCACGTCATTTGTTCGCAATCGGTGTTTGGCGCCACCATCCGGCTGATTGGCACCGAATTTGCCAAGTTTGGGGTTGAAAGCACGTTCGTGTCGCAAACCGACGTGGCCCAATGGCGGGCAGCCATCAAGCCCAATACCAGGCTGCTGTTTGCCGAAACACCCACCAACCCGCTGACCGAAGTTTGCGACATTCGCGCGCTGGCTGACGTGGCGCATGGGGCCGGCGCCCTGCTGGCGGTTGACAACTGCTTTTGTTCACCCGCCGTGTCGCAACCCACCCGGCTGGGGGCCGATCTGATTATTCATTCAGGCACCAAATACCTTGACGGCCAGGGCCGCGTGATTGCCGGCGCCATCTGTGGGACAAAAAAACTCATCGACGAAAAATTCACCCCCATCATGCGCAGCGCCGGGATGACGCTGTCGCCGTTCAATGCCTGGGTGGTGCTCAAGGGCCTGGAGACGCTCTCGATCCGCATGCAGGCGCAAAGCGCCAACGCGCTGGCGCTGGCCACCTGGCTGCAAGCGCAGCCGGGCGTGGCCCGCGTTTTTTATCCCGGCCTGAAGTCGCATCCGCAGCATGCGCTGGCGATGCGGCAGCAATCCCTCAAGGGGCAGGGCTGTGGTGGCGCGGTGCTGTCGTTTGAACTCAAGGGCATTGATGTGGAAAGCGCCCGCAAAAATGCCTTCCACGTGATTGACAGCACGCAGGTGTGCAGCATCACGGCCAACCTGGGCGACACCAAAACCACCATCACCCATCCCGCGACCACCTCGCACGGCCGGCTTACCGAAGCGCAGCGTCAAGCTGCCGGAATTGGCCAGGGCCTGATCCGCGTGGCCGTGGGCCTTGAATTTATTGACGATCTGAAAGCCGATCTGGCGCGGGGTCTGGACAGCCTGACATGACAACCAAAACCATGATCCAGAAAACACGAACCCGTTTTGCGCCTTCCCCCACGGGCTTTATTCACCTCGGCAACATCCGCTCGGCGCTGTACCCGTGGGCCTTTGCCCGTGCCACCGGCGGCACCTTTATCTTGCGCATTGAAGACACCGATCTGGAGCGCTCAAGTCAGGCCGCGGTGGATGTCATCATTGAAAGCATGCGCTGGCTCGGCCTTGACTACGACGAAGGCCCGTTCTACCAGATGCAGCGCATGGACCGCTACAAAGCCGTGCTGGCCGACTTGCAGGCCACTGGCCATGTCTATCCCTGCTACATGAGCGTGGCGGAGCTCGACGCGCTGCGTGAAAAGCAAACGGCGGCGAAAGAAAAGCCGCGCTACGACGGCACCTGGCGACCCGAGCCCGGCAAGACGTTGCCCCCGGTGCCCGCGGGTGTGCAGCCGGTGCTGCGCTTCAGGAATCCGCAAGGCGGCTCGGTGGTCTGGGACGACAAGGTCAAGGGCCGCATCGAGATCAGCAACGATGAACTCGATGACTTGGTGATCGCCCGGCCCGACGGCACGCCCACCTACAACTTCTGCGTTGTGGTGGACGACATGGATATGGCCATCACCCATGTGATTCGCGGCGATGACCACGTCAACAACACGCCGCGCCAGATCAACATCTTTCGCGCGCTCGGAAAAGACGTGCCAGTCTATGCCCATTTGCCGACCGTGCTCAATGAGCTGGGCGAGAAGATGAGCAAGCGCAACGGCGCCAAGGCGGTCACGCAGTATGCCGCCGAGGGCTACCTGCCGGACGCCATGGTGAACTACCTGGCGCGCCTGGGCTGGAGCCATGGCGACGCCGAAATTTTCAGCCGCGAGCAGTTCCTGCAGTGGTTCAACCTCGATCACCTGGGCAAGAGCGCGGCGCAGTTCGACGAGGCCAAGCTGCGCTGGGTCAACGCCCAGCATCTCAAGGCCATGCCGGACCACCAGCTCGCTGAACTGGTCAAGCACTTCCTGGAGGTGCAGGGTGTTGCCGGCCAGGACGACGCATGGCTGGCACGCGGCTGTGGCCTGTTCAAGGACCGCTGCAGCACGCTGGTTGAATTGGCCCACTGGCTGCAATTGCTCGTGACGGGCGGGCAGGCCAGCAGCGCCGACGTCAGCGCCCATGTGACGGAGGCGGTGCGCCCGGCGCTTGCCAAAATGGCGCTTGCGCTGGGCGACTGCGAATGGAGCAAGGCGGCGATTGGCGCCGCGATCAAGCAGGTGCTGCTTGATACCGGCCTGAAGATGCCGCAACTGGCCATGCCGGTGCGCGTGCTGGTCATGGGCATGCCGCAAACTCCGTCGCTGGACGCCGTTCTTGAACTCATCGGGCGGGAAAATGTTGTGGCCCGGCTCCGGATTGCCTGAAGGCCGGTTGCGGGTTCGAAAAGCGTTAAATTTCCGGGCTATAATTCAAAGCTCGACATCTGCAGGGAAACCTGCAAAGTGTTTTGGATACGGGGGTATAGCTCAGCTGGGAGAGCGCTTGCATGGCATGCAAGAGGTCAGCGGTTCGATCCCGCTTACCTCCACCAAAGAAGTGTCGAAGAGTTCAGGAAAATTCAGGAAGTTCCAAGGTTTTGACCCCATCGTCTAGAGGCCTAGGACATCACCCTTTCACGGTGAGTACCGGGGTTCGAATCCCCGTGGGGTCGCCAGCATTCACCACGGCAATGTGTTGAGGCAAGGCACAAGTTATCAGCACTTGGCTCGCAAGAGCAAACGCTTTTCTACCAGGAGTGGTAGTTCAGTTGGTTAGAATACCGGCCTGTCACGCCGGGGGTCGCGGGTTCGAGTCCCGTCCACTCCGCCAGTATTGAGGGGCTTGTTGCCGTGAAAATGGCAACAAGCCTTTTTTTATTCCGGATCGGCTTCTTGCTGCCGCCTGTTTCGATTGTTGGCTGCCCTTCCTTTGCCTGAGTGACAATCCCGGCACCGGTTTGCAGGCGCTCGTCCCGGCTACAGGTTTACCCTATGCACCGCAGAAGTATTTACGCCTAATACTTATTGATACAGTTTTGCGTTTTCCTTTGCGGGGTAACGATGTTCAATTTTTTCAAACGTGCGGCCGTTTTTGAGATCAGGCAAAGACATCGTCAAGCTGCAATGAGGCCCGGAGCGCCGCCGGACCTGCCTGAAACCGCGTCACTTTCGGAAGTGATCGAAGGGAACGAAGAATCCGACTGGGCCATGTGGGAGGACTCGGTCGCTTTTCTCGACAGTCAAATGCAACCGCTGGCTGCATCCGAGACGGTTTACCTGAGGGAAAAAGACACGCCAAGCCAGTTCCATGACATCGACCCTTTTTCTTCAACTGGCAAGAACCACGGCTAGTATTGCAGCCTGGAAGTAGAGGAACAAAAGCCGGCGCGTGGCCTGTTGCGACCGGCCTTACGGCGCCGGACAAAGCGTCGGATTACACGGCGGCATCTACCAGGGATGGGCAGGCTGACCGAGGAACTGATTTACAGTGCAACGTCGGTACTGACCACCACCGCCTTTCCCGGAACGACCTCGCCGGGCCGCAGCCTCAAGCTGCGGTTGCAGGTGATTTCCTGGAGGCAGGCACTTTCGCCTGCAAGCCTGAACCCCGGACACGATTGGCGCCGGAGCGACAAGGAGATGACCAGGCAAACGGCGAAGAAAGCGCACGCTAAGATCGCGTGATGAATCTGATCGTGATTGTGCCCACTGCTCCCGGTTATCTGCTGCTGCCTGGGCAAACGGTATACAAGCAGAAACAAAGGCCGGAGAACTGTCCGATGCAATTTCTGCAATCGCTTCCCGTACCGGCCCAGACCGTTGGCCTGCTGCTGCTGTCGAATGTTTTCATGACCTTTGCCTGGTATGGCCACCTGAAGAATCTGGCCACGTCGCCCTGGTACATCGCTGCGCTGGTCAGTTGGGGGATTGCCCTGTTTGAATACCTGTTTCAGGTGCCGGCCAACCGCATTGGCTTTACCAGGTTCAGCGTGGGGCAGCTCAAGATCTTGCAGGAAGTGATCACACTGAGCGTGTTTGTGCCGTTTGCCATGTTTTATCTGCGCGAGCCGCTCAAGCTCGATTACCTGTGGGCCGCGCTGTGTATGGTGGGTGCCGTGTACTTCATATTTCGCGGCAACTAAGATCCGGCAGCGGGGCCTTGCGGGCCCCGGTTAAACTCCTCGATGGCACAGACTTGTCATATGTCTGGCATATACCCACAGGAGTTGAAGATGCTGTTTGGCAAATTTTTGCCGCGGGAAGGCAATTTTTTCGAGATGTTCAACCAGCATGCCGACCGGATTGTGGAGGCGGCTCACGCTTTCTCGAACATGGTCGCCGAATACGGCGATCTGCAAAAGCGCGAAATGTTCAACCGCGAGGTGGACAACGCAGAGCGCGCCGCCGACCGCATCACGCAAGAGGTGAACCGGGCCTTGCACAAGACCTTCATCACGCCGATCGACCGGGAGCAGATTCATTCGCTGATCAACACCATGGACGATGTGGTTGACCTGATTCAGGACTCCGCCGAGACCATGGTGCTCTATGACGTGCGCCACACGACCGAAGACATCGTTCGTCTGACCGATCTGAGCGTCAAGTGTTGCGAGCGCGTCAAGGACGCGGTGGCGCTGATCGGAAAAGTCAGGGACGCGGCAACGGCCGAGGCCGCGCTCAAGACCTGCGAGCAGATTGACCAGCTCGAATCCGATGCCGACCGCGTGATGCGTTCGGCCATGAGCCACCTGTTCCGGGATGAGCCCGATGTGCGCGAAGTCATCAAGCTCAAGGCTGTTTACGAATTGCTGGAAACCATCACCGACAAGTGCGAGGATGTGGCGAACCTGATCGAGGGCATCGTCCTCGAAAATTCCTGATTTCGGGCGGCTGCGCATGCAATCTGTACAGACCACCCTCTGGGTCGTGATGCTGCTGGTCTTTCTGGCCATCGCATTCGATTTCATGAATGGCTTTCACGATGCAGCCAACTCAATTGCAACAGTGGTGTCCACCGGGGTTCTCAAACCCGGGCAGGCCGTGCTGTTTGCTTCCGTATTCAACCTGATCGCCCTGTTTGTT
This sequence comes from uncultured Polaromonas sp., assembly GCA_964371235.1. GTDB lineage: Bacteria > Pseudomonadota > Gammaproteobacteria > Burkholderiales > Burkholderiaceae_C > Polaromonas. The sequence goes on from CAYJMW010000078.1 coordinate 15,152, forward strand.
TTTCAACTCAGCGTGGCAGCGACCGTGGGCAAGGGCATCGTTCAGCCCGGCGTGGTCGATACGCACGTGGTGTTTGGCGCGCTCATGGGCGCCATTGCGTGGAACCTGGTGACCTGGATTTACGGCATACCGAGCAGCTCGTCGCATGCGCTGATCGGCGGCATCGTGGGCGCCGTGATCTCCAAGGCCGGTGTTCAGGCGCTGGTGTCGGGCGGAATTCTTAAAACGGTGGCCTTTATTTTTGTCTCGCCGCTGCTGGGCTTTTTGCTGGGCTCGCTGATGATGGTGCTGGTGTCGTGGGTCGGCCGCCACGCAACCCCTTCAAAAATTGACCGCTGGTTTCGCCGCCTTCAACTCGTGTCCGCGGGCGCATACAGCCTGGGCCATGGCGGCAATGATGCGCAAAAAACCATAGGCATCATCTGGATGCTGCTGATTGCCACCGGCTATGCCTCGGCCAGCGACGCCTTGCCGCCTACCTGGACGATTGTGGTCTGCTACACGGCGATTGCCGCCGGCACCCTGTTTGGCGGCTGGCGCATCGTCAAAACTATGGGGCAGAAAATCACCAAGCTCAAGCCCGTCGGCGGCTTTTGTGCTGAAACTGGCGGCGCGTTGACGCTGTTTCTGGCCACCGCGCTGGGGATTCCGGTGTCAACGACCCACACCATCACGGGTGCCATTGTGGGCGTGGGTGCCACGCGGCGGGCCTCGGCCGTGCGCTGGGGCGTGGCCGGAACGATTGTCTGGGCCTGGATTTTCACCATTCCAGCCGCCGCCTTCGTGGCAGCAATCGGCTACTGGGTCAGCCTGCAGCTTTTTTAACAGGAACTCGCTACAGGGAGTGACAAGCTTGGGGGCGCCAGGCCACAGCGCCGGGCCACCCCAAGCAAGGCCAGCCCCCTCGGGGGGCAGCGCAGTACGCGAAGCGACAAGCGTGGGGGCTCTATTTCTCCACTATTGACTTATTTTTCGACCCTCTTCAATCTGGTATTCGAAATAGCGCTGAA
>CAYJMW010000079.1:0-15631 GCA_964371235.1 uncultured Polaromonas sp.
ACAACAATAGCATCATGATTGAAACCAGCTTGCAAGCCTTGCCGCACGGCGTCACCCTGTCATGCCGCAGCGCCGGTGCCAAGGGGCGGCCGGTGCTGATGTTTTTGCACGGTTTCCCGGAAGCCGCCTTTGTCTGGGACGGCCTGCTGGCGCACTTTGCCAAGCCCGAGAACGGCGGCTTTCGCTGCGTGGCACCCAATTTGCGCGGCTTTGAGCGCTCCAGCGCGCCCGCTGACGTTGCCGCCTACCGGCCCAAACATCTGGTGCAGGACATTGCGGCCTTGATCGCGCTGGAGTGCGGTGAAGATGGGCCGCAGCGCTGGGCCGCCCCAAGCAAGGCCAGCCCCGTGCCAAGAGGAATGGGGCAGCGCACCGCCGAAGGCACACGCAGTGACAAGCGTGGGGGCTCACTTGCCTGCCTTGTGGCGCACGACTGGGGCGGCGCGGTGGCCTGGAACCTGGCAGCGGCGCAGCCGGACTGCATGAAAAAGCTCGCCATCATCAACTCGCCACACCCCGGCACTTTTTTGCGCGAACTGCAGCACTCGCCCGCGCAGCAGGCCGCCAGCGCCTACATGAATTTCCTGATCCGGCCCGATGCCGAGGCCTTGCTGGCCGAAAACGATTTCCGCCGGCTCTGGGAATTTTTGACCAACGGCGGCGACGGCCAGCCGGCCTGGCTCACTGAGCGCGTCAAGGACCAGTACCGGGAGGTCTGGCGCGCCGGGCTCACTGGCGGCTGCAACCTCTACCGGGCCTCGCCGCTGCGCCCGCCCCGGCCCGGCCCGCCACACAATGACCCGGCGGCAGCGGCCGTAACGATTCCACGGGCGATGCTCGAAGTCCACCTTCCGACGCTCGTGATCTGGGCGACCGGCGACATTGCCTTGCCGCCTGCGCTGCTGGACGGGCTGGAAGATTTTGTGCCCCAAATGGTGCTGCGGCGTGTGGACGGCGCGACGCACTGGATCGTGCACGAACAGCCCGAACGGGTGACCGGCTACCTGCAGCAATTCCTGCGCTAAGCCTTTCAGGTGCCGTGCAGTGTGCTACAAATATAGTAGCTATCTGCGTCCGTTTCATAAGGGCTGAAGGCGAAAAAAGCTTGGGAAAATAACCCGCTGCCGGATCGCTCAATAAAGCGATGGCGCGCCGTCAGGACGGGTCTTGAAGCGCTTGTGGACCCAGTAGTACTGCGCTGGCATGGCGGCGATGTAGTCCTGCAGGCGGGCATTCATCAGGGCCGTGTCAGCCACCGGATCATCGCCTGGAAAATCCTCCCAGGCAGGCAGCACCTGCACCTCGTAGCCTGCCGCGGTGAGGCGAGGCAAGAGTGGCACGACCTTGGCCCGGCCGAGCTTGGCAAAGCGCGACAGCGACGGCACGGTTGCCGTTGCCACGCCGTAAAACGGCACAAACACCGATTCGTCAGGCCCAAAATCCATGTCGGGCAGCAAATACAGCGGCTGCCCCGCGCGCAGCGCTGCAACGATGGGTTTGACGCCCTCGATCCGCCCAAACAGGCGCAAGTGGCCGAAGCGCTGGCGGCCCCGCAGCATCCACTGATCGGCCAGCTTGTTTGATTGATCGGTGTAAATGGTGGTCGATTGCCGCGGAACGGTCAGGGCCACGCCGGCCCACGCCGCATCAAGCCCGACGAAATGCGGCAAAAAAATCACCGTCGGCGCGGTGCCATCGAGTTCATGCACGGCACCCGTCAGCCGCACCCGCTGCCGCACCCAGCGCCTGGGCGCATGCCAGAGCCAGGCGCGGTCCAGGAAAGCCTGCGCAAAGCAGACAAACGTCTGCATTGCCAACTGGCGCCGTTCGGCCTCGGTGCGCTCCGGAAAACACAGGGAAAGATTGGCCTGCACGACCCGGCGGCGCGAGCCGACCAGAACATATAAGACCCGGCCCAGCGCGGTGCCCAAGGCACGTGTCCAGGACAACGGCAGGATGGCAAGCACCCGCATCAGGACAATGCCGCCGCGGGTGATGAGAGCGCTGGCGAGTTGGCGCGGAGTCTTCAAGGGACTTCCTTGCGGGGTGTCTTGTAACGCGCGTAGGCCCACAAATACTGACCTGACTGGCTCAGCACGATGGCTTCAATCGCCTGGTTCATCAGCGTCACGGCGTGGAGCAGGTCGGATTTCCCCTGAGTTTGCAGTCCCGTCAGCGCCGGCCAGATTTTCAGCACATAGCCGCGCCCGCGCGGCAACCTCTCGCAACTCACGGGCAGCAGCGCCGCCCCGTTTTGCAGGGCAAGCCGGGCCGCCAGGGTCATGGTGTAGGCGGGCCGCCCAAAAAACGGCGCCCAGAGCCCCAGGCCCTGCGGCGGCACCTGGTCGGTGAGCATGGCTACGGCCCGATTGGCCTTGAGCGTCTTGTGCATCAGGCGAATACCACCCAGGCTGGCGGGCACCACGGTGAGATTTGGCCGGTCGCGGGCCATTCGCTCGAACCGGGCCAGCCAGGGCTTGCGGGCCGGCCGGTAGATGGCCGTCATGGGACCATGAAGAGGGCCGTACAACTCGGCCAGCGCCTGCACACCCAGCTCAAAACTGCCGCAGTGAGCGCCAAAAAAGATCACACCCCGCCCCTGCGCAAAAGCCTGCCCGGCGTGGTGCTGGCCCTCGACCTGAACATTGGCCAGGCATGGCTGCGAGGGCGGTCGCAGCCACAGTTTGGGCAACTCGGCAACAAAGCGCCCGGCTTCGGCAATGGCTGGCCGGGCCGCTCCGAAGGGCAGGCCAGCCTGTGCCACATTGGCCCGAAATTGCGCCCGGTAGCTCGGGCTCAAGGCCCAGACCAGCCAGCCGAGCGCGCCGCCCAACGCATGCAGAGCGGGCAGCGGCCAGCCGGAGAAAAAGCGGAACAACCAGCGCATGTGAAGGTCAGAGGGTGTTGAGAGGAAATTCAGCCAAAAAAACGGTCTTATAATTGGCACGGTCGCTGAGTTACTGAACAACTTGCAGGGCGACATTAAACAAAACTGCTAAAGCGTTCGCCGAAGCACCCCAAACGGCAACGCGCCGACTAACCTCATGGAGTGTACGCAATGGCGAACGATTTTCTCTTCACATCCGAATCCGTTTCTGAAGGCCATCCCGACAAGGTCGCTGACCAGATTTCCGACGCCATCCTCGACGCGGTCTTCAAGCAGGACCCACGCTCGCGCGTCGCCGCCGAGACGCTGACCAACACCGGCCTGGTGGTGCTGGCCGGTGAAATCACCACCAATGCGCATGTGGACTACATCCAGGTCGCGCGCGATACCCTCAAGCGTATTGGCTACGACAACACCGAGTACGGCATTGACTACAAGGGCTGCGCCGTGCTGGTGGCCTACGACAAGCAGAGCAACGACATTGCCCAGGGCGTCGATCACGCATCCGACGACCACCTCAACACCGGCGCTGGCGACCAGGGCCTGATGTTTGGCTACGCCTGCGACGAAACGCCCGAACTGATGCCCGCGCCAATTTACTATGCGCACCGCCTGGTTGAGCGCCAGGCCCAGTTGCGCAAGGACGGCCGTCTGCCTTTTCTGCGCCCGGATGCCAAGAGCCAGATCACCATGCGCTACGTGGACGGCAAACCGCACTCAATCGACACCGTGGTGCTCTCGACCCAGCACAGCCCTGACCAGAGCGAAACCCCAACCAAAATGAAAGCCTCGTTCGTTGAGGCCGTCATCGAAGAAATCATCAAGCCGGTGTTGCCCAGAGAGTGGCTGAAGGAAACCAAATACCTGATCAACCCGACCGGGCGTTTTGTCATCGGCGGCCCGCAAGGCGATTGCGGCCTGACCGGCCGCAAAATCATTGTCGATACCTACGGCGGCGCCTGCCCGCACGGCGGCGGCGCCTTCAGCGGCAAAGATCCCAGCAAGGTGGATCGCTCCGCTGCCTACGCGGCCCGCTACGTGGCCAAAAACATCGTCGCCGCCGGCTTGGCCCGGCAGTGCCAGATTCAGGTCGCTTACGCCATTGGTGTCGCCAGGCCGATGAACATCACGGTCTATACCGAAGGCACCGGCGTGATCTCTGACGAGAAGCTCTCGGCGCTGATCAACAAACATTTTGACCTTCGCCCCAAGGGCATCATCCAGATGCTGGACCTGCTGCGCCCGATCTACGAAAAAACCGCTGCCTATGGCCATTTTGGCCGCGACGAACCCGAGTTTTCGTGGGAGCGGACAGATCGGGCAGCGCTGCTGCGCCGTGCTGCAGGCCTGTAAGTCAGGACGTAATGACCACCAGCACGCTGCAGGGCGAGTGCTCAATCAGGCTGCTTGAGACGGAGCCGCGCCACCAGCGCGCAGCCCAGCTATCGAGGTGCTTGTGCCCCACAACCACCAGGTCGGCCTCCATTTTGCGGGCGTACTGGGTGATTTCATCAACCGTTTCACCCACCAGCACTTCACCTTTGGCCTGGTAGCCCTGATGGGCGAGCCGGCGCAAGCCCTCGTCAAGGGTGGCCTGGTACTTCAGTTTTTCGTCTTCCATCAGCTCCGGGCTGTACACGCCACTTTCCACGCCAACCATGCCCATGTAAAGCGGCATGACGGCAACGAGAAACAGCGTTGCGTGGCTCCACTGCGCAATATCGCCGCAATCAAGCAGGGCTTTTTGCCCCGCCTCCGAGCCGTCATAAGCCATCAAAATGCGTTTGTACATGATCCGCCTCCAAACCGGGGAAAATACCTTGTGATACAAGTTCAGCATAAACCTTGCATGGACACTGTGCAACCCGGCGTTGCTCATCCGTCGCGCAGCCGGAGGCACTTATTTTTCTGGAATTCCGGGCATCAATGCAGTTCATGGCTTGAAAACGCCACAAAACGCCCTTATGATTAGCACTCGTTGGTATTGAGTGCTAACAAGCCATTCTCAACACCACAGATTGACAAGCATCAGCGCTCAGGCAGGTGCTTTTTGATTCCCAACACCATTGTTTCAAACAAGGAGCTCTCATGAAACTTCGTCCTCTGCACGACCGCGTGATCGTCAAACGCGTCGAAAACGAAACCAAAACCGCTTCCGGCATCGTCATTCCCGACAGCGCCGCCGAAAAGCCTGATCAAGGCGAAGTGCTGGCCGTTGGCCCTGGCAAAAAGAACGACAAGGGCGAACTCAGCCCGATGGCCGTCAAGAAAGGCGACCGCGTCCTGTTCGGCAAATACAGCGGCCAGACCGTCAAGGTTGATGGCGACGAACTTCTGGTGATGAAGGAAGACGACCTGTTTGCGGTCGTTGAGAAATAAATTTCTCTCATCCCTTCACAATCCTTTTTAACTGAATCCGGAGAATTAATATGGCTGCAAAAGACGTCATTTTCGGCGGCGAAGCCCGCGCACGCATGGTCGAGGGTGTCAACATCCTGGCCAACGCCGTCAAGGTAACCCTGGGCCCCAAGGGCCGCAATGTGGTGCTCGAGCGCTCTTTCGGCGCCCCCACCGTGACCAAGGACGGTGTGTCCGTGGCCAAGGAAATCGAGCTCAAGGACAAGCTGCAAAACATGGGCGCGCAGATGGTCAAGGAAGTGGCTTCCAAGACCAGCGATCTGGCTGGTGACGGCACCACCACCGCCACCGTGCTGGCCCAGGCCATCGTGCGCGAAGGCATGAAATACGTGGCGGCCGGAATGAACCCGATGGACCTCAAGCGCGGCATCGACAAGGCCGTTCACGCCCTGGTTGCCGAACTGAAGAAGGCCTCCAAAGCCACCACCACCTCCAAGGAAATCGCGCAAGTCGGCTCCATCTCTGCCAACAGCGACGAAGCCATTGGCAAGATCATTGCCGATGCGATGGACAAGGTCGGCAAGGAAGGCGTGATCACCGTCGAGGACGGCAAGTCGTTAGAGTCCGAACTCGACGTGGTCGAAGGCATGCAGTTTGACCGCGGCTACCTCTCGCCTTACTTCATCAACAACCCTGAGAAACAATCGGCTCTGCTGGAAGACCCGTTTGTTCTGCTCTACGACAAGAAGATCAGCAACATCCGTGACCTGTTGCCTACGCTGGAGCAAGTCGCCAAGGCGGGCCGTCCGCTGCTGATCGTTGCTGAAGAAGTTGAAGGCGAAGCGCTGGCAACTTTGGTTGTGAACACCCTGCGCGGCATCCTGAAAGTGGTGGCGGTCAAGGCTCCGGGCTTCGGCGACCGCCGCAAAGCCATGCTGGAAGACATCGCCGTGCTGACCGGTGGCAAGGTGATTGCCGAAGAGGTCGGCATGTCGCTCGAAAAGGTAACGCTGGCTGACCTCGGCCAGGCCAAGCGCATTGAAGTGGGCAAGGAAAACACCATCATCATCGACGGCTCAGGCGCGAGTGCCGACATCGAAGCGCGCGTCAAGCAAGTGCGTGTTCAGATCGAGGAAGCGACCAGCGACTACGACCGCGAAAAACTGCAGGAACGCGTGGCCAAGCTGGCCGGCGGTGTTGCCGTGATCAAGGTCGGCGCTGCCACCGAAGTCGAAATGAAAGAAAAGAAAGCCCGCGTCGAGGATGCCCTGCACGCCACGCGCGCCGCGGTGGAAGAAGGCATTGTGGCTGGCGGCGGCGTGGCACTGCTGCGCGCCAAGCAGGCAATTGGCACCATCAAGGGTGACAACGCGGATCAGGACGCCGGTATCAAGCTGGTGCTCAAGGCGATCGAATCACCCCTGCGCGAGATCGTCTATAACGCCGGCGGCGAAGCCTCGGTGGTGGTCAATGCCGTATTGGCTGGCAAGGGCAACTTCGGCTTTAACGCGGCCAACGACACCTACGGCGACATGATCGAAATGGGGATTCTTGATCCCACCAAAGTGACCCGCACCGCGCTGCAAAACGCCGCGTCCGTGGCCTCCCTGATGCTGACGACCGAAGCCATGGTGTCTGAAGCGCCGAAGGAAGAATCCGGCGCTGGCGGCATGGGCGGTATGGGTGGCGGCATGGGTGGAATGGGCGGCATGGGCGACATGGGCATGTAATGCCCGGCTGAGCCTTCGCGCACAAACAAAAGGGCCGCATCAGCGGCCCTTTTTTATGGTGTCAGGGGGTCAGGCCGCGCCGGGCGGCAAAAATGCGGCAGCCTCAGCCAGCGGCGACGCTCCGTAGGCGTTGGCCTGCGCATCGCTTTTCTGCACCGCCCACACCAGCAGGACAATCCAGCCGATGACTGGCACCAGGCTCAGCAGCAACCACCAGCCGCTCTTGCCGATGTCATGCAGCCGGCGCGCACCCACCGCCAATGCAGGCAGCAGCAGGGCCAGCGAGATCAGGCCCGAGAGGGTCTCATTGATCCTGGACGCCGCCGCAATGAGCAGGATTTCGAACAGAAAGAACCACCAGTATTCAGGACGCGCCGCGCGCCCCGGGAAGGTAGCGTACTTGCGCAGGCAGGTCGATATGGCTTGGCCGAAATTCATGTGACTTTCCTCCTCAGGATCTATGCAGGGTGAATTCCCAGCGCCATGATAGCGTGTGCAATCCTTGAACGCTACACCAAAAGATGTTGCGACATTTTGCCAAAGGCATCCCAAAAAACGCTTTTGGCGGAACTGCGTTAACGCAAGCGAGCCAGCAGCCCCGCCGTCGATGCGTCCAGCCCCTCGGTATTGCCGCTGGCCAGGCGCGGCTCGATGCCCTTGGCCAGCAGCTTGCCCAACTCAACGCCCCACTGGTCAAAGCTGTTGATGCCCCAGATCGCGCCGCTGACAAACACGCGGTGCTCCTGCAGCGCAATCAGCGCGCCCAGGCTGCTGGGGGTGAGCCGCTCCAGCAGCAAAAAGGTGCTGGGGCGGTTTCCGGGAAAATGTTTGTGACCACCCACATCAACTTTACCCTGCATCAGTGCTTGCGCTTGGGCCAGCACATTGGCCAGCAACTTGCCGTGATGCCCGGGCAGATCATGCGGCGAGCGCGCGGCTTGCCGGACCGCCACAAACTCGACCGGAACCACCAACGTGCCCTGGTGCAGCATCTGGAAATAGGCATGCTGGCCATTGGTGCCGGGCTCGCCCCACAGCACCGGTGCGGTGTCAAAGGGCAAGGCCTTGCCGTCCATGTCCACGCGTTTGCCGTTGCTTTCCATCTCAAGCTGCTGCAAATAGGCCGGCCAGCGGCGCAGGGCACTGCTGTAGGGCGCGATACTGCGGCTGCCAAAGCCGTGAAAGTTGCGGTACCAGACATCCAGCAATCCCAGGCGCACTGGCAGATTCCGGGCCAATTCCTCTGTGCGAAAGTGCTGGTCCATGGCATGCGCGCCCGCCAGAAACTCCCTGAAACCGGCTGCGCCGATCGCCACGGCAATCGACAAGCCGATGGCCGACCATAGCGAATAGCGGCCACCCACCCAGTCCCGGAAGCCGAACGTCGTGGTGATGCCAAACGCCTTGGCCGCTGCAACGTTGCTTGTCAGCGCCACAAAATGCCGGGCAATGCCCTGGCCACCCTGCGCCTCGAACCAGCGCCGCGCCGAGTTCGCATTGGTCATGGTCTCGGTGGTGGTGAAAGTCTTGGAGGCGATCAGGAACAGCGTGCTATGCGGCTTCAACCCCTTGAGCAGCCCGGCCAACTCATCGCCGTCAACGTTGGAAACAAAGTGAAATCGCTGTCCCGTCGTGGCAAATTCGTGCAGCGCCAGCACCGCCATTTGCGGCCCGAGGTCCGAGCCGCCGATGCCGATGTTGACAATGTCGGTGATCGCGTCATCGGCGCGCACCTGCTCCGCGTAAGCCAGCATCGCGTCCACTGTGGCGTGCACTTGCAGCGCTTCATTTGCTATGCCTTTGATAGCTGTTTGCGCCTGCTGTGATGGGGCTAGAGGCGGATTTCTTAACAAAAAATGCATCGCCGCGCGCTGCTCCGTGCGGTTGACCAGCGCGCCGGCGAACATCGCGTCACGCTGCTGCTCCAGAGTGCATTGCCGCGCCAGTTCCAGCAGCAGCGCCTGGGTCGCGTCATCGATCAGGTTCTTGGACAGGTCCGCAAAGACATGCGGCGCGTCCTGGCTGAAGCTTTCAAAGCGCCGCGAATCTTCGGCGAAGGCCTTGCGCAAGTCAAAGTTCTTGCCGGAGGCATCAAACAGGGCATGCAGAGCATCCCACGCGGGAGTTTGGTCGCAGCGTAATCGGTTCATGGCATAAGCGCTCAGCGCAAGCGCGAGGTTTGTTGGCGGGAAGCCCATGGTAAAGCACCCCGGCCCCATGCACACGGCAGGCGCGTTACCATTTTTTCCATAGAATATGAAACTCTATTACCGCCCCAACCCGAGCGACTTCATGCCATGAGCTTTGACCTGATCCTGTTTGGTGGCACTGGCGATCTGGCGTGGCGAAAAATCATGCCTGCCTTGTTTCAGGCGTTCCGCCACGGCTCGCTGCCGGCAGGCGGCCGCATCGTCGGCGTGGCGCTCGACGATCTCTCTGACGAGCAGTACCGCGCCCTCACCAGAGACCGGTTTGAGCATGTCGAGCTGGAAAAACGCCCCAGCGAGCAGGAATATTCACGCTTTGCCGCGCTGCTCAGCTACCTGCGCATGGACTTGTCCAGTCCGGCCGACTACGCAGCACTCATCAACAAGCTGCGGCAGCGCCCCGCCGACGTGGTGGTGATGTATGTGGCCACGGCCCCCGGCCTGTTCACCACGGTGTGTGAGCAGATTGCAGCAAGCGGCCTGAATGGCCCGCAAACCCGGGTGGTGCTTGAAAAACCGCTGGGCCACGACCTGGCCTCGAATCGCGCCATCAATAAAACCGTGCGCGGCGTGCTCACGGAACAGCAAATTTTCCGCATCGACCACTACCTGGGCAAACCCTCGGTGCAAAACCTGTTTGCGCTGCGCTTTGGCAATTCACTGTTTGAACCCCTGTGGCGGCGCGAGCACATAGCCAACATCCAGATCACCATTGCCGAAGCGCTGGGCGTGGAACAGCGCGGCGCTTTTTACGACAGCACCGGGGCGCTACGCGACATGGTGCAAAACCATGCACTGCAACTGCTATGCGCCGTGGCCATGGAGCCGCCCATCAATTCACACGCCGACGCGATCCGCGACGAAAAACTCAAGGTCTTGCGCTCGCTCAAAGCCTGGACGCCCGAAACACTGAGCCAGCATGTCATTCGCGGCCAATATGCCACCGGAACCATTGGCGGTGAAGCGGTTCCCGCCTACCACGATGAGCCTGGCGTCAACCCCGACAGCCGCACCGAAACCTTTGTCGCCTTGCGCGCCGAAATTGCCAACTGGCGCTGGGCTGGCGTGCCGTTTTACATCCGCACCGGCAAGCGGCTGGCAGGCCAGGACGCGCACATCGAGGTGAACTTTCGCCCGGCACCCCATGCGATTTTCAAGTCACCCCTGGCCAGCTCGAATGTGGACAACCGGCTGGTCATCAATTTGCAGCCAAAAGACGGCCTGGAGCTGCATTTGCTGGCACAGGGTGCCGAACAACGTCATGGCAACGGCCAAAGCAGAGGCGCCCCAACCCTTGCACCGGTGCAGCTTGACCTTGATTTTGACAAACGCTTTGGCTCCGAGCGCGTTGGCGCTTACGAGCGGCTGCTGCTTGATGTAATCGCCGGGCGGCTCAACCTGTTTGTGCGCAGCGACGAGCAGGAAGAAGCCTGGCGCTGGGTTGGACCGATTCTTGAAGCGTGGCACGAAGACAGCGCCGCACCACGTCCCTATGCGTCGGGAAGCTGGGGACCGAGCGCCGCCAGCGCCATGATTGCCCGCGACGGCTACTGCTGGAGCGAGGAATGCTAGACCGGATCAAAGCTTCGCTGCCCTCGCTGGCCCCTGCCGAGCAGCGGGTGGGCCGCCTGGTGCTGGCTGATCCGCGCGCATTTGCCAGGCTGCCCATTACCGAGCTGGCCGGCCGTTCCAATGTCAGCAAGCCGACTGTGGTGCGGTTTTGCCGCAGCGTGGGCTACGACGGCCTGTCGGACTTCAAGCTCAAGCTGGCCGGCAGCGTGAGCGAAGGCGTGCCCTTCATTCACCGCAGCGTGGATGCGGACGACAAGACCGGCGACGTGCTCGTCAAGGTGATTGACAACACCGTGGCGGCGTTCTTGAAGTACCGCAATGAGGCCAGTCCGCTGGCCTTTGGAAAAACCATCGAGGCGCTGCTGGCGGCGCACCGCGCCGGCAGGCACATCGAGTTTTTCGGCGTGGGAAACTCGGGCATCGTGGCGCAGGATGCCCAGCACAAGTTCTTCAGGCTGGGCATCACCTGCATCGCCTACAGCGACGGCCACATGCAGGTCATGAGCGCCTCGCTGCTCGGGCCCGGCGACTGCGTGGTGGTCATTTCCAACTCCGGCCGCACGCGCGACCTGATGGATGCCTGCGAAATCGCCCGAAAAAACGGCGCGACCACCGTCGTGACTACCGCCACCGGCTCGCCGCTGGCCAATATTTCAAAGCAGGCCGGGCACATTCATCTGGCAGCCGACCACCCCGAAGGCTACGACCGCTACAGCCCCATGGTGTCGCGCCTGCTGCACCTGCTGATTATCGACATCCTGGCGACTTGCGTGGCGCTGCGCATAGGCCCCAAGCTGCAGCCGCTGCTGCGGGAAATGAAAAACAATTTGCGGAGCAAGCGCTACGCCTGAAAGAATAACCCCCAGCCAATCCCCCTCAGGCCAGTGGCAAGGCCCGTTCCACGATCCCGGCAAACAGCGCCGCGCCCAGCGGCAGCACCTGGTCGTTGAAGTCGTAGCAACTGTTGTGCAGAAAGCGGCTACCCGCGCCCCCCACCGTGCCGCCTTTGCCATCTGGCAACTGCTCGCCCTGGCCCAGTCGCAGATAGGCACCCGGTTTGACCTTGAGCATGAACGAAAAATCCTCCGCGCCCATGCTGGGCTCCAGATCATGCACGACGTTTTCCGGGCCGACGAGCTGGTCAGCTACCGCCGCTGCCAGCGTGTACTCGGCCGGTGAGTTGATGGTGGCGGGGTAAAGGCGCTCGTACTTCACGGTCGCCGCCGCACCGAAACCCTGCGCCACCGACGTGCACAGCTCACGCAAACGCCGCTCTATCAGGTCCTGTATCTCGGGCTTGAACGTGCGCACGGTACCCACCAGGGTCGCGCTGTCAGGCACCACGCTCATGGCGCCCAGGTCGCCCGCCTGCATGGCGCACAGGCTGACGACGGCGTTGTCCATGGCCTTGACGTTGCGCGAGACAATGCTCTGCACCGCCGTGATGATGTGAGCGGCCACCAGCACCGGGTCAACCGTGAGATAAGCATGTGCGCCATGACCCCCCTTGCCGGTGATTACTATCGTGATGCGGTCGGCGGCGGCCATCATGGGCCCGGGGTTGATGCCTATGGTGCCTGGCCGCATGGCGGGCCAGTTGTGCATGGCATAAATCGCCTGCACCGGGAAGCGCTCAAACAGCCCATCCCTGATCATGGCATCAGCGCCGCCGCGCCCCTCTTCCGCAGGCTGGAACACCAGCACGGCATCACCCGCGAAGCGACGGGTTTCGGCCAGATAACGGGCCGCGCCGACCAGCATGGTGGTGTGGCCGTCGTGACCACAGCCGTGCATCAGCCCGGCTTTGGTAGATTTCCAGACAAACTCATTGTGCTCGCTCATGGGCAACGCATCCATGTCGGAGCGCAAGCCCACCATGGGCCGCAGATCGGAGGTCAATGCCGACTTGAACGCCGTGCCGGTTTGCTGGCCCTTGATGACGGCGACCACGCCGGTTTTGCCAATCCCCGTGTGCACCTCATCCACGCCGCACAGCTTGAGTGCATGCGCCACGCGGCTGGAGGTATAGACTTCTTCAAAGCCAAGCTCGGGGTGAGCGTGCAGGTCGCGGCGAAATGCGGTCAACTCGGGGTGAAACTGTGCAATCTGCGCAAAGGCGCGGCCATTGGCGCGCAATTGACTGGGTCGGAACAAAGCATTCAGGAGTGGGCTCAGGCTGTCGTCATCAATTGCAGGATGCCTCATTTGTTTCCTTGTCGAGGGCGCATGAGTAGCTGAGAAGTTGGTATCTGACCCCCAGTTTATCAATTTACCTCTCGATTTCGCTTCGAAGCGCTGACGCCGTGATGACAGGAACAGCACTGACCGGTGCCAGGACCAGCAAGTCCTTGTCGCCCGTCACAAGGGCATGGACTGCCGCACCGTAGGCCAATTCAATGAAGGCCTGATCGTGAGAGTCGCGGCATACGGGCGCTTGATCCGCTGTGCGCACCGGTCCGGTGGCAACCCCTGCATGACCCGTGATGTGGACTTCGGCGTAAAGCATCACCCTGAGCAACACACTCTCGCGTTCAGCTTTGGTCAGGGCGAACTTCTCATAGTTGAGCACGCGCACCAATTCGGCAGCGGTGTGGCGATTGAAAACCAGCACGAGCTTTTGCTTGTCCACAGCCTCCCGCAGCCAACTGAGAGCCCCTTGCCGAAACAAATAGGCGCTGAGCAAAACATTTGTATCGCAAACGATGCGCATCGCCTGACTTGTCGGCATTGCAGGCTCAGCAGGCGCTTATCGCTTGCGTGCCCACTGCACTGCATCCGCCAGGTCGTCCTCAGTCAACCCCAATGCCTCGAGTTTGGCCCACACGGCTTCCAAATCTGCGGCTTTGGCTGGCCGCAAGACGATTTCATCATTTGTGGCAATGACTTCAAAACGCTTCACGCCGGGAAAACGCATGGCCACTGCCTTGGGCAGCGTCAACTGGTTTTTAGAAGTGAGATTGGCAAGCATGGTATGAAACGCAGCAGTTATTTGTTCATGTTATCACATCTTGAAGTAAGAAGTAAGGGTTGGAATCAACCCAATTTGCTGGGAGAAATTGGAATCTGACCCCCAATTTATTGGGGTGTTGAGGAAATTGGAATCTGACCCCGATTTTCACCGATTTAACCCAAAAAAAAATCCTGCTGCATTGCGGCAGCAGGATTTGACTTCACGTCACAGCCAGCTTGCGCCAGCGCATGAATTAGAAGTTGTGGCGCAGGCCCACACCGTAGGTGGTGACGTCGTCCACGAGGACTTTACCCTTGCCGTTACGCTGCACGGCTGCGTAAGCGGTGGTGCGCTTGCTCAGGCTGTACTTGGCTTCCAGCAGGACGTCGGTGTCCTTGTAGAACGTGTCACGAGCAACGTCGAGGACAAGATGCACGGCGCCAAAAGTGGCACCGCCACCCAGGGTGAAGCCCTTGGCATCACCAGCGGGGTCCTGGAAGCTGCCAGCAACTTCGAACGCGCCGAAGTTGTACTTGGCGCCCAGAGCACTGTTGGAGCCCAAGCCGCTCACTTTGTTGTAGGACAGGCCAACAGCCAGAGGGCCGTTTGCGTAAATGGCGTTCAGGTCAGTCTTGGCGCCGACACCGAAGTCAGGCTTGGCAACGTAGCCGATCTGAGCCGAGAAACCACCCATCTTTGGGGTTGTGTAGCTGAATTCGCTGTTGTTACGTGGAGCGGTACCAGCAAAACCAAACTGGTTACCCACCACGGAGTAGTTGGCGGTACCGGTCAGTTCCCAAGCAGCCACGCCCCAGAACGACGGGGTCAGGGTGCGGCCCATTTTGAAGGTGCCGAAATTGCCCATCAGGGACATGTTGGCGGCGCGCTGGAAGGTGGTGGCCTCAGTAGCGCCGGTTTCCGCATTGATGCCTTGCTCGAAATTGAATGCAGCTTTCAGACCACCGCCCAGGTCTTCAACGCCACGCACGCCAAGGCGGCTGGAGCCGTTGTTCAACGTGCCGTTGCCGCTCATTTGAGCAGACACGTTGGTGGTCTTGGACAGCGACAGGTCAGCCACGCCGTACAGGGTGACGGAAGATTGAGCAGAAGCCACACCGGCTGCAGCCAGGATGGCCATTGCAATCAGGGATTTTTTCATTGAGAGTTTCTCCAAGGTTAAACATAGGGCTCCAGGATTTTGGATCCCCGGGCCAACCTCCATTTAGGAAGTTGTATCTATTGCAACAGAGCCGGCGCGCTTAGGCAAAGGAATTAGCCGCAAAAATTCATTTTCGTTGCACCGACGCAACAACCTTTAACCCACCTGTGGAAGGCACACCACAAACTGCGTTTACTCCGTCCGGATGGTCACCATTTCCCCCTCAAAACAACATTTTGCAAGCGCTGGTCAAGCCCTGCTCAGCGCGGTTCGCGCATTGCCAGATAGCTGAAAATCGAGGCGTCATCCAGCGCTGCCAGCCCGGCCTTGTGGGCCGCGGCAAAGACTTCGCTGGCACGCGCGCCCAGCGGCCCTTCAAAACCGGCCGCGCGGGCCGCTTCAATGGCCAGGCGGGTGTCTTTTTCAAGCAGCGTGACGTGGGCGCGCGGCGCGTAATCGCCCGCCAGCGCGCGGCGCATGCGGTCGGAGCCGATCCAGCTCTGCCCGCTGGACTGTTCAATCACGTCGAGCGTCTTGCCCAGATCCAGCCCCAGGCAGGCGGCCAGCGCCATCACCTCAGCCGCGCCGACCAGGTTAATGCCGGCCAGCAGGTTGTTGACCAGCTTGGTGCGCGCGCCATCGCCGGGTTTCTCGCCAATGTGAAACACTTTGTTCGATAACGTCTGCAGCAGCCGGGCCTGCTGCGCATACAAGGCATGCGGACAGGCCAGCATCAGGCTCATGGAGCCGTCACGCGCCCGCGCCGGC
>CAYJMW010000080.1:0-15270 GCA_964371235.1 uncultured Polaromonas sp.
GAACATCGGTCATCATCCCGGAATCAGCGGTCACGTTGAATCGGAATACTCACCCTGCGAGCGACCCTTCGACCCTTCGTCGAGCTCAGGACAGGCCAAGCTCAGGGCGAACGGCTTAATCGAACGCTATTAAAATTGGGGTCAGATTCCAATTAACTTCCCAGGCGATTCAGTAAAATTGGGGTCAGATTCCAATTAACTTCCCAGGCGATTCAGGGCACCCCGCTTTGCGCGTCGGGCCGATTACTTCGCTAACCCGACATCCGCAAAGTCCGGGTGCCGCATCTGTTACCATGCGTTCAACTTCGTACAGCACAATCTTTGACCCCCTTATATGACCAGTCGCCAGGCCCGATTTCAGGAAGACACCTATTTCCGCGTGATGAAGATGGTGCAGGCGCAGCCCGACATCAGCCAGCGCCAACTGGCGCAGGCACTGGGGCTTAGTCTGGGCGGCGTCAACTACTGCCTGCAGGCGCTGATGGAAAAAGGCTGGGTCAAGGTGCAAAACTTCAGCAACAGCAAGAACAAGCTGGGCTATGCCTACCTGCTCACGCCCACGGGCGTCACTGAAAAAACGGCGCTGACCGCGCGCTTCCTGAAACGCAAGATGCACGAATACGCCGAACTGCGCGCGGAGATCGAGGCGCTGCAAGAAGAGGCGCAACAGCCCGCTGCCACGGCGCAGGGCAGGGGCGAGGGCGCCCCGCTGCAATCCTGAGCCAACGGCTGCAACAGAAACAAAAACATTCAACTGAACCAGACATCCCGCACCATGACCCCACGCAAAGGCATCATCCTCGCCGGCGGCTCCGGCACCCGGCTGCACCCGGCCACACTGGCCCTGAGCAAACAGCTGCTGCCGGTGTATGACAAACCCATGATCTATTACCCGCTCAGCACCCTCATGCTGGCGGGGATCAGGGACATGCTCATCATCAGCACGCCGCAAGACACGCCCCGCTTTACGCAACTGCTGGGCGACGGCAGCCAGTGGGGAATGAATCTGCAATATGCCGTGCAGCCCAGCCCCGACGGGCTGGCGCAGGCCTTCATCATCGGCGAGCAGTTTGTGGGCAACGCCCCGAGTGCACTGGTGCTGGGCGACAACCTGTTTTACGGCCACGACTTCGCGCAGTTGCTGGCACAGGCCGATGGCCAAGCCAGCGGCGCCACGGTATTTGCCTACCATGTGCAAGACCCCGAGCGCTACGGCGTGGTGGCTTTTGACAAGGCCGGCAAGGCCAGCAGCATTGAAGAAAAGCCGACCCACCCCAAGAGCAACTATGCGGTGACCGGCCTTTATTTTTATGATGGGCAGGTTGTCGATATTGCCAAGGCCGTGAAGCCCAGCGCACGCGGCGAACTCGAAATCACTGCCGTGAATCAGGCCTACCTTGATCTTGGCCAGCTCAATGTTCAAATCATGAAGCGCGGCTACGCATGGCTTGACACCGGCACGCATGACAGCCTGCTGGAGGCAGGCCAGTTCATCGCCACGCTGGAGCACAGGCAGGGCCTGAAGATCGCTTGCCCGGAAGAAATCTCCTGGCGCAACGGGTTCATCACCAGCGAGCAGCTCGAAGCGCTGGCCCAGCCCCTGGCCAAGAGCGGCTATGGCCAATACCTGCTGCACCTGCTGCAGGAAGGCGCGCAGCCATGAAGGTCACGCCCACCGCCATTCCCGACGTGCTCGTGATCGAACCCAGGGTGTTCGGCGACGCGCGCGGCTTCTTTTTTGAAAGCTTCAACCAGAAAGCTTTTAACCAGGCCACCGGCCTGACGCTTGACTTTGTGCAGGACAACCACAGCCGCAGCGCCAAGGGCGTGCTGCGCGGCATGCATTATCAAATCGAGCAGCCGCAGGGCAAGCTGGTGCGCGTGGTGCGCGGCGCGGTGTTCGATGTGGCGGTGGACATTCGCAGGCGTTCGCCCACCTTCTGCCAATGGGTCGGCGTTGAGCTGGATGAAGACAATCACAAGCAGCTCTGGGTGCCGCCCGGCTTTGCCCATGGCTTTGTGGTGACCAGCGACTCGGCCGATTTTTTGTACAAGACCACGGACTACTACGCGCCGCAGCATGAGCGCTGCATTGCGTGGAACGATCCCGCCATCGGCATAAAGTGGCCGGCTGGCGCCACGCTGCAGCTTTCCGCCAAAGACTTGGCTGGCAAACCACTGGCCAGTGCCGAGGTGTTTGCATGAGTATGCGCAGGAGGCTCAGTTCATGATTAACCCGGTCATTCTTTGCGGCGGCAGCGGAACGCGTCTTTGGCCGCTGAGCCGCAAGGGCTTTCCCAAGCAGTTCATTCCCTTGCTGGGCGAAAAGTCTTTGTTGCAGCTCACGCTGGAGCGTGTGGCGCCCTTGCTTGATGGCAAGGCCGATGGCGTGATCTGTGTTTCAGGCGAAGAGCATCGCTTTCTGGTGGCCGACGTAGCGGCGCGCGCTGGTTTTGCCGTGCGCCAGATTCTGGAGCCGCAGCCCAAAAACACGGCCGCCGCCATGGCGCTGGCGGCATTGGCCGCGCCGGCTGATGCGCTGCTGCTGTTTTGCCCGGCAGACCACCACATTCCCCACACCCAGGCTTTCGTCGATATGGTGCGCGCCGCTGCACCGGCGGCCAGCGCGGGCCGGCTGGTGACCTTTGGCGTCATGCCCAGCCAGCCCAGCACGGCCTACGGCTACATCCAGAAGGGTACGCCGGCCGCTGACGGCGGCTTTGAGGTCACCCGTTTTGTGGAAAAACCGGACACGGAGAAGGCGCTGGAGTTTCTTGCCAGTGGCCAGTATCTGTGGAATGCGGGAATCTTTCTGGCGCGCGCGCGAAGCCTGCTCGATGCCTTGCAGGCCCACGCCCCCGACATTCTGGAGGTATGCCGCAGTGCCATGCAGCAGCCGCAGCAAGATGGTCTTTTTACCCGACCGGGCAGCATAGAGTTTGCAAGCTGCCGCAGCCAGTCGATTGACTATGCGGTGATGGAGCGCGCTGCCAATGTCAGCGTGTTTCCCTTCGAGGGCCTCTGGAGCGACGTGGGAAGCTGGAGCGCGGTGGCAGACCTTGGCAGCCCGGATGAAACGGGCAACCGCGCGGGTGGTGAAAAGCAGCAGGCGCACCTACTGCATGCCCGCAACACCTACATCCACGCCGATGGCAAGCGCCCGGTGGTGGCGCTGGGCACGCAGGACTTGCTGATCATAGACACCCCCGATGCCCTGCTGGTGGCCCATGCCAGCCAAGCCGAAGCCGTCAAGGAAGTGGTGGCGCGGCTGGAGGCGATGGACTTGCCCCAGGCCGTGCAGCACCGCCGCGTGGCGCGGCCCTGGGGCTGGTATGACGGTATTGACCGCGGAGCACGCTTTCAGGTCAAGCGCATCATGGTCAAGCCCGGTGCATCGCTCAGCCTGCAAATGCATCACCACCGCGCCGAGCACTGGATCGTGGTGTCAGGCACCGCGCTGGTGACCAAAGGCAAGGAGACTTTTCTCCTTACCGAAAACCAGTCAACCTACATTTCCATTGGTGAAACCCACCGGCTGGAAAACCCTGGCAAAACCGACCTGGAGATGATCGAGGTCCAGTCTGGCAGCTACCTGGGTGAGGACGACATTGTGCGGCTGACTGACAACTACGGCAGGGCATAGGCTATGAAAACAGCACTGATTACCGGCGTTACCGGGCAGGATGGCTCCTATCTGGCTGAATTCCTGCTTGAAAAGGGCTATGTCGTGCATGGCATCAAGCGTCGTGCGTCATCGTTCAACACCCAGCGCGTGGATCACATTTACCAGGACCCGCACATTGAGAACGCGCACTTCATCCTGCACTATGGCGACCTGAGCGACAGCAGCAACCTCACCCGCATCATCCAGCAAACCCAGCCCGACGAGATTTACAACCTGGGTGCGCAAAGCCATGTCGCCGTGAGCTTTGAGAGCCCCGAATACACCGCCGACGTGGACGGCATGGGCACTCTGCGCATTCTGGAAGCCATCCGCATTCTGGGCTTGGAGAAGAAAACCCGTTTTTACCAGGCCAGCACCAGCGAACTCTATGGCTTGGTGCAGGAGTCCCCGCAAACGGAAACCACACCGTTCTATCCGCGTAGCCCTTATGCCGTGGCCAAGCTCTACGCCTACTGGATCACCGTGAACTACCGCGAGGCCTACGGCATGTATGCCTGCAACGGCATTCTGTTCAACCACGAAAGCCCGCGCCGGGGTGAAACTTTTGTGACGCGCAAGATCACCCGGGGCTTGGCCAATATGGCACAAGGCCTTGAAGCCTGTATGTACCTGGGGAATATTGATGCCCTGCGCGACTGGGGTCACGCCAAGGATTACGTGGAAGTGCAGTGGTTGATGCTGCAGCAGGAGCAACCAGACGACTTCGTCATTGCGACCGGCATGCAATACAGCGTGCGCCAGTTTATTCAATGGGCTGCCGAAGAACTGGGCATTTCCCTGCGCTTTGAAGGGCGCGGCGTAAGTGAACAAGCCATCGTGGCAGCGATTGTTGGCGACAAGGCACCTGCGCTGAAGGAGGGGGACACAATCGTTAAAGTTGATCCCCGTTACTTCCGTCCTACTGAAGTAGAAGCACTGCTTGGTAACGCCGCCAAAGCCAGGCAAAAGCTCGGCTGGGTACCCAAAATCACTGTGCAGAAGATGTGTCAGGAAATGGTTGCGCACGATCTGGCCCAGGCCTGGCGGCATGCGCTGCTGAAGCGACACGGTTACCCGGTTTTTAACGCGGCCGAATAGCCCTTGGCCACAAGCATGACCAAATACCGGATTTTGTTGACGGGTGGCGGCGGCATGGTCGGGCGCAATCTGTTGGAGCACCCCAGCCTCAACGAGTTTGAAGTCCTCGCGCCACGCAGCAGCGAACTGGATCTGCGTGATTTCGGCGCAGTGCAAGCCTATTTGCAGGCAAGCAAGCCAGACATGGTGATCCATGCTGCCGGCAAAGTGGGCGGAATCCAGGCCAACATGCGCGAACCCGTGAACTTCCTGATGGATAACCTCGTGATGGGGCGCAACATGGTCTGGGCTGCGCATCAGGCAGGCATCAAGCGCCTGATCAATCTGGGCAGCTCCTGCATGTATCCACGTGGCCACGCGGAACCACTGGGCGAGGATATGGTGCTCAAGGGAGAGCTGGAGCCGACCAATGAAGGCTACGCCCTCGCCAAAATAGTTACTGCGCGGCTGTGCGAATACATCATGCGCGAAGATGCGAAGTACCAATACAAGACGCTCATCCCATGCAACATCTATGGCCGGTATGACAAATTCGACCCGGCAAATTCGCATCTGGTGCCGGCAATCATCTACAAGGTCCATCAGGCCAGGGAAAGCGGAAAACAGGTTGTGGAGATATGGGGCGACGGTACGGCACGGCGCGAATTCATGTACGCAGGTGACCTGGCAGACGCGATTGTGAGAGCAGTCAACAACTTTGACACCTTGCCTGCCTATATGAACATCGGCTTGGGGTACGACTACACGATCAACCAATACTACCAAGCTGTAGCAGAGGTGATGGGGTACACCGGCGGCTTCGTTCATGACCTGAGTAAACCCGTCGGCATGGCGCGCAAGCGCGTCAGCGTGGAGAGGCAGAAGGCCTGGGGTTGGTCGGCACACCATGGCTTGCGTGAAGGCATCGAAAAGACATACAGCTACTACTTAATGGAGCATCATCAGTGAGTTTTAAATTTCCATTGGCCACCACATCTTGGGGCAAGGAAGAGACCGCGGCGATGCAGCGCGTAATTGACTCTGGCATGTACAGCATGGGCGCGAACGTACAAGTCTTCGAACGTGACTTCGCCCGATTTGCAGGCAGCCGGCATTGCGTAATGGTGAACTCCGGTTCTTCGGCTAACCTGTTGATGGTGGCCGCACTGTTCTACACCAGGAATCCGAAGTTGAAACTACAGCGTGGTGATGAGGTCATCGTGCCGGCCGTGTCATGGAGCACCACCTACTACCCGCTGTATCAATACGGTTTAAAGATCAAGTTCGTCGATATCGACTTGCACACCTTGAACTATGATCTCGACCAACTGGAGCAAGCGGTCACAGACAAAACCCGCGCGATCATGGCAGTGAATCTGCTGGGTAACCCAAATGATTTCGGGCGCATCCAGCAGATCATCGCCAGTCGTGACATTGTCTTGATGGAAGATAACTGCGAGTCTATGGGCGCCACCTATCAAGGCAAGCAAGCCGGAACCTTCGGTGTGATGGGTACTTTCAGCTCCTTCTTCAGCCACCATATTTCCACCATGGAGGGCGGCCTGATCGTCACCAACGACGAAGAGCTCTATCAGATTCTGTTGTCGCTCAGGGCGCATGGTTGGACCCGTAATCTGCCCAAGCAAAACCATGTATGTAGCGATAAGAGTGATGACCCGTTCGAAGAGTCGTTTCGCTTTGTGCTGCCCGGCTACAACGTGCGTCCGCTGGAAATGGAAGGCGCCCTGGGTGTCGAGCAACTCAAACGCTTGCCGAACATGATTGAGGAGCGCCGCAAAAACGGCAAGCTACTGCAAGCGGCGCTGAACAACCACCCAGAGATCATGATTCAGCAGGAGATTGGCGAGAGCAGTTGGTTCGGCTTCAGCCTGGTAATTCGCCCAGGCAGCCGATTGACGCGCAAAGCCCTGGTGGCGAAACTGAATGAACTCGGTTTCGAGTGCCGCCCTATCGTGGCCGGCAACTTCGCCAAGAATGAAGTGGTGAAATATTTCGATTCAGAAGTGCATGGCACGCTGAAAAATGCCGAGCACATCGACCAGAACGGACTATTCATCGGGAATCATCATTACCCGATCCCGGAAGGGTTTGCGACGCTTGCACGCCTTGTTTGATCAAGTATATCAATGAATCTGCTGTCAAGAATCAAAAATAAGCTGGTATCGCTATATCGGCAGTACATATTACGCGATCCTTTTTTGATTGAAGCTGCTCGTTGGTTTAAGGACAAGGGCGATGAAACTCTCCGTCTTGATTATCCATTAACTCCGGAGAGCCTGGTACTCGATCTCGGTGGTTACCATGGTGATTTCGCCGCAGCCGTGCACGAGCGATATGGATGTAAAGTTTACATTTTTGAGCCGGTTCCAGCGTTTTATCAGAGATGCGTTGATCGATTCCAAGGTAACCACAAAATTGTTTGCCTTAACTACGGTCTTTCATCTGTTGATGACTGGTTAAATATTGGTTTGGCAGAAAATGCTTCGAGTTTTGCTTCCCCTCACGCCCAAGGGGCCACGCAACGGGTCCATGTGCGCCCCATTGTTGAATGCATTCGGGAGCTAAGCATTGATCGAATTGATCTGATGAAAATCAACATTGAGGGCGGGGAATTCGACGTTGTACCCGCAATTATCGAATCGGGCGACATAAGGAAAGTGGAGCATCTGCAGGTTCAGTTTCATAACTTCGTAGACGACGCAGTCAAAAGTCGATCAGCGATACGCGCCCAACTTGAAAATACACATACTGAAATGTGGAATTACGAGTTTATTTGGGAAAGCTGGAAACTGAGGGGTGCAGTCCATTGAGTGAGACTATCTTCGCCAGCTTTTCGGCGCGTGGTTTTAAAAACAACGCGATTTTTGATTTATCCCACCCTTGGAATCGCGACAACTGCTTCCAGCCATTTTATTTAATGCGGGAGAAGCTAAAGAGCCATGGTGTTGAAATCAATACGGTTGATGTTATTGGCAACAAGTTAGCAACATTTGATTTGCAGATGGATGTGCAGAGACCAGGGAGGCCCGAGATTTGCTACCTCCTTATGCTTGAGACACCACAAGTCTGCCGGGCAAATGGCATCTCCTCGAACTGGAATCGTTACCTTAAGGTGTTCACGTGGAACGATGACTTGGTCGACGGTGATCGTTTCATTAAAATCAATTTTCCCAACCAGATACATGTTCACCCGTTAGACGGATTTTCATTTCGTGACCGATTCTGCTGCTTGATTTCAAGCAATAGGACGCTCGCGACCCAGGATGATCGAATTCTGTATCCTGAGCGAGTCAAGGCGATACGCTGGTTTGAGCAGAATGCTCCACAGGATTTTGATTTGTACGGGGTGGATTGGGACATACCGGTGGTGCGCGACGGATTGATCGGTAAATTCGAACGCCGCTTTTGGCGAGCACTTGGTCGCATCATCAAACTGCAGCCGTTTCCAAGTTATCGTGGTAGAGTTGCGCACAAGCGTGATGTGTTGACGCGAACTCGCTTCGCGATTTGCTACGAAAATGTGCGTGACTTGCCCGGCTATATCACCGAAAAGATATTCGACTGTTTCTTTTCCGGCTGTGTACCTGTTTATTGGGGCGCCAGTAACATCACGGCGCATATTCCGGCAGACTGTTTCGTTGATCGCCGCCAATTCCGTGACACGGAGGAAGTTTATAACTTTCTCAAGCATATGACAGAACCGGAATTTAGGGGGTATCAACAACGCATCGCCGCGTTTTTGCAAAGCGATGAGGCGTATCCGTTCGGCTCAGAATTTTTTGCGGAGACTATCGTCACGACGATAGTGCAGGACATTGGCTCACAAGCGTGACTTGATGCTGGTAAGCGGGGGACGTTTAGCCGCCGCGCTCATGGCATTGATAACCATACGTGCAGTCACTACATTACTTACGCCTGAACAGTACGGTGAGCTTACCCTGTTAATTACCGTGCAGATGTTTTGCGGTTTATTTCTTGTTAACCCAGTTGGCCAGCACATCAACCTGCACACTCACGCCTGGTGGGACGATGGTACGCTAATGGCGAGATTGAAATCGTACAGGCATTATGTATTAGCGGTATCCCTTGTAGGCAGCGTGGTAGTGCTTAACATAGGTAAACAGCATTCTGTGGAGCAGTTGCTTTGGACTGCAATGGCAATGTTCGCAATGGTTGCAGCTGGAACATGGAATGCGACTTTGATACCGATGTTGAACATGCTGGGCTTTCGCGCAGCGTCAGTCTTATGGTCCATCATCACGGTGGCAATAGGATTAGCAAGTTCCATTCTTTTAGTTGCGTGGTTGCCATCCGCCGCCGCTTGGTTTGCCGGGCAAGCGATTGGAATGGTGGTGGGCGCGCTGAGCGCAAGTTATGTTTTACGGCGCAATGCGGTTCGATCCCAGCATTCTTTGATTAAGCTGCCTTTGCTAAACAGGCGTACCATTTTGACTTATTGTTTACCCCTGGCGGTTGCGACTGGGTTTATGTGGTTGCAGCTAAGTGGCTATCGATTTTTAATTGAAAGCTATTGGGGCTTGGCACAGCTGGGTTTTTTGGCGGTCGGCTTGCAGTTGGCTGGGCAGATTTTTTCTCTCGCTGAATCACTGGCCATGCAATTTCTCTACCCGCTGTTCTACCGGCGGGTCAGTGCACATGGAAATCAGGTCGAAGTTGAATCGGCTTTTTCGGATCTGTTGAATACTTTAGTGCCGGTGTATTTGGTGCTCACCGGATTGCTTATTTTAAGTGCCCCGTACTTGCTTAGAGTATTGGTCGCTTCCCAATTTCAGGATGCAATAACTTTCGTGATGCTAGGTGCAGGCATCGAGTTGTGTCGTGTATTAGGAAGCCTATTAAGCAATGTCGCACATGTCAAGCGCAAAACGAAGTCACTGGCTCTGCCCTATGCGGCGGGATCTATGACCGCAGTAGTCTTGATTTATTTTGCGGGCGCATGGCAAATGAAAATTAGTTGGGCTGGCGCTGCGCTGATGGCAGGCGCGATTGCGATGTTTATTACGATGCTAATAAGCATGTATCGGCAAGTGAAGTTTTTTCTCGACGCTGGGCGTTGTTTTATTGGGGCGGCGGTGATGTTTGCTATGGCCTTACTTGTTATCTGGATGCCTAAAGTATCTGGATTGGCCGCGTCCATTGGGATGTTGATGTTGGCAGGAGCTCTGGCAGGTGTTGCTATGTTGGCTTTGCTGTGGGGAAACCCCGCTACGCTTCGACTGGTTAACGTGAAGTTAGCAAAGAATTGAAAATGGTTATCACCAATCTTATCGGTGGTCTCGGCAACCAAATATTTCAATACGCGGCAGGTCGAGCCCTTTCTCTGGAGCGCGGCGCCTCCTTGCGGTTAGACATTTCGGACTTTGCGAACTACGGACTCCATCAAGGGTTTGAACTTCAACGAATTTTCAATTGCACGGCAGAAATTGCCAGCGAAGCAGATGTGTGCGCGATCTTGGGTTGGCAGGGCTCTCCCTGTATCCGAAGGGTTGTGTCGCGGCCAAGCATGGCCGCATTTCGTCGAAAAGGGTTTGTAGTCGAGCCACACTTCCACTACTGGCGGGAAATCAAAAATGTAGCGTCCGATTGCTACCTTTCAGGTTACTGGCAGAGCGAAAAATATTTCTCCAGATTTGCCGAGCAGATTCGAAGTGATTTTCATTTTAGGCTTCCGTTGGAATCCAAAAATGCTGAACTAGCTAAGAAAATCGGCCAAGTAAACAGTGTAAGCTTGCATGTACGACGTGGCGATTATGTCCACAACCCGAAGAACTCCGCAACGTATGAGCTATGCTCGCTTGACTATTACAAGTCATCAATTCAGCATGTTGCCGAACGAATTCAGAAGCCACATTTTCTAGTTTTTTCGGATGATATTGTTTGGGCTAAGAGTAATTTAAGGATAGGTTTTTCGCATCAGTATGTTGATCACAATCATGGTGCAAATAGCTACAACGACATAAGATTGATGAGTCTGTGTAAACATCACATCATCGCCAATAGCTCGTTCAGTTGGTGGGGGGCATGGCTCAATCCAAGTACGCGCAAAATTGTTGTGGCGCCGAAGCGCTGGTTTGCGAATGGGACAAGTACGCAAGATTTGATTCCTCAAACCTGGGTGAGGCTGTGAATCCCAATACAACTAAGACATTGATCATTGGTGGGGCCGGCTATATTGGCGCGCACCTTGTCCCCAAACTGATCGCTACGGGGCGGCAGGTGACGGTGTTGGGCAGAAGCACAATGACTCGAAATGATCTGCCTGGAGGTGCGGCGTATGTGGCGGGAGATTTTGCGCAAGCTGAATTGATCGGTCGTCTGCTGGATACTCATCAGGAGGTAATTCACCTGGCCTACGCCACAGTGCCCAACACCTCATTTGAAAATCCACTGGCGGATTTGCTACAAAATTTGCCGCCGACGGTGCAGTTATTTTCTGCAGCAGCAGAGCGGGGTGTGAAGCTGGTGCTGGTGTCGTCAGGTGGGACGGTTTATGGCGAATCAGTTGAATTGCCAATACGCGAAACTCATACAACCAGGCCCATCTCTCCCTATGGAGTAACCAAACTGACTTTGGAAAATTACGCTTATTTGTATGCGGTGACCCATGGCTTGGACTTTGTTTGCGTGCGTCCTGCCAATGCGTATGGAGCAGGTCAAAGGCCATTTGTGGGTCAGGGCTTTATCGCGACTGCGATGGCGTCCGCGATGCGCGGCATGCCTGTCAAGATTTTTGGAGAGCTTGGAACCGTTCGTGATTATCTATATGTCTGCGATCTTGCATCAGGAATCGTAAATGCATTGGAGCGTGGGCATCTGTCAGAGACGTATAACCTTGGTTCGGGTATAGGCCTGAACAACGCGGAGGTAGTCGAGGCATTCAAACCGTTGATGTGGGAAATTGGTCTCGAAACAGCGATAGAGAACTTGCCGGAGCGAGCATTTGATGTGCAGGCGAATGTGCTGGACTCGACTAAGTTGCAGGACCACACGGGATGGAAGCCGAAAGTAGGATTCGATGATGGGCTGCGTCGTACACGTGATTGGTTAAGAAGGCTCGAAAAATGAATAGAGATGTTTCGAATGTCAAAGCTAGAGAGAATACAGCGCCGGTGGTCTCGGTGGCCATGCCTGTTTATAACGGTGAGAAATATTTGGCGGGAGCTATCGACTCAATCTTGGCACAATCTTTTTCCGGCTTTGAGTTGATCATCATTGATGACGGCTCGACAGATAATTCAGTTGAAGTACTGCGGGAGTATCAAAAATTCGATGCTCGGATTCGTCTGATAGTTCGCGAAAATAGAAATCTAGCCACAACCTTGAATGACATTATTGACTTGGCGCGTGGCACATGGATTGCGCGTATGGATCAAGATGACATCGCGCTTCCTCATCGTTTTGAGCGGCAACTGGAGTGGCTGGCACAAACTGGTGCAGACATTTGTGGCAGCTGGGTGAAAGTCTTTGGAGCGGAAGGTGAGCGTGTTCTCAAGCACCCGCAAAGTGATGCGGCGATAAAGATGGAGTTGCTGTTTGGTTGCCCTTTCGCGCATCCAACGGTAATGATGAAAACAGAGTTGGCAAAACATTTGCGCTATGACAAAGCCTGGGAGAAATGCGAAGACTATGACTTGTGGGAAAGAGCGGCACGCGCAGGGTGGGAAATGACCAATGTGCCTGAAGTGTTGTTGTTATACCGTCAGCACAATGC
Source organism: uncultured Polaromonas sp. (assembly GCA_964371235.1). Lineage (GTDB taxonomy): Bacteria > Pseudomonadota > Gammaproteobacteria > Burkholderiales > Burkholderiaceae_C > Polaromonas. The sequence continues at coordinate 12,495 of CAYJMW010000080.1, forward strand.
ACAGATTTCTACCAGTGCGTCCTCTCATCAACAACTGCTCACCCAGAAAATACGGCGCCGGGCCTGGGAATTCATTTGTGATTCGATGGGCCTGAAAAGAGATTGGGTTGATGAAGTTTTGAAGCTGCGCGAGCCTTTACAGCCAAATCCAAATATGAATGACGTAGATTCGGCTTTCGTAGAGCTTCTGCATCACAATTCTGGTGAAGCGCGTGCTACGATTTTCGATCATGCAACCCGGCTGTATTTTAGAGCGGCGGCAGACTGTCCGGACATTAGTGCAAGGTGGGGGAGGCTCAACCAGAGATTTGGTGGAGGTTTGGGACTTAAGACGAAACTGAAACTCTGGTTGCTGCGCGTGTTTCGAATTCATTCAGATAGTGCGATCTTCAGCAGGCTGAAAAAATTTAATGCGGGCTCGATATTTCTGTAAAGAATTGCAAATGATGGCTAATCGGGGGATTTTGCTTGCTTGGCTGGCATAGTCATGACATTGGCTATCGATATACGGTTTATTTCCACCGCTATTGCTTGTCTTTGGATGATTTTTCTAGGGGGAGGTGCAAACTCATGGTAATGACTGCACCCGTTAGTGTCGTGATTCCCTGCTATCGATGTTCATCAACAATTGAGCGCGCACTTTCTTCTGTTAACTGCCAGACCCTGCGCCCGGCAGAAGTGATACTGGTCAATGATGGCAGTGCAGATGAGACATCTGGTGTGCTTGACACGCTAAAAAATAAATATGGTGACTGGATTCACATTATCGAATTGCCTCTAAACCTCGGAGTGGCCGTTGCACGTAACGCAGGCTGGAACGCGGCAACTCAGCCCTATATTGCCTTTCTCGATTCTGATGATGCCTGGCACCCACGCAAAATAGAAATTCAGTATGAATACATGCGCGACAACCCGGGCGTCATGCTCAGCGGGCATCTTAGTCGCCAGTTGCCGGAAGGCGCAACGAATACTCCGCAGTGGATGGTAGAGCCGAAAGGCGTCCGAACGGTAACGTGGGCAGGCCTTTTGCTCAGGCATCAATTCATTACTCCCTCAGTGATGCTTAAAAAGGAAATCGGATTTCGTTTCTCCGAGGGAAACCGCTATATGGAGGACCATCGATTGTGGCTCGAAATCGTAAGTGCGCCGATGCTGGCGGTCAGACTCGATGTTGAACTGGCTGCTGTATATAAACCCGTGTATGGTGCGTCAGGTCTTAGCGCAGACCTCTGGAGCATGGGAAAAGCGGAGCTTGCCAACTACCGGTACTTTCGTGATCGGGGAAAAATTTCACACGGGCAGTTCATGGCTTTGTGGTGCTATTCAGTTGCCAAATTCATGAAGCGATTGATAGCTGTTTACTTGATTCGGCGGGTTTGAATCATATGGTCTCAAAATCCGCGCCCTCGCCGTCTGTCGCTGTCTGTCTGGCTGCCTACAACGGGATGCGCCATCTGCGGGAGCAGATGGATTCCATTCTCGGGCAAGTTGGCATTGCCCTGACTGTTTTTGCAAGTGTTGATCTTTCCACGGACGGAACGGAGGAATGGTTTGGCCGTTTGGCAGCGGAAGATGACCGGATCGTGTTGCTGCCGTTCGGCGAGAAATTCGGCGGTGCGGCAGGCAATTTTTTCCGCTTGCTGAGAGAGGCCGATTTTTCTGATTTTGATTATGTGGCGCTGGCCGACCAGGATGACATCTGGCTTCCTGGCAAGCTCCAGCGTGCTGTTGGGCAGATGACTCTTTTGAGTATGGATGGTTATTCAAGCGACATTCTGGCATTCTGGGAGTCGGGGCGTTCGCACTACGTCAAGAAATCCTACCCGCAAAGACGCTGGGACTATCTCTTTGAGTCGGCCGGCCCGGGCTGTACCTTTGTTATTAACCGCAAACTGGCAGCAGATTTGCAGGCGTTCCTTCGGCAGGACCCGCACAAGGTGGTGAATGTCGGCTTGCATGACTGGTTTATTTATGCCTGGGCGCGCGCCCATGGTTATAAATGGGTGATTGATGATTACGCCGGTATGCAGTACCGCCAGCATGGTCAAAACCAGGTGGGGGTGAATGCCGGACTGGGTGCGTTCCTGTGGCGGGTTCGACGGATATTAAATGGCTGGGGGCTGAATCAGGCCCGGCTGATTGCCGAACTGGTCGGCAAGGGTGATGATTCATTCGTGCGCCGCTGGAAGGCTGGCGGCAGGCTGGCTCTGTTGGCGCTGGTGCTTGAGTCTGCACAGTGTCGGCGCAAACCGCTCGACCGGGTCTGGTTTGCGATGTCCTGTATCGCTTTGGCTGTGATGGGCTGGAATTGATAATCCTGGATTCCTCAGTTGGACGCGCCCGAGTGGGCTACTGGCGGCGCGTCCGGGTAGGCGCGACAACGCTGCAGGCTACTGCCTGCAAGGCGGAGCAACACCCCCGGGCGCGTTGCCAGCGGCTCAATCGGGTGCGTAGCGCTGTCACCCAAATGGTGAACTGCATCGAAGCTGAAAAAGTCAATGCTCATATGAACTTATTGAGAAAACAAAGTGGTCAACTGAGGAATCCAGGATGATGGCTGACTTATTGGCCGTGACCGGTGCAAATGGATTCGTCGGGCGTGCCTTGTGTGCCGAAGCGGTCCGGCGCGGCATGGCTGTGCGCGGTATCACGCGCGTTCCCTGCGGCCTGCCAGCCGGGGTTGAGGGCGTTGCCATTGGAAACATAGACGGTTCACCAGATTGGGCGGAGGCGCTGGCCGGCTGTGATGTTGTGATTCATCTTGCGGCGCGTGTGC
>CAYJMW010000081.1:0-15082 GCA_964371235.1 uncultured Polaromonas sp.
CAATCTTGGCACTTGATGCCGTTACCAGGAAGTGGGAAGTCCCTTCGTATTCGTGGAATATGCGCAAGCAGCTACTGAAACAATAGCTACTACACAGCACCCAGCACGCCGATCTGGCCGGTGACGGCGGCGGCGATCAGCGCGGTGCGGCGTTCTTGCAGCAGGTCGATGGCGAGTTGGGCGTCAGTGCTCAGCGCCTCGGACGTGAGTGGATCGCTGTCACCATCCATGGCCGGGTTCAAGGGTAATCGAGGTAAGCTACAACGTCATGCTTTCGAACCCTGCATGGTTTTGCCAGGGCGCATGACTGACTTGCGCAGCATGGCCATTCAAGACGCGGGACAGCGCCACGCGGGACACGCCGAGTTGCTGCGCGGCTTCGGTAACAGTCAGCCCGGGCGCGGGCAACACATCGTCGCGCAGCGTCAGGCCGGGATGCGGGGGGTTAAACATGCGTGCCATCTTTATACGTCCTGGTGGTAGTCCCGATAGTCCACCAGCACAGCATCAGTGCCTTCAAATGTGAACGTCATTCGCCAGTTGCCATTGATCCAGACCGACAAAGGCCCCTTCAGTTCGCGCCCTTTCAGCGGGTGCAAGCCCCAGCCCGGCAGGTGCATGCCCTGGGCGTTGGTGGTTTCGTTCAGGCCCTTATGCCGGAATGTCTTGATCATGCGCACTGTATCTCGTAACGTTACAGGATGAAAACAAACCGATGCGCGTGAACAGCCCGCTACAACCCCAGGTAAGCCTCTTTGACACGCGGGTCGATGAGCAGGGCTTCGCCAGTCCCTGACAGCACGACACGGCCGTTCTCGAGCACGTAGGCACGGTCGGCCAGGCGCAGCGAGACGGCGACGTTCTGCTCGACCAGCAGCACAGTCATGCCGCCGTCATGCAACTGCCGGATCACACCGAGCACCTCTTGCACGATGGCCGGAGCCAGCCCCATCGACGGTTCGTCGAACATGATCAAACGCGGCGCGCTCATCAGGCATCGGCCGATGGCCAGCATCTGCTGCTCACCGCCGGACAGCGTGCCGGCGGCCTGCAAATGCCGTTCCCGCAAGCGCGGAAACATTGCATACACCGCCTCAAGCGTGCGCGAAGCCGCCGCTCGCGCGCGTGGCAGCATGCCGCCGACTTCGAGGTTCTCCAGCACGGTCATGTTCGGAAACACCTGCCGGCCCTCGGCCACCTGGCCGATGCCGAGGTTGCACACCACATGGCTGGGAAGGCCGGCAATTTCACGGCCATCGAAGCGCACCGATCCGCTGCGCGGTGACAGCACGCCGCCGATGGTCCGGATCAGCGAGGTCTTGCCGGCGCCGTTGGCGCCGATGATGGCGACGATCTCGCCCGCCCGCACCTCCAGCGACACACCGTCCAGCGCCGGCGCGTCGCCATAGAACACGGCCAGGTCGCGCACGCTCAGGAGGGGCGATGCCGGGCTCATGGTGCTACCCGCGCGCTCACAGCGCCCCGGCTCCGAGGTAACATTCCAGAACGCGCGCATCGCACGTCACTTGCGCCGGCGTGCCCTGCGCAATGATCTCGCCATGGTGCAGCACATAGACGCGCTGCGCCAGTGCCATCACGGCGCGCATCACATGCTCGATCAGCAGGATCGTGACTGACTGCTCCCGGTTCAGCCGCTGGAAAGCGCGCACCATCACATCAGTCTCGGTCGGGTTCAGGCCGGCCATCACCTCGTCGAGCAGCAGCAAACGCGGCTGGGTGGCGAGCGCACGCGCCACTTCGAGTTTCTTGCGGTCCGGCAGGGTCAAGCCGGATGCCGCCCGGTGGCGCAACTCGTCCATGTGCAGCATTGCCAGGGCGTTGCGTGCACGCTCGCGCGCCACCGTTGCGCTGGCGGTGCCGCGAAAGCCGCCGACCATCACGTTGTCGAGCACGCTCATGTCGGCAAAAGGCTTGACGAGTTGGAACGTGCGGCCGATCCCGGCAGCGCACACCAAGTCGGCGCGCAGGCCGGCGACCTCGCGTCCGTCAAAGCGCATGGTTCCGCTGTCCGGGACCAGCGCACCGGCAATCAGATTGAACAGTGTCGTCTTGCCGGCGCCGTTCGGGCCGATCAGGGCGACGATCTCTCCGCTCCTGACCTGCAGCGACACATCAGTCACCGCGCGCAAACCACTAAAGCTCTTCGAGACACCGGCTACGTCGAGCAATGCCGCGGCGCTCATTCACCCTGCCCCTTCTTCTCACGCTCCAACCCGAGGCGCCGTGCGATGCCCGGCCACACGCCGTGGGGCATGAACATGATCGACAGGGCGAGTGCCATTCCATACAGAATCTGCTTGAGGCCCGGCGCCTGGATGCCAAGCGCCTGCAGCAATTCGGTGAGGCCTTCGGACGTTAGCACCAGTAGCGCCGCGCCGACGACCGGGCCAAAGAGAGTGCCGATGCCGCCGATGATGGGCGCGAGAATGATCTCGATCGAGCGGCCCATGTTAAAGGTCTGTTCGGGGAACAGGTTGTTGTAGTAAAAGGCGAAGAACACGCCCGCCAGCGCGGTCAGCGCGGCCGATATCTGGATCGCGATCATCTTGTAGCGAAAGGTGTTGACGCCGGCGGCGCGCGCGGCTTCTTCGTTGTCGCGGATGGCCCGGAAGTAGTAGCCGGCACGGCTGCGCAGCAGCCAGACGGTGAGCAGGAACGCCCCCACCGCGAGCGCCAGGGCCAGGAAATAAAACATTCGCGGGTGGCCGCGCAGGTTGAGCCAGTCGGCCGTATCCTGCTGCACCACCTTGAGGAAGAAGCCTCCCGAGCCGCCGACCCACGTGAAGTGATCAAAACCGATGCGCGTGAACTCGGCGAACGCAATCGTCAGCAGCGCGAAATAGGTGCCGGCGATGCCGAAGCGAAAAGCCAGCCAGCCGATCAACGAGGCCACGGCCACGCACACGAGCACCGCCACCAGCATGCCCAGCCAGGGCGTGAGCCCGAAGTGCTGGTACAACGCGGCGGCCGTGTAGGCGCCCAGACCGACGTATAGCGCATGACCGAGCGAGAGCTGGCCGCACAGCCCCATCATGATGTTCCACGCCTGGCCGACGAACGCGAAGTACAGCACCAGGATCATCAGCGACAACAAATAACGGTCGAGCAGCAACGGCGCCAGCAGCAGCAGCGCGAGCAGCACCAAAAGCGCGTTGCGCGGGCGCGGCGGAGCCTCGGTGAACAGGGCAATCAGGTTATTCATCGGCAATGCGTCCAGCGGATGAAGCGGGCTTGGGGGTGAAGCATCTCAGCGCCGGGCAAACAGCCCTTGTGGCTTGAACGCAAGCACCACGATCAGCAGCGCGAACGAGGCCATGCTCTTGGCAGAAGGGGTGAACACGATCCCGGCGGCCGCCTCCGACATGCCGATCAGCACCCCCCCGGCCAGGGCGCCGGGCATCGAGCCCAGGCCACCGATGATGACGATGATGAACGCCAGCAGCGTGTAAGCTGGCCCAGAGGCCGGCGTCACGTCAACCAGCAAGGTAAGCAAGGTGCCGGCGACGCCGACGCAGGCGCAGCCGATGCCGAAAGTCAGACCATACAGATGCGCGACGTTCAGGCCGACAATGCGCGCGCCCAGCAGGTTGTCGGCGCAGGCGCGAATGGCCTTGCCAAAACCGGTGAAACGAAAAATGGCCCACAACAGCGCACAGCACACCAGCGCAACGGCAGCGCAGACCACGCGCACCTTGTCGATCAGCACCGGCCCGATCTGGTAGGACTCCAGCGCGTAGTCAACCTGGACGTTGCGAGCATCCGGCCCGAAGACGAGCAGCAGGCCGTTGACCAGGATCAGCGCAACCGCCAGCAGCAGCATGAACTGCGCGTGTTCGGGTCGGTCTATGAAAGGATTGATGAGCGCACGCTGCAGTATGTAGCCCAGGCCAAAGAAACCGAGGGCGACCGGAAGCAGTATCCACAACGGATCCACTTTAAGCGCGGCGAAGGCAACGACCGTCATGTACATCGCCAGCGCCATCAATTCGCCATGCGCGAAATTGACGATGCGCACCACGCCATAGATGACCGACAGGCCCAGCGCCATCAACCCGTAAACCAGGCCCGTCAGCAAGCCGCTCAGGAGCACGTTGACGATCAGGTCCAGCGGCATCAGGGACAGAGAAGGTTTCGCATCAATCGGATTGCCTTGGCTGGGCGCTGGCTCAGGTGCGTGAATTCCAGTCCGGCACCGGGAACACCGGAGTGATCTCGGCACTAGCCACCGGCAATACGACTTGCGGCCGCAACTTGCGGTTCTGGATGCACGCCGAGGAAATTTCGGTGTTCTGGCCCTTGGCGTTGAACGCGATGGGGCCACCCAGCATCATGCGCTCGGTGATGCGGGTCTGGCGCATCGCATCGGCCAGCGCGCTGCCGTCCACCGAGCGGGCGCGCTTGAACGCATCGGCCGCGACCAGCATCGCCTCGACCGTGAAGCCGACGTTGAGCGCATGGAACATCAGCTTGTCCTTGGGGAACATCCTGGTAAACGCGCGGTCCACTATGCCGGTCATCTTGGACTTGGGGTCGTACCAGGGCACGTTGGAAATGGCGTACTCGGAGTACTTGCCGAGTGCCTTGTAGAACGCTTCTTCGTACATGCCCGGCGAACCCGGGCTGATGATGCCCATCGGGTTGTAGCGCTGCTTGACCATCTCGCGCACCAAGAGGATGGAGTCGTTCAGTCGGCCCACGAGCATCACGATGTCAGCGCCGCTGGCCTTGGCTTTTGCGATCTCAACCGACAGGTCGCGCGCGGCCGGGTCGTAGGAAATGGTCTCGACCACCTTGAACGGCAGGTAGTTCAGGGTTGGCAGGATGCGGTCGATGGCACTCTTGTTGGCCATGCCGAAGGTGTCGTTCACGTGCATGAACACACAGGTGCGCGGTGCAGCCCCGGTGGCGTGGAACAAATCGCGGAACAGCGCCAGGCCGTTGCGTATCAGTTCCACCGAGGTCGGAAAATTGCGGAACGTGTATTTGTAACCTTGCTCGGTGATCGGCGGCGCGGCGGCGACGTTGATGACGAACGGGATTTTGCGTTGCTCGGCCACCTGGGCGATGGCCGATGCGGCGCCCGAATCGAACGGGCCAACCAGCACCTGGGCGCCATCGTTGATCAGCTTCTCGGCGCGCGCGCGCGCCTGGTCAACACTGGACTCGAAGTCAACGCTCATCAACTCGAGCTCAACGCCGTACAGCTCCTTGACAATGCCCGGCGCAATGTCGGCGCCACGCTGGCAGGATTGGCCCAACTGCGCCAGCACGCCCGATTTCGGCAGGATCACGCCGACTTTGAGTTTGGTTGGCTGAGCGCGAACGATGGCGGGAAACCAGGCGGCGGCCGCGAGTACCGGTGTTCCTGCGGCCAGCGCGTTGAATCGGCGGCGATTTGTCCCGGTGGTGGGTTTAGGTGTGGTGTTGGTCGTGTTCACTTGTTATCTCCTGTGGCGATGGTGGAAGCGTGCGTTTCAGTGCGTGTTTTGCTGCGTGCCGGCCGCGGCGTGATCGACCGATGATGTTCGCTTCACTCGACCACCCTGCCGGTTTTCAGGTAATAGAGCGCAAACAACAGATAGGCCGTGCCCCAGATCAGTTCGCTGCGATTGGCATAGCGCCGGGGCTGGTTGAAGCACCCGTCGAGCAGTATGCCCGGCGGACGGTTGTCTTCAGCCGTCAGCGGCGTCAGATGGCGCAGCAGGCCGTCGATGAAGCGTTCAGTGAGCGCCGCCGTCGCCGCGGCACACGGTGGCAGATCGGGAAGGATGGCGAGCCGTGCCAGTTGCTCGGCCACAATGGCTCCCGCAGAAGTGTCGAGCACCGGCGACGCGCTGCGCAGCCCGGCCACGGGATCCTTGAAGTCCCAGGGTGCGATGGCGTCGGCGTTGGCGTTGTCCAGCCAATAGCGCAGCAGGTTCTGCCCGATGTTCAGATAGCGTTCGTCGCGCAAAGCCTCGTAGGCACGCAGGTAGCCCGCGATCGCCCAGGCCTGGCCGCGCGACCAGCAACTGTCGTCGCTCGCGCCCAGCAGCGTGTAGTCGCGCAGCGGGCGGCCGGTGGTGGTGTCGTAGTCGATGAATTCGACTGTCGAGGCATCGCCGCGAATGAAGTCGCGCGCGGTTAGGTCGAGATGGCGCCGCGCGCCGGCGACAAAGGCCTCGTCGCCGGTCTCCTTGAACGCCCACCAGTCAAGAATGAGGTTCGGATGCACGTTGTCCACGCAGACCTTCTCGCGGCCGAAGATTTGCGTCGAGCGCACCTGCACCTGTGTGCCGATGGGCATGGCGCCGTTGACCGGGATCGCCATCGAACGCACCGCCCAGGCCGAGGCCAGCGCCAGCGTGCGGAACTTCGGATCACGAGTCCAGGCCCACTGCCGCGCCGCCGAGTAGTAGAAGCGGTGCGCGCGAAACATGTCGTCGCGCTCCAGATAGGGGCGCAGGCGCTCGGTCCGTTGGGCCGATTCGTCCAGCAGGGCCCGGTCGTGCGCCAGTTCGCCGACGATGCGAAGGCATTCGGCCCAGTGCCCACCGCACCAGTCGCCATCTGCGGTGGTGTCCCACACGCCGGTGGCCGGATCACAGTGGTACGGCCACGCGTCGCCGACCTCAGCGCGAATGCGCAGCACCCGTTCGCACAGCCGGTCCAGCCCAATCTGCCATGATGACTTGAACCCGTGCGTTAGTGACCCCAAGATTGTTCCTTCAATTCGACGGCCGGATGGAGCAGGCACTCAATGGCACAATAAACTTTCAAATGAAACTTTACAGTTGAATCGGGAGCCTGTCAATATGAGCCTCATGACGACCAAGACCAAGAACAAGACAGCACAACCGATAGCGGCTGCGCCAATCGTGGAGCAGCGGCACGGCGCGGGCGCCAGGCAGAGCAAGGCCTGTAAGCCATCCAGCACGCCGGTGATCGTCGGGCCCGTCAGCAGCAGGCTGATCCTCGATAGCTACCTTCCCTATCAGTTTGCGGTGCTGTCAGCCTATCTGAGCGAGACGCTCTCCGCGCAACATCATGGGTTCTCCGGCCTGACGGTTTCCGAATGGCGAGTGATGGCCATTATCGGGGCGTCGGCGGCCTTGTCGGCGGCCGAGATCGCGTCCAGCAGCGGACTCGACGAAGTGGCCGTTCATCGCGCGGTCAAGGGGCTGCTCCAGAAAGACTACGTTGTGAGGCGCACGGCCGGGAGCGACAAACGCCGCAAACCGCTCGGGTTAACCCGCAGGGGAAAAACGATCTACGCCCGGATCACGCCGCTGGCGCGCGAACTCGAGCGCGAGCTGCTGGCTTTTCTCACGCCACCCCAGGAGCGCCTGCTGCGCAATGCACTGAGTCGTATTTGTGCCGGCTTTGGGCTGCTGCCCATTGCCGCCGCGCAACCCACGCCTGGCCGGCAGACGGGGATGCCGGCGCGGCATCGACGTTGACCAGGATCGACCAGTCCGTGCCCTTACAGCGGACCAGACTCAACCGCCGGACTGGCCAGCACCTTGTCGATGCGCTTGCCATCCAGATCAAGCACCTCAAAGCGCCAGCCGGCGCACTCAACCTGCTCGCCAACCGTTAACAGGCGGCCCGAAACGCTTTGCAGCAGGCCGGCCACGGTGTTGTAGCGTCCCCGGTCTTCCTCTGGCAGCTCCCGGATGTCGAGCCGGGCCTTGAGCTCGGAGACCGGCATGACACCGTCTATCAGCCAGCTTCCGTCCTCGCGCTCGGTGGCCCAGGCGTCCGTCTGCGCGCTGGGCTGCAACTCACCGGTGATCGCTTCGAGCATGTCCAGCGGCGTCATCAGCCCTTGCACCACGCCGTATTCATCAACCACCAGCACGATGCGCGTGGATTGGGCGCGAAGCTGCTCGATCAGTTCCATGCCGGTCAGCGTTTCCGGAACAAACACGGCCGGAACGGCATACACGCCAATGTGGTCCGTGACCGACGGCGCTGCGCCCGCGCCCGGGCTCGCCGGGGCCGTTTGTATGCGGCCGTGCAGCGCCAGCAGCTTGGCCACGTTGACGACGCCCACCACGTCATCCAGGCTGCCCCGGCACACCGGGTACCACGAATGGCCGGTGGCGCCGGCCTTGTCGATGGCCTGGGCCACGGTGTCGGACGCATCGAGCCACTCGATATCGGCGCGCGGCAGCATCAGCGAGGTCAGCAAGCGGTCGTCGAGCAGAAAAACGTTTTGCACCATGCGGTGCTCGTTCTCCTCGATCAGGCCGGCATCGCGTCCCTCTTCCAGGCTGGCGGTAATTTCCTCTTCAGTGACAGCCCGGCTGGCATCGAGGTCAACACGCAAGAGTTTGAGCACCGCGTGGGTGCTGATGGAGAGCAGCCTGACGAAGGGCTTGGCGGCGCTGGCGACCCACATCATGGGGCGCGACACCAGTCGCGACACGGTTTCCGGGTAGAGTTGGCCGATGCGCTTGGGCACCAGTTCGCCAAACACGATGGTGATGAAGGTAATGACCGTGACCACGACGGCCGTGGCGGAAATGTCGGCAGCACGGTGTGAGGCGCCCAGGGCCTGGATCCAGACCGACAGCCCGGCGCTGAAAGCCGCTTCGCCAATAATGCCGTTGAGCATGCCGATGGAAGTAATGCCGACCTGCACCGAAGACAGGAATTGCGTGGGGTTGTCCAGCAGGCCCAGGGCCGCTTGCGCGCCTTTGTCGCCTGATTCGGCCATAACGTTGAGCCGGGCCTTGCGGCTCGAAGCCAGCGCCAGTTCCGACATGGCAAACACACCATTAAGCAGGGTCAAGAAAGCAATGAGCAGGAAGTCCATGAGTCCAGGGGCAGAATAAACACCATGTCACTTTACTGTATCGGCGACCTGCAGGGTTGCAACGCGCCATTTCAGCGTTTGCTCAGGAAGATTGATTTCTCCCCAAGCCGCGACACGCTGTACCTTCTGGGCGACCTGGTCAACCGCGGGCCGGACTCGCTGGGCGTGCTGCGCAGCCTCTTGGCACTGGGCGACGCGGCGCAGTGCCTGCTCGGCAACCACGACCTGCACCTGCTGGCCCTTTGGCAGGGTGTGCAAAAGCCTGGCCGCAACGATACCGTGCAAGCCGTATTGCAGGCGCCCGAGCGCGAAGCGCTGCTCGACTGGCTGCGGCACCGGGCCATGGCGCTGCGGTGCCACGGCTGGCTGATGGTGCATGCGGGCGTGCTGCCGCAATGGAGCGTGGCGCAAACCCTGGCGCTCGCCGCGGAGGTAGAGCAGGCGCTGCGCGGGCCTGATGTGAAAGGTTTTTTGAGGGCGATGTATGGCAACGCGCCCGGGCAATGGCACGACACTCTAGCGGGCGCTGACCGGCTGCGGGTGATTGTGAATGCGCTGACGCGCCTGCGCTTTTGCACGCCGCAAGGCGTGATGGAGTTCAGCAGCAGCGAAGCCGCCCATCACGCGCCCGCGGGCTACCTGCCGTGGTTTGAGGTGCCAGGACGGGCAACCCTGGGCACGCCGATGGCGTTTGGGCATTGGTCCACCCTGGCCCTTGATGCGAAGCGGGTCACGCGCTTGCGGCACAACACCTTGCCACTGGACACCGGCTGCGTCTGGGGCGGTTGCCTGAGCGCCGCCAGGCTGGGTACGGTGGCGGGCGAGTTCGAGCTGATCACGGTGCAGTGCGAACAGGCGCAAAAGCCTGCGTAAACCGGCTTCAGGCGCTGGTCTGGAATAACGCAGCGACTTTTTTCTTGGGCTTGATGTTGGCCGACACACCGCTGCGGGCCGGGTTGGCCTTGGCTGCGGCCTCCCAGGCCGGCTGCACATCGGCGGCAACGCCGGACTCATAAGGCTGGTCAAAAAACGGGTCGCGGGCCGCGGCTGGCTGGCGCGGCACGGTGTATTCGCGGCGCTCCCGGGGCTCGCGCCTCTCTCGTGGCGCGCGCGAATCAACACGCTCGCCGCCATCAGTTCCCTCGCCTTCGCGGTACATGCGGCGGCCGTCGTTGATGCGGCCCTGCTCGCTGATGCGCGGACGATCTTCGTCAAACTCGATCGGCTCGACTTCAATTTTGCTGCCCAGCAGTTTTTCAATATCGGCCACCAGCCGGGCGTCGCTGCTGGCGACAAAGCTTACCGCCAGGCCCGCCAAACCGGCACGGCCGGTGCGGCCAATGCGGTGCACGTAGTCTTCGGCGTTGAAGGGCACGTCGAAGTTGAACACCGCCGGCACGTCCTTGATGTCCAGGCCACGGGCGGCCACGTCGGTGCAGACCAGCAAATCGACCTCGCCGCTCTTGAAGGACTCGAGCGCCTTCAGGCGTTCGTCCTGGCTCTTGTCGCCGTGCAGCGCCGTGGTCTTGAGGCCTTCGCGTTCCAGCGAACGCGCCAGCCGCGCGCAGCCGAGTTTGCTGTTGACAAAAACAAAGGCCTGCTTCAACTCGCGCTGCTTGAGGATCTGGTGCAGGGCGCGGCGCTTGTCGTCGGCGCTGACACTGTAGAAATGCTGCTCCACGGTGGAAGCGGCGGCGTTGGAGCGCGCCACTTCGATCGTCACCGGGTCTTGCAGATAGCTTGATGCCAGGCGCTTGATTTCGGTAGAAAAAGTGGCAGAAAAAAGCAGCGTGATGCGCTGCTTGGGCAGGTAGCTCAAAATGCGCTGAAGATCGGGCAAAAAGCCGATGTCAAGCATGCGGTCGGCTTCGTCGAGCACCACGTACTCGACCTGATTGAGCACGGTATTCTTGGCTTCGATGTGGTCCAGCAAGCGCCCCGGCGTGGCCACCAGCACTTCAACGCCTTTTTTGAGTTCCAGCGTTTGCGGCTTCATGTCCATGCCGCCAAACACCACCGCGCAGTTCAGCTTGGTGTACTGGGCGTAAAGCTTGACCTGCTCGGCCACCTGGACGGCGAGCTCGCGGGTCGGCAGCAGCACCAGTGCGCGCACCGGGTGGCGCGCCGGCGAGGTTGAGGCGTTTTCGTGCTTCATCATGCGCTGCAGCAGGGGCAGCGCGAAGGCAGCGGTTTTGCCGGTGCCGGTTTGCGCGGCGCCCATCACGTCGCGGCCCTCCAGCACCACCGGAATGGCCTGTGCCTGAATGGGGGTCATGGATTCGTAGCCCATTTCGGCTACGGCCCGGGCCAGCGGTTCTGCCAGCGAAAGGTTCGAAAAAGATAATGTCATTTAGCTTGCTATTGTCGCACTTTGAGCGAAATAACTCATCTCCCTGGCCGATGCAGCGCTCAGGGACCTACCCGCTACCATGCCAGGCGGCTGGAAAAATCCCCAAGTGCTACAATAATGATAGCTGCCCATGCCCATATCACGTGGGCAAATGTCCTATTTCCTATAAGTTTTTGGCGCTGAAGGTATCGCAGGCCTTGACGCTGCCGGTTTTCAGGCCGGTGTCAAACCAGCGCTGGCGCTGGACGCTGCTGCCATGGGTAAAGCTCTCTGGCAGCACCGCGCCGCCGTTGCCGCGCTGCAGCGCATCGTCGCCAATTTTGGCGGCGGCGTTCATGGCTTCTTCAACGTCGCCCTGCTCCAGAATCTGGCGCGCAGTCTGCGCGTTGTGCGCCCAGACGCCGGCAAAGCAGTCAGCCTGCAATTCCAGCCGCACGCTGAGCGCGTTGTATTGGACCTTGCTGACCCGGCCACGCGTCTGCTCCATCTTGTCGCTGATGCCCAGCAGGTTCTGCACATGATGGCCGACCTCGTGCGCAATGACATAGGCCTGGGCAAAATCGCCGGGCGCGCCCAGGCGGTTTTTTAGCGTCTCGTAAAAACCAAGGTCGATATACACCTTCTGATCGCTCGGGCAGTAAAACGGTCCCATCGCTGCCTGGCCCTGACCGCAAGCGGTTTGCGTGGCACCGCGAAACAGCACCAGGCGCGGCACCTGGTAAGTGGCGCCGCCCCTGGCGAAAACATCTTTCCAGACATCTTCGGTATCAGCCAGCACGGTGGAGACGAACCTGGCCATGCGGTCATCGGCCGGCGGCCGGTGCGCGGGCCCCTGTTGGGCGCGCTGCTGCACCTGCGCCGGCGGCGAGCCGCCACTTAATAGCCCCAGAATCGTCAGCGGGTTGATGCCAAATATCCAGCCGCCCACCAGCGCCACCACGAGGGTGCCGATACCGATGCTGCGCCCGCCCAGCAGAGCGCCGCCCCCACCTGCGTCATCGCGCCGGTCTTCGACGTTGTCAGACTCCCGATTGCCTTCCCATTTCATGATTGGTTCCTTGTCGCGGTGATGCGGTATAAAACGACACGGGCGGCTTGGCAGTACAGGCCTGATGCCACAATGCAGGTGCCGACTTTACTTGAACGCTGACAGGTATCGCAATGGCTCACGGAAGACCCCGGTAAAATCAGCGCACCACACGTTTCAGGCCAGTCAACACCATGTCCATCTTTCGCCGTCCCGACTATCACTCTGATGCCAGTCTTTTCATTGACCAGCTCAAGGCCAGCAAGCCCACGCTTGAAGCCGAGCAGCGCGCTGGCCGCGCCCTGCTCTGGGACAAGAGCCTGAACCGGGCCGACCAGGCCGAGTACCGCCAGGCGCGCGTGGCGCAGCAGCCCTATGTGTACGGCACGAGCCCGCAGCCCAACGAAAAATAAGAACAAATGAGGCTTTTGCCCTTGTCAGACGGGCGTATATAGCTATAACTTTTATAGCACTACTGTCCCGCTCCGGCTGCAACCGCCGCCTTCATGCCGCAAATTTTGTTCTCCCCTGCCCCGGAACTGCCAGTGGTGGCCGGGGAAGACCTGCCCGCGGTGATTGACCAGGTCGCACTGGCCCGCCTCTATGGCGAGCCGCTGTTTGCCCTGCCGCACGACCTGTACATTCCGCCGGATGCGCTGCAGGTGTTTCTGGAGGCCTTCGAGGGACCGCTGGACTTGCTGCTCTACCTGATCCGCAGGCAGAACTTCAACATTCTTGACATTCCGATGGCGGCGGTGACGCGACAGTACCTCACGTATGTCGATGAGATCCGCGCCACCAATCTGGAACTGGCCGCCGAGTACCTGCTGATGGCCGCCATGCTGATCGAAATCAAGTCGCGCATGCTGCTGCCGCCCAGAAAGACGGCCGAGGGCCAGGAGCCGGAAGACCCTCGGGCCGAGCTGGTGCGCCGCCTGCTCGAATACGAGCAGATCAAGCTGGCCGCTCACCAGCTCAATGAAATGCCGCAATTGGGCCGTGATTTTCTGCGGGCGCAGGTCTATGTGGAGCAATCGCCGCAGCCGCGCTTTCCCGACGTGAACGTGGTTGACCTGCAGGAGGCCTGGCGTGACATCGTCAAACGCGCCAGGCTGGTTCAGCACCATGTCATCAACCGTGAAGAGCTCTCGGTGCGCGAGCACATGAGCCTCGTGCTGCGCAAATTGCAGGGCCGCAAGTTTCTTGAATTTGAAGACCTGTTTGACGCCGCGCGCGGAATGGCGGTGCTGGTGGTTACTTTCATTGCCCTGCTCGAACTCTCCAAGGAAGGCCTGCTGGAAGTCACGCAGGCCGAGGCCTATGCGCCGATTTACGTGCGCCTGGCTTACACGCCCACCTGAAACTTTGATTGCCTTCCCATGAAACCCCTGGCCAGCCCGGCGCAGCGCAATTTCGACGTTCTCATCATCGGCAGCGGTCTGGCGGGGCTGACCGCCGCGCTGCTGCTGGCCCCGGGGCGACGGGTCGCGGTGCTGACCAAGCGCGAGCTCAGCGACGGCGCCAGCGGCTGGGCTCAGGGCGGCATGGCCGCGGTGCAGGCCGAAGGAGACACGCTGGAGCAGCATGTGAACGACACCCTGATTGCCGGGGCCGGCCTGTGTGATCTGGCCGCCACCCGCGCCATGATTGAGGGCGCACCCAAGGCGATAGCCTGGCTGCGCACGCTGGGCGTGGCTTTTTCAGAAGACAGCGCGCACCCGGGCGAGCTGCACCTCACGCGCGAAGGCGGCCACAGCCAGCGCCGCATCGCGCATGCCGCCGATGCCACCGGCGCGGTGGTGCAGCGCACGCTGATTGAACAGGTGCGAAGCTCGCCCAACATCACGGTGTTTGAATACCACATGCTGGTGGACCTGATCACCGACCGCCAGCTCAAGCGCCCCGGCAAGCAATGCCACGGCGCCCATGTGCTGGATGTAAACACCGGCGCAGTTGCCACCTTCGGCGCGGCGCACACCATTCTGGCCACCGGCGGCGCGGGCAAGGTGTATCTGTACTCCACCAACCCCGACACCGCCACCGGCGACGGTATTGCCGCCGCCTGGCGCGCGGGCTGCCGCGTCAGCAACATGGAGTTCATCCAGTTTCACCCGACTTGCCTGTACCACCCGTACGCTAAATCGTTTCTGATCAGCGAGGCGGTGCGCGGCGAAGGCGGGCGGCTGCTGCTTCCCGATGGCACCCGCTTCATGCCGGCGCACGATGCACGCGCCGAGCTGGCGCCGCGCGATGTGGTGGCTCGCGCAATTGACTTTGAAATGAAAAAGCACGGGCTGGACTGCGTTTATCTGGACATTTCGCACCAGAGCCCGGCCTTTTTGCACGAGCACTTCCCGAACATCCTGCAGCGCTGCCTGGAGCTCGGCATAGACATCACCACGCAGCCGATTCCGGTGGTGCCGGCGGCGCACTACACCTGCGGCGGCGTGCTGACCGATCTGGCCGGACGCACCGACGTGGCGGGCCTGTATGCGATTGGCGAGACCGCCTGCACCGGCCTGCACGGCGCCAACCGGCTGGCGAGCAATTCGCTGGTGGAGTGCGTGGTGCTGGCCCGCGCCACATTTGAAGCGATCGAGGCCAGCAAAACCAGCGAACCCGGCCGCGTCATGGCGCTGCCCGCCTGGGACGAAAGCCGGGTCACGGATGCCGACGAAGCGGTAGTGATCTCGCACAACTGGGACGAGTTGCGCCGCTTCATGTGGAACTACGTGGGCATTGTGCGTACCACCAAGCGGCTCGAACGCGCGGCGCACCGCATCGCCTTGCTGCGCTCCGAAATCCAGGAGTTCTACGCAAGCTTTCGCGTTACCCGCGACCTGCTGGAGCTGCGCAACCTGGTGCAGGTGGCCGATCTGATCGT
>CAYJMW010000082.1:0-14980 GCA_964371235.1 uncultured Polaromonas sp.
CTTGCGACAGAAGCCTTCAGGCTCACGGGAACCTGCGTATCACGAAATGGGGTAAAGGGGATACCCGCGTCGAGGAACTGCAACCGCCTCGATGCGCGTGCGCTGGCGCCAACCCTATTCCAAAATGCCGGATCGCTCGCCTGTTTCATCAACTCTGGGGAGCCCTCTTAGTCAGCACCAGCACATCGCTCAAACCTTCCTGGACAAGCACATTATTCTGATTGAACAACTGAAAGCGGCGCCCGACGCTCCCCGTGCGTCCGCTACGGCCGAGCTCGGTGTCGAGGATCGTCAGTTGCAGGCGTATCGTGTCACCGACAAAAAGTGGTTGAAGGAAAGACCATTCTTTCAGGCCCAGCATCGCAACGCCCGAACGATCGAAGATGCCGAGCTCATGCAACATCCCGGTGGCGATTGCGATGCCAAGCGTACCGTGGACGACGCGCTGTCCATAGCGGGTGGTTTTGGCGTGCTCGACATTGGCGTGAATCGGATTCCAGTCGCCTGACAGCATCGAGAAAAAGGTCAGGTCGGTTTCAGTGATCGTTCTACCGCTGCTTTTGAACGTCTGATCAACTTCAAAGTCTTCAAAAAAAATGGATCGCATGACAAAAATCTCCGGTTATTTTATGAATAAATCAGGCAATCAAGCTCCTGTCAGCCGTTGTGTAGCCATCTCGCGCAGCCTGGCACGCTGGATTTTGTCGCCGTTGGCACTGTGGGTGACCGGGTAGGCTTCGACGAACCACACGTGCGCCGGCACCTTGTAGCCGGCCATGCGGGCCCTGACCCAGGCCGTCACCTCGCTGTCGGTCACCGCCGCATCCGCGCGAAGGAGCACGAATGCCACACAGCGCAACTTGCGCTCGATATCCACTGCGACCACCTGCGCGTCGGCGACGCCCGGGACTTGTCGGATGACTTCCTCGATCTCAACCGGGCTGACCAGGAAGCCGCCGAGCCGGATTGCGTCGCCAGTGCGCGTCTCGAAGACGAAGCTGCCGTCGCCGCGCAGCCGACCGACGTCGCCAGTGCGGACGAAGCCTTCACTGTCGATCGCCTTGGCGGTGGCTTCAGGGTTGTCGAGGTAGCCGATGAAGTTGGTCGGCGCTCGGATTTCGAGTTCGCCGCTCGCGCCCGGCGGCAGCAACTCGCCGCTGCTCACGTCGCGTACGCGCACCTCGGCATCCGAAGAGGTCGGCTTGCCGCCGCCCAGCAAGCGCTCGTCCAAGGGCAGATCGAGCGGCTGGCGCGAGAACAGCCCCTGCACCTCGCTTGATCCGTACAGGCCACTCATCGGCAGGCCGCGCGCGCACGCCGCCTGCGCAAGCTCCTGCGTATGAGTGAAGCCGAACAGGCGCACCGACGGGAATGGTTCCGGCTCGGGATTGGCTTCGAGCAGTCGGCGCAGCATCTCGTCGGTACCGAACACATGCGTCAGTCGGTGCTGCCGGATCAGTTCGGACGCGCGCGTTGCATCGAACGCATCCATGATGACCAGCGGCGCACCGGCGGCAAAGGCGGCCAGCGCCGCCACGAGCCCGAAGGTGCCGCAGAAAGGCACCGCGCCCAGCGTGGCGGCACCCGGCGCGTCGAAACCATAGGCGCGACCGACTCGTTGCGCGTGCAGCGCGATCGCGCGCTGCGCGTGCATCACCAGCTTCGGGCCCTTGGTCGTGCCGGAGGTGGTGAACAGGATCGCCAGCGCGTCGGGCGACGAACGGTCCTCCTGCAGGTCGGCAGGCGTAGCCGACGAGCCCTCGGCCAGCGACAAGGCGATGGTCGGCTTGCCGAGGATCGCCGCAGGCAGGTCAGTGCCGCCATCGAGCACAGCAATGCGTTCGAGCGCCGGCACGGTGGTGCAATCGACTTCGCGCAACACGGCCTCGAACTCGATCTTCCGGAAGTTGAGCTGCATCACCAGCAGCCGCGCCGCCGATCGCGCCAGCACAGGCTCGAGTTCGGCCGCGCGAAAGCGCGTGTTGACCGACATCATCACCGCGCCGATGCGGCCCAGCGCAAACAGCAGCGCCATCCATTCGACGCGGTTCACCAGCCACACCGCCACGCGGTCGCCGGGGCCGATACCCTGCGCCGTAAGCCAGGTGGCGGCGCGGTTGCACAAGCGGTCGAACTCGGCAAAGCTGACTTGCCGTTCACCTTCGATAAAAGCGATCTGGTTCGGCCGTTCGGCCACATGGCGCTCCAGTAGCGCAGAAAAGGTTAATGGCATCGACATATCAATAAAGCTCCATCAACTTGGCGTTGTCGGTCAGTTCTTCAGGCAGGGTTTCGTGGATGATGGCGCCGGACTTCATGACGATGACACGGTCGGAAATCTTGAGGGCCTCCTTGACGTTTTGTTCGACCAGCAGAATCGACATGCCGGTCTGGCGCTGCAGTTCGCGGATCGGTCGCAGCAGATCCTGGAACAACTTCGGCGCGAGGCCGATGGACGGCTCATCCATCAGCAGGCAGCGCGGCCGGCTCAGCAAGGCGCGTCCGATCGACACCATCTGCTGCTGCCCGCCGGACAGTGTCCCCGCACGACGGTGATAGAAATCGCGCATCATCGGCAACACCGACATGACCCATGCGAGCCGGTCGCTGCGCTCGCTCTCCGGGACGCCCGCCGCCCACATGCCCAGCTTCATCGTTTCCGCTACCGTGAGCCCCGGAAAGATGCCGCGACCTTCCGGCATCAGCGAAATGCCGGCAGCGGCCAGCGCGCGCGGCTCGGAGACCGGCAACAGTTTGCCATTCAGGAACACCTGCCCGCCCTGATACGCAATCAGCCCAAACAGTGCTTTGAGTAGCGTTGATTTACCGGCACCGTTGTGACCGATCAGGCACAGCACTTCGTTGGAACGCAATTCGATATTGATACCATCGAGAACCGGGCGGCCACCATATCCTACGACCAGACCTTCGGTCTTGAACACCGTATTCGTCATGCTGCTTTTTCCCCGAAGTAAATCGCCGCCAGATGCGGATCGTTCAACACGCTCTTCGGGTCGCCGTCTGCCAGCAACTGGCCCTGATCCAAAAAGGCAATACGATCCGAAATTCCGATCACGATGTCCAGGTTGTGCTCGATGATGCAGACGGTGACGCCTTTGCTTACCTCGCCGCGCAGCAGTTCAAGGAACAGCTCGTACGAGCCGCGGTCCAGTCCAGATGCCGGTTCGTCGAGCAGCCAGATTTTGGCGTTGGTCGCCATGATGCGGGCCATGCTGAGGAATTTGCGCTCCGCATACGCCAGATCGATCGCGCGCATCCGTGCCTTTTCAGCCAGGCGCGTTGACTCCAGAATCTGCATGACCCGGTCGTGACGTGCCTTGCGTGCTAGCGTGCCGCCCGGTTGCCAGAGCCATGCGATCGGCTCCATGACGGTCAGCACGTTTTCTTCGACGGTCATGTGATCGAACAGCCGCAGATCCTGAAAGCTACGGGCAATACCAAGGCGAGCGATCTGCCAGTGCGACTTGCCGACAATCGACTGCCCATTCCAGAGAATGTCGCCGGATTCGGGGGGCAGGTGACCGGTAATCAGATTGAACAGCGTGGTCTTGCCGGCCCCGTTCGGGCCGACCAATGTCGTCACGATCCCGGAACGCAGAGCGAGCGACACATCGTCGGTGACTTTCAACCCACCGAAACTTTTGTTGAGATTGCGGATTTCCAGCAATACCTGACCGCTTGACTCAGTCATTTGACGCTCCTTGCGCCGGAGCCAACAATACCGCCCGGACGATAAATCATCAGCAACACCATCGCGATACCGTAGGCGATCTGCTGGATTGAACCGATTTCGGTCTGCGGCAGGAACCACATATAACTGAACAGGCTTGGCAACAGCATCAACAGCGCGGCGCCGATGATGGGTCCGAGCAGGGTGCCAGTGCCGCCGATGATTACCATCGCCATCAGCAACACCGACGTGTCCAGCGTGAAACTTTCGACGTTGATGAAGCCTAGATAAAACGCGTACAGTGCGCCTGCCACCGCCGCCAATGAAGAAGAAAGCATCACGGACAGGGTTTTGATGACGGCCACATTCTTGCCGAACGCCTGTGCAGCCAACTCGCTGTCACGAATCGCTTTCAGATTGCGGCCGAAACTGGTGCGCACCAAAATGCTGATTACGCCAATGACCAGCAGCAGGCAAACCACCGTCAGCAGCAAAAACTGGAGCGGATCGGCAACTGCATAACCGAACAGCTCGACCGGTGGAATGCCGATCACGCCACCGATACCGCCAGTCACCGATTTCCATTCCGAAAAGACGGTCACGCCTAGCACTTGTAGCCCGAGCGAGGCAGCCACAAAGTATTCACCACGCACGCGCAGCGCCGGTAATGCCAGTACCAGTGACAATACTGCGGCCACTGCCATGGCCACCGGCACTGCCAAAAACAACGATGCACTGGCATGAATCGCAAAATAGGCTGCAGTGTAGGCACCTATGCCAAAAAATATCGCATGGGCAATCGAAAAAATCCCCGCGTACCCCATGATGAAATTGAGGGTCATCGCGAGCACCGCATTGATACATATCAGCGTCGCGAGATTAAGTATGTAAGCCAACATTTACCAGCACCTCACGATGTAATTGAGCGACCGAAGAAACCGGAGGGGCGAAACAGAATGAACAGGAACAGCACGATGAATGTGACTGCCTCGCTCCATTGCGGTTCGAAATAGGCCAGCGCCAGATTTTCTGCCAGACCCAGCAACAGACCAGCGCAAGCGGCACCGCGCAGACTGCCGACACCGCCAACGATGGTCGCGGCCAGGCTGATCAGCATCACGTGATGCCCCATCGCCGGATTCAGACCCGACGATACGCCGGTGATGATTGCGGCCGGCACTACCAGCAGCGAGCCGAGCGCGAACACGATGGTCGACAAGCGGCGCGGACTCAAGCCATAAGTGCGTACCAGTTCGGGGTTCTCCGATAAGGCACGCAGAGCCATGCCGACATGGGTGTGCATCAGGAAGAATTGCAGCACGCCAAAGAGCATGACCGCGCAAATGATGGCGATGCCTGATAGCGGTGACACAAACAGGCCGGAAGCAATTTCGATACTACGGCTGAGGGGTGCGGTGACGGACACAAAGCTGCGCCCGAAAATCATACCGATCAAGTTTTGCACCACGATCCCCACGCCAAGCGCTGCGACGAAGATGGTAAAGAACGAGGCCTCGTGCCGCTGGATCGGTGCATACACCAGACGGTCCAGCAAAACACCGAAGGCAACAGCGGCGAGCGTCGCCCCGAGCGCTGCCAGCAGCCAGTGTCCGCCGATGATCGAATACAGGTAATAAAAGACGTACGCCGCGATCGTCAGTGTTGCCCCATGCGCAAAATGGAAAATCTTGGTTGACCCGAAGATCAGCGAGAAGCCGACTGCAGTCAGGGCGTACAGCGCCCCGACCTGAAGGCCATTGATCAGCAGTTGGAGCAGCACCGTCCTCGCCTCCGACTTAGCGTGCTGCCGGGATCACGGCAACCACTTTGACCACCCCGTTGGCGTCGATCTCGTTGACCTGCATCGGCGCGACCACCGTGCCGTTCGCCTCGAACGCGACCTTGCCGCCGACGAAGTCGAAGGTCTTGGTCGCGAGGCGTTCAGCCAGCAGATTTTCCCCGGTAATCGGCTTGCCTTTCTTCTGCAGATTGGCGGCGAGCTGCGCGAACAGTCGGACGGCGTTGTAATAGTTGGCTGCGTAGATTTCCGGCATTTTCCCGTATTTTTTCTTGAAGTCATCGACAAAGCGTTTGGTGGCCGGATCCATTGAATTCCAGTCGATATTCTGCGTGGTGTAGATAGCGCCTTTTGTTTCCGGGAGTGCGAGGATTTCAGGAAGCGATAAACCAGAATAACCGGCCAGTTTCTGCGTGACGCCATTGTCGCGCAGTTGCTTGATCAGCGACACCTGCTGCGCGCCGTAGGAGGCGATGTAGACCACGTCCGGCTTCGATTCGCGCACCAGCGCCGCGATACCGCTGAACTGCTGCGAGGCGACCGGAACTGACAACGCTGCCACCAACTGGGCGCCAGCGCCCGGCAAGGTCGCTTCCAGTTCCTTCCGTATGCTTTGGCCCATCAGATCGTCGAGGTATACCAGCGTAACGCGCTTCAGGCCGCGCTCCTTGACCAGGTAGGGGACGATGGCCTTGAGTTCCAAATTCACCAACGGGATCACATTCCAGAAATACGGACCGAGTTCTGCCAGGTCGGAACTAGTGCCACCAGTGTTGACGGTGACCGTCTTGGTACGCTGCGAGATCGGCGCGATAGCCTTCGATACGCCGCTAAAGCCGGTCACCACATATGGCACTTTGTCGACATTGACCAGCTTACTCATCGCGATCACGCTGCGTTGGGGCATCGCCTGGCCGTCTTCGAATGCGATCGACAGCTTGCCCGACAGCATGCGATCCGCATTCACGTGCTCGACCGCCAGATTGGCGCCGGTCATGAACAGATCCCCGTAACCGCTGACGGGGCCGCTCAGCGGAAATACCGCGCCAATGCGGATGTCTTGCGCCTGAGCCGCCGCGCCGATGGTGAGAACTGCGCTCAGCAATCCTTTGATACAAAAGTTTTGAAAAATTGACATCTTGATCTCCTCGTATGTTGTGAAAAAATTGTCTCTTTGTCGAGTTCCTATTTTGAAATCATCGTTCGGCCTTGGCTCAAAATGATGCTCCAAATGCCGCTTGATCATTTCCTCCGCCATCTGCCCCACAGTGGCGCAAAGTACCTTCTCGCATCAGCAGATAGCAGCTCGGCCCGAACCCCCGGCTCAGCGCGCCGCCGGGATCACGACCACCACTTTGACCACCCCGTTGGCGTCGATCTCGTTGACCTGCATCGGCGCGACCACCGTGCCGTTCGCCTCGAACGCGACCTTGCCGCCGACGAAGTCGTACGTTTTGATCGCGAGGCGTTCAGCCAACAGATTTTCCCCGGTAATCGGCTTGCCTTTCTTTTGCAGATTGGCGGCAAGCTGCGCGAACAGCCAGACGGCGTTGTAGGAGGTCGCGATAAAAATGCTGGGCAGTTTTCCAGCCTTGGCCTTGTAGTCGTCGACAAAGCGTTTGGTGATCGGATCCATTGAATTCCAGTCGATATTCTGCGTGGCATAGAGAGCGCCTTTGGCTTCCGGCAAGGCCAGCGTCTCGGGGCTGGAGAAGGCTCCGTAGCTTGCCAACTGCTGGGTGACGCCATTGTCGCGCAGTTGCTTGATCAGCGACACCTGCTGCGCGCCGTAGGAGGCGATGTAGACCACGTCCGGCTTCGATTCGCGCACCAGCGCCGCGATACCGCTGAACTGCTGCGAGGCGACCGGAACTGACAACGCTGCCACCAACTGGGCGCCAGCGCCCGGCAAGGTCGCTTCCAGTTCCTTCCGTATGCTTTGGCCCATCAGATCGTCGAGGTATACCAGCGTAACGCGCTTCAGGCCGCGCTCCTTGACCAGGTAGGGGACGATGGCCTTGAGTTCCAAATTCACCAACGGGATCACATTCCAGAAATACGGACCGAGTTCTGCCAGGTCGGAACTAGTGCCACCAGTGTTGACGGTGACCGTCTTGGTACGCTGCGAGATCGGCGCGATAGCCTTCGATACGCCGCTAAAGCCGGTCACCACATATGGCACTTTGTCGACATTGACCAGCTTACTCATCGCGATCACGCTGCGTTGGGGCATCGCCTGGCCGTCTTCGAATGCGATCGACAGCTTGCCCGACAGCATGCGATCCGCATTCACGTGCTCGACCGCCAGATTGGCGCCGGCAGTCATCAGGTCGCCGTACGCGCTTTGCGTGCCGGTCAGTGCAAATACCGCGCCAATGCGGATGTCTTGCGCCTGAGCCGCTGCGCCGATAGTGAGAACTGCGCTCAGCAATCCTTTGATACAAAAGTTTTGGAAAATTGACATCTTGATCTCCTTGTATGTTGTGAAAAAACTGTCTCTTTGTCGAGTTCTGTCTGTAGGTGTTTGTGTGTCAGGGGAATTTATAATCAGAAAGGAAAAGGCAATGGACGGTCAGCGCAACTCGGCGCGGCCGTTGTTGAGCACCACGACATCGCGTTCGACGACACAGGAGCGGAACGACACGACCTTGCCGTCGACCCAGACTTCGGTGCGGATGGTCTCGCCCGGGTACACCGGTGACGAAAAACGCACGTCCATCGATAGCAGGGCGTTCGGGTCGCCGCCGCACACCTGCTTGACGATGGCCCAGCCCGCGATGCCATAAGTGGCCAGACCGTGCAGGATGGGCCGCTCGAAGCCGGCCGCGCGCGCCACCGCAGGTTCGGCATGCAGCGGGTTGTAGTCACCCGAAAGCCGGTAGATCAGCGCGGCGCGCGGCTGGGTGGCGAAGTCGACACGGTGGTCGACCGCGCGCGTCGGCAGCTCATGCACGGTTTTGACCGGCCCGGCCGGGCCGCCGAAGCCGCCGTCGGCGCGGCAGAAGGTGGTCGAGGTTAGCGTGGCCAGCAACTCGCCGCTGGCGGCATCCAGCACCGTGCGCGCGGTGTAGATCAGCGCGCCCTTGCCCGGCCCTTTGTCGATGATGTTGCTCACCCGTGTGCGCCCGATCACGTCACCCTCGGGGGGGATGGGACGATGCAGGCGCAGGCCCTGCTCGCCATGCACCAGCCGCACCCAGTCAACGCCGGTGGCGGGGTCCTTGAGCCACATGCCGGGATAACCCAGCACCACCGGCAGCGTCGGCAGCGCCAACAGGTCTTTCTCATAGACAAAGCGCAGCTCGGTCTCGTTGGTCGGGTCGGTGCCCAGGCCGACGCCCAGCGCATAGAGCATGGTGTCGCGTCGCGTGTAGTGATGGCGCACGTCCTCGAACGGCCACGCCATCAGTTGCTCGTAGTTGATCGCCATGGTGGACGGCCTCAGACCGGGTCCCAGGAGAACACGATGTTCGAACTCTCCAGCGGATAGAAGTTCTGCTTCATCGCTGGCAGCACGCGCTCGGCGATGGTCTCGGGCGTCCAGCCTTCGCTGGTGTGCATGCCGCGGATCGGGCGCGACTGGCTCATGAGGAAAATCTCGTTGCCGCGCACGGCGAAGATCTGGGCCGTGACGTCGGCCGCCGCATCGCTGGCAAGAAAGGTGACCATCGGCGCAATCTGCTCGGTGCCAAGTTTTTTCAGCTTTTCCACGCGCGCTTGCTGCTCGGGGGTGTCGGTGGGGATCGCGCCGATCATGCGGCTCCAGGCAAAGGGCGAGATGCAGTTGGAGCGCACGTTGTAGCGCTGCATGTCGCCGGCGATGTGGCGTGACATGGCCACGATGCCCAGCTTGGCGGCGGCATAGTTGGCCTGGCCCAGGTTGCCGATCAGGCCCGAGGTCGAGGTCATGTGCACGTAGGCGCCCGACTTCTGCGTCTTGAAATGCGGGGCGGCGGCGCGCGAGGTGAAGAAGCTGCCGTTGAGGTGCACGTCGATGACGGCGCTCCACTCTTCGGGCGACATGTTGAAGAACAACCGGTCGCGCAGGATGCCGGCGTTGTTGACCACAATGTCGATGCGCCCGAAGGTGTCGGCCGCACACTCGATGATGCGGTTGGCCGTGGGCCAGGTCGATACGCTGTCGGTGCTGAGAACGGCCTGGCCGCCAGCGGCCTTGATCTCGTCGACCACCTGCTGGCCGGGGCTGGCGTCGCTGCCTTCGCCGCCGACCGAGGCGCCGATGTCGTTGACCACCACCTTGGCGCCTTGCGCCGCCATCATCAGTGCGATGTCGCGGCCGATGCCCCGGCCCGCGCCGGTGACCACGGCCACTTTGTCTTGCAGCATGATGCCTTTGTTCATGAATGACACCTGGTTGTTGATGTAAAAAAAATCAGACGGTGGCAGCCGTGCCCAGCAGGGCCGTCACCTGGCTTGAAAGAACGCCGCCGTTGCCATGGCACAGTGCGACCTCGGCGCCGCGCACCTGCCGCGCCCCGGCCTCTGCGCGCAGTTGCTGCACCGCCTCGATCAGCAGGAACATGCCGTACATGCCGGGGTGACAGCACGACAGGCCGCCGCCATTGGTATTGACCGGCAGCGCGCCACCCGGCGCGATGCGCCCGTTGCGCACAAAAGCGCCGCCTTCACCCTTGGCGCAAAAGCCCAGGTCTTCGAGGAACAGTAGCGTGTTGATGGTGAAGGCGTCGTACAGTTCGACCACGTCCACGTTTTTGGGAGACAGCCCGGCCATGGCGAAGGCGCGCGGCCCGGACTCGGCGGCGGCGGTCACTGTCAGGTCGGGCATGGAGCCGATCTGGCGGTGCCAGGTGGCCGCGGCCGCGCCCAGAACGTAGACCGGCGGCTTTGGAAAGTCGCGCGCCCGCTCGCTGCGCACCAGCACCAGGGCGCCGCCGCCGTCGGTGACCAGGCAGCAATCGAGCACCGACAGTGGATCACTCACCAGGCGCGAAGCCAGCACCTGCTCGATGCTGAGCGGATCGCGCGCATGGGCCAGCGGATTGAGTTGCGCCCACTGGCGCGCCGCCACCGCGATGTGGGCCAGGTCCTCGCGCGTGGTGCCGTACTGGTGCATGTGGCGGGCAGCGGCCAGGGCGTAGCTGGAGATCGGGTAGCGCGGCGCGTAGGGCGCTTCGTACAAGGATACCTCGGTCATCGACTTGAGCTTGCCGAAGCCCGAACCCTGGTTGCTGCCGTAGCAGATCAGCGCCACCTCGCACTGGCCGGTGTGCAGGGCCATGGCGGCGGTCAGCAGGTGGCTGACGAAAGACGAGCCGCCGACCATGGTGGCTTCGCAGAACTTGGGCTTGAGCCCCAAGTATTCAGCTACCGACAGCGCGGCCAGGTAGTGGTAGGACGAGCCGGTGAACAGGCCATCGACATCGGACAGCTTCAAGCCGGCATCGGCCAGCGCGCCATGCACCGCTTCGCCCAGGATTTCGAGGGCGCTGCGGCCGGGGGCCATGGGCACGCCGCCCAGGCTGGCGCCGACGATGGCGGCGGCGCCGCGCAGGGTAGAGGTGGCGCTCATGCTGTGGCCCCTTCGGGGATGAAGACCAGCAGTTTGCCCTTGGCCGGATCGTCGACCACGCGGGCCTGCACCTTCATGCCGATGCGCACCTGGTCAGGTGCAATGCCGTCGATGCGTGACATCAGCCGTGGCCCTTCGGCCAGGTCCACCAGCGCCACGTTGTAGTCGCCGCCGGACTCGGGTTTTCTGCGCACTGTGGTGCTGGAATAGACGCAGCCGACCCCGCTGGGTTCAACCCAGTCAAGCTGCGCCGAGCCGCAATGGGTGCACAGCGCGCGCGGGTAAAACACGTGCTGGCCGCAGGCGCTGCAGTGCTGGATCTGAAAGCGACCCTGCGCCAGGGCCTGCGCGAACTGCGCGTCCGGGCCGGGGCCTTCAAAAGCGGGATGGGGTGCGTCGCTCATGACGGCAGCCTCAGTACATTGGTTGTCAAGATGCCGATCATCTCGACCCCGCTGGACAGGACCATTTCGGCGACCCCCAGGGCAGAGGCGGTGAGGGCGATGGTGGCGGTGACCGCCCTGAAAACGGGATGCTTGATCATGAGTTCTCCTTCAATTTCTTCGGTGTTATCGCGGCGCGGGCTGTCGCCCGTCCGTCTCCGGGGTGGAACTGCTCAGACGATGTCCTGTACCCCGTGGCCGCGCTTGGAAATGAGCATGGAGCGCACGAAAGACATGAACACGACGCCATGCCTATGGTCCGGACGGTGACGATGCCCTGTGTCGGGCGCGACTTCGATTCGCGTTTCTCGAGCATCTCGGGATTCTGCGTAAATGCCGTTGCCGGGATGCCAGCGACACCGACAAGACTCGAAACATCGAGCGCGGCCAGTTGCCGCTTGGAGTAGTCAGCTTGCACGTAAACCCTTCCTGTGAGACGACCTTGGGTATTGCCGACGGTCGGCGAACAGCCCAGTTTCCAGTCTGTCTAAGATTAAATCATAACATCATGATATCTGCAATACTTACCGGGCCGGGCTTCCGTGGGGTGCGATTCAAACTGATGTGGTGGAGTTTTAGGCTGCACGCTTGATCTCGTGAGCCCAGTACTGCGCCCAGCGCCCGTTGGCTCGGCTGAGTCGCAAGGCCAGCATGTGATCGGCGTTTGCGGCGCGCCAACAGGAGCCTGGCAGCTTCAGGCGCCGTTGAACTATGTAGCGGTGCGCGCTTTCAATTTCCCCTGAGCCAATGGGCGAGTCGTTGGTCAACGCATGCTGATTGATAGTCGAGTTTGATGAAACCGATTACAGACATGCCGATGGCACTGGCGCACGGGTGCATCCGCATCGGCAACGTTTTGCGCTTCAAGGGATGGGATGTCGAACACTTGGCGAGTTTCAACCATTACTGCGTTGGTCAAGGGGCAATGGCAGGCGTCGCAATGGCTCGGGGGAGCATGGACTTCAATCAGATCGGCTTTGGCAACTCGTTTGAGCGTGTGGCCCGCGTGTCCCTTTTGACCGCCTGTGGGATTCTGGCCCGACAGGCGCTGCGACTTTGGTTTGGGTTTGGGTTTCGGTTTGTTGAGTCCGTTCGAGGACAGTGGTTTGCTTTCGTG
This sequence comes from uncultured Polaromonas sp., assembly GCA_964371235.1. Classification (GTDB taxonomy): domain Bacteria; phylum Pseudomonadota; class Gammaproteobacteria; order Burkholderiales; family Burkholderiaceae_C; genus Polaromonas. Next base: position 12,601 of record CAYJMW010000082.1, read on the forward strand.
GAGTTGCGGCTGTTGAGCGCCAGACGACCTTCAAGTTCGACCACCTTGGTGTTCAGCGCTTGAACCTGCACCATCAGCATCGTAACTTGCGAGAACAGCGCCCAGATCAGGTCGTCTTTCTCGCTCACGCTGAGTTGGTCAAAGTCGGGCAGTGCTTGCATTGGTTTGATTATCGACGAAGCCTACCTGAGTAGTTACCTTGGAGAAAAGGGGACATTACGACTTTGTGCTGTCACTGAAGCCCAGTCCTTGCAAATATCATGATGTTATGATCTAATCTTAGGCAGACTGGAAACTGGGCTGTTCGCCGACCGTCGGCAATACCCAAGGTCGTCTCACAGGAGTTCCGCATGAGTGTTTCCTTCCAGAGTGACTTGGCGTGGTCGACGCCGACGGCGATCTTCGTGAAGGGAAAGAACCTTTCCGATTTGATCGGCTCGATCGACCTCGGTGAGATGCTGTTCCTGCTCCTGACGGGGCGCACGCCCGGAACGGCTGAGGGCAAGATGACGAACGCCGTGCTCGTCTCGCTCGTCGAGCACGGCGTCACGCCCAGCGCGATCGCGGCCCGCCTCACGTACCTGGGAGCGCCGGAGAGCCTCCAAGCGGCTGTCGCAAGCGGCCTGCTTGGAGTCGGCTCCCACTTCGTCGGTTCGGTCGAGCAGGTTGCTCGAATCCTGCAGGAAGGCATGGCGAAAGCCGGTGAGCAGGTCCCCAGAGGAGGCGCCTCCGTCGAGGCCGAGTGCTACCGGCCGGTAGCCGAGGAGATTGTCACCGGCTTCCGGGCGCGCAAGACGCCAATTCCGGGGATCGGCCACCCGATCCATCATCCCGAGGACCCGCGCACGGAGCGGCTCTTCGCATTGGCGAAGGATCTGGAGCTCTCTGGCCCGCACGTCGCCTTGCAATGCGCCATCAGGACCGCCGCAAACGACGCATACGGTAAGCACTTCCCGATCAACGTCACGGGCGCGATCGGCGCGATCGTCTCCGATATGGGCTTCCCGTGGCAGATCGCGCGCGGCTTCCCGGTCATCTCGCGTTGCGTCGGACTCGTCGCCCATATCCGCGAGGAAATCGAGCACCCGTTCGCGCGCTCGCTCTGGGAAAACACGGAGCGGCGGACGATGCGCCCCGGCTAGTCTTACTGTGTCACAAACGCAAATACCAATTCACGAAATCATGGTACGGATACTTTGCCAGCGCGCTTACCAGAGCTGCGCTCAGGTGAAAGCGTAATGTTGCAATCGAGTCCGCTACGTGCCTCTGGGCGCGTTGGGCTTCCCCGAGGGATGTAATCTTTGGGAACGGCAGGCACTTGGCGCCCGGCGAAGTTTTTTTTACCTCCGACGGTTCCGCCAGCTTGGAGTCGCTGCGCCATCAGAAAAGGAAAAGCGTAGGCCGCGACGCTCAGTGTGGACTTGACCCGTTTTCACGGACAGTTTGAGCTTCTTCATTGAGGCTCATGGATTATCTGGTTTTCGGTGTTGGTTGTTTTTTCCTGGTGTTTCCTCTCGAAGTTATTGGGTGACTGGTAGTTCAGACCTGAATGGCGCCTGCGCGGGTTATACCAACTCTCAATCCAGGTGAAGACCGCCAAACGTGCTTCGGTTTTGGTTTTCCAGCTCCGCCGTGCAATGAGTTCACATTCCAGGCTGGCAAAGAAACTCTCGGCCATGGCGTTGTCATAGGCATCCCCCACGCTGCCCATGGAAGGGCGAACCCCCCATCTCCTTGCAGCGGTTGCCAAACGCGATGCTGGTGTACTGGCTGCCCTGGTCGGAATGGTGAATCACCGACTCTGGCTTTCTGGTCGCCAACGCCATGTTGAGCGCCAAAATTACCAAGTCGGCTGTCATGCGCTCGCCAAAAGCCCAACCTTTAATCTTACGACTAAAGACATCGATGACCGTGGCCAGATACAAGAAGCCGGCCCAGGTCGGAATGTAGGTCATGTCCGCCACCCAGAGCTGGTTGATGTCGGTGGCCATAAACTCTCGGTTGACCAGGTCCGGTGCCGGGCGTTGCCTTACATCGCGCTGGGTGGTCACCACATAGCTGCGTTTGCGACTGACCCCGCGCATGTGCCCCAGGTGCATCAGTCGGGCGATACGCTTGCGGCTGGCCACCACCCCAGCCTCCAATAGATCCGCACGAATGCGGGGCATGCCGTAGGTTTCATCGCTGGCATGAAACACCTCGCGGATGCGCTCAGTCAGCGTGTTGTTGGCCACATCGCGGACACATGGCGCACGCTGGCGCCAGCCGTAATAACCGCTGTGTGAGACCTTGAGTGTTTTGCACATGGCTTGTACAGGGAGGTCGATGTGAGCCGCTCAAAGCGGCTATAAAATTAAAGAATACTTCCATGCCGTCTGGG
>CAYJMW010000083.1:0-14959 GCA_964371235.1 uncultured Polaromonas sp.
AGCCGGGCAGATTCAATCTCGGGCAGGGCCTCGACGTTGCGCAAAGCCTTGCCCATGACACGGCTGCGCTGTTCGGCGCTGCTCAGCGTGTTAAGCACGGTCTCGGTTTGCGATTTCACCTTGGCCAGCACTTCGCCAAACTTGCCAAACTCGGTCTTGACGGCGCCCAGCACCTGCCACACCTCGCTGGAACGCTTTTCAAGCGCCAGCGTCCTGAAGCCCATCTGCAGCGAGCTCAACATGGCCAGTAGCGTGGTCGGGCCAGCCAGCGTGATGCGGTGGTCGCGCTGCAGGCTCTCCATCAGGCCGGGTCGGCGCAGCACTTCCGCGTACAGGCCTTCCGTCGGCAAAAACAGGATGGCGAAGTCAGTGGTGTAAGGCGGCGCAATGTATTTTTCAGAAATCGATTTGGCCTCAAGCCGGATTCGGGCTTCCAGCGCCTTGCCTGCCAATTCAGCGCCCAAGGCATCCGCGCGCTGCTGCGCATCGAGCAGGCGTTCGTAGTCTTCGTTGGGAAATTTCGCATCGATCGGCAGCCACACCGGTTCACCCGAATCGGAGCGCCCTGGCAGCCTGATAGCGAAGTCCACCGGGGTTTTTCCGCCAGGGCGCGTAACAACCTGCGCCGCGTACTGGTCCACCGTGAACACCTGCTCGAGCAACGCGGACAACTGGGCCTCGCCAAAAATTCCGCGCGTTTTGACGTTGGTCAGCAAATGCTTGAGGTCACCGACGCCTTGCGCCAGGGTCTGCATCTCGCCCAGACCCTTGTGCACCTGTTCGAGCCGGTCAGCGACCTGCTTGAAACTCTCGCCCAGCCGCGTTTCCAGCGTGGCATGCAGCTTTTCGTCAACCGTTTTGCGCATTTCATCGAGCTTGGCCGAATTGGTTTGCTGCAGTTGCGCCAGTTGCTGCGCCAGCGTTTCCCGCACTTCCACCATGCGGCGTGCATTCGATTCACTGACCGATTGCAGCTGCGTGGTCAGCGTATCTGACAGGGTTTTTTGCAGCAAGGTGAGTTGCTGCGCAAACGCGTCAATTTGCGTGTTTTGCGTGCGAATCGCTTCGGCGCTTTGCTGCACCAGCGTTTGCTGGAACGTGGCAAAGGTGGTGGCCAGCTCCTGGCGGGCGCTGCGTGCGTTGTCGCTGATCTCGCGCCGCAATTCGCGCTCAAGCCTGTCGTTGCCCGCGGCCATTCCGGCCAGCAGAGCGGCACTTGCGTTGTCAGGCGGTTTGCGCACCAGCAACAAGACCAGCAACAGCAGGTTGGCCAGCAGCACAACCATCATCAACCAGAATTCCAGCAATGGCATACTATTTATTTGATAGCTAATACCGCAGCATTCAATGGGGTTAGCGGCCTATTACCGCTTAAAAATGCGATCAGGTTGTCGGCCGCCAGATTGGCCATGGCCAGGCGCGTCGGCAGCGTGGCGCTGGCAATGTGCGGGGTCAGCACAACGTTGGTCAGGCTCAGCAAATCCGGGTGTACCTTGGGCTCGCCTTCAAACACGTCCAGTCCGGCAGCCGCAATTGTTTTGTTGCGAAGCGCCGCGGCCAGGGCGGCATCATCGACAATTCCGCCGCGCGCGATGTTCACCAGTGTGGCGCCCGGCTTCATCAGCGCCAGCTCGGCCGCGCCAATGGTGTGGTGGGACGCTGGCGAATACGGCAGCACCAGCACCACATGGTCGGCGCTCTTGAGCAGTTCTTCCTTGCTGACGTAACGGGCCTTGCATTGAGCCTCGATTCCGGCGTCAAGCCTGGAACGATTGTGATAGGTCACCTTCATGCCAAAACCGAGCGCGCCGCGTCTGGCAATGCCCTGCCCGATGCGGCCCATCCCCAGAATGCCCAGCGTGCTGCCATGCACCTCGGCGCCCGCAAACATGTCGTAGCTCCATTTGTTCCACTTGCCGGCGCGCAAGAAGTGCTCGCCCTCGGTAATGCGACGGGCCGTGGCCATCAGCAGGGCAAAACCGAAGTCAGCCGTGGTTTCGGTCAGCACGTCGGGCGCATTGGTGGCCAGCACCCCGGCCGCCGTCATGGCGTCAAGGTCGAAGTTGTTGTAACCGACAGCCATGTTGGCGCAGATTTTCAGCTCTGGGCAGGCAGCCAGCAGCGTGGCATCAATGCGCTCGCCGCCGGTAGTGAAAACGCCCTTCTTGCCTTGCAGCTTGTCGATCAGTTGGGGGGCGGTCCAGAGTTCATCAGCCTGGTTGGAGGTCACGTTGAAGTGCTGCGCCAGGCGGTCAACAACCTCGGGAAAAACAGCGCGGGCAATCAAAATATTGGGTTTCATCTGGAGTTTCTCGGCACGGTTAAACGGACATGCGGCTTGCAGCGTCAGTGCCACATTGTCCGCCATCACACCACCCAGCGGGATAAATAAGCCTGCCCGGAGTTGGCCTTGCAAGCTGGGCGCAAACCAGTCAGCCCCGGCGCGATTTTGCGGAATGCATCACAGGCATGATTACAATGCGAGACAATTTCAATCAGAACTAAATCCGGCGTGTTGCATTCCGTCAGCCTATTTGCGTTCCTTTACCTCTTCTGGCTCCTGTTGTCGGGGTTCTTCACGCCCTTCCTGCTGTCGGCAGGCGTCGGCAGCGCGCTGGCAGTCGTGTGGTTCGCCCGACGCATGGACGTGGTCGATGCTGAGGGTCACCCGGTTGAATTCGCACCCAGGGCCTTGCTTTACTGGCCGTGGTTATTCAAGGAAATTGTCAAGTCGGCGTGGGACGTCAGCAAGATCATTTTGAACCCCAGGCTACCGATCAGCCCGACCGTGGTGCGCTTCAAGCCGACCCAGAGCACCGGCATAGGCTTGGTGCTGCACGCCAATTCCATCACCCTGACGCCCGGTACCATCACCCTCATGGCGAATGCGCAGGAATTTTTCGTGCATGGCCTCACACGCGCGTCCGCTCACGGCACGATCGACAGCGAGATGGACAAGCGCGTCACCGCCTGCGAAGGCAAGGCCTGATGTTCGCGGCAGCCGCGCTCGCTCTGCTGGCAACGCTCGCGCTGGCCTTGGTGCGCGCTGCGCTGGGTCCGACGGTGTTCGACCGGGCGCAAGCCGCCAACACCATCGGCACGGTCGCCATGCTCCTGTTGGCGGTCATGGGTTTCATGAATGGACGACCCGAGTTTCTTGACCTGGCCATCGTTTACGGCCTGCTCAATGTCATTGGCACCATCGCAGTTCTGAAGTATTTCCGCCACGGTGACCTGGGTGATCCGGGCGGCGATGAAGGTGAAAAATCTGCCCAATGAGCCTGTGGATCAATGCCATCAGTTGGATCTGCCTGATTGCAGGCGGATTCTTCTGCATGGTCGGCGCGGTGGGTTTGTTGCGCATGCCCGACTTCTACACCCGCATGCACGCTGCCAGTGTGATTGAAACCCTGGGTGCCGGGCTGATCCTGCTTGGACTGCTGCTCCAGGCCGGTTTCACGCTGGTCGCGGTCAAGCTGCTCATGCTCGGCTTGTTGATCCTGTTTGTCAGCCCGACCGCAACGCATGCGCTTGCCCGCGCAGGCATTGTGCGCGGACTCAAACCGCTACTGGCGGACGAGGAGAACGCACCATCGAAACCCTGATCATCAACGTGCTGATGGTACTGATGGCTGTCACCACCTGGGTCATTGTGCGCAGCCGCAATCTGTTTGGTGTCATCGTGCTCAGCGGCATTTACAGCTTTCTGATGGCCACCGTGCTGGTCGCCATGGACGCGGTGGATGTCGCCATGACCGAGGCGGCGGTTGGCGCGGGCATTTCAACCGTACTCCTGCTGGGTGCGCTGTATCTGTGCAAGAGCGAAGAAGGCCGGCCCCCCAGCAAGCCCTGGCTGCCGCTTGCCGTGTCGGTATCCGTGGGAGCCATGCTGGTTTACGGCACGCTCGGCTTGCCGGAGTTTTCCGACCCCCAAGCGCCAATTCACCAGCACGTCGTGCCACGCTATTTGAATGAAATCAAGAAGGAGGTTGACGTGCCCAACGTGGTTACGGCGGTGCTGGCAAGCTACCGTGGTTATGACACGCTGGGCGAGACCACCGTGGTCTTCACCGCCGGTGCCGGAGTCATTGCGCTCTTGCGCAGGCGTCGCAAGGGTCGCAAACCATGAAAAACGACCTGATCCTGCGGGTCATAGCCAAACTGCTGATCCCGTTTATCCTTCTGTTTGCCTTGTACGTGCAATTTCACGGCGACTTTGGCCCGGGCGGCGGCTTTCAGGCCGGCGTGATTCTGGCTGCGGCGGTCATTTTCTATGCGCTGATCTATGGCCTGGCCGATGCCCGCAAGGTGGTGCCTGAGCCGCTGGTGGAATCAATGATGGCCATTGGCGTGCTGATCTACGCCGGCGTGGGCGTTGCCGGACTGTTTCTGGGCGGCAACTACCTGGACTACTTCGTGCTCGACCCTAATCCGGTTCACGGCCAGCATCGCGGCATCTTCTGGGTCGAGGTAGGCGTGGCCACCACCGTGTCGGGTGTCATGCTGAAGATATTCTACATGTTTGCCGACCGCAGCAAGGTGGACGAATGACGGGCGCCGCGACTTCAATGACGCTGGGCGGCCACTTTACCTACTTCATCACGATTTTCCTGATGATCGCGGGCTTGTTCATCGTCATCTCGCGCAGCAACCTGATCAAGAAACTGGTTGGTCTGGGTATTTTCCAGACCTCGGTCTATCTGCTATACATCGCGCCGGCCAAATTGGTCGGAGGCACAGCCCCGATACTGAGCGACGCGTTCACGGTTTATTCGAACCCGTTGCCCCATGTCCTGATCCTGACGGCTATTGTGGTGGGCGTGGCGACTTTGGCCCTTGGACTGGCATTGGTCGTGCGCATTCGCGAGGCCTATGAAAGCATCGAGGAAAACGAAATACTGGACCTGGACGCAGCGCCAAAGAGCGACGGAAACGAACCATGAACCTGGTCCCGCATCTGCCCGCCTTGCAAGTTGTCATCCCCCTGATCGCCGCGCCGCTGACGGTATTGCTGCGCCGCCGCAGCGTGGCATTTGCCGTGGCGCTGACGGCAAGCTGGGTCGCACTGGCCATCGCGATCAAGCTTTGGCTGCAGGTGGCCGACAGCGGCACCATTTCTTACGCCATCGGCAACTGGCCGGCTCCTTGGGGCATCGAGTACCGCGTTGACCGGCTGAGCTCGTTCATGTTGGTACTGGTGTCGGGCATTGCCGCCCTGGTGCTGCCCTACAGCCGCGCCAGCATCGAAGCCGAAGTGCCGCCCCAGCAGCATTACCTTTTCTACACCATGTTCATGTTGTGCCTGACCGGGCTGCTCGGCATCTCGATCACGGGCGACGCCTTCAACATCTTCGTTTTCCTGGAAATCTCATCGCTGTCGGCCTATGTGCTGATCGCGCTCGGGCGGGATCGGCGCGCATTGTTTGCCGCCTACCAGTACCTGATCATGGGCACGATAGGCGCCACCTTTCTGGTCATTGGCATCGGCTTGCTTTACCTGATGACGGGCACGCTCAATCTGGCCGACATGGGGCGGCGTATCGCCACCGTGCAGGGCACGCGGCCGGTGCTGGCAGCCCTGGCCTTCATCACCGTGGGCGTTTCGCTCAAGCTGGCGCTGTTCCCGCTCCATCAGTGGTTGCCCAACGCCTACACGTTCGCGCCCTCGGCGGTGTCGGCCTTCCTGGCCGCGACGGCAACCAAGGTTGCGGTTTACGTGCTGCTGCGCTTTTATTTTTCCGTGTTCGGCGAGTCAGCAGTGTTCAACAGGCTGCCGATGCAGCAAATGATGCTGCTGCTAGCTTTGGCGGGCATGTTTGCGGCGTCCACCATCGCGATTTTCCAGACGGACCTGAGGCGCTTGTTCGCCTACTCAAGTGTGGCGCAAATCGGCTACATCATTCTCGGCCTGTCTTTCGATTCGGTCAGCGGCCTGACCGCCAGCATCGTTCACCTGTTCAACCACGGGGTCACCAAGGGCGCCATCTACATGCTACTGGGATGTGTGGCGCTTGGCGTCGGTGGCACCAGCCTGGCACGGGTGCAGGGCCTGGGCAAACGCATGCCGCTGACCAGCCTTGGCATTGTGCTGTGCGGGTTCTCATTGATGGGCGTTCCGGGTACGGCGGGATTTGTCAGCAAGTGGTATTTGGTGCTGGCGGCGCTTGAGAAGGGGCAGTGGTGGCTCGTTTTCCTGATTGTCCTGTCGTCCTTGCTGGCAGCCGCCTATGTCTGGCGATTCGTCGAAGCGGCGTATCTCAGTGAACCGCACAACGACGCTGCCAACGTCGTTGCCACACCATGGTTGATGAGTGTGCCCACGGCCATACTGGTTGCAGCCACGGTTTATTTCGGTCTGGACACCACGTTCACGATAGGCACGGCGTCACAAGCAGCCGCTTCGTTGCTGGGAGGCCTGCGCTGATGCTGACGCCTGAACAGGCAATTCTCGCGTCCATGGCGGTGCCACTGGCTGGCGCCTTGCTGCTCCCATTGGCTGGACGCCTGCCCAATCTGCGTGAAGGCATTACGCTGGTGACTGCGGCGGCGCTGCTGGCCTGTGTGTTGACGCTTCTCCCCGCCGTGCTGGGCGGCGCCCGGCCCGGCGTTGCCCTGTTCAGCCTGCTGCCGGGATTGCAGATCGGATTCAGGGTCGAACCGCTGGGAATGCTGTTTGCGCTGATCGCATCAGGCTTGTGGATCGTCAACTCGCTGTACTCGATTGGCTATATGCGTGGTAACAAAGAAGCGCATCAAACGCGCTTTTTCGTCTGCTTCGCACTCGCTATTGCTGCGACCATTGGAATTGCCTTCTCCAGCAATCTGTTTACGTTGTTCGTCTTTTATGAATTTCTGACGCTAAGCACCTACCCGCTGGTCACCCACCACGGCACCGAAGATGCGCGCAAGGGCGGGCGAGTTTACCTTGGCCTGCTGCTGGGCACGTCCACCATTTTTCTGCTGCCGGCACTGGTGTTCATCTGGTACATCGCGGGCACTACCGACTTCACGGTCGGTGGCATCCTGGCCGACAAACTCGGGCCCACCGGGCTCGCCGTGTTGCTGGCACTGTGCGTCTTCGGTATCGGCAAGGCGGCGCTCATGCCCTTCCATCGCTGGTTGCCAGCCGCCATGGTGGCGCCGACACCGGTGTCTGCCCTGTTGCATGCGGTTGCCGTGGTGAAGGCCGGCGTGTTCAGCGTCGTCAAGGTGATCGTCTATGTGTTCGGTTTTGACACCCTCGCGCCGGCGGGCGCAACCCACTGGCTGGTGGCGGTAGCCGGATTCACCATCATTGCGGCCTCGGTGGTGGCATTGGCCGCCGACAACCTGAAACGTCGGCTGGCCTACTCCACGGTCAGCCAGCTTGCTTACGTGATCATGGCGGCGGCGCTGCTGGCGCCACTGTCCCTGATTGGCGCGGTGTTGCACATCGCCGCACACGCGGTCGGCAAGATCACGCTCTTCTTTGCCGCTGGCGCCATCTACACCGCGGCCCACAAAACCGAGGTCAGCCAGCTCGACGGCATCGGCCGACGGATGCCGTGGACCATGGGCGCCTTTGCGATTGCGGCGCTGTCGATGATCGGACTGCCGCCGGCCGTCGGTTTCATCTCCAAGTGGTACATGCTGTCGGGCGCCATGGCCGCCCAGCACTGGCTAGCTGTTACGGTGATTGTATTGAGCACACTGCTCAATGCGGGTTACTTCCTGCCCATCGTTTACCGCGCCTTCTTTGTGGCGCCGGCCGCCGACCCGGGCGGTCACCCGCACGGCGAGGCGCCCTTACTCATGGTGATAGCGCTTACCGCCACCGCCGCAGGCACGGTCCTGTTATTTTTCTTTCCCGACGTGCCCCTGGCGCTGGCGCGTCAGATGATCAACCCGCGAGGATGAAACCCATGAATGACAAGCCCCACTGGCTGGACCAGCCACGCAACATCAAACGCTTGTGGCGCGGTTTTCTGGTTGTTCTCGTGCTCACGGTGCTGGCCGAATTTCTGGTGCAAATGCATCCACATTTTGCGATCGAATCAATCTTCGGCTTCAACGCCTGGTTCGGCTTCCTCTTCTGCGCGGTCATGATCCTGATGGCCAAGGGGCTGGCGCTGGCGCTCAAGCGCCCCGACACCTACTACGGCAATAACAATGAATGAGGGCATGATTCATCCCGCTCTGGTGCTCATCGCCGGCGCCTTGCTGTTGCCATTGCTGCGCGGCACACTGCGTTCCATCGCGGTGGTGGCCTTGCCGCTGGTCGCGCTGGCGCTGGTGTGGCAGGTGCCCGACGGACCGGCATGGCAACTGCATTTTCTCGATTACACGATCACCCCGCTGCAGGGCGACAAGCTCTCGCGCCTGTTCGCCACCATCTTCGCGCTGATGGCCGCCGGCGGCGGCCTGTTCGCGCTCAGTCGGAAAAGCCGCGTTGAGGTGCCTGCGGCGTTCGTCTATGCCGGTTCGGCTATCGGCGTGGCGCTTGCGGGCGACCTGGTCACCGTGTTCGCCTTTTGGGAACTGATGGCGGTCGGCTCCACACTGGTGCTTTGGAGCCAGGGCACTGAGGCCTCCTACCGCGCCGCGCGGCGCTACCTGATGATTCACTTGCTGGGCGGAGTGCTGCTGTTTGCCGGCGTCACCGGCCACATCATGCAAACGGGCGACGTGGCCTTCACGCGCATGGCGCTAGATTCGCCCGCACACTGGCTGGTCCTCATCGGCTTTCTCGTCAACGCTGGCGCGCCGCCGCTTTCCGCCTGGTTGCCGGACGCCTACCCGGAAGCCTCCTGGAGTGGCACCGTGTTCCTCTCGGCGTTCACCACCAAGACAGCGGTGTATGTCCTGATTCGGGGCTTTCCAGGCACCGAGCTGCTGATCTGGGTCGGCTTGTTCATGGCGTTCTATGGCATCGTCTACGGCCTGCTAGAAAACGATATGCGGCGCATCCTCGCCTACACCATCGTCAACCAGGGCGGACTGATGATGGTCGGCGTGGGTATTGGCACTGAGATGGCACTGAACGGCGCGGCCGCACAGGCCTTTGTCGGCGTGATCTATGTTGCACTGCTACTCATGTCGGCCGGCTCGGTGATGCGGATGACGGGTAAACGCAAGTGCACTGAACTGGGCGGGCTGTTCCGCACCATGCCCTTGACCACCGCGTGCGGCATGATTGGCGCGCTGTCGATCTCGGCGTTTCCGCTGACCTCCGGCTTCGTCTCGAAATCCATGGTCTCGCAGGCGGCGGCCGACGGACACCTGCTGCCGGTGTGGCTGCTGCTCATCGCGGCTTCAGTAGGCGCAATCCTGCATGCCGGCCTCAAGTTTCCGTGGTTCGTCTTCTTCCAGAAAGACTCCGGGCTGCGACCAGCCGAGCCACCACCGAGCATGCGCTGGGCCATGGTCGCCTTTGCATTTCTTTGCATCGCGCTCGGTGTCTGGCCCGAGTTGCTGTATGCGCTTTTGCCCTACGCCGTGAAATTCGAGCCCTACACCGGGGCGCACGTTGTGACGCAGTTGCAGTTGCTGCTGTTCTCGGGTCTGGCGTTCTTTGTGATGCTGCCTTACCTCAAGCGCACGCTGACCATCACGCTCGATACCGATTGGGTCTGGCGCAAATTGCTGCCCGCACTGATGAACAACGTAGGGCTGCCACTGGTCAAGGCATGGAACACCCTGATGCGCGGCACGCTGCGTTTGGGCTTGGGAGCGCTGGCGCTGGTGGTGCACCAACATCGCCAGGACGGCCGGCTTGCCCGGACCTGGTCAACAAGAAGCATGGCGCTGTCGGTGCTGCTGCTGCTGCTGGGCTACCTGATTCTTTACTACGTCTGAGTCCTCACGGGACCCGTGCGCGGCAGCACGCAGCCAGCGCGTCATGCTGCAGTCGGGATGTCAAAAACCTGACGCAGGTAGGCGACATATTTTTCGTCGTCGCACATATCCTTCGAAGGCGTGTCTGACAGCTTGGCCACCGGCTGGCCATTGCAGCGCACCATCTTGATGACAATTTGCAGCGACTCGTAGCCCAGATCATTGGTCAGGTTGGTGCCTATGCCAAAAGCCAGATGGCAACGCCCCCTGAACTGCTGGTACAGCTCAATGGTGCGCGGCACAGTCAGGGAATCGCTGAAGATGAGCGTCTTGGTTTTCGGGTCAACCCGGTTTTTCACGTAGTGCGCCAGCATGCGCTCGCCCCACTGGAACGGGTCGCCGCTGTCGTGGCGAGCGCCATCAAACAATTTGCAGAAGTACAGATCGAAATCGCGCAGGAAGGCGCTCATGCCATACACGTCGGACAAGGCGATACCCAGATCGCCGCGATACTCCTTCGCCCACGACTCAAAACCAAACACCTGGCTGTCACGCAAACGCGGCCCAAGCGCCTGGCACGCCTGCAGGTACTCGTGCGCCATGGTGCCCAGCGGTATCAGGCCCAGCTTCATGGCAAACAGGACATTGCTGGTGCCGGCGAACTGCCCCAGGACGGCTGCGCCCTTTCCCTGGCCAGTACCCGTTCCCAGCCGCGCCATCAGGGTGCACAACACTTCTTCGTGCCAGGCCTTGCCAAAACGCCGGCGCGTGCCGTAATCGGCGATTCTGAGTTGGTGCAGTCCCTTGCCCTGCAACTGCCCGATCTTCATGTCGAGGCGCTTACGCCCCTCGTTGATGCCGGGCTGCCTTTGCGTGTTGCGAAAATACACCTCGTTGATGATGGCCAGCACCGGAATCTCAAACAGGATGGTGTGCAGCCACGGGCCCTTGATGGAAACATCAATCTCGCCCGAAGGCAGGGCCGTGACGCTCACATATTTTTCGTTGAGCCGGAACAGCCCCAGAAAATCGACAAAGTCACTCTTGATGAAGCGCATGCCTTTGAGGTAAGCCAGTTCGTCATCGTGAAAATGCAACTGGCACAGCCCTCGAATTTCTTCCTGAATCTCGTCCGCGAACGGCGCCAAATCGCCAACGCCGGGGGCACCGGCGTTGCGGCACTTGAAGCGGTATTCCACCTCGGCGCCCGGAAACTGGTGCAACACCACCTGCATCATGGTGAACTTGTACAAGTCAGTGTCGAGCAGGCTGGTGATGATCATGGAGAACGCCTGAAGCGCCGTGGTAGGGTGGACCGAACTGCCTCGACTCAGGTGCCGAGAAAGTCCACTTCAAAGAGCAAGGTGGCGTTGGGCGGGATCACGCCACCCGCGCCGCGCGCGCCGTAGCCGAGTTCCGCCGGAATGATCAGACGGCGCGTACCGCCCACAGACATGCCCTGCACGCCTTCGTCCCAGCCGCGAATGACCTCGCCCGCGCCCAGCGAAAACTGGAACGGCTGGCCGCGGTCTTTGCTGGAATCGAACTTGGCGCCCTGCACACCGCCGTTATAGAGCCAGCCGGTGTAGTGCACCTTGACACGCTGGCCGGCCTTGGCAATGGCGCCGGTGCCCAGTACGGTGTCTTCGTATTGCAGTCCTGATGGCGTCGTGGTGGTCATGGGAATGTCCTTTTTGAAAAAATGGCTGAACAATGAAGCAAAACAAATGGCCGCAAAGAATGGCTTGGGCCTGATTTTCACGAATCCTTGACTTTACCCGCAACCAGCAGCAAAACCCGGTCCGCACGGTCTGCGAACAGCCGATTTTGCTCTGCCACCAAGAGAGCCAGGCCTTCGCGCTTGAGCCCCAGCAAGGCATCGCGAATGGCCTCGACCAGCACCGGCGCGATGCCTTCGCAGGGTTCATCAAGCAGCAAGATTCGCGGAGCCGTCATCAGCGTGCGGGCGATGGCCAGCATTTGCTGCTCGCCACCGCTCATCCGCGCGGCGGGCCGCTGCAGCAGGGCTTTGAGCGCCGGGAACAATTCGAGAGCCCGCGCCTCCTGGGCCCGCGCATCAGGGCCGGCCGCGACATGCAGGTTCTCGCGCACTGTCAGGCTGGTAAACAGCCGACGGTCTTCGGCGACGTAACCCAGCCCGGCTTGCGCACGGCGATGCGTTTCCCAGCGCGCAATGTCAACCCGGCCAGTGTCGGTTGGCCTGGCTTGATAAAGAATGCGGCCTTCGCTTTGCACCTCCAGGCCCATCAAGGCCTTGAGCAGCGTCGATTTGCCGGCGCCGTTGAGCCCTTGCAGCACGACCAGTTCACCCGGCCTGACCTGCAGCGACACCTCAAACAGGGCCTGCGCCGGACCATAAAAGGCGTTAAGGTTTTGCACCTCAAGCATGAGCATTCCCTTCGCCTTCACCCAGATAAAGCCTGCGCACCGTGCGATCACGCGAAATGTCTTCGAACGAACCCTGCGCCGCCAGCCTGCCCTCAATCAGCACCAGCACACGATCAGCCACGCCCGCCACCGCGTCCATGTTGTGCTCGGTGTAGAGCACCGCCATGCCCTGCCCCGCGAGGCGCTTGACCAGTTGCATCAGAGTGTCGCGTTCGGCCCCGGCCAGACCCGCCGCTGGTTCATCGAGCAGCAAGAGCTGCGGGCTGGCCGCCAACGCTATTGCCAGCTCCAGCCGCTTTTTGGCGCCATAAGGCAGGCTTAGCGCGTCCTGCCCGGCCAGCGCCTGCAGGCCGGTTTGTTCGAGCAGCGCGTGTGCCGGATCGCGTGATTGACGGTCCAGCACTTTAAATGCAGAAATGGCCCGCAGCCCACGTTGAACTTGCATGGCCAGCTGCACATTTTGTAGCACCGTGAGCGCTTCGAAGACTTGCGCCAGCTGAAACGTGCGCGCCACGCCGTGCCGCAAACGCGCTGCCGGGGCAAGCTTGTCCAGCACCTGTCCATTCCAGGCGATGTGGCCACGGGTCGGTAAATACTGGCCGGCAATGCAGGCAAAGCAGGTTGATTTGCCCGCGCCGTTGGGCCCGATCAGCGCGACGCACTCCCCTTTTGACACCTCAAAGCTCACCCCATCGACGGCCCGGATGCCGCCAAAGTGCCTGACCAACTGTTGCACCTGCAGCATCAGTGAGCTCCCGGCACGGAACGGTCAGAGCGCACGCCGCGTCTGCCAATGCGCCCCAAAAAGCCCGCAAGACTCAACAGGCCTGACGGTGAGGCCACCATGATCAGCATGATGAAGACGCCCAGCAGGCCGCGCCAATAAGTCACTTCTCGACCCAGCTCGGCACTGGCATAACTCAGCAGCACGCTCCCCGCCACAGCACCCCAAAGCTGATGCACGCCGCCGAGCAACACCACCAGCAAGGCATCCACCGACGTTGCAACCGATGCCAGCGAAGGAAACACAGCGCCCTTGTGCGCGGCGAAAAGCCCACCCGCCAGGCCCGCAAGCACGGCGCTTTCAACAAAGACGCGGTAGTTGAGCCAGGCCACCGGCAGCCCGGATGCGGCAGCGCGCAAGGGCACATCCCGCCCGGCCTGCAGCGCCGCGCCCAGGACCGAGCGGCCCAGACGTCGCAGCGCCAGCACCGCAACCAGAGCCAGCCCCACCAGCAGCGAATAAAAAAGCGGCCGGCCTTCGTCACCGACCAGCGCCAGGCCAATCAGGCCGTTGTCACCTCCGGTGAGGCTGACCCACTGGCTGGCACTGGCCCAGATCACCTGCGCCAGCGCCAGCGACAGCATGGCCAGATACACGCCACTGCTGCGCACCACCGCCGCGCCGAACACGGCAGCAACTGCCAGCGCCGCAGCGCAGCCCGTCGCCAGCGCCAGCGGCAGCGACGCGCCCCACAGACTGTGCGACAGCGCGGCGCCATAACCGCCCAGCGCAAAAAAAGCCGCGTGGCCAAAACTGACCAGCCCGCCCAACGCCATCATGGCCTGCAGGCTGATGCCAAAGACCATCAGAATCAGCGCATCGGCAGCCAGGGCTTGCCAGTAAGACCCGCCCGCCCAGGCCAGCGCTGCCAGCAGCACAAAAGCCGTGGCAATTGCGAACATCCAGACGCGGCCCGCTCGAAGGCCATGAAACTTCTGCGCGGCCTGCCGCACGCCGCCACCGGTTTCATGCGCGGCGTTCGGCAAGCCATTGATTCCCTGGGGGCGAAACACCAGCACGACCGCCATGGTCAAGAACACCAGAACCAGCGTGGCCTGCGGGAACAGCACAATGCCAAGGGCATGAACCAGACCGATCAGCAAAGCCGCAACAAACGCGCCGCCTATGCTGCCCAGGCCGCCGGTGACAACGACCACGAAGGTCTCCACGATCACGTTCAGGTCCATCTGCAGATTGGCTGGCTCACGCGGCAATACCAAAGCGCCGCCCAGCCCCGCCAGTGCGCAGCCGAGCACCACCGCACCCAGCATCAGCGGCTTCGGGTTGACGCCCAGCGCTGCCAGCATGGCGCGGTCTTGCGTGGCGGCGCGCAGGCGCTGGCCAAACAGCGATCGCTTGAGCAGCAGGTGCAGGCCCAGCCAGACCAGCGGCCCGAACACGATCATCGCCAACTGGTATTCGGGGAAAGACTCGTTGCCGATCTGAACCGCACCCTGGAGCCCCGGAAAGCGCGGCGCAAACACCTCGTCCGGGCCAAAGCCCCACTGCATCGCGTCATGCAGCGCCAGGCTCAAGCCGAAGGTGGCGACCAGCTGGTACAGCCCGGGTGCTCCAGCCATTCGTCTTAACAGGAAGAATTCTGCGATAGCCCCAGTGAATCCTGCGCAAGCAGCTCCCAAAAGCATAGCAACAAGATACAGCGGCGCGCTTTCTCCCCAAGCCGGAAACCAGTCGGTGACCCAGTGCGCCGTGACCAGCGCGCCCAGCATGAAAAAACTGCCATGCGCAAAATTGACAATGCGCGTCACACCAAAAATCAGCGTCAATCCCGCGGCCATCAGGAACAGCGTGGTGGCGTAAGACAGGCCGCCAAGCAACTGGACCACGGAAAAGGTCATGCGGTCATTACCGCGCCGCACTGGAGAAAACGCCAGGCGCAACGGCCGCAGCGCCGGGCCGCCCCAAGCAAGGCCAGCCCCCTCGGGGGGCAGC
>CAYJMW010000084.1:0-12752 GCA_964371235.1 uncultured Polaromonas sp.
TCGTGCCGACGTTGACGTGCGGCTTGCTTCGCGAATATTTCTCTTTTGCCATTTTTCTCTCCAGATAAAGAACATGCCCGTGTACGGTTTAATGTCTGCACTGTGTTGCTTGTTCCATCACCACGGGCAGTGAAGGGCACACAATCGCAGACAAGGAATCTAATTCGGGGACTAACCAGTTTGAGGACAGAGCGAAAGCGCGCTTCGCGCGTCTTTCGGTATGTCCCGCAAAACATTCACTTTTATTTAGCTCTCGCCGCCATGATGGCCTCTGACACGTTGCGCGGCGCTTCTGTGTAATGCTTGAATTCCATGGTGTAGGTCGCACGGCCCTGTGACATTGAGCGCAGTGTGGTCGAGTAGCCGAACATTTCGGACAGGGGCACCTCAGCCTTGATGGCCTTGCCGCCGCCGACCATGTCTTCCATGCCCTGCACCATCCCGCGGCGTGAGGCCAGATCGCCCATGACATTACCGGCGTAGTCTTCCGGAGTTTCAACTTCCACAGCCATCATCGGCTCGAGAATTACAGGGTTGGCTTTTCTGCAGCCTTCCTTGAAGCCAAAGATGGCGGCCATTTTGAAGGCCAGTTCGTTCGAGTCCACATCGTGGTAAGAGCCGAAGTGCAGCGTGACCTTGACATCCACCACCGGATAGCCAGCCAGCACGCCAGATGTCACCGCTTCGCGAATGCCTTTTTCAACCGCAGGAATGTATTCACGCGGCACCACGCCACCCTTGATGGCGTCGATAAACTCGATGCCCTTGCCGGGCTCGTTCGGCTCAATCTTGAGCACCACATGACCATATTGGCCCTTGCCGCCAGACTGGCGCACGAACTTGCCTTCGGCATCTTCGATCGTCTTTCGGATGGTTTCGCGATAAGCCACTTGCGGCTTGCCGACGTTCGCTTCCACGCCAAACTCGCGCTTCATGCGGTCAACAATGATCTCGAGGTGCAACTCGCCCATGCCGGCGATGATGGTCTGGCCCGATTCCTCGTCGGTCTTGACGCGAAACGAGGGATCTTCCTGCGCCAGTCGCTGCAGCGCAATACCCATTTTTTCCTGATCGACCTTGGTCTTGGGTTCGACCGCCTGCGCAATCACAGGCTCGGGGAACACCATGCGTTCGAGCATGATGATGGCATCCGGATCGCACAGGGTTTCGCCCGTGGTAACGTCTTTCAGGCCAACGCAGGCAGCAATGTCCCCGGCGCAGATTTCGCTGACTTCCTTGCGGTCGTTGGCGTGCATCTGCACAATCCGGCCGATACGCTCTTTCTTGCCCTTGATCGGATTGAAAACACTGTCGCCCTTTTTTAGCACACCGGAGTACACGCGCACAAAGGTCAACTGGCCGACAAATGGGTCGGTCATCAGCTTGAACGCGAGCGCCGAGAACTTCTCGCCGTCATCGGCCTTGCGGGTCACGGGCGCTTCATCTTCATCGGTGCCCTTGACCGGCGGAATATCAATCGGCGACGGCATGAATTCAATCACTCCGTCCAGCATGCGCTGCACACCCTTGTTCTTGAAGGCTGAGCCGCAGTACATCGGCTGAATTTCACTGGCAATCGTTCGCGTGCGAATCCCGAGCTTGATCTCGCCTTCGGTCAGGTTACCTTCTTCGAGGTATTTGTTCATGAGCTCCTCGGATGCTTCAGCGGCGGCTTCGACCATCTTTTCTCGCCATTCCTTGGCTGATGCCAGCAGCTCAGCCGGAATTTCACGGTAGTCGAACTTCATGCCCTGCGAAGCCTCGTCCCAGATAATGGCTTTCATTTTGATCAGGTCAACCACGCCGACGAAGTGCTCTTCGGCCCCGATCGGGATCACCATGGGCACGGGGTTGGCCTTCAGGCGCAGCTTCATCTGGTCAACAACCTTGAAGAAGTTCGCACCGGTGCGGTCCATCTTGTTGACAAAAGCCAGGCGCGGCACCTTGTACTTGTTGGCCTGACGCCAGACCGTTTCGGACTGGGGCTGCACGCCGCCAACAGCGCAATAAACCATGCAGGCACCGTCGAGCACGCGCATGGAACGCTCCACTTCGATGGTGAAGTCCACGTGTCCGGGGGTGTCGATGATGTTGATGCGGTGCTCGGGCAGGGTCGTGTCCATGCCTTTCCAGAAGCAGGTGGTGGCAGCTGAGGTAATCGTGATGCCACGCTCCTGCTCCTGCTCCATCCAGTCCATGGTGGCCGCGCCGTCGTGCACTTCGCCAATTTTGTGGTTCACGCCGGTGTAAAAAAGGATCCGCTCGGTGGTGGTGGTTTTACCCGCGTCAATATGCGCGGAAATACCAATGTTGCGGTAGTTTTGAATAGGGGTAGCGCGGGACATAAATTACTTTCAGTTCGGGCTTGCGAACATAGACTCGTTGCCAAGACAACTATCAGGCTTGTTTTGCGCGGCTGCCGACCATGCGTTGTGCGCCTGGTCGCGAAAAATGGGGCTGAACCAGCCGAAGTCAAGGTAATTGGAGCCCTGAAATCGCCCTGCAACCCGTCAAATCCGCGCTAAAACACTGCCACCGAAAAATTAGAAACGGAAGTGGCTAAACGCCTTGTTGGCTTCGGCCATGCGGTGAACTTCGTCACGCTTTTTCATGGCGCCGCCACGGCCTTCAGTGGCTTCCATCAACTCATTGGCCAGACGCAGCGACATCGATTTTTCGCCGCGCTTTTTGGCGGCCTCCTTGAGCCACCGCATGGCCAGGGCCATGCGGCGAACCGGACGCACTTCAACCGGCACCTGGTAATTTGCACCGCCGACGCGGCGGGATTTCACTTCAACCATGGGCTTGATGTTGCCGATGGCCATGTGGAAAGCCTCCAGCGGATCTTTGCCGGGGTTCTTTTTCTCGATTTGCTCCAGAGCACCATAAATGATGCGCTCTGCGACGGCTTTTTTTCCGCCTTGCATGATCACGTTCATGAATTTGGCGAGATCAACATCACCAAATTTCGGATCAGGAAGAATTTCACGTTTAGGGACTTCGCGACGACGTGGCATTTTTTCACCTCTTTGCTTCAGTTGGCACCGGTTAGGGCACCGCGAGAGCCATAAAACTCTCACTTACTCGACCGGCGCAACGATTTGCACTTGGGTCACTTCGCTCAAGACACCGGCCAGGGTGTATCAAGCACCTGTTGTTGAAGGATGGCTGTCGAATTTCTTTGACAACTTCTTCTGGCGCGAACCGCAAAGTTCGAGCCGGTTATGGCAATTGCGCCGGGAGAATCAGGCCTTCTTGGGGCGCTTGGCACCGTACTTGGAACGCGATTGCTTGCGGTCTTTCACGCCTTGCAAGTCGAGCGCACCGCGAACGATGTGGTAACGCACACCCGGCAAGTCCTTGACACGACCGCCGCGAACCAGCACCACGCTGTGTTCCTGCAGGTTGTGGCCTTCACCGCCGATGTAGGAAATGATTTCAAATCCGTTGGTCAGGCGCACCTTGGCGACTTTACGCAGCGCGGAGTTTGGCTTTTTAGGCGTTGTGGTGTACACGCGGGTGCAGACACCGCGACGCTGCGGAGAATTTTCCATCGCAGGGCTCTTGGACTGGATCTTTTCGACCTCGCGCCCCTGACGGACTAACTGATTAATGGTTGGCATTGGAAAAACGTCCCTAAACGTTTGAAAAAACAATAAAATTTCTCCGCACCAAAAGCGGAAAAGCTTTCTAGTATAAACCGGATAGTGAAAAGGCTCAAGCAGAATGCGGCAACCCGTGAATCTGCGCAGCAGTTACGAACCCAATGACTTCGACTCCGCCCTTGACCCGAAGCCTGCAAAACCTTTCAACCAACAAAAAGTTGGCGCACACTTTCGCAGAAGCACTCTGTGGGTAGTAACTGGTGCAGCCCGCTACTTGATCCAGAGCCGGATTGAATCCCAGGCACGACCGAGAACACCTGCTTCTTCCACAGCCTCCAGCGCCACCAGCGGCAGCTCCGCCACCGGTGTCGGGTTCTCGTTGAGCATGACCTTGAGCGTTCCCAGCGCCTGCCCCTTGACAAAGGGGGCAACCAGCGGGTCGGGCCGGGCAACCTGGGTTTTCACTTTTGCGCCGCTGCCGGCAGCCACTGCAACCACAATGGCTTCGGGTCGACCCAGCTTCACGGTAGCGGCCTTGCCTTTCCAAACTGCTGGCGCAACAACCGCCTGGCCTGCCTCAAACAGTTTGACGGCTTCGAACGCGGTATAGCCCCAGTTCAGCAGTTTTTGCGTTTCGTTGGCGCGGGCGCTGTCGCTGGCAGCTCCCAGCACAATGGCCAGCAAACGACGGCTTCCAGGCGCGCCAGCCGTACCCAGGTTTGGGAAGTCGCGCTTGGCGGTAGCAATCATGCAGTAACCGGCCGCATCGGTGTGGCCGGTTTTAAGACCATCGACAG
Source organism: uncultured Polaromonas sp. (assembly GCA_964371235.1). Classification (GTDB taxonomy): domain Bacteria; phylum Pseudomonadota; class Gammaproteobacteria; order Burkholderiales; family Burkholderiaceae_C; genus Polaromonas. The sequence goes on from CAYJMW010000084.1 coordinate 4,403, forward strand.
TCGGGTCGCGAAACAGCAGCGTGTTGCGGTTGGTGTCATTGGCCGCGGGAGTGCCGGGGTAGCGATACTTCTTGATCGCCGAATAAGCAACGTAGTCCGGGAAATCATGCATCAGCCGGGTGGACAAAATGCTCAGATCGCGTGCGGTAGTGGTGTGACCGGTCTCGGTCAGGCCTTCCGGATTTTTGTAGCTTGTCGATTTCATGCCCAGCGCCTTGGCTTGCTCATTCATGAGCTGCACAAAGTGCTCTACGGTGCCGCCCACGCCTTCGGCCAGTGCCATGGTGGCGTCATTACCCGATTGCACGATCATGCCCTTGATGAGGTCTTCAACCGGTACCTGCATCTTGGGGTCGATGAACATGCGGGATCCCGGCATTTTCCAGGCGCGCGCGCTCACGCCAAGGGTCTGTTTGAGATCGATTTTTTTCGATTTGAGGGCATCAAACACCAGATATTCGGTCATCAGTTTGGTCAGTGAGGCCGGCTCGACCGGAGAATCAATATCCTTGGCTGCCAGTATCTGGTTGGCCGTGACATCCAGCAGCAAGTAGGAACGCGCGCCAATCTCGGGTGGCTGCGGCACTTGGGCCTGTACGGAGGGCAGCAAGGTGGAGAGGACGATCAACGAGGCCGCGGCCAGGCGGCGAAGGCCGCCAGGAAATTTAGGGAAACAGTGCATGTCGGGGGAATCCATGACGGGACGATGAACAACGATAGAAGGAGCGCGGGCAACTGGGCAGGAGCCTGCAAAGACCCAAAAGTCAGAGAGTGGGCGACGAAAGGTGGCGCGCCACCAGATTTTTCAGCAAAGTCAATTGTCCATGAAAGAAATGGCCCACCCCAGGCACAACCGTAACAGGAAGTGATTGCGGCCTGGCCCAATCCATCACGGCCGACAGCAGAACGGTGTCATCCTGCTCGCCATGCAACACGAGGGTCTTGAGGTGCGCAGCCGCGTCAATTGGGGCCGCGGGGGCACGGCTGACGCTAGTGCCAACCAGCACCAGTTTTTCGATATTGCGGCTGGATTTCAGACGCTCAAAAGCGTGCGTGGTGACAAAAGCCCCAAACGAAAAACCGGCCAATGCGAGCCTGCGCTCACTTTCGCCTGACGCCGCCACATGCTGCACCACCGCCAGAAAATCATCCAACTCACCGCGCCCCTCGTCATGGCCGCCGACACTGCCGCCCACGCCCCGAAAATTGAAACGCACTGCGGTCCAGCCGCACAGCACGAACGCCCGCGCCAGCGTCTGCACCACCTTGTTGTCCATGGTGCCGCCAAACAGCGGGTGCGGGTGGGCAATGACCGCCACGCCGCGCGAGGGGCCGACGGGCAGATCCGTCGCGATTTCGATGGCGCCCACCGGGCCTTGAAAGCTTGTCTTACGGGTTTTGGAGTTCACGAGGGGGCACTTTCCGTTCAAGTCGATTGCTATGTAAACAGGAGCGGCTAGCGCCCGTGTTACTTGGGCTGGATGCCAAAATCATATACATTTTTTCGATAACCAGAGACTTGCCAGCGGGATGAAGGAGCCGGCCTGAACCGTTTGTCCGCCATCGCCGGCAGGCGCGCTGCGTCGCTACCGTCCGAGTTGCGGCGGGATCAGCAGGCGCTCGACCACCTGGCCGTTTTTCAGGTGGGACTCGACAATCTCGTCGATATCGCTCTTGTCCAGATAGGTGTACCAGACGGCTTCCGGATAGACCACCGCCACCGGACCGGCCGCGCAGCGGTCCAGGCAACCCGCCTTGTTGACCCGCACCTTGCCCGGCCCGTCCAGTCCGGCGGCCTTGACTTGTGACTTGCAGTGGTCAAACGCCTCCTGCGCCTCGTGGTTGGCGCAACAGGCCTCGCCGTTGCTGCGCTGGTTCAGGCAAAAGAAAATATGGCGTCGGTAATAAGAGGCGCCTGGTGCCGCGTCTTGGGGAATGGAGGAAGTCATGGACAGATTTTACGGTTCAGCCGTTTCTGCGTGCTCGTGTCCGGACAGCCGAACCACGACATAGAGCAATGCCGCATAGGGCCAAATCCATCCCAGCCACTGGACCACACCGTGAAAGCGGATGAAACGGCCCTGCTCCCAGGTTTGCAGCGTCTGGGCAAAGTAGGGATCCGCGGGAGCCTGGTTGAGCAGCCCCAGTTGAATGGCCAACGCCAGCAGTGTCAGTGCCGCGGCGCCGCGGGACGGTACCGCCAGTAACAGGCCAGCCAGCACGACGGCGAGTCCCACGCCCGCCTGCACTGGCAGATCCAGCCAGGCCCACGCATGTTCCGGCCCATAGCTCAGCGCCGCCGACAAAGCCGACACGGCAATGCCGAGTGCCAGCCCTGCCGCCGAGAACGCCGCACGTTGCCAAAGCGTGCGGATCACGCAGTAGCCGAGCAAACATGGAACGAGCGCGCCCAGGGAGACACAAACAAGCTCGGCAATCGGCACCAGCGGTTGCAGTTCCACCTCACGCACCGGCATCCATTCAAGAAAAGGGCTATCGGCCAGCGCGTCGGCCAGCGCGGACTCAATCCGTTCAAACACCTGGCCCAGGCCCAGCGGCACGGAGGCGGGAAACAGCAGCGCAACGGGCCAAAGCAGCAGCAACACCAGCGCGCCCCGGGCATCCTGGGCGAACCAGCGGGCCCTGATGCGGCTCCAGCGATCGACCGCGCCGGCTTTCTCAAGCGCCCATGCGCAGCAGGCACCCAGCCAGGCACCCATCGTGTTGAGCATCAAGTCCACATTGGAAGGAATGCGCGATGGCAGATAGCTTTGCAGCGTTTCCATGCCAAGCGACAGCAGCGCACTAGTCACCACCGCCATGCTGACTGCCCAGATCACGCGCCGGCTGCGCAGTGCCGACAGCGCCAGCAAGAAACCCAGCGGCGCATAGCCGAGCAGGTTGGCTCCCACATCAAAACCGGTCCAGTAGCGCGGCAGCGGCGCAGTCAGGAAGCGCAGCGGCGAAATGCCCTGGTCGCGCCATCCCGCGAAGGGATACAGGCTGGCATAGACAATCAGGCTGACGGCGGCCAATGCCAGCGGCCAGGCTACAGTGCGATGCGCATCTGGCGCCGTCACAGGTGAACGAAGTGGCCGGGCCATGACGCGTGCACCGCGGCCCGGTCAGCCCTGCCAGGGCTTGACCACCACCAGAATGACGGCGGCCAGCAACAAAATAACCGGAAGTTCATTGAACCATCGAAACCAGACATGGCTGCGGGTATTGCGATTGCGCCCAAACTGTCCGAGTACACGGCTGCAGACGTAGTGATAAACAACGGCCAGCACCACCACCGTCAGCTTGGCGTGCATCCAGACACTTCCCGGTCCGAGACCGATGCCATACCAAAGATACAACCACAGGCCGGTCGCCAACGCCGGAAAAGCCAGCAGTGTGGTGAAACGCAGCAACTTGCGGGCCATCAGAAGCAGTCGCTCGCGTTCTGCCACACTCTCCGGTGGCACCATAGCCAGGTTGACAAAAATGCGCGGCAGGTAAAAAAGCCCGGCGAACCAGCTGGCGATAAAGACGATGTGGAATGATTTGATCCAGAGCATTTGGCGAGTGTAGCCCCGGGCTTTTAGATTGCGATGAAGCACAGTCTCCCGAGGACCGCATCAAAGCGATGGCGGAACCTCTGCCGCGTGAAGTTGTTGTTTTCACCCTTCGTCCTTGTTCCAAATTAAGGACAAAATGCAACAGTCTGCCCACAATATCTTGCTCGCGTCGAAATGTTGCAGCCAGCGGCGGGCGTGTCTGGTGCCTCGACCGGATACCTTCCAGGCTGTGCAACGTAACACGGAATGTAAATCATGAAGAATCTGCGACTGGCCGGTGTTGCCGCCGTATTGCTGACGAGCCTGGCCCTTTGCGCCCACGCGCAGGAAAAACCGGTGGCGCCCTCCGAAAAGGCGTACCAGGCCGGCGACTCTTCCCCAGCGGGCAGCGAACCCATGGTGCACAGCATCAACCCAAAAGCGCCTCCGATGACGGTAGCCGAGTTTGGCGCCGGCCAAAAAATCTACTTTGAGCGTTGTGCCGGCTGCCACGGGGTGCTGCGCAAGGGTGCAACGGGCAAACCCCTGACCACCGACAAGACCATTCCCAATGGCACCGAATACCTCAAAGTCTTCATCAAGTACGGCTCACCCGGAGGCATGCCCAACTGGGGTACCTCGGGCGAATTGACGGACGCCCAGGTCGACCTGATGGCGCGCTACGTTCAGCATGAGCCACCAACACCTCCTGAATGGGGCATGAAGGAAATGATGGCCTCGCTCAAGGTGAGCGTGGCACCGGACAAACGCCCCACCAAGAAGATGAACAAGCTGGATCTGGGCAACCTGTTCTCCGTCACCTTGCGTGACGCGGGTCAGATCGCTCTGATCGACGGCAAGAGCAAGGAGATTGTCAAAGTCATCAAGACGGGTTACGCGGTGCACATTTCGCGCATGTCTTCATCGGGACGCTACCTCTATGTAATTGGTCGCGATGCACGCATCAACCTGATCGACCTGTGGATGGAAGAGCCTAGCACCGTCTCGGAAATCAAGGTTGGCCTGGAAGCGCGCTCGGTTGAAACTTCCAAATTCAAGGGTTACGAAGACAAGCTGGCGATTGCCGGAAGCTACTGGCCGCCCCAGTATGTGCTCATGGACGGTGACACGCTCAAACCGCTTCGCATTGAATCCACGCGCGGCATCGTCGCGGGCACGCAGGAATACCATCCCGAGCCGAGGGTGGCCGCGATTGTGGCTTCGCATTACAACCCGGAGTTCATCGTCAACGCCAAGGAAACCGGCAAGATCCTGATCGTCAACTACAAGGATATACAGAACCTGAAGGTGACGACGATCAATGCCGCGCAGTTCCTGCACGACGGTGGCATGGACTCAACGGGACGCTACTTCCTGACAGCGGCCAACGCGTCGAACAAGATCGCCGTGGTCGATACCAAGGAAGACAAACTCACCGCGCTGATCGATGTGGGCAAGGTGCCGCACCCCGGTCGTGGTGCCAACTTCGTTCATCCGAAATTTGGTCCGGTGTGGGCCACCAGCGATCTGGGCGACGACGGGATTTCCTTGATTGGCACCGACCCCATCAAACACAAGGTGCAAGCCTGGCGCGTGGTGGAAACGCTCAAGGGCCAGGGTGGTGGTTCGCTCTTTATCAAGACCCATCCCAAATCCAGCAATCTGTGGGTCGATACACCGCTTAATCCGGATCCCAAGCTGTCTCAGTCGGTGGCGGTATTCGACATCAAGAATCTCGGCAACGGGTTTGAAGTGCTGCCCATCGGCGAGTGGTCGGGTATCAAGGATGACGGCGCACGGCGCATTGTTCAGCCTGAATACAACAAGGCTGGCGACGAAGTCTGGTTCTCGGTGTGGAGTGCCAAGGACAAGACTTCTGCGCTGGTGATCGTCGATGACAAGACGCGCAAGCTCAAGGCGGTGATCAAGGACCCACGTCTGATTACACCCACCGGCAAGTTCAACGTGAACAACACGCAACACGACGTTTATTAACCAACATCACCAGGAAGAGGGGGCCTTGCGGGGCTCCTTCATCCAACTGGAAAACATCACATGAGAACATTGAACCTGCTGCTGGTTGCCAGCGCGACCCTTTTGAGCTTTGGCGCACAAGCCGCCACCGGTGAAGAAATCATGACCAAATCGGGCTGCATGGCCTGCCACACCAAGGACAAAAAACTGGTCGGCCCGGCGCTCAAGGATGTCGCTGCCAAGTACAAGGGTCAGGACGTTGTTGCCAAGCTCATTGCCAAGGTGCGGGCGGGCGGATCCGGGGTCTATGGCCCGATTCCCATGGCTCCTAACCCGCCCGAAAAAATCAGCGATGCTGACCTGAAGACCGCGGTGACGTGGGTGCTGAAACTGTAAGGTTATGCTTTGCTGTTAGTGTCCAGCAGCCTGCGTTTTTGCGCAGGCTTTTTTCTGGCGGTCTGGATTGCCGGCGCAAATGCCGCCGCCACGGATTCAGATTCCGCGCCAGCGCTGTACGCCCAACACTGCGCCTCGTGCCACGGCACGCAGCGTCTGGGCGGCATGGGCCCAGCGCTGTTGCCGCAGAGCCTGGAACGCCTGCGTCCGACAGAGGCAAAGTCGGTCATCAGCACGGGGCGACCTGCCACGCAGATGGCTGGCTTTGGCACGGTACTGACAACCGGAGAGATCGCGCAATTGGCGCAGTGGATTTACACACCTGTTGAACCAGCGCCGAGTTGGACTGAGGCCGACGTCCGCGCCACCCGAATCGAAACGCCAGGTGTAGCCACGCTGCCGGCCAGCCCGATGTGGCAGGCTGATCCCATGAATTTGTTTATCGTCGTCGAAGGTGGCAGCCATCACGTGTCCCTGGTCGATGGTGACCGTTTTGAGGTAGTGCACCGTTTTCCGTCGCGCTTTGCCTTGCACGGCGGACCCAAATTCACACCGGACGGTCGCTTTGTCTTCTTTGGCTCGCGCGACGGCTGGATCACCAAATACGATTTGTGGAATCTGACGGTGGTGGCTGAAGTGCGTGCCGGACTGAACATGCGCAATGTGGCAGTGTCGGGCAACGGCCGCTGGGTCATGGCCGCCAACTACCTGCCCAACACCCTGGCGCTGTTCGATGCGAATCTGAACCTGGTGCGCAGTTACGACGTGAGTACGCTCGATGGCAAAGTGGCCTCCCGGGTTTCGGCGGTTTACGACGCTGCGCCGCGCCACAGCTTTGTCGTGGCGCTCAAAGACATCCCGGAGCTGTGGGAAATTTCCTATGACCCCAAGGCGAGTCCCATTTTTGATGGACTGGTGCATGACTACAAGATGGCCGAGGCGATTGGAAAGCCTGGATTCCTGGGTGTGCGCCGCACGCCACTGGAAGAACCGCTGGATGATTTTTTCTTTGACCAGAGCTATCGCCATGCGGTTGGCACCACCCGACCCAAAGTCAACGGCGCCACCAGCGCACAGGTGGTGAACCTGGATGTGCGTCGCCGCGTCGCCAGCTTCCCGCTCTCGGGCATGCCACATTTGGGATCCGGCATTACCTTCGCCTCGAACGGAAGCGTGGTCCTGGCCTCGCCCAATCTGAAAGACGGCAGTGTGACCGTGGTGGACACGAAAACGTGGCAAGTGGTGAAAACCATCCCCACGCCCGGCCCGGGCTTCTTCATGCGCAGTCACGAAAACTCAAACTTCGCCTGGGTTGATTCGATGATGAGCCCCACGGCCCGCGATACGCTCACGGTGATCGACAAGGCTACGCTTGAAGTGGTGGCGCAAGTGCGTGAACCGGGTCGCACGCTCTCGCACATCGAGTTCACGCGTAACGGGCGCTACGCCCTGGCGAGCCTGGGTGAAATGGACGGCGCACTCATCGTGTTTGATGCCCAGACCCTCAAGGAAGTCAAACGCCTGCCCATGAGCAAACCCGTGGGCAAGTACAACGTCTGGAACAAGATCAACCGATCCGAGGGAACGTCGCACTGACGCCTTGTTCGAATGCGGCGCCTGCTTACTGCGCTCCGTAACGCGCCAAGCGCGGCGCGTCAATAATGTGAATATTGCGCTTGTCAATCTCGATCAGCCTTTCAGTCTCCAGTTCATGAAGGACCTTGGAGAAGTATTCGGGTGTCAGTGACAGGCGCGAGGCAATCGTGGCCTTGCTCACCGGCAGTGATACCGTGAGAATCTCGCCGCTGCCAGCTTCTTCCGCGTGAAGCTCCCGCAATAGATAGCCGATGACGCGCTGAATCCCACTGTGCAAGGCCCCTGACTCGATGTCTTGCACCAGTCCATGCAGGCGCCGCGAAATGCCTGCCAGCATGCGCAGCGAAAACCGGGGATCGCGCTCAATCTCCACCAGCATTGACTGTTTGCTCACGCTTAACAGCAAGGTGCTGGCTAGCGCTTGGGCGCTCAGGATATAGGGCTGGCCGGTAAACATCAGGGCTTCGGCAAAACTGTGGCCCGGACCCACCAGTTCAATCACTTTCTCTTGTCCAGTCGACGAGGTGGCAAATAGCTTGACCTGGCCGCTCACAACCACGTGGAATTCCTCGCACGGCTCTCCCAAACGGAAAACGGTGTCACCCCGCACCATCCGGCGCATCTGGCAGCCCCGCGCCACGCCTGTCAGTTCATCGGGTGACAGATCACTGAATAGGGGCAGCACCGCCAGAAAGCGCGGAATATTGAAATCTTCCACATTCATGTGAACCTTCGTCTATATGGAACAGGGAGGGAAAATCGTCAGATTGTAGATAGAACGGCCGAAACTGACTTTCGCGCACATTCTTGAACCGCTTCAAGGAATCAATCCGGAGGCGTCACTA
>CAYJMW010000084.1:12852-14586 GCA_964371235.1 uncultured Polaromonas sp.
GACTTTCGCGCACATTCTTGAACCGCTTCAAGGAATCAATCCGGAGGCGTCACTATGCTTGCAGCGTAATACACATTGCGCCGCCAAGCGTCGGACACCCGTCCGCCGAGGGGGGATTACCTGAGGAAAACGATATGTCACAACCGGACCAAAGCCAAGCATCGTCACACCCCGTTGACGATCCCAACGAACCCGTGCCGTTCATGCAGCAACTGCTTGACAACCCCTTCCTGCTGTTGTTTCTTGGCGTCATGATTCCCATGATTGTTTACACCCTGTGGGGCGTCATCGACATCCTGACCATTCCGCTCGCCAAGTAGCCATCAAGCGGCCACGCGAAACATCAGAACAACCCGAGGAGAAAAGCATATGAGCGCAATCTTGCCGCCAGCCGAACGGCTGTGGTGGAAACATCCACTGGATCGTGTTGAGGGCACCTGGATCGTCATCGCGCTGATCTGGTGCCTGATCATGTTTGCCATGATGGTTGGCTGGCATATCTACGGCAAACAGAACCTGTCCAACGAAACTTACAGAACCACGCCGGAGAAGTACTCCCTGAAAGCCCAGGCGATGGTTGACAAATACACGGTGCGCACTGAAACCGATCAAAAGATTCCCGTGGTTGCGCCTCCCGCGGGCAGCGACGTTTACCTCACCGCCCGCCTATGGAATTTCTGGCCGATCCTCGAGCTTGAAAACAACAAGACCTACCGGCTTCACCTCAGTTCAATGGACTACAACCACGGGTTTTCGCTACAGCCAGTCAACATCAACATCCAGATCGTTCCGGGTTTCGAACACGTGATCAACATCACGCCCAACAAGGCGGGGACCTACACGGTTCTTTGCAACGAATTTTGCGGAATCAACCATCACACGATGGTGAGTCGCATTTACGTGAAATAAGGAGGCGTAAATGACTGCCATCACCACTTCTTACCGTACTTGCCCACGTTCCGGGCTGCAGTTTGAATCGCAAGCCGAAAAATTGATGATCGCCAACGCCGTCACGGCGGTCGTCGCCCTGCTGGTCGGCGGCATCCTCGCGATCGGGGTCGTGCTGACACGCTGGCCCACCGTGCACTGGCTGGCGGCGGACACGTTCTACATGGTGCTGACCGCGCACGGCCTCGACATGCTGATCTACTGGATCATCTTCTTCGAAGTCGCGGTGCTTTACTTTTGCTCCTCCACGCTATTGCGCTGTCGCATCGCCACGCCGAAAGTTGCGTGGGTCGCCTTTGCGCTGATGCTGATCGGCGCGATCGTGAACAACGTCGCCATATTCAGGGGCAGTTCAAGTGTCATGATGACGTCTTACGTGCCCATGATGGCCGAGCCCGCGTTCTACCTAGGGCTGATCCTGTTTGCGGTGGGCGCGCTGATTGCCTGTTTCATATTTTTCGGCACACTGGTGATCGCCAAACGCGACAAGACCTATCAGGGCTCGGTGCCGCTGGTAACTTTTGGCGCCATCACCGCCGCCATCATTGCGGTGTTCACCATCACCTCCGGCGCAATCATCCTCATCCCGACCTTTTTGATGTCAATCGGATGGGTCAAGTCAGTCGATCCCCTGGTCTATCGCACCGTCTGGTGGGCCTTCGGCCATTCTTCGCAGCAGATCAACGTTGCCGCGCACATTTCCATCTGGTATGCAGTGGCGGCGATCGCCTTTGGCGCCAAGCCCATGTCCGAGCGCGTGAGCCGTGGCGCCTTCCTGCTGTACAT
>CAYJMW010000085.1:0-14475 GCA_964371235.1 uncultured Polaromonas sp.
GGCCTTGCTTCATGGGGCCCCCACGCTCCCCACTGCGTGTGGTTCGCTGCCCCCCAAGGGGGCTGGCCTTGCTTGGGGCGGCCCGGCGCGGCGGCCGGCAGGTACCACTGATTCCCCTGCCAGCAGGCGCCGCGGGAACGGCTTCGCCGGCCCGCAGGCGTCGCCCCCTGCAGGGGGGAGGCGGCTACACGCAGTGAGCAAGCAACGGGGGGGAGCCAGCGAACGCAGCGCTGGGCCGCCCCAAGCAAGGCCAGCCCCCTTGGGGGGCAGCGCAGTACACGAAGTGACAAGCGTGGGGGCCATCACATCTTGAAGTGTTCGCCGAGATAGACGCGGCGCACATCTGCGTTGTTCACAATCTCTGACGGCGCGCCAGCGGCCAGCACATGGCCTTCGTTAATGATGTAAGCGTGATCGCAAATACCCAGCGTTTCGCGCACATTGTGGTCGGTGATCAGCACGCCGATGCCACGCGATTTCAGGAAGCCGATGATGCGTTGAATCTCGATCACGGCAATTGGATCAATTCCGGCAAATGGCTCGTCGAGCAAAATGAACCGGGGCTGGGTCGCCAGGGCTCGCGCAATCTCGACCCGGCGGCGCTCCCCGCCCGATAGCGCTGGCGCCGGGGAGTCGCGCAGGTGGTCAACCCGCAAATCACGCAGCAGGGTATCGAGCCGCGCCTCAATCTCGCCATGGCCCAGAGGCTTGCCCGCGTCATCGCGTTGCAACTCCAGCACGGCACGCACGTTTTCTTCCACGGTGAGATTCCGGAAAATCGAGGCCTCCTGCGGCAGGTAGCTCAGCCCCAGGCGGGCGCGCCGGTGAATCGGCATGTGCTCAACGGGCTGTCCGTCGATGGAAATTTCGCCCGCGTCGGCCCGCACCAGACCCACAATCATGTAAAACGACGTGGTTTTCCCCGCCCCGTTGGGGCCCAGCAGACCCACCACCTCGCCCTTTTGCACCGATAGCGAGACATCCTGCACCACCTTGCGGCTGCCGTAGGATTTTTGCAGCCCTTGCGCGACCAGGCGGCTGGGCGGTGCGGCATCTTCCGCCAGGTTGTCGGGCATCCGATTCATCTGTTGCCGGTTCTATCTAGTTTCTTGGATTGCCCAGCGTGGTGCTGGGGCGCAGGCTGGGCGCGGGCCCGATGGGCGGCACTGGCGGGCTGGCCGGTGCCGATGCTGCGGCGCGGGGCGACAACATGGCGCGAATTCGTCCCGTGGGGTTGACCGCGGTGCGATTTTGCGCGCCGCCATCGACGGCAAATACATCGGTGATGTTGTCATAGACAATCAGCGCGCCGGTGGTTTCATCGACCAAAGTCGCGCCGTTCAAGCGGCGAACCACGGCGCGCCCGATGAATTTGACGGTATCGGGCCGGCTGTCATACTCGATGCGTTCGCCCTCCCCCTCAATGTACTCATCGACCCCGTCCCGCTTTTTCCGGTAAAAGGCCAGGTTGCCGGGCGCAGCGACGACCACGGCCTGCTGGTAACCCTCGGCATCCTGACTCACATCTACCCTGCCGCCGCGAATCAGGGTCGTCCCCTTGGAAATGACCACATTGCCGGTAAACAGGCTGCTCTGCTTCAGATCGTCATAGCGCAAGGCATCGGCCTCGATGTTCATGGGCTTGTCGCGATCAGCTTTTTCCGCTGCAGCGGGAAACACCGCCCCCGCTGCCAGGGCAGCGATCAGAATCAGGGAGGAAAAGCGGTGTTTCATAAGGCACGAATCTTGCTGCATGGAGGTTTCAATGATTGTAGCCATGACAACTGTACGAATCGCCGCAATGCAAATTTAGCCATAAAAAAACCCGCCAACTGCTGGCGGGTTTTTTCCAATGCCGTGAAACTGGCGCTTGACGTGGATCTACCTGGCCTTGCCGCGGGATTGCCCGACCAGGTAATCGACCACCTGAAGCGCGCGTTCCATGTTCCGGGCCAGCTCGCCGGAAGTGAAGTATTGGCCGCCGATGCCCAGCGCCGGCACGCCATCGACCTTGTAGAGGTCTTGCAACTGTGTCGCCTTGCGCACCTTGGTGCTCACTGAAAACGAGTTGTACATCTCGACGAACTTGGGCTTGCTGATGCCCTGCTTTTCAGCCCATGCAGCCACCATTTCGGCCGTGTTGAGCGGCTGCTTTTCCACATGAATTGCATAAAACACCTTCTTGTGCAGCTCATCGACCTTGCCCATGGCTTCCAGCACGTAGAAAAGGCGTTGCTGAGGCTCAAAATCGGCGCGGAAAAACACCGGAACGCGCCGGAAGTACACGTCTTTGGGCGCCTTCTTTATCCAGGCCTCGAGCTGCGGCTCAAAAGCGTTGCAATGCGGGCAGCTGTACCAGAAAAATTCCACCACCTCGACCTGCCCCGCTGGCGCCTCGATCGGTGCGGGCTTGCCCAATGTCAAGTAGTCGGTACCGCTCTTGAAGGCCTTGGCCTGGGCTTGCGCCACGCTGGGCAGCAGGGCCGCGCCCAGGGTGGCGGCGGCCGCCGAAGCGGCTGAAAACGAAAATTCACGTCGTTGCATCAATTTTTCTCCAGAAGTAACAGGGATAACCGGGGTCACCGGGCAATTCCGGCCAGCCGCTACCGCAGTGCGTGGCCGCCAAAATAACCGTGGCGCGCAAGGGTTCGTACACCGCGCCGCGAAAAAGTTCAGTCATGATTACCGCTGCACCCTGACCAGGGCCGTTTCTATCGAGTTGCTGTCCAGCCGCTCCTTGGCCTTGTCGGCGTCTTCCTTCTTGTCAAACGGCCCCAGCCGCACGCGGTACACGGTTCGGCCCGACTGCTCCCGCTCGCTGACCTTGGCCTGCACGCCCAGCAGCAGCAGCCTGGCCCGCTGTTGCTCGGCATCTTCGGGGGTACGAAATGCGCCGGCCTGAATGAAATAGGTGAACGGGTCAGCGCCCGCACCGGATGTCAACGCGGCCATCTTCGCCCTGGCCAGATCGCCCAGCGGGTCGGCCGACTCGGTGGGCTGGGTGGATTTTGGTCCGGTCGTCGCGGTGGAATCGGGAACCGTGACATTGGTCACTTCGCCAGATGCCGAGGGCAGTTTGACCGGATTTTTCCCGGCCAGCGCGGCGTTCGGATTCCACTCCTTGTTCTTCTTGGCCTCCGCGGCATCACTGTCGGGATTGTGCGGCTGACTCTTGGTCATGAAGGGCACCGGCACCTTGGTGATGTAAACCGCCACGGCCAGCGCGGCACCCAGGCCAACCAGCGCGCCAATAATCAAACCCAGCAGGGTTCCACCTCGTTGTGTATTCATACCTTGCCCGGCTCCCATGCAGATTTAGGTCGATTCATTGTGTTTTACATTTTTCTGGGCGCACTCACACCCAGCACCGCCAGGCCATTGTGCAACACCTGGGCGGTGGCTGCGACCAGTGCCAGCCGCGCCAGCTTGAGCGCCTCGTCATCGACCAGAATCCGTTCGGCATCGTAATAGCTGTGGTAGCAGGCTGCCAGTTCACGCAGGTAAAACGCGACATCATGCGGCGCCAAACCACTGGCCGCATGGCTGAGCATGTCGGGGTATTTGGCCAGCAGCAGCATCAGCGCCTGGGCGGGTGGACTGGTCAACGGCGACAGATCCACATCCTTGAGGCGGTTTTCATCGCCGCCCTGGGCCGCCCACGTTGTGAGGATGGAGCAAATGCGTGCGTGGGCATATTGCACGTAGTACACCGGGTTTTCATTATTTTTGGCCAGCGCCAGGTCAATATCAAAAATGTATTCGGTGTCGGGTTTGCGGCTGAGCAGAAAAAAGCGCACGGCGTCCGCGCTGGTCCATTCGATCAGGTCGCGCAACGTGACGTAACTGCCGGCGCGTTTGGATATCTTGACCTCTTCGCCCGCCCGCACCACGCGCACCATGGTGTGCAGCACATAGTCGGGGTAACCCGCTGGAATGCCTGCGCCCAGCGCCTGCAGCCCGGCGCGGACCCGGGCCGTGGTGCCGTGGTGGTCCATGCCCTGAATGTTGATGGCTTTGGAAAAACCGCGTTCCCACTTGACCAGGTGGTAGGCCACGTCGGGAACGAAGTAGGTGTAGCTGCCGTCGCCCTTGCGCATGACGCGGTCCTTGTCGTCGCCGTAGTCGGTGGACTGGAGCCAGAGTGCGCCGTCGTGCTCGTAGGTCTTGCCGGCATCGTGCAGTTGCTTCACGACCGCATCGACCTTGCCACTCAGATACAGGCTGGACTCAAGATAGTAGTTGTCGAACCTGACCCCAAAAGCCTTCAGATCCAGATCCTGCTCATGGCGCAGGTAGGCCACGGCGAACAGGCGGATGTCATCGAGCGCCTCCACATCACCCGAGGCGGCGAACTCGCGGTCGTCCGAGCGAACCGTCTTTTTGGCAAGAAAATCAGCCGCAATGTCGGCAATATAGTCGCCGTTGTAGGCGGGCTCGGGCCACCCGGCATCGCCCGGCTTGAGGCCTTTGGCGCGCGCCTGCGTACTTGCCGCCAGGGTTTGAATCTGCACCCCGGCATCGTTGTAATAGAACTCGCGCCACACCTGCGCGCCTTGCGTGGCAAACAGGTTGCAAATGGCGTCGCCAAGCGCCGCCTGCCGTCCGTGGCCCACGTGCAATGGGCCGGTCGGGTTGGCCGAGACAAACTCGACAATCATGCGCCGCCCGGAGTCGGCTGGCTGGCTGCCGTACTGTGCGCCGGCCTGCAGTACAGCGCGCACGGTTTCCTGCTTGGCGGCGGCCTTGAGCCTGATGTTGAGAAAGCCCGGTCCGGCAATCTCGATGGCATCGACCCAGCGTTCGAAGGCCGGGGCCCGCAGCAAAATGGCGCGCAGGCCCTCGGCCAGCTGGCGCGGGTTCTGCTTGAGCGCCCTGGCCAGTTGCATGGCCGCCGTACAGGCGAAATCGCCATGGGCCGCCACATTGGGCGACTCAAGGGCCGCCTTGTCGCTTGCGCCGGGCGAGAGTTGTTCCAGCCCGGCAGCCAGAGCCGCGAGCAGGTCTTTTTTGATCGAGAGCATGCTCCCATTTTACGTTTATCAACGTCATCGAACTTGCCGGAAAATGCGTTATGTGTTGGAATTCCGACCGGTATTCAACCCGATGCCTTAAATTACTGGAGCCTCCATGAAAAAACTGTTGTCCCTGATCGCTGTCGGTTTTGCCTTTTCGATGAGCCTGTCACCACTGGCGCAGGCTGCGGACAGCCCGGCAAAAACCGCCCAGCAAACCAAGATGGCCACCTGCAACAAAGACGCGGAAGGCAAGAAAGGCGATGAACGCAAGGCCTTCATGAAAGAGTGCCTGAGCGCCAAGAAGGCGGAAACCACGACTGCCAAGAGCACCCAGCAAGAAAAAATGAAAACCTGCAACGCCGATGCCAAGGACAAAAAGGGCAACGAGCGCAAGGCCTTCATGAAAGAGTGCTTGAGCAAGTAAGGAACGGCGGCAGCCCCCCGGTTTGTCCAAGTACACGCAAAAAGACCCCGCCAGCATTGCTGGACGGGGTTTTCTTTTGGCATGATGCTGGCATGACGATTCCATTTTCTGCCGTGCCACCGGGCCGTTCGACGCTACCCCCGTCCATCTCGTGCATCATGCCCGCCTACAACGAGGCGCGCAACCTGAGCCAGGTGGTGCCCGGGGCTTTGGCCGTGCTGGCCACGTTGTCTGGCCAAGTCGAGCTGATTGTGGTGGACGATGGCAGCCGGGACGACACGCAGCAAATCATGCAAGGCCTGTGCCTGACGCACCCCCAGGTGGTCTTCTTGAAACTCTCGCGCAACTTCGGCAAGGAAGCCGCCCTGACCGCGGGGCTCGAAACCGCGCACGGCGACGTGGTGATCATTATGGATGCGGATGGGCAACACCCCTCGTCACTGCTGCCCGAGATGCTACAACAATGGAAGCAAGGATCGGATGTGGTGTATGCCGTTCGCAAAACCCGGCATGACCAGTCGGGCCTGCAAATCGGCCTGACAAAGCTGTTTTACAAACTGATCAACTGGCGCAACCGGGTGCAGATTCCGGCTCATGCCGGAGATTTCCGCCTGATGGACCGCAAGGTGGTGCTGGCCTTGAAAAGCCTGCCTGAACGCAGCCGTTTCATGAAGGGCCTGTACGCCTGGGTTGGGTTCAACAGCACGGCGATTGACTACGAACCGTTGCCGCGCGCCGACGGGCTCAGCAAGTTCGGGCTGGGCGGGTCGTTCTCGCTGGCGCTCACCGGCATGGTGGCGTTTTCAACCGCGCCGCTGCGCCTGTTGACCTGGCTGGGGTTGCTGATGGCTGTGGCGGCCCTGGGCTATGGCGGCTGGGTGGTGGTGGACTATTTCTTCTGGGGGATCGCCGTGCCCGGCTACGCCACCATTGTGGTCGGCCTGATGCTGTTCAGCGGCATTCAGTTGCTTTCGATTGGCGTGCTGGCCGAGTATGTGGGGCGGATTTATGAAGAGGTCAAACAGCGCCCACGCTATATCGTGGCCATGCGCCAGGGCCCCGGCTTGCCTGACCCATGCCCGCCCGACGCATGACACACCCGGCCAGAAGCGGGTTCTGGTTCCTTGTCGTCGGCACCGCTGCCGCGCTGACCCACATGGCAGTCTTTGCGCTGACGCAGCAATACATGTGGCCCGAGCTGGCCAACGCCAGCGGGTTTGGAGTGGCATTTTTTGTGAGTTTTGCGGGGCACCGGCTGCTCAGTTTTCGCGACGCTGGCACCAGCATCGCGCAAAGTGTTCAACGCTTTGCCGTGACTGCCCTGGCCGGCTTTGCCAGCAATGAGCTGGTCTTTGTGCTGCTGCTGCGGCTGGCGCAATGGCACGCTTTCTGGGCCCTGCTGGTGGCGCTGCTGCTGGCTGCGGCGCAAACATTTTTACTCAGCCGGTTTTGGGCCTTCCGGCGTTGAGGTGCGCACGGCCTGACCGGCCGGCTTGTAAAGTGACCAGGCAGCGCCCTTGAACTGCAGCGCAAAACCGTCCAGCTGGCGGCCGACCGCGGCATCATTCTTGGCCACCAGCCACACACCCGCTTGCGCCCGGGCGGGCGCAAGCGCCTCCGGCGTTTGCAGAACGCTTGCGGCCTGGGCGTCGAAATCAGCGCCCTCGAACAACTCGCGCTGCCAGCTGTCACCGGCTGATTTTCGAAGCGCGGGCCAGTCCTGCATCACCACCATCGGTGCAGCGGCTTGCCGGTAAAACGGCAGGTCGTAGGGGTAGCCGCCCAGCAGATAAACCGTGTCCGATGGCTTGGCCCCAGCCGCTTCAAGCGCCTGCGCCACATCCTGCGCGCCGCGCTGGTTCGTGTAGCGGGTCGCGGCGATGTTGCCTGCGATTGCAATGGCGATGCCTGTCGCGCACAGCGCCGCAAACAGTTTTCGCTGCGTCCCGGTCGTGAGCCGGAGCCTTGCCATGGCATCATCCCAACCCAGGGCGGCGAGCAGCGCCAGCGGCGGCATCACCGGCAGCGCGTAGCCGACAATCTTGGAGTGGGGAATGGAGAAAAAACCGATGATCGCCAGGACCCAGATCCAGCACAGGAGCAGCCACTCTCTTGCTATTGTTTTAGTAGCTGACTGTGCAGGCTTTATCTGGGCTAAGGCCTGATTTGGCACAAACAAGAGCCACGGAAACAGCAGCAGCAACAACGCCGCAGCATAAAACCACCAGGGTTGCGGGTTGTTGAAGGTGGCCCCGGTAAAGCGGCTGACCTGCTGCGTGCCAAAAGCATAGCCCAGCATGCCGGGAAACTGCTGCTGCGCCAGCCAGAACCACGGTGCGGCAATCAGCAAGAACAAGGCCAGCCCCGATACCCAGGGGAGGTACAGGATTTTTTTGAGCTGCCCGGTCCACACCAGCCAGATCAGCAGCACCAGCCCGGGCAGCGCCACGCCAATCAGGCCTTTGGAGAGCACCCCCAGCGCGCAGGCCACAAAGCCCCAGCGCGCCAGCTTCGCGCTCGGCCTGCCGGACTGCATGAAAGCCAGTGCAAAGCACCAGATCGCCACGCCAATCCACGCCGCCACCAGCATGTCGTGGTTCACATACTGGCCTGCGATCAGGAACGACAGACTGGTGCCCAGCATCCAGACCGTGCGACGCGCTATTTCTTCAGTCGCAATCTGGCGCACGCTCAGATACATGGCCAGCAGCATCAGCGCCGCGTGCAGCGCGGGCACCAGGCGCGCAGACCAGACATGCACGCCAAACACGGCCAGCGAAACCGCTTCCAGCCAATACAAATAGGGCGGCTTGTGAAAGAACGCAATGCCATCGAGCCGCGGAGTGAGCCAGTCGCCGCTGTGCAGCATCCAGCGGCCAATTTCACCGTAGCGGCCTTCGTCGGGCACCGCTAGCGGCCGCAACGCGGCCAGCACCAGCAGAAGCAAAAATAGTGCGGCAAGGGCCAGCCAGGATTTGCGTCGCTCGGTCATGCCGGGAAGTGTAGCTGCGCACCGCGCGACAAGATCACCCCAGCGCGGTTGAGCGCCTGCGAAAAAGCTTCACTGGCCAGGTAGGCATGCTCCCACGCCCGCGCCGCGCCAATCGCGTCCCCGGCCTCGGCGCGCAGGGCGGGGTGGCACATGACAATGCTGCCTGCGGGCGCGTTGTGCAGCCAGCGCGCCATCAATTGACGATAGCGCTGCTCGCCGCCCGAAAAGCCGTAAATGCCCGCCAGCGCAGGCGCGCAACCGATTCCGGCCGGGCGCGCCAGCCTTGCCAGTGCGTCCGCGCCCAAGCCTGAAATCACCCGCGTCTTAAGGCTCCGGTCCGCGGCAACACAGGCCGACACGCGCAGGTAGGGTCGCTGGCCTGCCGGGTAACGCTGTTGAACGGCCGCAACCAGCGCTTGCCGGATTCCCGCAAACTGCTGCACATGCTGGTGACCGTCGATATGGTCGGGCGCAGCTTGCCAGACGGCTTCAAAGCGGTCGAGCTGGCGCTCAATCACGGCACGCGCGGCGACCGGGTCAAAGCCTGCGAACAGCGCGTTGAGCATGGCGCGCGTCAGCGGCACCCCATGCCCGGCCGCGCGCGCAAAGACACTGGTCCAGTCCAGATGCAGCCCGACATCAATCTGCCCGCGCAGTTCTTGCAGCAGCGCGGCATCCTGGGCCCAGCGCGGTGACAGCACCATGACGCTGGTGGCGCTGAGGCGCCCGGCACGCGCCAGCGCGGCAATGCCTTGCGAGGCAGCCGCGTTCACCGCGAAGTCATCCGCACACAGAATTAAACGCTTTGACACATCACCCATCAGGCCACCCTTTTCCAGAACTCGGGCTGACTGTAATGGTGTTTCAGGAAGTCGATCCACAAGCGCACGCGCAGCGGCAACAGCTTGGCGTGAGGAAACACGGCGTAGATGCCATTGGGCGGCGCCGCAAAATCTTCCAGCAGCGCCACCAGCCGGCCATCGGCAATTTCAGAGTCCACTTCCCAGGTGCTGCGCCAGGCAATGCCATGACCGGCCAGGCACCAGTCATGCAACACCTGCCCGTCCGAGCAATCGAGCGGCCCACCGGGCTTGAGATGCACCAGCTTGCCGCCCACCGTAAAGACCCAGCCGCGCGTTTGCGACGCGTCACTCGACAGCGTCAGGCAGTCGAATTTTGCCAGTTCGCCAGGATGCTGCGGCACGCCGTGGGCCTGGAGGTAGCGCGGCGTGGCCACGCACAGGCGCCGGTTCTCAGCCAGGCGCACGCTCACCAGCGATGAGTCGGGCATATCGCCCACCCGCACCGCGCAGTCAAACCCTTCGCCCGCCAGATCAACCACGCGGTCGTTCAGATTGAGCGTGATCGCCACGTCCGAATGCTGGGCGCGAAATTTCGGCACCAGTGGCGCCACATGGCGACGGCCAAAACCGCCCGGCGCGGTAATGCGCAAGTGGCCGCTCGCTTTCACACCGCCGGCTGACACGCTGGCCTCCGCATTCGCCAGGTCGGCCAGCAGGCGCTGGCAATCTTCCAGAAAAGCGCTTCCCTCGTGCGTGAGCGTGAGGTGCCGCGTGGTGCGCAGCAACAGCTTGACGCCCAGCCGGGCCTCCAGGGCATCAAGCCGTCGGCCCATGATGGCCGGCGCCACACCCTCGGCTCTGGCCGCCGCCGTCAGACTGCCGCGCGCGACTACCGAGACAAAAGATTCGAGCTGCTTAAGCTTGCTCATGGCTTGAATAGGGGGATGAAATTCTGGCTAAAACCGGGTATTAAACGTATATAAGTCATGAATAAAGAGCTTTTAAACCTATTAATTGTTCCACAGGTATCAAATAAAGTAGAGCCCATGGAAAAATCTGACGCTGTTCCGGTTGCACCTCTGCGCGCCGTGCTGTTCGACGCTTACGGCACCCTGTTTGACGTGTACAGCGTAGGACTGCTGGCCGAGCAACTTTTCCCCGGCCACGGCCAGGCCTTGAGCGTGCTGTGGCGCGACAAGCAGATCGAGTACACGCGCCTGGTCACCACCAGCAACGGCGGCGCGCACTACCAGCCTTTTTGGGATCTGACGCGCGCCGGTTTGCGCTATGCCTGCAAGCGTCTGGCGCTGGCTCTCACCGCTGAGCGCGAGGAAAGGTTGATGAACCAGTACCGGCATTTGTCGGCTTTTCCTGAAAACAGGGAAGTGCTGCAGGCGCTCAAGGCGCGCGGCATCGTCACCGGCATTTTGTCCAATGGCGACCCGGCGATGCTGGCCGTGGCCGTCAAGTCCGCCGGGCTGGAGGGCCTGCTTGACCATGTCATCAGTGTCGATGGCATCCGCAAATACAAGACCGATCCGGCCGCCTATGCGCTGGGCCTGCAGGCCACCGGGCTGCCAGCGCGGCAGATTGCGTTTGTGAGCTGCAACAGCTGGGACGCGCTGGCCGCCACCTGGTACGGCTATCAAACCTTCTGGGTCAACCGCTACCAGTTGCCCTTTGAAGAGCTGGGCACGCCGCCTGTTTACACCGGCAGCACGCTGCGCGACGTGCTGTCGCTGCCGGGCCTGGGAAAGCCCGCATGATGGCGCTTGACGTGCTGCTGATTGGCGCCGGCGGCTTTGCCGCGGGGGCGGCCAACTCGGTTGCCGGGGGCGGCACCTTTTTCTCTTTCCCGGCGCTGCTGGCCGTGGGCGTGCCGCCGGTCATGGCCAACGCCAGCAATTCCGTGGCGCTGTGGCCCGGCAGCCTGACCGGCGCCTGGGCCTATCGGCGGGAGCTGGCGCGCTACCAGCGCTACCTGCTGCCGATGGGCGCGGCTTCGCTGCTGGGCGGCATTGCGGGCGGGCTGCTGCTGCTGGCGGCAGGTGACGCGCGCTTTGCCGCGTTGATTCCCTGGCTGCTGGCGTTTGCCACACTGCTGTTTGCTCTCAGCCCGAAACTCTCAGCCGCGCTCAAGCGCTTGCGCCAGCGCAGCAACACGCCAGCGCCTGCATCGAGGCCGGAGGAGCAACACGGCGCAGGCTCGGCCGGCGGCTGGCTGACGCAGTTGCTGGTATCGGTTTACGGTGGCTTTTTTGGCGCGGGCATGGGCATCCTGATGATGGCCAGCCTGGCCATTGGCGGGCATGAAGACGTGCAGCACATCAACGCGCTAAAGAACCTGCTTGCGGCCGTGATTTACAGCGTCACGGTGGTGACCTTCATCGTGGCCGGCGCCGTGAGCTGGCCGCATACGCTGGTGATGCTGCTGACGGCCAGCGCGGGCGGTTACCTGGGGGCGCGCCTGGCACGCAAGATTCAGGGACCGTGGCTGCGCCGCGTGGTGATTGCCGTGGGCGGCGCGCTGAGTCTGTATTATTTCTACAAAGCGCTGGGTTGATTCAGCCCCCAGCTCCATGACCCAATCTTTCAGTTTATTTTTCAAAGGAAAGCAAAACCATGACCACGCCCAACACCACCCGCACCAGCAGCTACCGCCTTCAGGTGGCGACCGGACTCTTTCAATTCATCAACGACCAGGTGCTGCCCGGCACCGGCGTGGCCAGCGATGCCTTCTGGCAAGGTTTTGACGCCATCGTCGGCGACCTGGCGCCAAAAAACATCGCCCTGCTGGCCGAGCGCGAGCGCCTGCAATCCGAGCTTGACGCCTGGCACAGCGCGCACCCCGGCCCGATCAACCTGGGCGACGCCGGCAGCCCCAATGGCATGCCGGCCTACCGCGCATTTCTGGAGCGCATTGGCTACCTGGTTGAGCCCCCCAAGAAAGTCCGCATCAGCACCACGAATGTCGATGCCGAGCTGGCCAAACAAGCCGGCCCGCAACTGGTGGTGCCGATCCTGAACGCGCGCTACGCCCTGAACGCCGCCAACTCGCGCTGGGGCAGTCTGTACGACGCGCTGTATGGCACCGACGTGATTTCCGAGGCCAACGGCTGCGCCAAAGGCAAGAGCTACAACCCCAAGCGCGGTGACAAAGTGATCGAATACGCGCGCTATGTGCTCGACCGTTGCACTCCCTTGCGCAAAGGCTCGCACATCGACTCGGTCGGCTACCGCATCAAGGACGGCAAGCTCACGGTAAAACTCGCCGACGGCAGCGCGACCAGCCTGCAACACCCCCAACAACTGGTCGGCTACCAGGGCGAAGCCAAAGCCCCGGGCTCGGTGCTGTTTGAACATAACGGCCTGCACCTGGACCTGATCATCAATCGCGCCACCCCGATCGGCGGCGCCGACCCGGCCGGTGTCTGCGACCTGGTGCTGGAAGCGGCGCTCTCCACCATCCTGGACCTCGAAGACTCCATCGCCGCCGTCGATGCCGACGACAAGGTGCTGGCCTACAGCAACTGGCTCGGCATTCTGCAAGGCACGCTGACCGAGGAAGTCACTAAAGGCCCTGACACCTTTACCCGCGGCCTCAACCCTGACCGGCTCTACAACGCGCCCAAGGGCAAAAAGCCAGTACGCTTGCATGGCCGCTCGCTCATGTTTGTGCGCAACGTCGGCCACCTGATGACTAATCCAGCCATCCTCTACACCGATGCCCAGGGCACCGTGCGCGAGATTCCGGAAGGCATTCTGGACGCCGTCGTCACCACCACCATCGCCATGCACGACTTGAAGCGCAGCAAGAAGGACGGCATTCGCAACTCGCGCAAGGGCTCGGTTTATATCGTCAAGCCCAAGATGCACGGCCCGGCGGAAGTGGCCTTTGCCAGCGAGCTGTTTGGCCGCGTCGAGAAACTGCTCGGCTTGAGAGACAGCACCGTCAAGCTTGGCATCATGGACGAAGAGAGGCGCACCAGCGTCAACCTGAAGGCCTGTATTGCGGCGGCGGCCAGCCGCGTGGCCTTCATCAACACCGGTTTTCTGGACCGCACCGGCGACGAGATGCACAGCGCCATGCAGGCCGGCGCGATGATCCGGAAGGGCGACATGAAAACCAGCGCCTGGATCCAGGCCTACGAGCGCAACAACGTGCTGGTCGGCCTGCAATGCGGCCTGCGCGGCAAGGCGCAGATCGGCAAAGGCATGTGGGCCATGCCCGACCTGATGAAAGCCATGCTGGAGCAAAAGATTGGCCACCCACGCGCCGGCGCCAACACCGCCTGGGTACCGAGCCCGACCGGCGCCACCCTGCACGCGTTGCACTACCACCAAGTGCTGGTTAGCGAGGTGCAAAAAGAAATGGAAAAAATCAACGCCGACAAGCAGCGCGACAACCTGCTGCATGGCCTGCTGCAGGTGCCGGTAGCGGCCAACCCGAACTGGAGCGCTGCCGAAATCCAGCAGGAGCTCGACAACAACGCGCAAGGCATCCTGGGTTACGTGGTGCGCTGGATCGACCAGGGCGTGGGCTGCTCCAAGGTGCCCGACATCCACAACGTGGCCCTGATGGAAGACCGCGCCACACTGCGCATCAGCAGCCAGCATATCGCCAACTGGCTGCACCACGGCGTAACCACAGCGGCCCAGGTCAAGGCAACGTTTGAGCGCATGGCGGCGGTGGTGGACAAGCAGAACGCGGGCGACCCCTTGTACAAGAACATGGCGGGGCACTTCGACACCTCCATGGCCTACAAGGCGGCATGTGATCTGGTGTTCAAGGGCTTGGCGCAACCGAGCGGCTATACCGAGCCGCTGCTGCATGGCTGGCGGCTGAAAGTGAAGGCTGGCACGGCCTGATGCCGTTGGCGCAAGTTGCCATGAATTAAATAGTTTCTTGCGCCCGCCAATTCCAGTCTGGCGGCCTGTTCGGCTCCAGAAAAATCAGGACTTCACCATCGCTCGCTGTTCCAGGATCAAAGCGGGTGGGCCGCAAGCATGATTCCGGGCAGGCCGTCGCCGTCGATGCCATCATTCAAACAACAGCACACTACACAGCGCGACTTGCGCGCTGCGCAGAACGGTGTGCGCCGCTCAACCCGCCAAGGCGGGCTGCCGCCAACCGGTCAGTGCGCCGTCCAGTTGCGCCGCCAGCCGCTGTAGTCTTTGTCGGTCATCAGTATCCACAAGGCAAGCACCGCAATCACCACGCCGAAGACCAGCGCATTCATG
>CAYJMW010000086.1:0-13834 GCA_964371235.1 uncultured Polaromonas sp.
GATGGCGTTGTCCATGTGCCGCGCCGCGGCCCTGCGCGCAGCGGCGGCGTCAGCGGCTTCAATGGCGCGCAAGATCTTGTCATGCTCGTTGCGCACCTGCCGCGCAAAGTCTGCTCGCCGCGCTTCATTGGCGCGCGTCACGCGGGTGGCGCCGCGCAGGAACTGGCCCAGGTATTCCAGCGTGCCGATAAGAAAAGGGTTGCGCGCTGCCTCGGCGATCGCGCGATGGTACTGGACGTCTTCGTCGACACCGTCGCCACCGGCTTGCACGGCCTTGTCCAGCAAGTCAATGGATTTGCGGATGCGCTTGATATCGGTCTGGGTTCGGCGTTGCGCGGCCAGACCGGCCACCTCGGCCTCCAGCGCGCGGCGCACCTCCACCATCTGGATCACCGCCTGTCTGGAGACGGTTGATCTGGCGGAAAAGTTGAGTGGCGAAAAGCCCATTTCCTTGACATAGACACCACTGCCCTGGCGTGAATCGACCAGCCCCAGCGACTTGAGCCGCGAGACGGCTTCGCGCACCACCGTGCGGCTCACCGAGAACTGGTCCACCAGCGCCGCTTCGGTCGGCAGCTTGACACCCACCGCCAGCCGGCCCGCCCGGATTTCGGCGGCCAGCACATCCGCTACCTGATCCGAGAGGTAGGCACCGGGCGTGATGGGCTTGAATCGAGAAGTCATGGCGGGACCGAAAAGTGGCAAACAATTCCCTGTTATTTCGCGTACACCAGATCGCGCAGCCAAAGCGAGAGGCTGGGTACATAGGAGACCACCATCAGACAGGCCAGTATCACAAGCACGAAGGGGATCAAGTCCTTGATCATGCGGTCCAGCGAGATGCGCGCCACAGTGCAAGCCGCGAACAGGTTGACGCCGAAGGGCGGCGTGATCATGCCC
The DNA here is from genome assembly GCA_964371235.1 of uncultured Polaromonas sp. Lineage (GTDB taxonomy): Bacteria > Pseudomonadota > Gammaproteobacteria > Burkholderiales > Burkholderiaceae_C > Polaromonas. The sequence continues at coordinate 901 of CAYJMW010000086.1, forward strand.
AATGCCAGGTTCACCACCATGACCAGGCCGAAGTGAACCGGGTCGATGCCGAAGTGAATGGCCACCGGCGCCAGAATGGGCGCCAGCACAATAATTGCGGCGCCGGTCTCGATGAACATGCCAATCAGGAACAGCGCGGCGTTGACGCCGAGCAAGAAGTAAGCCGGGGATTTCAGGACTTGTTCCAGCCAGATGCCGATTGCTTCCGGAACGCCAGCGCGCGTGATCAGGAACGCAAACAGCCCGGCATTGGCAATGATGAACATGATCACCGCCGACGAAAGCACCGACTTGCGCAGGATGAGGTAGAGGTCAGGGAGCTTGATCTCGCGGTAGATCAGCAAACCCACGATCAGCGCGTAGAACACGGCAACCGCCGAGGCCTCGGTTGGGGTAAAAATGCCTCCGTAAATACCCCCCAGAATAATGACCGGCATCAGCAGCGCCCAGCCGGCTTTCCAGGTGGCCTTGCCGACTGACAAACGCTCGTCGCCGTCTTTCTTGCCCCAGCCCTTGATCTTGCAGTAAACCCAGACAAACAGCATGAGTGCGCCACTGATGAGGAGCCCGGGACCGAAGCCGGCAATGAACAGTTCGCCAATGGAAACTTCAGCGCTGACGCCATAAAGAATCATCGGGATCGAGGGCGGAATGATCACCCCGAGCTCGGCACTGGTGGCCTGCAGCGCCGCAGCCCAGGTGGTCGGGTAGCCATGCCTGATGAGCGCTGGGATCAGGATGGTGCCGATGGCAAAAGTGGTGGCCACCGACGAACCCGACACTGATGCGAAAATCATGCAGGTCAGCACGCAGGTCATCGGCAGGCCGCCCTGCACGCCGCCGACCAGGCTCTTGGCAAAATCCACCAGGCGGCGGGAAATGCCACCCGTTTCCATGATGTTGCCGGCCAGGATAAAAAACGGGATGGCGGCCAACGGGAATTTGTTGATGGCGTTGAACATCTCCTTCACCGAGATCAGCATGTTGGCCTCGGCGACCTGGATGCCCAGGATTGACGCCAGTCCAATGGACACGGCCACGGAAACGGTGAGTGCAAAGCACAGCACCATGGTGCTCAACATGACGGCGGTCATTGCGCGGTCTCCAGTTCAAGGCGCTGTGGGTCAAGCAAATTGGCGATGATGCCGATCACGCTGAATACCCCCCCAACCGGCATGGCGAGGTAAGCCCAGAACATCGACACGCTTTCCAGTCCGGCCACGGTTTGCACCTTGCCACGGACGGCATAGTCCCAGCCCCACCAGATGATGATGAAGATCAGACCCAAAGCGGCGAGGCAAACGACCCAGTCGAGGAAACGGCGGATACGCGGCGGGCTCCAGCGGTAAAGCACATCCACGCTCACCATCGCACCCTGGCGAAACGCCATCGGAATGCCCAGAAACACCATCCAGATCAGGCTGAAGCGAATCAGCACCTCGGTCCATTCGGCGGGCATTTCAAGCACAAAACGGGTGATGATCTGAAACATGCCCAAGCTGGCAGCCACCACCAGCATGGCGCAGGCGGCTACCAACGCGATTCGGCTGGTCCAGTGCTCGAGTCGGAGGAATGTTTCTCTCATTGCAGTTGCAGCCTGAAATGGTCGTTGATGAAAAAACGCCCGAACGCTACTGCGCTTCGGGCGCTAACAACAAAAGGGCAGCAGCGACTACTTGTAGTTGCGGATCTTGTCCATGTTGGCTTTGCCAAACTGCTTTTCGAATTCAGCATAAACAGGCGCGAGCGTGGCAACGAACTTGGCCTTGTCCAGGTTTTCAACCACGTTCATGCCTTTGCCGCGCAAGTAAGCCACGCCTTTGGCATCGTCCTCATCCACCCGGGCGCGGTTGACTTTCACACCTTCTTTGGCCGCATCCAGAAACGCCTGTTTGTCAGCGGCGCTGAGCTTGTCGAACGTTGCCTTGTTCATCAGGAAGATGGCGGGAGAATAGACGTGGCCGGTCAGTGACAGGTACTTTTGCACCTGGTCGAACTTGGCCGCCATGATCACTGACAACGGATTTTCCTGGCCGTCGACCGTGCCCTGTTGCAACGCCGTGAACACCTCCGGGAAGGCCATCGGAGTGGTGACGATGCCCAGGCCCTTGTAGGCGGCCACGTGCACCGGGTTTTCCATGGTGCGCATCTTCAGACCCTTGAGATCCTCCGGCGCGTTGACGGCGCGCTTGCTGTTGGTCATGTTGCGCATGCCGTTTTCGGCCCAGGCCAGCGCCTTGAAACCCTTGGAGTCGAACTTGGTCAGCATTTCCTGGCCGATCGGGCCATCCAGCACGGCACGCGCGTGCGCCTTGTCACGAAAAAGAAAGGGAATATCCAGAATCTTCGCATCAGGCACAAAATTGGGTACCGGGCCGGTGGACGAAAAAGTCAGCTCCTGCGTGCCAAGCTGCACAGCCTCAATGGACTCGCGCTCACCGCCTAGCGAACCGTTGTAAAAGGTTTGAATCTTGTACCGGCCACCGGTACGTTTTTCCACTTCCTTGGCGAAAGTGTCGATGGCAACGCCCTGGTGGGAGTTTTGCGCGATGGAAATGTTGATCTTCATGGTGGTCTGGGCGGCTGCGGCGGCAACAAAACCGACGGCCAAAGACAGGCCAAGAACCAGTTTTCTCAATTTCATTGAAGGTCTCCAAAGTTTTAAAAGGTTACGGGTTGACGGAGGTTGGGACCATCAATCCGCGCAAAAGTTATCATACAAATTCTTATTGTTATCGGATTGGCAACTCGACGGCATAGGGATTTTCCCTGATGTACTCCCGGATGATTTCTTCAAAAGTGTCCTCAGGCAGCAAGCCCAGGCCGCGCGCCCTTACCGCATGAATCCGGGCGGGCCAGGTCTTCACAATGTTGCGAATCGCCGGGTCGGGCGACCAGTCGATCAGAGCGGTGGCCGCCGTGCCAGCCACACGCTCCAGCGCCGCCGCCATCTCGCCCGGAGTGGTCGTCAGTGCGGGCAGATTCAGGCCCGTGCGGTGGCCCCAGGCCTGGTCAGTCGCCTCGGCGGCCCGGATCAGACCCTGCACGGTGCGTGCAGGCGAGGACAGTGCCACAGGGGTATCCGGCGCCACCGGGCAGGTGCCCATGACGCCGGCCAGTGGCTCACGGATCATGCCGCTCAAGAAGCTGGAGGCGGCGCCGTTGGGCCGGCCCGGACGCACGCTGACGGTCATCAAACGCACGTTGCGGCCCTGAACAAAGCCTTTGCGCGTGTAGTCGGCCACCAGTTGTTCGCCGATGAGTTTCTGGATGCCATAGCTGCTTTGCGGCGTTGGCAGGGTGTTGTCCTCAATGGCGCCCGGTAGCGGCTGTGCCGGGGTGTCGCCGAACACGGCCAGCGAGCTGGCAAACACCAGCATCGGCTGGGTCTGCAAGGCGCGGCAGGCGCCCAGCAAGGCCAGCGTGGCAGCGAAGTTGCTGCGCATGCCGAGATCAAAGTCGGCCTCGCATTCACCGCTAACCGCCGCCGCCAGATGAAAAACAATAGCAGTATCATTAGCAACGACGTGGGCTACAGCGTTTTTATCTTCAAGAAGTTCATTGAGGTCACCAATCAGCGCGCCAACGCGGGCATCGGCCATCAAATCGTCTGGCGGCGCGGCGCGGTCCACCAGGGTGATGCGGGTGATTGCCACCGGCGCGGCACCGGCGAGCGACAACTGCCCCTGGGCCAGCAGTGCGCGCGCCAGACGCACACCCAAAAACCCGGCACCGCCGGTGATCACGATATGACAGGGCCCAGTAGCCTGAGCGGATTGTTTCAACATGGTTGTCTCCCAAGTAATGGTTCAGTTGCCGATAAAGGCGCTTGCGGTGATCTATCGCATTGAGCAAATGCTGATACCTTTGGCACCTAAAGGCAGCTTGCTGGTTGATTGTCTGGCCATCGGGTAGGCTGTCTCCTGCCCTATCACACCAGCCACCTCAGACACAGCGCGCGCCATCGACCTCGATGCAGACACCGCTGATGAAGGCGGCTTCGTCGCTGGCCAGGTAGAGCACGGCGTTGGCCACGTCCAGCGCTGTCGAAAAACGCCCCAGTGGGATGCTGGCCCGGAATTTAGCCTTGCGTTCTTCATCCAGCGGACCGCCGGCGAACTCGACGGACAAGCCAGTGTCGGGGTTGAACACGGGGTTGACGCAGTTCACGCGAATGTTGTCGGGCCCGAGTTCGGCTGCCAGTGACTTCGAGGTGGTGATGACGGCGCCTTTGGAGCCGTTGTACCAGGTCAGTCCCGGCCGTGGGCGCACGCCAGCCGTCGAGGCGATGTTGATGAAACAGCCGCCGCCCTGGGCCCGAAACAGCGGCGTGGCATGAATGGTTGCGAGGTAGATGCTTTTGACGTTGACCGCATAGCACTTGTCAAACTCGTCTTCGCTGACTTCGAGCGCCGGACGGTTGCGGTGCGTCCAGCCCGCGTTGCTGACCATCACGTCAAGCCTGCCGTGGCGCTTGCGGGCCGCGTCGACCAGCGCCTTGACGTCGGCTGACTTGGTGACGTCGGCCGCAAAGAACGAAGCTTTGCCGCCAGCGTCGTTGATCCCGGCCACGACCTTCTCGCCCATCTCCGCATTGATGTCGTTGACGATGACCCGGGCGCCCTCGGCCGCCAGCCGCCTGGCGATGCCTTCGCCAATACCGCCGCCCGAGCCGGTGACGATGATGGATTTGTCTTTGAGTCGCATGAAAATGTCTCCTGGTGAAATGCAAGAATTGCACGCTACCCGCGGCAGCCGGTCGGCCGGACGCCGGACATCGCGCTGCCTCAGTCGTGCTTGATGGAAATGGTTTTCAGCACCGTGAAGCCGTAGAGGGCTTCGAAGCCCTTTTCACGGCCATGGCCACTGGCCTTGACGCCGCCGAACGGCAGCTCGATACCACCGCCGGCACCGTAGTTATTGATGAATACCTGGCCGCAGCGCAGCTTGCGCGCGAGCCGCATCTGGCGAGCCCCATCACGGCTCCAGATGCTTGCGACCAGGCCGTAGGCGGTGCCGTTGGCCAGTTGCAAGGCGTGCGCCTCGTCGTCGAACGGCATGGCGGCGATCACCGGGCCGAACACTTCTTCCTGGGCCAGCCGGTGCCCGGCCGGTACATCGCGCACCAGCGTGGGGGCCTGGTAGAACCCGGTCTTCGGCGCTTCGGCCACGACCTGTCCCTGGCTCGCGATCGGCAGGCCATCGCGGCGCACTTCGTCCAGAAAGCCGGCAACGCGCTGCAGTTGGGTCTGGCGGATCAGCGGCCCGCAATCGAGGTCCATGCTCGCCGGGCCCACGCGCAGCTTGCCGAAGGCCACGGACAGCCGGGCCACGACCTCCTCATAGGCGCTGCGCTCCACCAGCAAGCGGCTGCCGGCCGAGCAGGTCTGGCCGGCGTTCTGCACGATGGCATTGACCACCACCGGCAGCATGGCCTCAAAGTCGGCATCGGCAAACACGATCTGGGGCGACTTGCCGCCCAGTTCCAGCGTGACCGGGGTGTGATTTTCCGCAGCGGCGCATGCCACCACCTTGCCGATGGCGGGCGATCCGGTGAAGGACACATGGTCGATGCCCGGGTGCCTGACCAGCGCATCGCCCGCTTCGTGACCATAGCCCGTGACGATGTTCAGCGCACCTTCGGGAAAACCCGCTTGCGCCGCCAGATCGGCCACCCGCAGCAACGACAGGCAGGCATCTTCGGCGGGCTTGACCACGCAGGCGTTGCCGGCGGCAAGGGCTGCGCCCACGCTGCGCCCGAATATCTGCAGCGGGTAGTTCCAGGGAATGATGTGGCCGGTCACGCCATGCGGCTCACGGATCGTGAGCACGGTGTAGCCGTTCTGGTAGGGAATGGTCTGGCCGTGCAGTTTGTCGGCCGCACCGGCATAGAACTCGAAGTAGCGGGCCACTGCCGCCGCGTCCGCGCGCGCCTGCTTGAGCGGCTTGCCACAGTCGCGCGCTTCGAGCTGCGCCAGCTCTTCGGCATGGTCGAGCATTTTCTGCGCGAGCTTTTGCAGCAGGCGTCCGCGCTCGGCTGCGCTCAGTCGGCCCCACGCACCCTCATAGGCATCGCGCGCTGCCTTCACCGCCTGATCGATGTCGCTCGCATTGCCGCGTGCCAGGGACTCGAAAGGCTGGCCGTCCGAGGGATCGATGACCGGGATGGTCTGCCCGGACGAGGGTGCAACCCACTGGTTGCCGATGAAATGCTGCTTCATGCTTTTTTGACGTGATTTGCGCCGGGTGTTGCGTTGCCGAACAGGATGTTGATCGTAAGAGGGGGATTCATAGTTGTCAATTCATTTGACCAATCAGATCACGATAGTCGTGTTTACATTGATCAAAAACAGGATTTCGTTTGTGGCTAAAAGTAAACTTTACTGACTTTAAGAGTTGATTCCGGTACCCGTGAGGTCGTGAGGCGCCTGATAATGCGGCACATGTCCAAACTGCAAAAGGCCAACCGGAAGGACGCTGTCGCAGACGGTCAGGCTCCACTCGCCAGGCTGGGGCTGGAGCCGGTGCGGCATGCGCGTTTTGCCGAAAGGATCTACGACAGCCTGTTTCACTCCATCATGACCGGCAAGCTCGCGCCCGACTCACGCCTGCCCAGCGAGGTTCAATTGGCCGCCTTCTTCCAGGCGTCGCGCCCGGTGGTGCGCCAGGCGCTGCACCAACTGCGCCAGGACCGCCTGGTCGAGCCGATCCGGGGTTCGGGCACTTATATACGGGCCAACCCGATTTCAATGCCCGCAGTGCCGGCTGTGCGACCGGTGAGCAGCATGAGCGACATTTTGCATGGGCTGGAACTGCGTTTGGTCATCGAGCCGGAATGTGCCTATCTGGCGGCCCTGCGCCGCAAATCCAGAGACCTGCTGCGCATGGAAGAAATGCTTGATGGCTTTGAAAAAGCCACCGAACGCGGCGACGTGGCGCACCATTTCGACTATGGGTTTCATGAAACCATCGCCCTGGCCACGGCCAATCCGCGCATGGTGCAGGTGTTCAAGACGCTTGAATATGATGTCAGCCACGCCGTCAATCTGTGGCGCCATATGGCCGGGATGAAACCCTGGCGGCGGACCCAGGACGCGCTGGACGAACATCGCGCAATTTTCGAACTGATCAGGCATCAGGATGGCGAAGGCGCGCGTCGCGTCATGCGCAGTCACGTCGAGAAGGCGCGCATCCGCATGCTGGAAGCGAAGCCGGAGATTTGACGGGAAGCGGTAGGCGTCTGGCGCACGGTTGGACACTGCGCGGCACGTATGCCGCATGTGGAACCGACCCCTTCAAAACGTATTAGGGCATATCCTGTGTGGGCTGGTGCCTGAAAAATGTAAACTGATCGCAGACATCAATGGGGTCCGGGCCGGTCTGCCGTGACTCTTCATTTTCCGGGTAAACATGTTCGCATTCATAGTCAGGCGCCTGGCGCAGGCGGTTCTTGTGATGGTCACTGTCGGCCTCATTGCTTTCATGCTGTTTCAGTATGTGGGCGACCCGGTGGTGTTCATGCTGGGGCAGGATGCCACCCCTGATCAAATCCGCCAGTTGCGCGCCGATCTGGGATTGAACCAGCCGTTTTTCGTGCAGTTTTGGCACTTTCTCGTCAATGCGGCGCAAGGGGAGTTTGGTCTGAGTCTGCGTCAGGGCGCGAAGGTGTCGCGCCTGATAGGCGAGCGTTTCCCGGCCACGCTGGAGCTGTCTCTTGTGGCCGGCCTGCTGGCGCTTTTGCTGGGTATTCCAATGGGGGTTTATGCAGCGCTGCGCCGGGGCAGCTTCCTTAGCCAGCTATTCATGACTCTTTCACTGCTGGGTGTTTCGCTGCCGACTTTCCTGATTGGCATTTTGCTGATTCTGGTGTTCTCCGTCATGCTCGGCTGGTTCCCCAGTTTTGGCCGCGGCGACGTGGTGCGGCTGGGCTGGTGGAGCAGTGGGCTGCTCACCACCAATGGCTGGCACCACATTATCTTGCCGGCCATTACGCTGGCCATTTTTCAGCTCACGCTGATCATGCGTCTGGTGCGCGCCGAGATGCTCGAGGTGCTGCGCACCGACTACATCAAGTTTGCCCGGGCCCGCGGCCTGACCACCCGGGCGGTGCACTTCGGTCACGCGCTCAAGAACACGCTGGTGCCGGTCATGACCATTACCGGTTTGCAACTCGGGGGCCTGATTGCTTTTGCCATCATCACCGAGACCGTGTTTCAGTGGCCAGGCATGGGCCTGCTGTTCATTCAGGCGGTGACCTTCACCGACATTCCGGTGATGGCCGCCTACCTGTGCCTGATCGCGCTGATCTTCGTGGTGATCAATCTGATCGTCGATCTGCTGTATTTTGTCGTCGATCCGCGTCTGCGGCTGGACAAAGCGGGCGGGCATTGAGGATGGAAGGGGGCGCTACTTTCCCGGCAGCCCAAGCTTGTGGCCGGTTGGTGTCCCGGGTTAGGGTTGAGGGCAATTGCGCCCGGCAAAAGAATCGCTACGATTTCCCTGGCGGTTGGCGGCCCGATCAAGGCCATTCATTTTTTCAACAAGGAGAGTGTTCGATGATTTTCAGAAAATCCATGACTTCAGCGCTGGTTGCCTCGGCACTGGCTGTATTGAGTGCAGGCGCCCAGGCGCAAACGGTGCGCATTGGCAATCAGGGCGATGCCTTGTCCATGGACCCGCACTCCCTCAACGAATCGCTTCAGCTCAGCGTGACCGGCAACGTCTATGAGCCGCTGGTGGGCCGCGACAAAAGCCTGGCTCTGGCACCCGCCCTGGCCACCAGCTGGAAGCAGACATCGCCATCGGTCTGGCGCTTCGAGCTGCGCAAAGGCGTGAAATTTCATGACGGCACGCCTTTTACTGCCGACGATGTGCTCTTCACTTTCGCCCGCGCCACTGGCGAGGGCTCCGACATGAAGAGTTACACCAATGACGTCAAGGAAGTGCGCAAGGTGGGGGACTATGTGGTTGAAATCGAGACCAAGGCACCGTTTCCCATCCTTCCCGACGTGATCTCGCTCCTATACATCATGAGCAAGAAGTGGTCGCAGGACAACCAGGCCACCTTGCCGGTGGACCGCCGCAAGGGCATCGAAAACGCTGCCTCATTCCGTGCCAACGGCACCGGCCCGTTCCGCCTGCGCGAACGCCAGCCCAACGTCAAGACCAGCTTTGTGCGCAATGGCAGCTACTGGGGCAAGATTGAAGGCAACGTGGTCAACGTTGAGTACACCCCGATTGGTAACGCCGCCACCCGCGTGGCCGCATTGCTCAGCGGCCAGGTCGATGTGATCGAGCCCGTGCCGCTGCAGGACGTGCCCCGCATCGATTCGAGCGGCAAGGCCAAGGTGATGCAGGGCCCCGAGCTGCGCACCATTTTTCTGGGCATGGACCAAAAGCGCGACGAGCTGCTGTACTCCAGCGTGAAGGGCAAAAACCCGTTCAAGGACAAACGGGTGCGCCAGGCTTTTTACCAGGCTATTGACATCGAGGGCATCAAGACCACGGTGATGCGCGGCGCTTCCAAACCCACCGCCCTCATGGTGGGTCAAGGCATCAATGGCTTTGATCCAGCCCTCAACACCCGTTTGCCCTACGACGTGGAGGCAGCGAAGAAGTTGCTCGCCGAAGCGGGGTATCCCAATGGTTTCGAAGTCGGCATGAACTGCCCCAACGATCGTTATGTCAACGACAGCAAAATTTGCGAGGCAGTGGCGGCCAATTTGTCGCGCATCGGTGTCAAGGTCAACCTGCAGGCCGAGACCAAGGGCACCTACTTCCCCAAAATCCTGCGCCGCGACACCAGCTTTTATTTGCTGGGCTGGACTCCGGGTACCTACGATTCGCACAACGCCCTCAATGCCGTGATGGTCTGCGTGGACGCCAAGGGGGCCGGCCAGTTCAACTTGGGCTCCTATTGCAACCCCAAGATCGATGCGCTGACGGCAAAAATACAATCAGAAACCGACAAGACCAAGCGTGATGCGATGATCAAGGAAGCCTTCAAAATCCACAGCGACGACGTCGGCCACTTGCCGCTGCACCAGCAGGCGCTGGCCTGGGGCGTGGCCAACAACGTGCAATTGGTCCAAATGGCAGACAACTCAATGCCGTTTCGCTACATGTCCGTCAAATAAACGCTGCATCGTGCGCTGCTGAGGTTCGCCGCGCTCCCCCACCAAGGGGAGCGCGGCGCTTTGCGCCTGGACCGCTGGAAATTCAAATTGAAATCAACTCTTTTGCGCTGGCTCGACGGTGACGTGGGCTACAGCTTTCGCACTTCGCCGACAGCGATCATTGCCGCGGTGATCGCCTTCATCTGCGTGTTCGGCGCGGTGTTTGCCCCGTGGGTAGCGCCGCACAACCCGTTTGACCTGACAACCCTGGAGCTGAGCAACGCACGGCTGCCGCCAGCCTGGAGCGCGGGTGGGTCAGCCAAGTTCCTTCTGGGCACCGACGACCAGGGACGCGACATTCTCTCGGCCTTGATGTACGGGGCCCGCATCTCGCTGGCCATCGGCTTCGCTTCGGTTGTACTTTCGGTGTTTGCGGGCGTGGCAATGGGCTTGCTGGCCGGTTTTCTGGGCGGCTGGGTTGACGGCGTGCTGATGCGCCTGAGCGACGTGATGCTGTCTTTCCCTGCCATTTTGGTGGCCCTGCTGATTGCCGGGGTGGGCCGGGCGCTGTTTCCCGACGCGCCCGATTCGCTGGCTTTTGGAGTGCTCGTCCTCTCGATCTCGCTGACCGGTTGGGTCCAGTATGCCCGCACGGTGCGCGGCTCCACGCTGGTGGAGCGCCATAAGGAATACGTGCAGGCCGCGCGTGTGACCGGCGTGGCGCCGCTGCGCATCATGCGCAAGCACGTGTTGCCCAACGTCATGGGGCCGGTGATGGTGCTGGCCACGATTCAGGTGGCGACGGCCATCATCACCGAGGCCACGCTGAGCTTTCTGGGTGTCGGCGCCCCGCCCACCGCGCCCTCGCTGGGCACCCTGATTCGTGTCGGCAACGACTACCTGTTTTCGGGTGAATGGTGGATCACCATCTTCCCGGGCGCGATGCTGGTGCTGATCGCGCTCAGCGTCAACCTCCTGGGCGATTGGCTGCGCGACGCCTTGAACCCACGCTTGCGATAACACTGAACCCTGGCACTGCAAGCATGAGTCTTTTACAAGTCAAGAATCTGGTGGTTGAGTTTCCGGGTCGCCGCGGCACGCTGCGGGCGCTCGATGATGTGTCGTTTGACATCGCGCCGGGTGAAATTCTGGGCGTGGTGGGTGAGTCTGGCGCCGGCAAGTCGCTCACTGGCGCCGCCATCATCGGGCTGCTTGAACCCCCCGGCCGCGTGGCCGGCGGGCAAATTTTGCTGGAAGGTCAGCGCATCGACAACCTGCCCTACGAGCAGATGCGCAAGATTCGCGGCCGCCAGATCGGCGCCATTTTCCAGGACCCGCTGACTTCGCTCAACCCGCTTTACACCGTGGGCCGCCAGCTCATCGAAACCATCACCACGCACCTGCCGGTGAGCGCAGACGAGGCGCGTCAGCGCGCCATCCGCTTGCTCAAGGATACCGGCATATCGGCCGCCGAACAGCGCATCGACCACTATCCGCACCAGTTCAGCGGCGGCATGCGCCAGCGCGTCGTGATTGCGCTGGCACTTGCTGCCGAGCCCAAGCTGATCGTTGCCGACGAGCCCACCACCGCGCTGGATGTGTCGATTCAGGCGCAGATCATCACCCTGCTGAAAACGATCTGCAAGGAACGCGGCGCGGCGGTCATGCTGATTACCCACGACATGGGCGTGATTGCCGAAACCTGCGACCGCGTGGCCGTGATGTATGCCGGGCGGGTCGCCGAAATTGGCCCGGTGCATGAAGTCATCAACCATCCCGCGCATCCCTATACCGCCGGCCTCATGGCCTGCATTCCCGACATGACCCAAGAGCGCGAAAACCTCTACCAGATTGACGGCGCCATGCCGCGCTTGAACGCCATACCACCGGGCTGCGCCTACAACCCGCGCTGCCCCCAGGTGTTTGCCCGCTGCATCCAGGCGCGGCCCGATCTGATGCCCGCCGGCGCCACCCAGGCCGCTTGCTGGCTGCATGATGGCGCAGGTGCCGCATGAACCAAGCTGACGACGCTCCACTAGTTCAAGCCACTGATCTGGCCAAAACCTTCGACGTTTCCGCGCCCTGGCTCAACCGGGTGCTGGAACACCAGCCGCGCCAGTTGTTGCGCGCCGTTGACGGCGTGAGTTTTGACATTGAGCGCGGCAAAACGCTGGCGCTGGTCGGCGAGTCGGGTTGCGGCAAAAGCACCGTGGCGCGCCTGCTGGTGGGCTTGTATGAGCCCACCCGCGGCGGTTTCGCATTCGACGGGCAGGATGCCCATGCGGCCTTCAAGACACCGCAAGGCCGGCAGTTGCGCCGCCGTATCCAGATGATTTTTCAGGACCCCTACGCCAGCCTGAACCCGCGCTGGATCGTGGAAGACGTCGTGGGCGAACCGCTCAAGGAGCACGGCCTGATCACCAACGCGTCGGAGCTGAAGGAACGCGTGGCGACACTGCTCAAATCGGTGGGGCTGTCGCCGCTTGACATGGTCAAGTACCCGCACCAGTTCTCGGGCGGGCAGCGCCAGCGCATCTCGATCGCGCGCGCACTCGCCACCCAACCCGAATTTCTGGTGTGCGACGAGCCCACTTCGGCGCTCGATGTGAGCGTGCAGGCCCAGGTGCTCAACATCATGAAAGACCTGCAGCGCCAGCAGGGCCTGACCTATCTGTTCATCAGCCACAACCTGGCGGTGGTGCGCCACGTGAGCGATCAGGTCGGTGTGATGTATCTGGGCCGCCTGGTGGAACTGGCCGACAAGCACACGCTGTTTGACAGCCCGCGCCACCCCTACACGCGCATGCTGCTCGACGCCA
>CAYJMW010000087.1:0-13781 GCA_964371235.1 uncultured Polaromonas sp.
CCGGAGTTGTCACAAAACCATGACAGGTGTCACGATTTTGTGATGACACCCCTGTCATGCATATGCTGCAGTTCGCCAAAAACTCCACCGCAAGCTTTACAATTCCCCGCAGATGCCCATTGGTGACGGCACAAACCCCGTTGGCACGCAGTTTGCAGTCAACGCCACAAGTGTGCTGAAGAGTTTAGCCAAGTTCTCACACCATGATTCTTAACCCTGCAAGGAAATTGCCATGAAAAAAACTGTACTGGCGCTGAGTTTGGCCCTGATGGGCATCGGCGCCGCCACTGCGGCCGATCCGGCCAAGATCGACTGGGCAACGGTGCCAACCACCAAGCTCACCCTGTTTTACCCCGGGCAGTCCAGCTATGAATGGCTGCGCAGCACCAAGCACAAGGGAGCCCGCAAAACCAGTGCCGGGCAGGCCTGCGTACTCTGCCACGACGCTGCTGACGAAGAAAAGGAACTGGGCAGCAAGCTGGTAAAAGGCGGTCCGCTGGAATCGGCTCCGGTCGCAGGCAAGGAAGGCTATAAAGACCTTGCGGTGCAGGCCGCCTTCGACGAGAAAAATGCCTATCTGCGCTTCCAGTGGAAGACGCAAAACCCAGCCTACCCCGGCACCGAGCACCAGTACCTGCGTTTTGATGGCAAGGAATGGAAGGTCTATGGTTTTCCGAGGCTCGACAAAGTCGTTCAAGAGGGCAAACAACCCGGCATCTACGAAGAGCGCATGACCATCATGATCGACGACGGCAAGGTGAAGGACTTTGCCCAGCAGGGTTGCTGGCTGACTTGCCACGATGGCGAGCGCGACATGCCCAAGCAGGCCACCAAGGAAGAAGTGGCGGCCAACCCGCTGATGACCGCGATCAAGAAGAGCGACGTGCGCAAGTGGCTGCCAGATACCCGCACCGACCCGTCAGACTGGAAAACCGGCAAAAGCGTCGAAGAAATTGCCAAGCTCAAGGCCGATGGCAAATTCGTTGATCTGATCCAGTGGCGCGCGCATCGCAGCAACCCGGTCGGCATGGCCGACGACGGCTACGTGCTCGAATGGCGCTTGAGCGACGCCGGCAAAGACCCGTTCGGCGGTAACGCCGACAGCAAGACACACCAGCCGAAGTTCATGTGGGATGAGAAAAAAGTGGGCTACAAGTCCATTACCGCGGACAAGCTGGGCAAGGGCGAACACTTCCTGATCCGCGAACAGAACGCCGTGCCGTTCGAGCCCAATGCTGGCTGGAAAGAGGGCGACATGATTCCCGACTACATCACCAGCCGCGAAGATGCCAAAGGTTCGGCCGCTGACAACAATGCGATTGCCAACTGGAAGGATGGCATGTGGACGGTCGTGCTGATTCGTCCGCTCGGGCTGACCAACGCGGATGACAAGACCCTGAAAGCAGGCAGCATTTACAACGTCGGATTCGCCGTGCATGACGACAACATCACCACCCGCGGCCACCATGTGTCGTTTGTGAAAACGCTGGGGCTGGGCGCCAAGGCCGACATTCAGGCCGTCAAGCTGCCCTGATAGCAGGTCGTTGAAATTTCGGGCCTGCCTTGACCGGCAGGCCCCAATTCCAAACCCCGTCGGCCAGCCATTTGCTATTATTTTGGGAGCAACTTGCTCCCGTTAATCGTGGGCCGCAGGCCGATTTAGCTACTGATTTTCTTGCTAGTGCACTGACTCACTGCGCCGAACATCGGGTCGAAGCCGACCCTGGCCAGCTCAGACGAGAAGACGCACTGAGGTGCGCTTTCCTTGAAACATCAAGCTCCCGCATAACGGAACAGCTGGTCGCCACCAGGCGCACGGATCTGTGCATTAAAGGACACGATGATGCGGTCACGCTCGCCCGCATAAGGCATGGCCTTGTGCGCAAGGAAGGCTGGGAACAGCACCAACTCGCCTTCGTGCGGCGTCACATCGAGCGTGGCCTGCTGCAGCCAGGCGTTGCCCATGTCGATGTGCGCTCCTCCGAGCAGCGGGAACATGGGGCTGTAAAAACGCGTGGCACCGTTGAGCGCGCCGAACTCGGGGTGACTGTGGCGCTGCCCCAGTGGGTCGATCTGCACGTAGTACACGCCCGACCAGGAGCAATTGCCATGAGTGTGAATGTCATGAAAAGTCGCGCCATTCTGGATCTGAAACCAGACGCCCATCAGTTCGAGTTGCAGGCCGTGGCGGCCCACCGGCCACACGCCGGCATTGGCCTGCTGCGCGGTGGCCTGCAGGGACGTGGCAATGAACTTGAGCAGCGCGTGGAACTCCGGCAAATCCACCCGGCGTAGTAAATCGTCGGCGCTGGCATAGAAGCTGCCGCCCGGTGCCGCGGCGTCGGTGGCACGCATGGCGCTGAACACCCGGGCCAGCACCGGATTGACCTCGGAGGCAGCTGCAAAACAGTGCACCGCCAGCGGCACCGGCCAGTGCCGCTGCAGGGCGCCGTCGGCCGGCGCCAGGCTCACGCAGCGACCTCGCCGGTAGGCAGTTCCAGCCGCCAGCCGGTGCGCTGCGCCAGTTGCAACACGTCCTCAACCGTATCCAGGTCGGTGATGAAACGGCTGTTGGTGGTCTCAAACGCATACACCAGCTCGGGCTGGCGCTCGATCAGGTGGCGGCAGCCCAGGTTGGTGTCGCTGGCCAGCACCTGGGCAAGAGCTACGTCGTCCAGCAAAATCGGGTTTCCGCGCTGACCACTGACCACCGGCACCACCACGTTGCCGGATGGACGCTTCTTGAAGGCCGCAATCAGCTCGGTCAGATCGGCCGATCCGATCAGGGGCTGGTCGGCCAGCACGATGAACACCGCGTCAAAACTGCCGCGGAGCGCCGCCAGACCGACCCGCACCGAAGCTTGCTGGCCTTTGGCGTAGTCGGCGTTGTGCGCCAGCGTGACCGGAAAACTCTGTATCTGGGCTTCGATGGCATCGCGCG
Organism: uncultured Polaromonas sp.; assembly: GCA_964371235.1. GTDB lineage: Bacteria > Pseudomonadota > Gammaproteobacteria > Burkholderiales > Burkholderiaceae_C > Polaromonas. The sequence continues at coordinate 2,942 of CAYJMW010000087.1, forward strand.
CATGGCCGGTGACCACCACGACCTCGTCCACCCCGGCACCGCTGAGCGCGATCAGTTGCCGCTTGATCAGGGGCACGCCCTGCAACTCAATCAGCGGCTTGGTCACACCCCCCATGCGCCGACCCTCGCCAGCGGCGAGCAGCACTGCACCCACCCTTAGCCGTGAATAAAGTCCACCACCTTGTTTAAGCAGGCATCCCATCGTTGTGATTCCAGAAGTTGTGAGCGTCGATTAAAAAACAGGTTCAGGCAAGCAACTCGGGCAGGCGCGCGAGGCTGGCCAGATTGTGCGCCGGCATGAAGCGCGTGACATGGGGTGCGGCCAATACCATCGCGGCGGACTGGGGGACTTGCACCGTGGGGTGCAGCCAGCAAACCCGGGCCCCGCGGGCACGCACCTGCGCCAGCACTTCAGCCAGCGCTTCGGGTTCATCGGTGTCAAAGCCATCGCTGAACACCATGAACAGGTCGCCGCGCCCCAGCGCCCGGCCCAAATGCTGGTGCAGCGCCTCATGCAGGCAGCTGGCAATACGGGTGCCACCGCCAAAGCCAAAGGTGACCGCGTTGATCTTGTCCTGCACCCGTTCGCTGCGCCGTTTCATCAAGGGGGTCACCTCCGCCAGCCGGGTATGAAACACAAAGGCCCGCGCATCCATCACTTCAACAAACGCGCGCGTCAGCCGCAGGAAAAATTGTGCATGCACTTCCATCGATCGGCTCACGTCCACCAGCGCCACTACACGCGGCTGGCGGCGCTGGCGCCGCACATGGTGCAACTGCACCAGTTCGCCACCGGTGGCGAGGGCCGAACGCAGCGAACGCCGCAGGTGAATCGCCCCGCTGTCTCTATGGCGTTGCAAGCGGCGCAGCAACCGGGTGCGCAGCCGACGTTTGAATGCCTCCACCAGGGACTCGAAGCGGTCCATATCGGCCGGTGTCCAGTCGGCGAAGTCGCGCTCCTCAAACGCATCGGTGCGGCTGGCGCCGCCCTGGGCGCGCGGCGGGGAATCACTGGCTTCGCCCTCGCCCGCGCCCGGCTGGTCGGCCATGCCCAGCGTGGGCCTGGCTTCGCCCGGTGGTGTGCTGCTGCCCAGCTCGCTGTGCATCTGCTGCACCAACTCGGGCAGTGAGCGGGCGCGCCGGGTCAGGCCCGAGCTGCGGATGGATCCCTTGACCTTGTGCGGAAACCAGAAGGCCTGGTGCAGTTCCGGGTAGTTGAGCCACTGCTTGTGGCTGCCAGCGGCGATGCCACGCCACAAGGCTTCGATCCGGGCCCATTGCAACAGCGGCAGTGCGGCTGCAGCACGGGCCATCAGTTCGACCTCGGCATACCCCAGCGCGAAGCCGTGTTCGCGCAGGTAGTGCGCGAACTCACCAAGGCGCTGTCTCGGGTCAGTGGCGTGCAGGTCGGCGGTCTTCATCATCGATGACCCTTCACTTCGTCGCCCTATTTCTGGAACAACGCGCCGGCGACACCCACGTCCTGCGCAATGCGCGGGCCATCGATCAGCTTTCCCATGCGCTCGGCCGTGACCTGCCAGCGGTCATTGCGCGTCTTGAGCAACGCGGCCAGCGTGGGCACCAGCGCCTTTGGATCCACCGGCAATTCGCCATGGCCCAGATGGAATAGCACCCGCACCCAGTCCAGCGTTTCGGCCACGCCCGGGGTCTTGTCCAGGTCTTCACGGCGCAGGCGCTGGACAAAAGCCACCGCCTCCTCCACCAGCCGGGTCGCCGCCTCTGGCACCAGCGTGCGAACGATTTGCGTCTCGCGCGCCAGCGTCGGGAAATCAAGGTAATGAAACAGGCAGCGCCGACGCAATGCATCCGACAAATCGCGCGTGCCGTTGCTGGTGAGAATGACCAGCGGCTTGCTAAGCGCCGTGAGCGTGCCAATCTCGGGGACCGTCACCTGGTACTCCGACAACATCTCAAGCAGAAAAGCCTCAAAGGCTTCGTCAGCGCGGTCAATTTCATCGATCAGCAAGACACAGGGCTGGGGTGAACGGATCGCCTGCAACAACGGTCGCTCCAGCAAAAAGGCTTCTGAAAAAAGGTTGTCGCGCAGTGCCGCGCGGTCGCCCTGGCCGGCCTCGGCCAGCCGGATCTCCAGCAACTGGCGACTGTAGTTCCACTCGTAAACCGCCTGACTCAGATCCAGTCCTTCATAACATTGCAGGCGCAATAGCGGCCGGCCCAGCGCGCGCGCGCAGGCACCGGCCATAGCGGTCTTGCCGACGCCGGCCTCGCCTTCGATCAAGAGCGGACGCTCCAGCGTGAGCCCCATCCAGACCAGGCTGGCCAGGTCTTCGTCGGCAATGTAGCCCGCCTTGAACAGGCGTTCGCGCAACCCGTCCGGTGTGGCCAGGGCATCCGTCTGAGACATGGTGTGACGTGACCTCAGGCTTTGCGGCGAAACAGGTCGGCAAAGAATTTGCGGATCATGGCCCACATGAAGGCCAGCGCGTTGAATTCTTTGGCAACGACTGGCGCACTGGGAGCCGCCACCGGTGCTGCACCATCTACAGGTGCGGCAGCCCCCTGCAGTGCCTGCGCCTTTTGCGAGAAGACCTCGGCGAACTGCATCAGAATCATGTCCGAAACCGACGTCATCATGCGGCCGCCAAACTGGGCGAACTTGCCGTTGACGATGACCTCGGCATGGCCTTCCAGGGTGCTGTTGCCATTGTCTGCGGCGACCAGTTTCGCCGTCAGTTCCATCGACGCCGACGAGCCGCCCTTGTCGGCGCCTTTGCCCATCATCTTCAGGGTGCGCGACGCCGGGTCCAGCGTCAGGATCTCAATGGTGCCGGCAAAGGCGGCGATCGCCGGGCCTACCTTGACCCGGACGCTGCCCTTGTAGTGGGTCGCATCAATATCATCGGTGATTTGCGCGCCCGGCATGCAGGTGGCGAGCTCATGCATGTTGGAGAGCACGGCCCAACTGGCATCAAGACCGGCCTTGACCGGGTACTGTTTATCGAGGACAACTTCCATGGAGACTTTCAAAAAATACAAGAGCGCGGGTGCACCGCAGTGCACCCGCCCTGGCCAAGACGATCTCAGTTGGCGATGCCGACGGCTTTGAGTTGTTGCCACACGCGGTAGGCGCTATGCGGCATGTTGAAATGGGTCACCCCGAGATGCGCAAACGCATCGACCATCGCACTCGTGAACGTGGGGATGCTGCCCACGTGAGGCGACTCTGCCACACCCTTGGCACCGAGCGGGTGGTGCGGCGAGGGAGTCACGGTGTAGTCGGTTTCCCATTTGGGCGTTTCCACGGCCGTGGGAAGAAAGTAATCCATCAGCGTGTTGCCCTGGATATTGCCCTGCTTGTCGAACGACAGCAGTTGTCCCATCGCCACCGCATAACCTTCAGTCAGGCCGCCATGGATCTGGCCTTCGATGATCATCGGGTTGATGCGGGTACCGCAGTCGTCGAGCGCATAGAAGCGGCGGATCTTGGTCTCGCCCGTTCCCTTGTCGATGTCCACGACGCACAGGTAAGCGCCAAACGGGAAGGTGAAATTGGGCGGATCGTAATAATGCACGGCCTCCAATCCTGGCTCCAGTCCCTCGGGCGGCTGGTTGTAGGCGGCCCAGGCAATGTCCTTCATGGTCTTGAACTTGGCGTCATTGCCACGCAGTTTGAAACGGTCAATTTCCCATTCGAGATCGGCCTCGCTCACCTCCAGCAGGTGGGCGGCAATCTTCTTGGCCTTTGCGTGAATCTTGCGTGCCGCCATGGCAATGGCCGCACCCGCCACCGGTGTGGATCGTGAACCGTAGGTGCCCAAGCCGTAGGGCGCGGTGCTGGTGTCGCCCTCCTCGACTTGGATCACGTCAGATGGAATGCCCAGTTCGGTGGCAATGATCTGCGCATAAGTCGTCTGGTGTCCCTGGCCTTGCGAGATGGTGCCCATGCGCGCAATGGCGCTGCCGGTCGGGTGCACACGGATTTCGCACGAGTCAAACATGCCCACGCCCAGAATGTCGCACATCTTGCTCGGGCCCGCGCCCACCACCTCGGTGAAGGTAACCAGGCCGATGCCCATCAGCGTCGGGCAACTCGGGTCGGCGCGCTTTTTCGCCTGCTCGGCGCGCAGCCCCTTGTAGTCCACCGCCTTGAGCACCTTGTCCATGGCGGTCTGGTAGTCGCCCGAGTCGTATTCAAAACCAAGCGCTGACTTGTACGGGAACTGCTCGCGCTTGATGAAGTTCTTGGCGCGGATCTCAGCCTTGTCGATGTTGAGCTTTTGGGCCAGCACATCGACCATGCGCTCAATCAGGTACACCGCCTCGGTCACGCGGAACGAGCAGCGGTAGGCCACGCCACCCGGCGCCTTGTTGGTATAGACGCCATCTACCTTGCAATAAGCGTTGGCGATGTCGTAGCTGCCGGTGCAGATGTGGAACATGCCGGCCGGGAATTTGGTCGGATCGGCACAGGCGTCGAATGCACCATGATCAGCGATCACGTTGGCCCGCAGCGCCAGGATGCGACCATCAGCGGTGGCCGCCAGTTCGCCGGTCATGTGGTAGTCGCGGGCGAAGCCGGTGCTGGAGATATTCTCGATGCGGTCTTCGATCCATTTCACCGGTCGGCCCAGCACAATGGAAGCCACGATGGCACACACATAGCCGGGGTAGATGGGTACCTTGTTGCCAAAACCGCCGCCGATATCCGGCGAGATGATGCGCACCTTGGACTCGGGAATGCCCGACAGCATCGATACCACGGTGCGCACGATGTGCGGTGCCTGGCTGGTCAGCCACGTTGTGAGTTCGCCGCGCACCGGGTCAAACGAGGCGACTGCCCCACAAGTCTCCAGTGGGCATGGATGCACGCGCGGGTAAAACATGTCCTGCTTTACAGTGACCGCAGCGCTGGCAAAGGCCGCGTCAGTCGCTTCCTTGTCGCCCGCGTCCCATGTAAAAATATGGTTGTGGTGATAGCGCTTGCCGTGCGCGCCGTCGGTCTTGCCGACCAGGTCTTCACGCAGCACCGGCGCACCCGGCTTGAGGGCCTCGAACGGGTCCACCACGGCCTGCAGTTCCTCGTATTCCACTTCAACGGCTTCCACGCCGTCAGCTGCGGCATAACGATCTATGGCAATCACCACCGCCACTTCCTGCATCTGGAAATGTACTTTTTCGTCGGCCAGCACCGCCTGCACATCGCCGGCCAGGGTCGGCATCCAGTGCAGCTTGAGCGGCTTGAGGTCTTCGGCGGTGAGCACGGCAATCACGCCCGGCACCTTCAGTGCCGCTTCCTTGTTGATGCGCTTGATGCGGGCATGGGCGACGGGCGAGCGCACGATGTCCATGAACACCATGTCGGGCAGCTTGATGTCATCCACATAGTTTCCCTTGCCCTGGATGAAGCGCGCGTCTTCCTTGCGCAGGCGGGACTCGCCCATGCCCATCAGGGCCTTTTCACGATCACTTGCGGGTGCGTTCATGCATGTCTCCTTTGTCGGCGCGCTTACGCCGCGACCTTGTTCTGTTGCAATGCCCGGGCTGCGTGCAGCACGGCCTTGACGATGTTCTGGTAGCCGGTGCAGCGGCACAGATTGCCCGACATGCCAACTCGCACTTCTTCTTCAGTGGGCGTCGGGTTGTCCTGCAGCAAGCGGTAGGCGCGCATCAGCATGCCCGGCGTGCAGAAGCCGCACTGCAAACCGTGCTCCTTGTAGAAGCCCTCCTGCACCGCGTGCAGCACGCCGGCGTTGGCCAGGCCTTCGACGGTTTTGACGTCGCTGCCATCGCACTGCACGGCCAGATGAGTGCAGGACTTGACGGATTGACCGTCGATGTCCACCGTGCAGGCGCCGCAGTGGCTGGTCTCACAGCCAATGTGGGCACCGGTGAGGTTCATTTTTTCGCGCAGGAAGTGGATCAACAGCGTGCGCGGCTCGACAGCCTCTTCCACCTTGCGGCCGTTGAGGGTCATTGAAACTAATGTTTTGCTCATCGAAAGTCTCCTTTTCGTTCTTGTCTTGATTTCAGTGGCAACGGGCGGCCGCCGCACGGATCGCCCGTTTGACCATCTCGCCCGCCATGGCGGTCTTGTATTCGATGTCGCCGCGCAGGTCTTCCGCGGGTTCGCACACCGCGCGCACGGCCTGAACCGCCAGCGCGAGCGTGGCGTCATCCAGTGGCTTGCCCAGCAGGGCGGCTTCGGCTTCCCGGGCGCGCAAGGCGGTTGACGCCACATTGGTCAGGCCGATGTTGACCTGCGTCACCAGGCCACCGGCCATGCGCAGCACCACGGCGGCACCGGCGGTCGCCCAGTCGCCCGTTTTGCGCTTGAGCTTCTGGTAGGCGTAACCGGTGCCGGACTGGAATGGCGCCACCAGCATGGCCGTGAGAATTTCGTCCTCGGCCAGCGCCGTCATGTACGTGCCCTGGAAGAAGTCCACCGCCTTTACCTGCCGCTCGCCCTTCGGACCCTGCAATACAAAAGTGGCGTCCAGCGTCATCGCGATTGCGGGATGGTCGTTACCGGGATCGCCGTGGGCAATGTCGCCGCCGATGGTGCCGCGGTTGCGCACCTGCGGGTCGGCAATGAGCTTGGCCGCCTCCGGCAACAAAGGCAGGCGCTCCTGTAAAAGCCTGGAGGCAATCAGCTCGCTCTCGGTCGTCATGGCGCCGATGCGGATCTTGCCGCCCTCTTCGCGGATGCCGCGCAACTCCGGAATCCGGTTGATGTCGATCAGCGCGCCGGGCTGGGCAAAGCGCAGCTTCATCATGGGCAGCAGGCTGTGACCGCCGGCCAGCAGCTTGGCATCGTCTCCAAGGCTGGACAACAGGGAAATCGCCTCGCCAACAGACCGGGGGGCGTGGTATTCGAATGAGGGTGGAATCACTTTGTCTCCTTATAAGGCCTGATGACCGTTAGGGGAGTGACTTTAGTGCCAGGAAATCCGGGCGGGGAAGTTAAGCAATCAACGGTCGTTCACGCCACACGAGTGGCAGCCAAATTGCACGAACGATAAGGCAGACGAGTTCAACCGCCTAAACAGGGGTGCGGATCAGTGTTTGACCGAAACCGTATCGGCCAGGCCGAGTTGCTCCATCAGATGTTGTGCGCTGGCGCGCGATACCGGGATTTCGACCGGTTCGGGGCCCATCATGCGAAGCGTCATGCGGCCATCGTCACGCACGATTTCGTCAACATGGGAAAGGTTGACGATGTAGCTGCGGTGAACCCGCAGAAACAGGTTCGGATCAAGCCGGCTCTCGATATCCCCGATGTTGAGATTGCAAAACTGGCTTCCCTGGCCGGTATGCACCCAGGTGTAATGGCCCTCGGAACGGATGAACGACACACTGGGCACATCCACCAGCAAGACCCGGTTTTGCTTGATGGTTGGAATCTTGCGCAACAGGCGCTTCTCCCCGGACTCGCGGCTACCGCGCGCTGAATTGCCATCCACCTCCTGGCTGACCACCTCGGTGATGTCGTAAAAAACCAGGGTGTAGCCGGTCGTCACGCCTTGCGCATCCCCAATCTTGGATACCTTGATGAGCAACACCCGCTCGGGAATGTTGATCATCATCGCCATGGGCGGGGCATTGTTGACCGGACATTCGGCTTGGCCCAGCAGAAATTTGACCTTGGCTTGGGCGGCTTCTGGATGAAAAGACGTCACCAACTTGCCGAATGGCAGTTTTTCCTGCACCGGCAGACTGCGCCGCGCATAGTCGTTCATTCCCATGACGTGCAACTCAAGGTCAAGGTGAACCACTCCGACGTCGAAGCGCTCCAGCAGGTAAAGCCATGAGCTTGAGGGGGATGAGGGCGCTGCGCCAAGCGGGCAAGTTTTCATCTGGATACTCTGTTGAAGTTGAACGGTGTCCGACCGGAGAAGCACTTTCGTGACTCAAAACGGACGCTCATGTGTTCCTGGTGCGCTTCGTTCACGCGCCACGCAAAAAACGGGGGCAAGAATTAAAGTTTAGCTACAGACCCATTTTTCCAGTGTGCGCCCGAATGTTGATAGTCTCACACCTGCACCGTCATCGGGATTACCCGAATACGCCATATTATTTTCATTGCCGCCTGAAGGATAAACGTGAACACCCCACCCCACTGGCTGGTCCGAGGCTTTGGCTCCGCCACCTTCACACCAACAGTACTCGTGTCGCTGGTGGGGGTAACCCTGTGGTCGCTTCGCCGGTCGGCCTCCATCATGGAGGAGGAGCAACTCGCGGTCATCCTGCTCACGCTCGCCGCCGTAGCCTTGGGATGCGCAGCCCTGGCTTGGGTACGGCCCCAACGCGCCGGACTGTCCCCCCCTCACATCATGCTGTCACTTGGATTCGGGGGCATGCTGCTGGGACTGCTGTACGACAGCGTCCATGCTGGCCCAGCCCGTCTGAATGACCTGTGCGCACAGTCTGCCGCACTCGGTTTCTTTGACAGCCTTGCGCTGCATATGGAGTTTCTGCCGGGCATGCACACCGGCATGCTGGCGGGCGGTTTGCTGGCAATCCCTGGCCTGCGACTGCTCAGACCTCACTGCGGACGCTACCTGTGCTCACTGTTCGCGCAGAACCTGATGTGCTCAAGCTGGATGCTGATTGGCATGACAACAGGCGCACTCTGGCTGTCACGCTGGCAGCTGACCGCCGGTACAAGCACGCTGCCGGGCATGCTGGGCGGCATGTTCGTGGGCATGACCTGGGGCATGGTCATCAGCGTCGCGCTGTACCGCGGCTTCTTCCTCCTGCGCAACCGGGCTTGACCGAGCCTGTGCAGGGACTGACCGCTGCACAGGCTGGACGGGACACGCTCATGCCCCCCGCATAGCTAGAAGCCACAGGTACTTATCCATAGCCAACGAACGGCGGCCACCCTTCCCATGTGATACCCAATGCGTGAGCTATATCTTTGGCAAAAGTCACTAGTACTGCAACCCGGAAGTAGCGGAACAAAATGAAAGTGATGGATTCGTGCCCAGGGCAAGGCGCAAGCCGCAGCGAAGGCTGTGCGCCTTCGCAAGGATTGCAACGCCGCCATGGGTGCGAAGACGCGCTTTCATGTTTCGATATTTTCGGGTTGCAGTACTAGGAGCAGCCAAAAGCACTAGTCCGCAGCGCCCCTTTGCGATCAACGTCCTGGCCTGAAGTAGCGAAGTTAAACATACGCCAATCCGGGTGGCGGACTGAGGGGCGTGCAGTGGTGGGCCGTGACGGGCTGGCGCACAAATAGTCAGACGTGATTCCTCGATCGGGAGTAAAATACGCACGTTGCTGCAATTTGCTTACCTTTGCAGCAGCTGTAGTCTGACACGGTCTGTGGCACCTCACACGCCACCCCCCGCACCTTTTTGGCCGATAGTTCCGGCCCTCCCGGTCGTCAAACTCCCCCCCAGCGGCGAGCTTCACCCCCGGTCTCTTTCTTCCCCTCCCCGACCGAACCTATGACCAGGCCCCAAGGGCCGGATTACCTTCCGGCACATTGATACCTGGTCCACCTGCACGCTGGCTCCGGCCAGGCGTCAGTTCCGTTGATGGTTTTTTAACCAAGACCGTCATTCCCCCCGCGTCGCGCGTTTGATTTAAACGCCTGTACGCTTTTTTGAAAGGTCCCAATAATGGGCAAGAAACTTTACGTCGGCAACCTCTCCTATTCGGTGAGCGACGATTCCCTGCAACAACACTTCTCTGAATTTGGCACGATCTCGTCGGCCAAAGTCATGATGGACCGCGACAGCGGCCGCTCCAAGGGCTTCGGCTTCGTGGAAATGTCGAGCGACGCGGAAGCCCAGGCGGCAATCAGCGGCATGAACGGCAAATCGGTCGATGGCCGTGACATGGTGGTCAATGAAGCCCGCCCGATGGAACCGCGTACCGGCGGCTTCGGCGGTGGTGGCGGTGGCCGTCGCGAAGGCGGCGGTGGCGGCTACGGTGGCGGTCGTAACAGCTACTGAAGTCTGCACCTCAGTTGAGAAAACCGGCCTGGAGGCCGGTTTTTTTTCGCCCGACGCAATCATGCCGGGGGGCGGACGAGCGTTGTGTTTGGCGTAAGCGCGCTGAGCAGCAAAACCTGGACATCAAGGCCCCGATACCGAGGTTTGCCCTGGCGCCTATTGCGGGGCTACTGGTTTCGGTGGCACCTCGTTTATGGGTGTATAACCTAGTCCCCTTCGGTCATGCGCCACGTCTTTTTAACTAGCACGCATGCCCCAATCATCCCGAACAAGCCAGGCGCGTTTGAGCGCCACAACACCAAGGAATATCAGAGATGGGCGCGCAGTGGAAAGCAAAAGGCAAGGAACTGGCGGCAAATGCCAAAGGCAAACTGTTTGGAAGATTGGCCAAAGACATCATGGTCGCGGCGCGCGGCGGGGCCGACCCCGCTTCGAATTCGCGCCTGCGGCTGGTCGTCGAGCAGGCACGCAAAGTCTCCATGCCCAAGGAAACCTTGGATCGCGCCATCAAGAAAGGGGCTGGCCTTACCGGTGACGCGGTTCATTTTGAGCACGTTATTTACGAGGGCTTTGCGTCGCACCGCGTGCCTGTCATGGTCGAATGCCTGACCGACAATGTGAACCGCACCGTACCTGAAATGCGCGTGCTGTTCCGCAAGGGGCAGATGGGCGCCTCCGGCTCGGTGGCTTGGGATTTTGACCATGTGGTCTGGAAGAAGTTGAAGCCTTCCTCGCCGCCATCGACGCGAATGACGATGTGCAAAATGTGTTTGCGGGCCTGGCGGATTGACCGCGTTAATTGAAGAAAAGATAGCCATGAACGAAGCCACTCAATTGCCCCCTCTGCCCGACCGCCTGTCCATTGACCCGCGCAGTCCCCATCACGTCGCCGCCGTGTT
>CAYJMW010000088.1:0-13572 GCA_964371235.1 uncultured Polaromonas sp.
CGGATCTCGGTCCTGCCTGGGTCCAGCACCAGGCTGGCCTGCCGGTAGTAGGTCTGGGCGTTGACCTCGATCTGCTCGCGGCTCAAAGGCGGGCGCGTGTTGTTGCGCCCCGAAGGGTCTCCGATGAGGGTAGTGAAGTCGCCAATCAGGAAAATGACGCTATGACCCAGATCCTGCAACTGGCGCATCTTGTTCAGCACCACCGTGTGGCCAACATGAATATCGGGCGCGGTCGGGTCCAGCCCGAGCTTGATGCGTAGCGGCACCCCGGTGGCCTCGCTGCGGGCCAGCTTTTTGAGCCAGTCCTCCTCGGGAATCAACTCGTCGCAGCCGCGCAGCGAAACGGCCAGAGCCGCCTTTACACGGTCAGTTACGGGAAATGTTGTAACAAGATCTTGATTCATAAGGGTTTTCGAGATGTCGGGAGGTTGTCCGACAGATACAATGGCTTTCTTCCTACATCAGCGCACCATTTTAAGGGCCGACCCATCGCTGATCAGGATCAGAACGTTTTTGAGTCCGATGACCTGTTGGCCCGCACCCGCTTGGCGGTTACTGGGGGGCCAGTCACCGATTTCCTTATCTCGCAGTCCGCCGCGTCTTCGCGGCCCGATGCACTTTAGCTGGGAATTTCGCTTTGCGCCTGCCCGTCCCCTCCCGCACCCTGCTTACCCCTTCGCGCATCCTTCCCGGCCTGGCCGACAGCCTGCGTCGCCACCCCAAACAAGTCACCACCAGCCTCGCAGTGCTGCTGCTGGGCACCGCCGTCACGGCGTTCGGCATCGCGCCGCTGGCACCCGATGCGGCTAATTTGCCGGTTCGGCAAGTGGTGGAGGTCGTGCAAGCCCTGCCCACGCAAGTGCAGACCGACGCGCTCGCCAATTTTCACTTCAATCTGTTCCGCACCGAGGCCACGCGCAGCAGTGACACGGCCGATGCCCTGCTCAAACGGCTCAACCTGGACGATGCCGCGGCTGCGGCTTTTTTGCGCAGCGACCCCAACGCCCGGATGATTTTGACCGGCCGGCCAGGCAAAACCGTCACGGCGGAAGCCAGCGACAGCCAGCAACTGCTCAAACTGAGCATGCGCTGGCCCAGCGATAGCGAAACGCTGTTCAAGCGTCTGGTGATCGAACGCGACCCCGCCGCGGCCAAGGGCTTTAGCTCACGCATCGAGACCGCCGCCTATTCCAGCTCGGCGCGGCTCGCCAGCGGCAGCATTCAGACCTCACTCTTTGCCGCCACTGACGACGCCCGCATTCCCGATCCCGTGGCCGTGCAGATCGCGGAGATTTTTTCGGGCGACATCGATTTTCGCCGCGCGTTGCGCAAGGGTGACCGCTTCAACGTAGTCTATGAAACCCTTGAAGCCGATGGCGAAGCGATGCGCACCGGCCGCGTGCTTTCGGCTGAATTCGTCAATGCGGGCAAAACCTTTCAGGCCATGTGGTTCCAGCCACCGGGCCAGGATGCCGCAGGCGCACCCAACAAGGGCGGCTACTACACCCTCGACGGCCAGAGCCTGCGCCGCGCCTTCCTGAGCTCCCCGGTGGAGTTCTCCCGTATCAGCAGCGGCTTTGCCATGCGCTTTCACCCCATCCTGCAACAATGGAGGGCCCATCTGGGCACCGACTTTGCGGCCACCACCGGTACACCGGCGCGAACGGTTGGCGACGGTGTGGTGGAGTTTGCCGGGGTCCAAAACGGCTATGGCAACGTCGTGTTCATCAAGCACGGCAACAACCGTGAAACGGTCTATGCGCACCTGAGCAAAATCCTGGTGCAGCGCGGCCAGAACGTGAGTCAGGGCCAAACCATCGGCCTGGTCGGCGCAACCGGCTGGGCCACGGGCCCGCACCTGCATTTCGAGGTTCGCGTCAATGGCACGCAGCAAGACCCCATGGCAGCGGCCAGGCAGAGCGAAACCGTTCCCCTGCCAGCGCTGCCACTGTTCAACCAGCTTGCAGCAGGTGTCAAAAACCAGCTGCTGGCTGCGGCAACGATCAACCAGACCCGGACTGAATAACTACGGCGACTTCGTCGGCGCTGCGGCAAAATAGCCGCATGTCTGACTACTTCATAGGCCTGATGTCAGGCACCTCACTCGATGGCGCGGATGGCGTCCTGGTGGATTTTTCCGGCGCCCGGCTTCGGGTGATGGCCAGCGCCACCGAGCCATTCCCGGAGGCCTTCCGGGCCGAGCTGCTGGCGCTCAACACCCCCACGCACAATGAGCTGCACCGTGCGGCACTGGCGGCCAACCAGTTGGCCGCGCTGTACGCCAGGGTCGTGCGGACACTGCTGGACCAGGCCGCCGCGCAGGGCATTTCCGCAGCGCAAATTCAGGCCATCGGCGCGCATGGGCAGACCGTCAGGCACCAGCCCCAGAGAATCTCCGCGGACGCTGCTGGCGCAGGCTACACCGTTCAACTGAATGCCCCGGCCTTGCTGGCCGAACTCACCGGAATTGACGTGGTGGCAGATTTCCGCAGCCGCGATGTGGCCGCTGGCGGCCAGGGCGCGCCGCTGGTGCCGGTCTTTCATCAGCATGTTTTTGGCCGCACGAATCACGCCGTGGCAGTGCTAAACCTGGGCGGCATGGCCAACCTGAGCCTGCTGCCGCCACAGGCGGCATCTGGCAACGCGTCGGTGCTGGGTTTCGACTGCGGGCCGGGCAATGCGCTGATGGATGCCTGGTGCCAGCAGCACGCCGGCCAGCCGTTTGACGCCGGCGGCGCCTGGGCAGCCAGCGGCAGATTTCTGCCCAGACTGCTGGCCAGCCTGCTCGACGAGCCTTATTTTTCGAAACCACCCCCAAAAAGCACGGGCAGGGATCTTTTCAGCCTGGACTGGCTGGCTCAAAAACTGCTCCCTTTCGCCACGGAACGCCCCCAGGATATTCAAAATACACTGGCAGAATTCACGGTTATCTCTTGTGTCGCAGGCATCAACAGCTATGCAAAAGAGAGCGAAGAATTGATCGTTTGCGGGGGTGGCGCGTTCAACCGGCATCTTCTGCAGCGTCTGCAGGCGGGCCTGCCAGCGCTGCGGGTGAGTACCTCTGAGCAGCATGGCTTGCCAGCGCTGCAAGTTGAGGCCGCGGCCTTTGCCTGGCTGGCGCGCCAGGCTCTCAAGCGGGAACCGGGTAATCTGCCGGGCGTCACGGGGGCCGCCGGTCCGCGCGTGCTGGGCGCCCTCTATCCCGCTTGATGCAGGGCGCACCCAGCAAAAAAGCCGCCCGAAAAGGCGGCCTTTGGATGAGGGCTAATACCGCTCAGGCGGAAAAACTCGAACCGCAACCGCAGCTCGTGGTGGCGTTGGGGTTTTTGATGACAAACTGCGCGCCTTCGAGATCGTCTTTGTAGTCGATCTCGGCCCCAACCAGGTATTGGTAGCTCATGGCGTCAATCAGCAAGGAGACCCCGTTTTTCGTCATGGTGGTGTCGTCTTCGTTGGTGATTTCATCAAAGGTGAAACCATACTGGAAGCCCGAGCAGCCGCCGCCCTGCACAAAAACGCGCAGCTTCAGATCCGGGTTGCCTTCTTCGGCAATCAACTCAGCCACCTTGGCCGCCGCACTGTCTGTAAAAACAAAGGGTGCGGGCATCTCGGTCTGGACATTTTCGGCAACTGCGCTCATGAGGGACTCCTAATTAGAAGGCTAACAATTAAATACTACAGCAAATCAATCAACCTTGACAGCCATGCGTATAAATATCAGTTTTGACTGTAAGCGCCCACTATCTTGATAGCGTCAATGATTGTTGGCGGCCAGCTTCAAGGTCGGCTTTTCTTCCAGTTGCTGGTGTGCGGTGGGACGCAACTGTCCGAAGATAACGGCACCTTGGTGCATTTCAAGCGCCTTGTAAGACACTTCGCCTTCAATTCTGGCTTTCGGCTGCAGCTCCAGCAATTGGCTGGCATGGATCGGACCCGTCACGCGACCATTGACGATCACATGATCAGCATGGACCAGACCCGTGACGCTGGCCGATTCGCTGATCACCAGAATGCTGGGGCTGCCTTCATTGGCGCGAATGTCTCCGATCACTTCGCCATCAACCCGCAGGCCGTCGGTGAACTTGAGGCTGCCTTCAATGCAGCTTCCCTGGGCGATCAGGCTTTTGATGGGCGGCTGCTTTTTTTTGCCAAACATAAATAAAATCCTGTGACTGGAGGCGCCCGGGGGTGCCGCGTTGGGTGTTTGAAAATTAAAACCTGAAGGTTTGAACGGAACGAACGCTGGCCCCTTCAAGCACTTTGGCCGTCACTGTTTTTACCACGACCTGGGGGGGGAGGTCGAGAATTCCCTCGATACGGCGATATTGCTTGAACTGCAGGGCGTGCGGACCTCCCGGCAAGGTCATGCTCCAGGGCTTACCGGCCTGGGTGCCACCGACGGTAATTTCCAGCATGCCGTTGAAGGTGGGGGCATTCTTGCCCGGCCGCAGCACCAGCACCTGCCACTTGAGCTGGGTTGCCGATAATACTTCGGCCTGCAGACCGCGGATGGACGCCACTTCAGCGCTGCCGGTTGGCAGAAGTTTTTCGAAGAATCCCAGGTCGTCGCGCAGGCTGAGGTTGTCGGATTCCAGTTTTTTGAGCTGGCTCACCATTTTCTCCTGCAACGCCTTTTCGGTGGTCAGCAAACTGCCGGAAATATTGGCAATCGACTGGGCCTTGTCGCGGTCGGCGCGCAGGCTGACCACCTCCTGCCTGAGCTGGCTCAACTCTTCCCTGGAATAACCATCCAGGCCCGCAATGCCTTTGCCAAATTCAAACGCCCACATGGCAACGGCAGCCGAAAACCCCAGCACCAGTGCAGCCGCAATCCATCGCAGCGGCCAGGGCAAGGTGCTGCGCACGGTCATGCGGGGGGAACTGATGCTCAAGCGACGGCGAAACAGGCGAAATTTCAAAGCGGGTACTGCAGTTTTCAGTGGAGGAAATGCATTGTGCATGCTGGCTCAGTGCCAATACGCGCGGGACAGGTCAATTGCGGGTAAGCGTTTGAATCAGGCGTATCGGGTCTCTTCGCCGCAAACCCAAGAAAAAAGCCGCCAGGCGCAAACCATGGCGGCTTTTTCGGGCAGCAAGAGCAACCCCCGGCGAATTAACGCTTGCTGAACTGTTTGCGACGGCGTGCCGAGCGGAAACCGACCTTCTTGCGTTCGACTTCACGGGCGTCACGCGTAACAAAACCAGCATGGCTGAGCGCTGGCTTGAGCGTTGCGTCGTAATCAATCAGCGCACGGGTAATGCCGTGGCGCACTGCACCGGCCTGACCCGACTCGCCGCCGCCGTGAACGTTGATCATGATGTCAAACGTCTCGACGTGATTCGTCAGAAACAGGGGTTGGCGGCAAATCATGATCGAGGTTTGGCGACCGAAGAACAATTGGATGTCCTTGTCGTTGACCGTGATCTTGCCAGTGCCTTTTTTGAGAAACACGCGGGCGACGCTTGATTTGCGACGGCCGGTGCCATTGTTCCATTCACCAATCATCAATAGCTCCTTAGATGTCCAGCACTTGAGGCTGTTGGGCGGTATGCGGGTGCTCTGCTCCACCGTACACCTTGAGTTTCTTGATCATGGCGTAGCCAAGCGGGCCCTTGGGCAGCATGCCCTTGACGGCTTTTTCCAAAGCGCGGCCAGGATGCTTGGCTTGCATGTCACGGAAATTGGTGGCAGTAATACCGCCGGGATAGCCCGAGTGACGGTAGTAGATTTTGTCAGTGGCCTTGGTGCCCGTGACGCGCAGCTGGGCTGCATTGATGATGACGATGAAGTCACCGGTATCGACGTGAGGCGTGTAAATGGCCTTGTGTTTGCCGCGTAAACGGAGAGCAACTTCGCTGGCTACTCGTCCGAGGACCTTGTCGGTCGCGTCAATCACAAACCACTCGTGCGTCACGTCAG
Organism: uncultured Polaromonas sp.; assembly: GCA_964371235.1. Taxonomy (GTDB): domain Bacteria; phylum Pseudomonadota; class Gammaproteobacteria; order Burkholderiales; family Burkholderiaceae_C; genus Polaromonas. The sequence goes on from CAYJMW010000088.1 coordinate 5,921, forward strand.
CGGGTTTGGCGCTGAAGGTTTTCATGAGTTTCTCTTAACTATAAGAAGGGTTTGTTGGGTTCTTTTCCACGGTCGGCGTTCTTCTGATGAGAACCTCTTAGGTGGGATTTTGCGCAAATTCCCTTGAAAGGCGAACCCTTCCTGGAGATGAGCGCAACTCTGCCGCGGAACCACGTGTGCGCTGCAGAGCCTTGGATTATATGAAAAATCCCGGGCTTGCGCCAATTTTCCTCGCCTCACCACATCAAGAAGGTACGATACGCCCATGTTTTCCTACCGCCACGCCTTCCATGCAGGCAACCACGCCGACGTTCTCAAGCACACCACGCTGATCGCGCTGATGAAGTACCTGACCCAGAAAAACACGGCGCTGACCGTGATTGACACCCATGCGGGTGCCGGGCTATACCGCCTGGACGGCGACTACACCGAAACCAGCGGCGAAGCACGGGAAGGTATTTTCAAGCTTATTGCAGAGGAAAAAGCGCCTCCAGCCCAGGAAAAACGGGTGCGAGTAGCTACTAAAAACATAGCAACTCCAGCATCCACAGGCGCCTGGGCGCCCGCCCTGCAGGACTACCTGGACCTGCTGCGCGGCCTGAACCCGCAATTTGCCGAGACCGGCGACGCGACGCACCTGAAAATTTACCCAGGCTCACCTTTTATCGAGCAGCAGTTCCTGAGCGGGCGCGACAAGCTCAAGCTGTTTGAGCTGCACCCGACCGATTTCAAGTCGCTTTCCGGCAACATTGAGCAATTGGGCGTCGGCCGTCAGGTGGCCGTGGCACGGGAAGACGGCTTTGAAGCCCTCAAAACCTTTTTGCCGCCACCGGCCCGGCGCGCCATGGTGCTGTGCGATCCCAGCTATGAAATCAAGAGCGACTATGCCCGCGTGAGCGCCTGCATGGCCGATGCGGTCAAACGCTTTGCCACCGGCACCTATGTGGTCTGGTACCCCATCATTCCCCGGCCAGAAGCCCACGATTTGCCGCGAAAACTCAAAACACTGGCGGTTAAAGCTGGCAGAAGCTGGCTGAACGCAACTTTAACCGTCAAATCGAGTAAGTTGACAACCGATGAAGCCGGCGAAGTAAAACGCCCCGGCCTGCCCGCCAGCGGCATGTTCATCATCAATCCACCGCACACGCTCAACGCCGACCTGCAAGCCGCTTTGCCGCAAATGGTCGCGCGACTCGGGCAAGACCGCAATGCGGGTTTCACACTGGAGCATGGCGGCTGAGCCAAGCTAATATTTCAGCGCCGTGCTCTTGCCCCAGAACACGCGGTAGGCAAACACGGTGTAGCCGATGATCATGGGGAGCACCACCAACGCGCCCACCAGAATCACGCCCATCGCCTCGGGTGCTGAGGCTGCCTGCCAGATCGTGATCCGGTCGATGACAAGCCACGGAAACAGGCTGTAGGCCAGGCCGTAAAACGCCAGTAAAAACACGCCGACGGTTGCACCAAAGGGCACCCAGGCGCCATGGCCGTTGCCTTGGGCCAAGCGCACTGGCAGGCGCTGCAGGCTTCTGAAAATAACGGCAAACATGATTGCCGTGAAGACCGGAATGGGCAACAGCAAAACGATGTTGGGAAACGAAAACCACTTGGCGAAAATGCCGGCGCTGACCAGCGGCGTGGCGATCGAGATGGCGGCAATGCCCGCCATGGTCAGGAGCAGGCTGCCCCTGGCCCAGCGCACTGCCTGCAGTTGCAAAATGCCTTCAGTCTTCATGATGAGCCAGCCGGCTCCGAGCAGGCAGTAAGCGGCCACCAGCGCCAGACCGATCATGACATTGAAGACCAGAGTCCACCAAGTATTGGCAAAGCCCGTGATCAGCGCACCCAGCATATAGCCCTGCGACCAGCCGGCCAGCAGCGAGCCGGCGTAGAACGCGCGGTTCCACAGCGGCTTGTAGGCGGCGCGTGCCTTGACGCGAAAGTCAAAAGCCACGCCGCGCAGCGTCAGCCCGATCAGCATCAGGGCCACCGGCAAATACAAGGCGCCCAGAATCACGCCGTGCGCCACGGGAAACACCGTGAGCAAAATGCCGACGCCGAGCACCAGCCAGGTTTCATTGGCGTCCCAGAACGGGCCAATGCTGGCAATCATGGTGTCCTTGTCGTCCGCGCTGGCGCGGCGCATCAGCACCCCCACCCCCAGGTCATAACCGTCCAGAATCACATAGGCCAGCATCGCCAGGCCCATCACCCCCAGGAAAACGATCGGCATCCAGCCAGCGGCTTGCGTGAGATCGGGCGCGAGATCAAACATGGGCGGCTCCTCGTTTGAGTGGGCGATTGAGGGGCTCCTCTTCGGGCTGGGGTTTGTGCCTGGCCAGATAAAAAACCACCGAGATGTAAGCCACCAGAAGCGCCGCATAGAGCGTGAGATAGAGTGCCAGCGTCAGCGCGATTCTCGGCGCCGCCACGCTGGACGCTGCATCGGCAGCCGTCAACACACCCGACACCAGCCAGGGCTGGCGGCCGATTTCCGTGACATACCAGCCTGCGATCAGCGCCGCCCACCCGACAAAGCTCATGGCGACCAGCAGCCTCGCGTGCCAGGGCGTGAGCGTGCCGGACGGGTCTTTCTTCCAGGGCGCGAGCTGAAAAGTCGTGGCCCAGCTGACGGCCAGCATCAGCAGGCCCAGGCCCACCATGATGCGAAAGGCCCAGAACACGGGTGCCACCGGCGGGTGCTCGCCAACAAAATCATTCAGTCCCCTGATTTCGCCGTCAAGGCTGTGCGTCAGGTAAAGCGAGGCCATTTTCGGAATGGCAATCTCATAGTGGTTTTCGCGCGCCTTGCTGTCAGGCAGGGCAAGCAGCACCGCCGGTGCGCCCTTTTGCGTCTCCCAGATGCCTTCCATGGCCGCCAGCTTGGCGGGCTGGTGCTCCATCGTATTGATGCCGTGCAGGTCGCCCGAGATGATTTGCAGCGGAATCAATACCGCCGCCAGATAAACGCCTGTTTTAAGGCTGGCCATCACCTCCGCGCCGCGCTCGTTGCGCAACCAGCGGTAAGCCGAAATGCCAGCCACCAGAAACGCCACCGTCAGGCCCGACGCCAGCATCATGTGGGTGAAGCGGTAAGGGAACGAGGGATTGAAAATCACCTCGAACCAACTCGTGACATGGGCCTGACCATTGATCATTTCGAATCCGGCGGGTGTTTGCATCCACGAGTTAAGCGCCAGAATCCAGAACGCCGACAGCGTGGTGCCACCTGCCACCAGCAACGTGGCCACCGTGTGCATGCTTTCACTGACACGTTTGCGCCCGAACAGCATGACGCCCAGCATCGTTGCTTCCAGGAAAAAAGCCGTCAGCACTTCATACGCCAGCAGCGGCCCGGCAATGTTGCCCACCTTCAGCATGAAGCCCGGCCAGTTGGTGCCAAACTGGAAACTCATGGTGATGCCGCTGACCACGCCGAGCGCGAAGGTCAGCGCGAAAATTTTCACCCAGAACTGGTAAGCGTCCATCCAGTACTGCCCCCCGGTCCTGACGAAACGCAGCTTGAAAAACAGCAGCACCCAGGCCAGCGAAATGCTGATCGCGGGAAACAGAATGTGAAAAGTGATGTTGGCCGCAAACTGAATCCGGGCCAGCACGAAGGCATCAAGTCCATCCATACACAACTCCGTTATTCACTTTTTCAACGAAAACCCTGGCGTGGTGTCGCCTCATGCGAACCTGGGAATGGAGGCCGACTTGCCCGGATGCTACGCCAACAGCGTGTCGCGTGGCATGAAACACTCAAGAAAAAAATTATCGCCGCCTGGCGCGCCGCACTTTCCGGACCGGCTCAGCCGACTCCGCATTCAATGCCGTGGATTCGGGCACCGTCAACGATACCTCCATAACACCCAGCGCCAGCAGGCCCAGCGCCTCGGCCGCGGCCTGGCTCAGGTCGATCACTCGCCCGGCGACAAACGGACCGCGGTCGTTGATGCGGACATCGACTTCGCGCCCGGGGACCAGAAGATTGCTGACCCGCACCACGGTGCCAAAAGGCAGCGTTTTGTGCGCCGCTGTCAGCGCGTATTTGTCGTAGCGCTCGCCGCTGGCGGTGCGCCGGCCCTGAAACCGCGGGGCATACCAGGAGGCCTGGCCGCGCTCGAGCTCCCTGGCCGCTTCGCCGGTCAGCCGGTATATATCGTCCACAAGCACCTCGGGAAGCGGCGCCGCCGCGTCGCCCAACAGCGCTGCTTCCGGCTTGACCGGAGCCTGGACGATCGGCCGCGCGCGGCTCGATAGCGGGGATGAACGCGCCGATGGATCTGAAGGCGCCACAGTGCAGGCGGCCAGCAGAGCCAGCCAGCTTGCGGTGAGCCAAACCTTGATGACGCCCTGGTGCATTCGCGCGACAGTCAAGCCCGGTTCAGGCGGCGAATAATCTCCGTCGTCGCCCCGGCCTGGTTCATCGTATAAAAATGAAGGCCGGGCGCGCCGGCGCTGCAGAGCTGGTCACACAGCCCGGTGATCACATCCAGCCCGAAGCTTTTGATGGATGCCGTGTCATCGCCAAAACCCTGCAGGCGCAAACGAATCCAGCGCGGGATTTCCGCGCCGCAGCCATCGCTAAAGTGCATCAATTGCATCGAACTGGTAATGGGCATGATGCCGGGCACCACCGGTACATTAACGCCGAGTGCCTGCACATCATCGACAAAGCGGAAATAGGCATCGGCGTTGAAGAAATACTGGGTGATGGCCGAGTTGGCGCCGGCCTTGACCTTGGCGGCAAAGGCCTTCAGGTCGGCATCCGCCGATTTGGCCTGCGGATGAATTTCCGGGTAAGCCGCCACTTCGATGTGAAAGGCGTCGCCCGTTTCCGCGCGAATAAAGGCGACCAGATCGCTGGCGTGGTGGAACTCGCCGCCAATGCCGTAACCGCTGGGCAAGTCACCGCGCAGCGCGACCAGCCGCTTGACACCCATGGCTTGCAGGGTGGCCAGGTGTTGGCGCACTGCGTCCTGGGTTGCGCCAACACATGAGAGGTGGCTGGCAGCGGCCACGCCCTCGCCCAGAATTTCCCTGACGGTGCCAAAAGTGCCCCCTTGCGTTGAGCCGCCGGCGCCAAAGGTAACCGAGCAGAACTCGGGCTGGTGCGCATAGAGCAACTGGCGCGCGGCGCGCAGCTTGTCGGCGCCTTCAGGCGTCTTGGGGGGGAAGAATTCAAAACTTACCGGTACTTTCATCGCAGGCCTCAATCATTCGACAGATTCTTGTTGCGCCGCTTGCCGCGCGCCGGGCCGGGCTGGCCGGCGTGCGCGGCTTCCGGGTCCTGGTGCGGCTCACGCAACTCGCGCAGTGTGCTGCGCGGCAGCCGTTTGGGCGATTGTCTCTGCGGGGCGGCGGCCAGCGGCTGGTCTTCGCCCGTGAGGTCGTGGCCTTTTTTTGCATGAATGAAAAACTCGCGGTTGCCGTCACCGCCGGCAATCGGCGAATCGAGCCACGCCAGCACCTCCAGCCCCAACTCAGCACAGGCATCGCGCAGGCGTTTTTCGACGAACTCAAACAGCGCGACATCACGCACAATGCCGCCCTTGCCGACCTGCCCCGGCTGCAATTCAAACTGCGGCTTGACCAGCATCAGCAAGTGGCCGTCGGGCTTGAGCAGGCGCACGGCGGCGGGCAACACCAGCGTGAGCGAGATAAATGACAAATCGCCGGTCAGGAAGTCAAAGCCGGCCCCGATGGCGGCTTCAACTTCAGAATTAAATACGCCTCCAGCCCCCGATTCACGGGCGTAAGCAGCTATTAAATCAGTAGCAGTCAAGGAGCGGGCATTGATGCCTTCAAGACACACCACGCGCGGGTCATCACGCAGGCTGGCGTGCAACTGGCCGTGGCCCACGTCCACGCCGACCACGTGCGCGGCGCCGCGGCGCAGCAGGCAGTCGGTAAAGCCCCCGGTCGATTGGCCGAGATCGAGGCAGCGCAGGCCTTTGACATCCAGCGCGCTGCGGTCCAAAGCGCCTTCGAGCTTCAAGCCGCCGCGCGAAATGTATTTTGCTTCGGTGGCATCTGGCACCTGCAGCTCGGCGTTGTCGGGCAGCTCGTCGCCATTCTTGGAAACCTTTTTCCAGGCGCCGCCGGCCTGCACGCGCCACTGCACGCCCGAAGCAATCAGGCGCTGGGCCTGCGAGCGGGTGGTGGCAAAACCGTGTTCGACGAGAAACAAGTCAGCGCGCATGAAGGTCCCGGCTCAGAATAAGAAGTTTCCAACGCAAAGTCGCAAAGTACGCAAAGTACGCAAAGAATTCCAGTTTTAAAAACCTCGAATTTTGCGTTTTCTTGCTTTGCGTACTTTGCGCTTTTGCGTCTTTGCGTTGGATGTTTTTTCTCCACCGCTTGTCAGCAGACTGACAATCAATAACGGTAACTATCGGCCTTGTACGGACCGGCCTTGCTCACGCCGATGTAAGCGGCCTGCTCATCGCTTAGTTCACTCAGCATCGCGCCGACTTTCTTCAGGTGCAGGCGCGCCACTTTTTCATCAAGGTGCTTGGGCAACACATAAACCTTGCCGACTTCATAGTCAGCCTGTTTGCTGAACAGTTCGATCTGCGCCAGGGTCTGGTTGGCAAAGCTGGAGCTCATCACGAAGCTGGGATGGCCGGTGCCGCAACCCAGATTCACCAAGCGGCCTTTGGCCAGCAGGATGATGCGCTTGCCGTCCGGGAAGATCACGTGATCGACCTGCGGCTTGATCTCTTCCCAGGTGCATTTTTGCAGCGAGGCGACGTCGATTTCATTGTCAAAGTGGCCAATGTTGCAGACGATGGCCTGATCTTTCATGGCTGCCATGTGCGCATGGGTAATGACGTTCTTGTTGCCGGTGGCGGAAACAAAAATGTCGCACTTGTCGGCGGCGTATTCCATGGTCACCACCTTGAAGCCCTCCATCGCCGCCTGAAGCGCATTGATGGGGTCAATTTCCGTGACCCAGACCTGGGCGCTCAGGGCGCGCAGCGCCTGGGCGCAGCCCTTGCCCACGTCGCCGTAGCCGGCCACGCAGGCCACCTTGCCGGCGATCATTACATCGGTGGCGCGCTTGATGCCATCGACCAGCGATTCGCGGCAGCCATAGAGGTTGTCGAACTTGCTCTTGGTGACCGAATCGTTGACGTTGATGGCGCGCAGCATCAGCTCGCCCTTGGCCGACATCTCGTTCAGCCGATGCACGCCGGTGGTGGTTTCCTCGGTCACGCCAATGATGTTTTTCAGGCGGCGGCTGTACCAGGTGCCGTCTTGCGCCAGCCTGGCCTTGATGGCGTTGAACAGGCAGGTTTCTTCTTCACTGCCGGGCTTGGCCAGCAGGCCGGCGTCTTTCTCGGCGCGAGTGCCCAGATGCATCAGCAGCGTGGCGTCGCCGCCATCGTCCAGAATCATGTTGGGGCCTTCTTCGGGCGTGCCCTTGGCGCCGCCGAATTCGAAGATGCGGTGGGTGTAGTCCCAATAATCAGCCAGCGACTCGCCCTTGATGGCAAACACCGGCGTGCCCCTGGCGGCAATCGCGGCGGCGGCATGGTCTTGCGTCGAAAAGATGTTGCATGAAGCCCAGCGCACCTCGGCGCCCAGGGCCTGCAGCGTTTCGATCAGCACGCCGGTTTGAATCGTCATGTGCAGCGAGCCGG
>CAYJMW010000089.1:0-13488 GCA_964371235.1 uncultured Polaromonas sp.
CCAGCGGGACCGTGACCGGAACCGCTCCGCTGGAGACCCTGGTGCGCGTGCTGCAACCGCTGACGGCTGGCCCGACCGTGGAAATCGCGAGCCGGTTCGTTGACGGCATCACAGGCAGCTACAGCTACCCGCTGGTCATCAATGCACCGCTGGTGGCCCCCTTCGTGGCGGCACCGGGCGTGCTGGTGTTTGTTGCCGACACGGCGGTGGCAGGCAAGTACACACTCAACGCAAGCTTGAACGGGACTGTTAAAACGATGGTGCTCGCCACGTTGGCATCCGGTGCCACGATCACGACCCCCCTCACCTTCCCTTAAGCCATCAGAAGGTCAAGCATGAAACCCACTTCAGTCAAAACGGGCCGCGCCCTTGGGCTCCTTGTTGCAGGTCTGCTGGCCACTGTTGGGGTTATGGCCGAAAAGCCGGAGTGGGCGGGCGGCGCCAAGCCCGGCAAACCCGAGCAGAGCGAAAAATAAGCCCGGCCGGGTCAGTCCAAGCAAGGGAAGGCGCAAGGTGCGCCTGTCCGGGTGGGTGGCTATTTCAGTGATGACCATCGCACGGTGGTGCGCAACTACTACAGCGAGCAATTCCGCGTTGGCCGTTGCCCGCCGGGGTTGGCCAAGAAAAACAATGGCTGCATGCCGCCGGGGCAGGCCCGCAAGTGGAACATAGGCCAACTCAACCTGATCGATCAGGTCAACGGTAAATTCCAAGCTCGGTAGAAACCCTTAAACGCTTCAAATTGAAGAAATGTCCTATTGACAGAACAATGGGACTGTTCGTACGATTCACTCATGTCGCCCGCCTTGCCCATGCCCAAGTACCACCAGATTTACCTGGTGTTGCGTGAGCAGTTGCATGAAGGCAGGTTTTCCCAGGGAGTCCCCGGGGAGCTGGCTTTGATGCAGCAGTTTGGTGTGGCGCGCGTGACGGTGCGCCGGGCGCTGGAGCAGTTGGCCGCAGAGGGTCTGATCTCGCGAGAACCGGGGCGCGGCACGCGGGCGCTGGACCTCGGTGCATCCAACGCTGGGGCGCATGGTGAAGGTGGACAACGCGCCCGGCTCACGGGTTTGCTTGAGAACCTGGTCAGCATGGGGTTGAAAACATCCGTCCGCGTTCTGGATGTGGAGGTGGTGATGGCTTCTGTGAACGTGGCGAATGCCCTGCAGTTGAAAGTGGGTGACCTGGTGCAGAAAGCGGTTCGGGTGCGCAGTACCAAGGAAGGTCCCCTGTCCCACATCACGACTTATGTGCCGGCAGACATCGCCCGAAAGTTCGGGCGCCGTGAGCTGGCACGAAAGCCCATTCTCGTCCTGCTGGAAGAGTCCGGCGTCACGGTTGGCCGTGCGCACCAGACCATTTCGGCGCGCCTGGCCGATGTCCAGGTTGCCAAACATCTGGAGGTTGCGGTTGGGTCGGCCTTGCTGGCGGTCCGTCGCCTGATCTACGACGACCAGGACCGCCCGATTCAATGGCTGCATGGCTTGTACCGTCCGGACCGGTATGAATATCAAATGCAGTTGTCGCGCGTTGGCAGCATTGATGCCAAGGTGTGGGTCAGCAAAGAGTTGTCCGCTCAGTTTCACTAATCAATTTAAGGAAAATGCCATGAGTACACGTCGCCATTTCATGTCCCAATCCGCCGCAGCCGCTTCGGCTCTGGCATTTCCTCTGGTCGGGGGTGCGCAACCCAGGACCATCAAGGTGGGTGTCTTGCATCCGGTCACGGGCGCGCTGGCCTATTCCGGTCAGCAGTGTCGCGAAGGTGCGCTCATGGCCATTGAGGACATCAACAAGGCGGGGGGCATCAAGTCGCTCGGTGGCGCCAAATTCGAAGCGCTGCTCGGTGACGCCCAGTCACAACCGCAAGCCGGTGCGGCAGAGGTTGAGAAGATGAACGAAGCGGGAGTGTCTGCCGTGGTCGGCGCCTATGCCTCTGCCATCTGCCTGGCGACCACGCAGGCTGCGGCGAAATACAACCTGCCCCATGTCGTCGATGTGGGGGTGGCGGATCAAATCGTGGAGCGGGGCCTGAAGAACACCTTCCGCTTTGGCCCGGGCTATCGCAAGTGCGCCGAAGTTGCCATCGCCAACCTGCACGTGCTGAACACGGCAGCGGGCAAGCCCGCGCGCACGGTGATGATCATTCATGAGGAGTCGCTCTTTGGCACGGGAACGGCCAACTTGCTGGCGCGCGAATTGCCCGGCTACGGCTATGAGGTGAAAGGAGTGATCAAGCACGCGAATCCGACGCGCGATTTCAACAACATCGTGCTGCGGATGAAAGCGGTCAACCCCGACATCGTGATACCCGCCAACTATTACAACGAATACGCCTTGCTGGTGCGCACCATGCAGCAGCAAAAAGTCAGCCCCAAGGCCATTTATTCGGTACTGGGCGGTGCTGCGTCAAGCTACAAGTTTGTCAAGGAGTTTCCGGATGCGGCCAACGGCATCATTGACTGCAACCACTGGTTCAACCCCAAGGACAGGCGCTCGGCCGCCCTGAAGAAGCGGGTCGAGGCCAAGGGCTTGTTCTTCAGCTACGAGATATTCAATACCTACACGGCCATGATGCTGCTGGCCGATGCCATCGAGCGCGCCAAGTCAAGCGACCGCGCAGCCATCATCGATGCGCTGGAGAAGAGCACGTTTGCCGATCACATCATGCCGTATGGCGCGACGAAGTTCGTCAACGGACAAAACACCGGCGCCCAGCCTTTGATGACGCAAGTCGTCAAGAACGACATCAAGGTCATCATTCCGCGCGAGTACCGCGAAACCGATCCGGTCTTCCCGCTCAGAGCCTGAAGACCCAGTCGCTAAAGATGTTTGACTCCGGAATTCTTTTCCCGTCCTTGCTCAATGGACTGACCACCGGGGCGGTCTATGCGCTGATCGCGTTGGGCCTGACGCTGATCTACGGCGTGCTGCACATCATCAACTTTGCCCATGGGGCAGCGTTGATGGTGGCGCTGTATGCGGTGTACCTGCTCAAGGAGCGCTTCGGCATTGACCCCTATCTGGCGTTACCCCTGGTGGTGCCCGGCATGTTCGTGCTGGGCTATGCCCTGCAGCGCCTGATCATCAACCGGGCCAGCCACGGAAAAGACGAAAACATCCTGCTCGTGACGTTGGGCCTTTCCATCATCATGGAGAACGCCGCCCTGCTGTTGTTCAAGTCCGACACGCGGACCATCGACACGGCTTACACGCTGAGCACCGTGGCCATCGGTCCGGCCATGATTGCCTTGCCCAAACTGGTGGCGTTCGCCGGCACCCTGCTGGTATCGGGCTTGTTGTTGTGGATCGTCGGCAAGACCGATCTGGGCCGCGCGATTCGTGCGGTCGCCAAGGAAAAACATGGCGCGAAGCTGATGGGCATCGACGTGGACCATGTCTACGCCATGAGTTTTGGCATCGGTCTGGCGTGCCTGGGGGCCGCCGCCTGCTTTTTGCTGCCCGCCTACTATGTGAACCCGCAGGTGGGCGGCGGCTTTGTGCTGGTGGCTTTCACCGTCGTCGTCCTCGGAGGCATGGGCAGTTTTGTTGGGGCCTTGCTCGGCGGCCTGCTGATCGGCGTGGTGGAGTCTCTGGGCGGTTTGTACCTGGGTGAGTCGCTCGGGCAGATCGGCATCTTTGTCATCTTCATTGCGGTGCTGCTGTTTCGCCCGCAAGGCCTGTTTGGAGCCAAGGCATGAAGATCGACATGAAGGGCGGCATGAAAGAGCTGACGGGCATTTTTCTTTTTGTCGCGCTGGTTGCCAGCACCCCGCTGGCGACGGATTCCGGCGTCATCCTGAACTTCGTGATGATGGCGCTGTATGCGGCCTTGCTGGCCCAGGCCTGGAACATTCTGGGCGGCTTTGGCGGGCAGTTTTCCTTTGGTCATGCGCTGTTTTTCGGAACCGGTGCCTACCTCCAGGCCATCGCGCAATTGCAGGGCGGACTCAATGCCTGGCTGGCCTTGGTCCTGGCGGTGGTCGGCAGTGCCGGGGTCGGCGCGCTGGTGGGGGCCTTGTCCTTTCGTTACGGACTCAAAGGCTCGTATTTCGCGCTGGTGACGCTGGCGTTCGCCGAGGTGTTCCGCATCCTGGCCCTGTCGGTGCCCTTCACCGGTGCCGGGGTCGGCTTGATGCTGCCCTTGCAGGAATCGTTCGCCAACATGCAGTTCGGCTCGCGCAAGGGCTATGTCTACCTGGTGCTGGCCTTGGTGACGGCGGCCCTGCTGCTGACGTGGTGGCTGAAGCATTCGCGCTTTGGCGCCTACTTGCAGGCGGTGCGTGACAACGAAGATGCGGCGCGTGCGGTCGGTGTCAGTCCCTTTGGCGTGAAGCTCGGTGCGATTGCGCTGTCGGGCGGCTTCATGGGGGCTGGCGGCGCATTCTATGTGCAGGTGTTCCAGTACATTGATCCCGGCATTGCCTATGGCCCCAGTACATCGGTTGAAGCACTGGTCGCCGCCATCGTCGGTGGCATGGGGACGCTGTGGGGGCCGGTGCTGGGCGCGCTGGCGCTGCATGTCCTCGCGGACCTCACGCGCAACCTGTTCGGCCAGTTGCCTGGCATCAATATGGTGATCTATGGCATGGTGCTGGTGCTGATTGTGATGTTCCTGCCACGCGGCATCGCGGGCCTGGGGGCGACGGCCAAATCACTTTGGCTCAGGCTCTGGCAAAAAAGCGGAGGTCGGCGTGGCTGATACCTTACTGGCCATCAAGGGCCTGTCCAAATCCTTCGGCGGTCTCAAGGCCGTGCAAAACGTCAGCCTGGACGTGCCCGAGGGCAGCCTCACGGCCTTGATCGGGCCCAACGGCGCGGGCAAAACCACGCTGTTTGCACTGATGTCCGGCTTTTTGACGCCCGGCAGCGGCGCGGTGCAATTTGCGGGGCAGGACATCACCGGTCGCGCCCCGCACCTCAACGCTCGCCTTGGCATGACGCGTACCTTCCAGATTGTCCAGCCGTTCGCGACGCAGACGGTGAGGGAAAACATTGCCGTGGGCGCGCATCTGCACCTCAAGGACCGGCGCAGTGCCCTGGATCGGGCGGAAGAAGTGGCTGCCCGTGTGGGGCTGTCGGCGCAACTCGACAAGCCGGCCTCCGACCTGACCGTGGCGGGCCGGAAGCGGCTGGAGCTGGCGCGCGCCCTGGCGACGCGGCCCCGCTTGCTGCTGCTCGATGAAGTATTGGCAGGTCTGAACCCCCAGGAGATTGCGGAGATGATTCCCGTGGTGCGGGGCATCGCGCAAAGTGGTGTGACCGTGCTGATGATCGAGCATGTGATGCAGGCGGTCATGAACCTGGCGCAGCATGTGTGGGTGCTGGCGCAAGGCCAGCTGATTGCGCAGGGCACGCCCGCTGAAGTTACCGCCGACGAACGGGTGGTGGAAGCTTATCTGGGGCATGGCACGGCGGCGCGCCTGCGTGCCGCGGCACTGGCAGGAGCTGCCGTATGAGCGCATTGCTGGAGATCCGGGCTTTGCGCGGCGGTTACGGCCAGGTGGAGGTCTTGCGCGGCGTCGACTTGACGGTCCAGGCCGGTGAAACCGTGGCGCTGCTGGGCAGCAACGGTGCTGGCAAGTCCACCCTGAACAACGTGGTGTGCGGCATTTATCCCGCATGGGCAGGTACGGTGCATTTTGACGGCAAGGATCTGAGCCGTGCGCATTACCGCGAGGTGGTCAAGGCTGGCCTGATCCAGGTGCCGGAGGGACGCAAGGTGTTTCCGAACCTCACAGTGCTGGAAAACCTCGAACTCGGTTCATTCACGCGGGCCCGTGAGCGCCGTGCCGTCAATCTCGACAAGGTGTTTGCCATCTTTCCCCGCCTCAAGGAGCGCCTGCCGCAACTGGCCGGCACCATGAGCGGCGGCGAGCAGCAGATGCTGGCGATTGGCCGGGGCCTGATGGCCGAGCCCCGCCTGCTGATTCTGGATGAGCCCTCGCTGGGGTTGTCGCCATTGCTGGTGGACGAGATGTTCGGCTTGATCCGCCAGCTGCGCGAAGGTGGCCTGGCGGTGTTGCTGGTGGAACAGAACGTGGGCCAGTCGCTCGAAATCGCGGATCGGGCGTATGTGCTTGAAAACGGCAGCATCCGTTTCTCGGGCCGGCCGGCTGATTTGCTCGGCAGCGATGAGTTGCGCCGGTCTTACCTGGGCCTTTGATCCCTGATGGAATCTGATCATGAAACGTCGTGAAATCCTGCTGTCGTCTGCTGCCATTTCGGAAGTGTTGCCGGGCTATGAATCGAGCGCCTGGTTCGTGCAGGGCGAAATCCGGCGCTGGGCGAAGGTGGTGAAGTTCTCTGGAGCCCGAGCGGAATGAGTACGCCAACGCCTGTTGCGCAGACCCTGGCGCAAAAGCTGATCGCGCGTGCCGCAGGTCGGGCCTCGGTCATGCCCGGCGACATCGTGACCTGCCGGGTTGATCTGGCCATGTTTCATGACTCGTCCGGGCCGCGCCGGCTCAAACCCATGCTCGAAGGGCTGGGCGCGCAGATCTGGGACAAGTCGTGCGTGGTGCTGGTGATGGATCACTATGTGCCGGAGCGCGATGACGAATCCCGCAAGATCGTGCGTATTGCCCGCGATTGGGCGCGCGAGCAGAACCTGCCCCATGTCTATGACAGCTTGGGCATCTGCCATGTGGTGGTGCCGCAGCATGGGCACATCCGCCCGGGCATGTTCTGTGTCGGGGGCGACTCGCATTCGCCCACGGGCGGGGCTTTTGGTGCCTACATGTTTGGCATCGGCAGCACCGAGATGCTGGGCGTGGTGGTGACCGGCGAAATCTGGCTGCGTGTGCCGCGCACGATTCGCATGCAGTGGGACGGGTGCCTTGCGCCCGGTGTGTGCGCAAAAGACATGATGCTGCACATGATCAGTCGTTTCGGCATGAACGGTGGTGAGTACCAGGCGGTCGAGTTTTGCGGGACGGCCGTGCAGGCGCTGGGCATGAACGAGCGCATGACGCTTTGCAACATGAGCGCCGAGCTGGGCGCGCAGGCGGGCCTGGTTGCGCCGGACGCCACAACATTGGAGTGGCTGGCGAACACGACGCCACAAAAGGCGTTAATTGAGGAACAAAGAAAGACTGTAGACAAGGTAATATCTGTGCAATCATTTGCACATTCGCTAGCAGAAAGCGATAACCTGCAGACCGATGCTGCAGCCATCAATGGTCCGAATTGCGTGACACACCGCTTCGACGCTAGCACGCTGGAGCCATTCGTTGCTGCGCCGCACAGCCCGGCCAACGCACAGGGCGTGGGCCGCTATGCCGGCACGCCGATTGACGTGGCTTACATCGGCGCCTGTACGGGCGCCAAGCTCGACGACCTTCGCGCCGCAGCCCACGTGCTGCGCGGTCGACGCGTAGCCCCAAGCGTACGTCTCATGGTGGCGCCGGCCAGCTTGCAGGACCAGGAAGCGGCCCGTGAGGAAGGTGTATTGCAAATGCTGCAGGCGTCTGGCGCAGAACTGTTTCCTACCGCCTGCGGCGCTTGCGCAGGCTATGGCGACATGCTCGGGGACAACACCACCGTCATCTCCAGCACAGCCCGCAACTTCAAGGGTCGCATGGGTTCGCCCAGCGCACAGGTTTATCTGGGCTCGCCCTACACGGTTGCGGCTTCAGCGCTGCGCGGCGTCATTTCCGATCCGCGCGAGGAACTGGCATGAGCGCGCCGGGCCGCCCCAAGCTGAACACCGCTGCGCCACGGCGCGCAGGCGGATCAATGAACAGCCTGCGAGCCTTGAACGCAAATAACGCCCGCGTTTGGCGCCTGGGCGCCGATGTCGATACGGACGCGCTCGCGCCAGGCCATGCGATGAAGCACGGCCTGGACACCATCGCCCGCCATTGCATCGAGGCGCTGCGGCCCGAGTTTGCCATCGGCGTGCAACCGGGCGATGTCATTGTGGCCGGGCCGAACTTCGGCATCGGCTCGTCGCGCGAGCAGGCCGCCTCCGTGCTGGTCAGGCTGGGCGTGGCTGCGGTGATTGCGCCTTCCTACAGCGGCCTGTACTTCCGCAACGCGTTCAATGTCGGTCTGCTCCTGTTGACCTGCGCGCAGGCTGAACTTCTGGACGAAGGCGAACACATTGCTTTTGATGCGCGGGCAGGCCGCCTCGTACGCGCCAGCGGCGAGGAGCTCGCGACCGAATCGATTCCCGAATTCCTGCTCGACATGGCCCGTGCTGGCGGGTTGTTCGCGCAACTTCAACAACGTCTCAACTCAAGGAACGCTACATGACCAAACCTTACGACCTCCTGATTAAAAACGTGCGCGTGGTTCGACCGCACGGCAACGCGGTGCATGACGCCGACATCGCCATCATCGGCGGCAAGATCGCGCTGGTCGCGCCGGCCATTGATGTCACGCAGGCAAAACAAGTGCATGACGGCCGTGGCCGGCTGGCGTTTCCGGGCGTGGTCGATGCGCACATGCATAGCGGCATCTACTCGCCTCTGGCCGAGGACGCCGTGAGCGAAAGCAAAGCGGCGGCGATGGGCGGCGTCACATCGAGCCTGAATTACTTTCGCACCGGTCAGTACTACCTGAACAAAGGCGGGCCGTACAAGAAGTTCTACCCCGAGGTTCTCAAGCTGGCAAAGGGGCGATTCCATGTGGATTACGGCTTTCACCTCGCGCCCATGGACGGCACGCACATCAAGGAGATTCCCGAGCTGATTGAAAAGTACGGCGTCTCCAGCTTCAAGATATTCATGTTCTACGGCTCGCACGGCCTGCACGGCGCCTCGAACTCGCAGAAGGACTTCCTGATGATCGGCGAGGAGGACCGCTACGACTACGCGCACTTCGAATTCGTCATGCGCGGCGTCCAGGCCGCACGCGAGCAGATGCCCGAACGGGCGGCGCAGATTTCGCTCTCGCTGCACTGCGAGACGGCCGAGATCATGACGGCCTACACGAAGATCGTCGAGAAAGACAAGTCATTGAAAGGTCTGGCTGCCTACAGCGCTTCGCGTCCCCAGCATTCAGAAGGCCTGGCGGTTTTCATTGCCAGCTATCTCGCCAACGAAACGGCGCTGCCCAACATCAACCTGCTGCACCTGTCGTCGCGCAAGGCGGTGCAGGCTGCGATGATGATGGCCGATGTGTTTCCTCATATTGATTTCAAGCGCGAGGTGACCATCGGTCACCTGATGCTGGACATCACCAGCAAGGCGGCCGAACTGGCCAAGGTCAACCCGCCCATCCGCCCACGCGAAGACGTCGAGTTTCTGTGGGACGCGCTGCTGGCCGGGGAACTGGACTGGGTGGTGTCCGACCACGCCTGCTGCCGCCACGAGATGAAAATTCCGAAGCACTATTTCGGCAACATCTGGATGGCCAAGAGCGGCTTCGGCGGCACCGAATACATGCTGCCTGCGCTGGTCAGCGAAGGCACGCGCCGCGGCATGAGCTACAACCATATGGCGCGTGTCACCAGCTGGAACCCGGCCCAGCGCTACGGCCTCAACCGCAAGGGCGACATTGCCGCGGGATTCGATGCCGACCTTGCGCTGGTTGATCCGGCCAGGACGTGGACCATCTCGGCTAAAAATTCGCCGTCGACCCAGGGTTACACGCCGTTCGAAGGTCTGGAGCTGTCGGCGCGTGTTGAAGAAACCTTTTTGCGCGGCCAGTTGATCTACCAGGACGGCAACGTGATCGGCAAGCCACGCGGCGAGTACCTGTTCCGTCCTACCGCCTGACACGGCGAACGCGATGGATCAAGCGCCCGCAGTTTTATCTGGGTTGCCCCCTGCCAGCGCGCCGCATGTGCCGGTGGCCATCGTCGGTGCGGGTGCCTGCGGCCTGACGGCGGCATTGATGTTGGCGGACGCCGGCATAGCCTGCGTGGTGCTGGAGCGCGACGCGGCACCGGCCGGTTCAACGGCGCTGTCCTCCGGATTCATTCCTGCGCCGGGCACACTCGTGCAGCAGGCGCGAGGTATCGAGGACAGCGCGGAGCAGTTCGCGCGCGACATTCAGGCCAAGGCCAGGGGCAGGGCCACGCCGCATCTGGTTGAGGCTTATGCGCACGCTATCGGCCCGGCGCTGGATGCGCTGACGCAGCGCCATGGCCTGCAGTTCGAATTGCTCGATGGTTTTCTTTACCCGGGCCACAGTGCGCTGCGCATGCACGCCGTGCCCGAAAAAACCGGTGCGGCCTTGATGACACGACTGCAGCGGGCAGCAGATGCCGCTGGTGTGACGGTCCTCACCGACTCACTGGTGCGCGAGCTGTGGGTGGGCGACGGCGACGTGACGGGCCTGGGCTACCGGCGCCCCGACGGCGCCATCGAACGGCTGCGGTGCGATGCCGTGCTGCTGGCCTGCAACGGCTTTGGCGGCAACCCCGCGCTGGTGCGCGAGCTGCTGCCGGAGATGCGCGATGCGCTGTTCGCCGGGCATACCGGCAACGACGGCAGCGCCATCGCCTGGGGCCGTGCGCTGGGCGCACGGCTGGCTGACCTGGGCGGCTACCAGGGCCACGGCTCCTGGGTGGTGCCGCAGGGCACGCTGATGAGCTGGGCGGTGATGGTGGAAGGCGGCATGCAGCTCAATGCGAACGGCCAGCGCTTTCATGACGAAACCCAGGGCTACTCGGAGGCGGCGGTCGACGTACTGGCGCAGCCGGGCGGCGTGGCCTGGAATGTTTTCGACGAACGCTTGCTGGCGCTGGCTCGCAGCTTTCCGGATTTTTGTGTGGCCGAAGAAGCCGGTGCGCTGCGGCGTGCCGATGACCGCGCCGCGCTCGCCGCGATCATCGGCTGCCCGCAAGCCGGGCTCTCGCCCGACCTGGCCCGCTTCACGCCGCCGTTTTTTGCGGTCCGCGTGACCGGTGCATTGTTCCACACCCAGGGCGGGCTGGACATCGATACGCATTGCCGGGTGTTGCGCGAGGACGGCCGGGCTTTTGATCGTCTGCTGGCGGCGGGCGGTGCCGCGCGAGGTGTTTCGGGTGATGCGGTCTGGGGCTATCTGTCGGGCAATGGCCTGCTCAGCGCCATGGCGGGCGGCTACATCGCGGCCCACACTGCAAAAATGATGCTGGAGATTCGAACATGAACCGACTTTCTTTGAAGCAACGTCTGGCGCAAGCCCGGGCCGTACTGGCCCCCGGTGTGTATGACGCCCTGAGCGCCTTGCTGGCAGAGCAGGCCGGGTTCGAGGCGCTTTACCTGTCGGGGGCATCGATCGCCTACACCCGGCTGGGCCGCTCGGATGTCGGCCTCACGACCTTTCCCGAGGTGGCCGACACGCTGGCCCGCATTACCGAGCGGATAAGCCTGCCGGTCATCGTCGACGCCGACACCGGCTTTGGCAATGCACTCAATGTGATGCGTACGGTCAGGGGTTTTGAGCGGGCCGGCGCGGCCATGATTCAACTGGAGGATCAGACCTTTCCCAAACGCTGCGGTCATCTGGACGGCAAATCCGTGGTGCCGGTGCAGGAGATGGTCGGCAAACTCAAGGCCGCACTGGATGCGCGCGCCAGCAGCGACACGCTGATTCTGGCCCGCACCGATGCGCTGGCGGTGGAGGGGCTGGACGCCGCCCTGGAGCGGGCCGAGCGCTACCTTGAATGTGGCGTGGACGCCCTGTTCATCGAGGCCTTGCGCACGCCCGAGCAGATGGATACGGCCTGCCAGCGTTTTGGTCAGCGCATCCCCCTGCTGGCCAACATGGTGGAAGGCGGCAAGACGCCGGTACAAAGTGCCGCCGAGCTGCAGGCCCGCGGTTTTCGCATCGTCATCTTCCCCGGCGGCACGGCGCGCGCCGTGGCGCATACTCTGCAGGGCTACTACGCCAGCCTGCACCAGCACCAGACGACTGCGCCGTGGCAAAAGCAGATGCTGGACTTTGATGGCCTCAATGAAGTTATTGGCACGGTGGAACTTATGGCGGCCGGAAGGCAGTACCAGTAGGGTCCATTTGGTTTCATTGCGAGTTTCTCACTTCGATAGGGCTCTAAATCGAACTGGACTCGTGCCATCGGAAACAATGAGCCTTAGAAGTTCCAGTCGTAGTCAATCGACAACGGCGCATGGTCGCTGAAACGCTCGGTCTTGTAGATGCTGGTCGATTTGGCCGTGGCAGCGATGGCTGGAGTAGCGATCTGGTAGTCCAGCCGCCAGCCCACGTTCTTGGCATACGCCTGACCGCGGTTGCTCCACCAGGTGTAGGCCGCATCGGTGGCCGTGGGATGCAGTTGGCGGTACACATCGACCATGCCGCCGCCCTTGACGCCGGTGCTCTGGGTCAATTCGTCAGCGGCTTCGTTGACCAGCTCGGCACCCTGCAGCAGCTCGGTCATCCAGGCCCGCTCTTCGGGTAAAAAGCCGCTGTTCTTTTTATTGCCCTTGAAGTTTTTGAGATCGATTTCCTGGTGCGCAATATTGACGTCGCCGCAGAGTACAAAGTCGCGGGTTTCCTTCAGGGCCACCAGGTGCGGGTACAGCTCGGCCAGAAAGCGGAACTTGGCGGCCTGCCGCTCCTCGCCCGACGAACCGCTGGGGAAGTAGCAGCTGATGATGGACAGCTTGGGGCTTTGCTGTCGGCCAGGGCGGTCAAAACGCAGTTCGACGTAGCGGCCCTCGGCCTCAAATTCAGGCGAGCCATAGCCCACGATCACGTCGCTGGGTTCGTGGCGCGTGTAGATGCCGACGCCGGAGTAGCCTTTTTTTTCGGCGAACTGAAAATGCCCTTTGAGGCCGGCGATTTCCTCGAAACGGCCACTCATGTCAAAGGCTTGCGCCTTGAGTTCCTGCACGCAAATACAATCCGGCATGGACTGGGCCACCCAGTCCTGCAAGCCTTTGCTGGCGGCGGAACGAATACCGTTGAGATTGAGGCTGGTTAATTTAAACAAGGGACTTCCAATGAGTGAGGCAGGGCCAACAGGCAACAACGAGCAGACAACTTCCGGGGCTAGCGCACTGGCCCAGGAATTCGTGCAGTTCGCCATTGAATCAGGCGTGCTGCGGTTTGGGCAATTCAAGACCAAGGCCGGGCGCATCAGCCCCTATTTTTTCAATGCGGGTCTGTTTGATGACGGCGCCAAGCTGGGCCGGCTGGCGCAATTTTATGCGCGCCGCCTGCTGGCCGAGGAGAAAAGCAGCGGTTTGCAGTTCGACATGATTTTCGGCCCCGCATACAAAGGCATTCCGCTGGCCGCCGCTGTGGCCATCGAAATGGCGCGGCTGGGACGCAACCTGCCGTTCGCCTACAACCGCAAGGAAGCCAAGGACCATGGCGAAGGTGGCGCGCTGGTCGGTGCGCCGGTGAAAGGGCGGGTGTTGATTGTTGATGACGTGATGTCGGCTGGCACCGCGACGCGCGAGTCGATTGCCATCATCCGGGCGGCAGGCGCCACGCCCCACGCCGTGGCGATTGCGCTGGACCGGCAGGAAAAAGCCACCGAGAACGGGCTTGACGTGAACTACAGCGCCGTGCAGTATGTCACCACGCAAC
>CAYJMW010000090.1:0-13487 GCA_964371235.1 uncultured Polaromonas sp.
GTGCTCAGGCCGCCTTCCGGGCCGCTCAAGAAGGTCAAGGCAGCGCTGCTGGCAACGGCTTGGGCCAGTGGGCGCGTACCCTCTTGAAGCGACAGCAGCAGCTTGCTGCCGGCCGCGCTGTCGGGCCCTTCCGCCAAACCACGCAGCCAGTCGGCCAGGTTGGCTGCCTTGTGAATCAGCGGCACCCGGTTGCGGCCGCATTGCTCGCACGCTGCCGTGGCGATGCCGCGCCAGTGCGCCAGCTTTTTTTCGGCGCGCTCAGCGCTCAGGCGCAGCACGCTGCGCTCGCTCAGCAGCGGCTGGATGCTGGCCGCGCCAAGCTCGGTGGCTTTTTCGATCAGCCAGTCCATGCGCTCGTTGGCGGGCATGCCAACGGCCAGATGAATGGCGCGGCCCGCCTCGCGTGCGGTGGCACGCCAGGCCCCGACGGTGACCTGCACATCGCTGCGTCCCATGCGCTCGACGGTGGCTTCGAATTCGCCTTCGCTGCCGCGCTGGTCATCACGCGGGTCATTGCCCTGGCCATTGAACAGCGTGATGCGGTCGCCCGGCTGCAGGCGCAAGACCTGAACATGGCGCGCGGTTTGGTCCGGCAGGCTGACGGAGCTGCCGGGCACAAGGGCCATGTCGGCGTAAAAACGGGCGGTCATGCGGAGCAGGCCGGTTGGAGGCAAATCGAATGTGCTATCAATATAATAGCTGATACTTCCCTGTTTACGTGGGCTAACACGGTATTTTTCATTAGAACGTGTAACCCACCCGGGTTTCATTGCCTTCAATCTGGTCAAGCAGCACCATCAGCGGCCCGAGCTGCCGGTAGCGCGCGCAGGTCGCACGGGCGTACTTGATGAAGCGCGGTGTATCGGCCAGGTACTTGGGCTTGCCGTCGCGCAGCGTCAGGCGCGCAAAAATGCCCAGCACCTTGAGGTGGCGCTGCAGACCCATCCATTCCACGGCGCGGTAAAACTCGCCGAAATCATCGCCCACCGGCAGAGCGGCCTTGCGCGCTTTTTGCCAGTAGCGCACGGTGATGTCGAGCACGAAATCTTCCTCCCAGCTCAAAAACGCGTCGCGCATCAGGCTGGCAATGTCGTAAGTG
Source organism: uncultured Polaromonas sp. (assembly GCA_964371235.1). GTDB lineage: Bacteria > Pseudomonadota > Gammaproteobacteria > Burkholderiales > Burkholderiaceae_C > Polaromonas. The sequence goes on from CAYJMW010000090.1 coordinate 1,100, forward strand.
ATGGGGCCATACACCGCGTCCTGGAAGTCCAAAATTCCCAAGGATGAGGCCCCCACGCTTGTCGCTTCGCGTACTGCGCTGCCCCCCGAGGGGGCTGTGCTTGCTTGGGGCGGCCCTGCGCTGCGCACTGTGGCCCCCATGTTTGTCGCTTGGGCAACCATTAGATTTCTAGGCATGAAATCGCGGTGAACATAGACGCGCACGCCGCCCAGCGATTGCAGATTGTTCGCCCTGATTTGCGCGAACAGGGCGTCGAGCTTGTCCTGCAGCCCGCCCTCCAGCGCAAGGCCGCGGTGCCGGGCCACATACCACTCGGGAAATAGCGCCAGTTCGCGCGCCAGCAGCGCGTCGTCATAGGGCGGCAATACGCCGGGCCGGGAGGCGAGCTGCCAGCGCACGAGCGCCTCCACCGCGTCCATGTACAGATCAAAATGCGCGGCGCTCGGCTGGGCGATGGCAGCAACGGCGGCCGGCGGCGCGATCACGTCGAGCAGGGTCTGGGCGCCCAGGTCGCTCAGCAGCATGAAGCCCAGCGCTTCGTCCCAGGCCAGCACGCGCGGCGCGTTCAGCCCGGCCTGCAGCATCAGGCCCGCCACCTTGACGAAAGGCGCGCAGTCTTCCCGGGCCGGTGGCGCGTCCATGATGATGCAGCTCACCGTGCCCGCTGTGCTGTCCACCCTGAAATAACGGCGGAAACTGGCATCGGCCGAGGCCAGCCTTAGCGTTTCGGCTTTCAGCTGGAACTGCGGGGCCACGGCGGCGAGCCAGCGGCCAAAGGCGCTGGCGCGGGCCGGGTCGGCCCAGTCGATATCGGAGGCGGTCATGCGGGGTTCGGCTCTGGGTAGTTTGCCGCCTTGCGCTGGCTGGCCAGGCTGGGGGCGGCGTAACGGGTCATGGATAATCAATGTTGATTTTACAAATGGGTTTATCTCATACAAACGATGCACCGCGCATCCCGCCCGCCTTTTATTCATTCCCCGCTTGCCGATGCCGCCTTGAGACGGGTGTTTTGCGCCGCGCTGGGGCTGGCTTGCGCCGGACCGGTGCTGGCCCAGGCGCCGGTGCCGCCGGAGGGTCCGGCGCCGTTGCCCGGCGCGGCGGCGTCCGCTTCGGCACCGGCTGGGAGGGCCGGATCTGCCGACCCGGTAAAACTCAAAAGTTCTGCCCTGCTGGCTGAGAAAGTATCCAACGCGCCGGAAAACAAGGGCCCAGTTTTTGTGTTTGGCGACCGGGTCTCGGGCCGTCCTGACCTGGATACCGTGCTTGACGGCCATGCCGAGTTGCGCCGCGGCGCCACCGCCATCCGCGCTGACCATATCGAGTATTACCAGCCCACAGATCAGGTCAAGACCCGCGGCAACGTGCGCATCAATAACGCGGGCAACAGGTTTGAAGGCCCCGAGCTGCAGATCAAGATCGACAGCTTTGAAGGATTTTTTACCGAGCCTTCGTACCGCTTTCTCAGGAATGGCGGCAATGGCCAGGCTACGCGGGTTGATTTTCTTGACGAGAAGCATTTCACGGCGCACAACGCGAGCTACACCACCTGCCAGCGCGACAACGAGGCCAGCTGGGAGCCCGCCTGGACGCTACGCGCTGATCGCGTCGAGTTTGACCTGGACGCTGAAGTGGGCGTGGCCAGCGGAGCGGTAATCCGCTTCAAGAACGTTCCCATTCTGGCTTTCCCGACATTCAGCTTTCCGCTGACCGACAAACGCAAGTCCGGCCTGCTGCCGCCAACACTCACCGTCAGCTCGGTCAACGGCGTTGAACTGCGGCAGCCTTATTATTTCGACATTGCACCCAATCGGGATGCCACGTTTTCACCGGCCATCATGAGCAAGCGCGGCATTGACCTGGCTGGCGAGTTCCGTTACCTGGAGCCGGGCTACCAGGGGCAGTTGCATGGCAGTTTCCTGCCCAGCGACCCGTTGCGTGACAGAGACCGCTGGTCTTACAGCCTGCAGCATGCAGGCGTGATTGAGAGCGGCGTGCCAGCCATTGGCCAGTTCGGGCTCAACCTCAATTTGAACCGGGTCAGCGACAACAACTACTGGCGCGACTTCCCGGTCGCCACCGGGTCAACCACCCAGCGCCTGCTGACCCAGGACGCGAGCCTGTCCTGGAACCGGGGTTACTTTTCCTCATCCGTGCGCGCCCTCAAGTGGCAGACGCTGCAGGATGTGACCGCGCCCATCACACCGCCCTATGACCGGCTGCCCCAGCTCACGGCTGCCTACACCCGGGTCGATGCGCCGCTGCTGGGCCTGGCCGGACTGGGTGGGGGCTTTGACTGGTCGATCATGGGCGATTATTCCCGTTTTTCGTCGGATCCATTGCAGACACTGCAGCCCAACGGCAAACGCGCGTTCGCCCTGATGCAGCTCAGCCACCCCTGGTTGGCGCCGGCCGGGTACATCACCCCCAAACTGCAATTGAATGCGACGAACTACCAGTTCGATACCCCTTTGGCGAACGGCGCGACATCGGCGTCGCGCGTGCTGCCCACCTTCAGTCTGGACACCGGCCTGCAGTTCGAACGCCAGGCCAGCTTCTTCGGCCGCAGCTTCACCCAGACGCTGGAGCCACGGGCCTTTTATGTGCGCACGCCTTTCCGCGACCAGAGCGCGCTGCCCAACTACGATTCGGGGGCCAACAGCTTCAACTTTTCCACGGTGTTTACCGAGAACGCCTTTGTTGGCAACGACCGTATATCGGATGCCAACCTGCTCACGCTGGGCCTGACTTCACGCCTGCTCGATCCGGCCAGCGGCGCCGAGGCAGTGCGCGTTGGCGTGGCGCAGCGCCTGCGCTTTGAAGACCAGAAGGTGACTCTGCCCGGCGTGCTGCCGGTGTCTGACCGCATCAGCGACCTGCTGGTCGGGGCGTCGGTCAACTGGGTGCCGCAGTGGTCGTTTGACAGCACGGTGCAATACAACCCGAAGACCCGGCAGTCCGAGCGCGCTTCGGTCGGCGTGCGCTACAACCCGGGCAACTACCGCGTCATCAGCGGCGCGTTCCGGCGCCAGCGTGACATCAGCGACAGCAAGCAGATCGACGTCGGATGGCAGTGGCCCATCAATGATTTATGGGGCGACAAAGGGCGGGATCTGGGCGCGGGCCAGGGGCAGGGCGGCGGCCGCTACTACAGCGTCGGGCGCCTGAACTACAGCCTGCTGGACAAGAAACTGATCGACACCGTCATTGGTGTTGAATACGACGGCTGCTGCTGGATTGGCCGCGTGGTGTTGCAGCGCTCACAAAACAGCACCAGCAGCGCCAATACCCAGATACTGTTCCAGCTTGAGCTGGTCGGCTTTTCCCGCATTGGCGCGAGCCCGCTGGAAACCCTCAAGTCGAATGTTCCGCGTTACCAATACTTGCGTGAGAAAATCAGCGACCCCAGCCGCTTTACCACTTATGACTAATCATCGCTTTTTCGCCGCATATTTTCTGGCCCGACCGCTTGCTCTGGTGCTTGTGCTCACGCTGCCCATGGCGGCGCTGCAGGCCCAAAGCCTGAGACCTTCCAGCGGCTTGCGGCTGTCAGCCCCGTCGCCCGCTTCGAGTGCCGCGGGCCGGGGCCTTGCGGCAGCCGCGCAGCAGGCTGATTTCATCGTCGCGGTGGTCAATTCCGAGCCGATTACCAACAGCGAAGTGCGCATCAGGCTGATTCGCGCCGAGCAGCAATTGCGCCAGCAAGGCGGAGCACTGCCCGCGCGCAGCGAGTTGGCGCGGCAAGTACTCGAGCGCCTGATCAGCGACAGGGCACAACTTCAATTGGCGCGCGAGTCGGGCGTGCGGGTTGAAGACAGCGCGGTCGAAGCAGCCGTCCAGTCGGTCGCCAGCCAAAACCAGATATCCAATGACGAGTTGCGCCGCCGTCTGACGGCCGATGGCATTGAATACAACCAGTTTCGCTCGAATCTGAGAGACGAGTTGCTGGTCGCCCGCCTGCGCCAGCGCGATGTCGAGCCGCGGGTCAAGGTGACGGAGCAGGACATTGACCAGTTTTTGCGTGAGCAGGAAGGCAAGGCGGGGACAGCCAGCGCGTTATCTTCGCTGGCCCTGAATCTGGCCGAAATCCTGGTGGCCGTTCCCGAGAATGCGACGCCCGAACAGGTTGCCGCGCTGCAGGCCAAGGCGCAGCAGGCGGTCGAGCGCGCCCGCGCGGGTACTGACTTCACCGCGCTGGTCAATGAATTTTCCAGCGCCTCGAGCCGTGGTAACGGGGGGCAACTCGGCTTGCGCAGCGCCGACCGCTATCCGCCCCTGTTTGTCGAGGCGACCCAAGACCTGCCGGTCGGCGCCCTGGCCGGTCCCTTGCGCAGCGGTGCCGGGTTTCACGTCCTGAAGGTCGTCGAAAAAAGGCAGGCCGGCATGCCCGCACTGACCCTGACGCAAACCCATGCCCGACACATCTTGCTGCGCCTGGGCCCGCAATTGAGCGAAGCTGCGGCGGTGGCCAAACTCGCTGGCTTCAAAAAGCGCATCCTGGCTGGCCAGGCGGACTTTGCCGCACTGGCGCGCGAAAACAGTGTGGATGGCTCGGCCAGGGAGGGCGGTGATCTGGGCTGGGCCAATCCCGGCATGTTTGTTCCCGAATTTGAAACGGCCATGAACAGCCTGGCGCCCAGGGATATCTCGGACCCGCTGGTGTCGCGATTTGGTGTGCATCTGCTTCAGGTGCTGGAGCGGCGCGAAACGCAGGTCTCCCCGCGCGAGCAACGCGAGCTGGCACGCAACGTGTTGCGCGACCAGAAACTGGAAGATGCCTACCTGTTGTGGGCGCAGGACGTGCGCGGCCGTGCCTACGTGGAATACCGCGAACCGCCTCAATAGTGGCCCCCACGTTCGTCACTTCGTGTACTTCACTGCCCTCGAAATGTATTCCGATCGTCCTGAGCTTGTCGAAGGATGGGGCGGCCCGGCGCGGTGTATGCGGCCCCCACGTTCGCTCACTGCGTGTAGCTCTCTGCCCCCCGAGGGGGCTAATTTTCCTTGGGGCGGCCCGGCGGAAAATTGGGCCCACATACTTGTAGTGTGGTGTTCCGTTCGCCCTGAGTAGGCCAGCAGGCCGTATCGAAGGGTGCCCCGAGACATGAAACACGTTCCGCGCAAGCGCTTTGGTCAGCATTTCCTGACTGACCAGGGCATTATTGAATGCATTGTTCAGGCGATTGCGCCCAAGGCGGGCCAGGCCATGGTGGAGATCGGGCCGGGTCTGGCCGCGCTCACGCAGCCTTTGGTTGAGCGGCTCGGGCACCTGACGGTGATTGAACTCGACCGCGATCTGGCGCGGCAGTTGCGCCAGCATCCCCAGCTCAGCGTGGTTGAAGCCGACGTGCTCAAGGTGGATTTCACTCAACTGGCCAAAGACACCTGTGCGGGAATTCAAAAGCTTAGAGTTGTTGGCAACTTGCCCTACAACATTTCCACGCCCATTTTGTTTCACCTGCTGGGTGCCGTGGACGTGATTGAAGATCAGCATTTCATGCTGCAAAAAGAAGTTGTTGACCGCATGGTGGCCAGTCCTTCAACCCCTGACTACGGCCGTCTCAGCGTGATGCTGCAATGGCGCTACGCCATGGAAAATGTGCTGTTGGTGCCGCCGCAAAGTTTTGCGCCGCCGCCGCGCGTCAACAGTGCGATGGTGCGCATGGTGCCGCACGCCGATCCGGTCGCGCTGGACGTGAAACTGCTCAGCGAGCTGGTTCAGGTGGCGTTCAGCCAGCGCCGCAAGTTGCTGCGCCACACGCTGGGCCAGTGGCTGGCGGCGCGTGGCTTTAGCGGCGCCTTTGATGTGCAGCGCCGGGCCGAGGAAGTGCCGGTAACCGAGTATTTGGCGCTGGCGCAACAGGCGGCTGTTGCGTGATTGCGGCTTCGTTGGCCGGTTGGCTACAGCTTTTCGCCCAACAGCGAAGCGGGCAACCAGGCCCGCAGTGCGCGCCAACCGCGCCAAACGAACAGCCCGCGCCCGGCCCAGCGCAAGGCGCGGCGCGGCTTGAGCAGCACCAGCGCCAAAATGGCCAGCGCCACTGGTAACGGGTGGCTTTTCAGATACTGCACGCCGCCCTGCAGCAGCGCCACAACCCGGCTGCCAGTGTCCGACGCGGCCTGAAGCGGCAGCAACTGCCGGCCCAGGGTAGCGCGCTGGCTGGCAATGCGTTCGAGCAGCCGCCCGCGCTGCTGATGCAGCTCAATCAGGTTTTTGCTCATGGTCGGTGGCTTGCCGGAGCTGGCGCAGGTCTTCCTGCAACTCGGCCAAGCTGACCGCAAAAAGGGGCGTTGAGGCGGCACTGTTGCGCCGCAGCGCCGCATAAAAATACCCGGCCAGGCCTAAAAACAGCACCGTGAAAAGCCCGAGCACCAGGATGCGCTGCTCCCACCATAGCATTACGGCCAGGGCCACGGCCAGCAGCAGTCCCAGCCAGAGGAAAAACAGCAACGCCAGCGCGCACCAAAGTTGCCGCAGGGCCAGGTACTTTTGGGCCTCAATTTCATTGGCCGCCAATGCCAGCCGGGTCTGCACCGACTCAAGCAGGGTGGCGGCAATGTTTTTCAGCGCCCCCATAAAGCCGCCAGCCGCGCCCGTGTGGTTTTTCAAAACTCGCTCAGGCGTGCGGGCTTAGCGGCGGCCAATGACCAGACCCACCAGCAAGCCCACGCCAGCGGCAATGCCGACGGCCGTCCAGGGCGACTCATGCACATAAGCGTCGGTGGCTTGCGCGGCGGCCTTGGACTTTGCAATCAGCACGGCTTCGGCCTCGTCCAGGCGCACTTTGGCGTCGCGCAGGCGGGTCTGGACGCGGGCGCGCAGGTTGGCGACCTTTTCGCCCGCCTGGTCTGCGGTGGCGGACAACACTTCTTCGGCATCGGAGATGACCGTCTTGATATCGCTGACCAGTTGCTTTTGCGAGTTGACACTGGCTTGATGGGCTGTGGACATGATGGACCTTTCGTAAAAAATGAGGTTAGCAAAGATTAGCAGATTCGCGCCAGCGCGGGGTATTTATCGTACGCAATTGCATGGGTTTTGCCGGCACGGCTGCCGCACCGGAACCGCGCTCAGGCCATGAAGCCCAGATCGGCCGGGTAGTCGGGCCGTCCGGCGGCCGCGCCAAAGTGCCTTAGATTGGGCAGGATGCCGTCCAGTTCGCTGTCAGCCACGCCAAACCACCGGGCCAACGTGGCGGCGTACTGGTCCACCGAGGTGCTGGGCAGCAGGCGGCCCTGGCCGACATGCCATTGGTCCTGCGCAGCGCCGGTGCTGCCCACGCTCACGGGCGGCGGCGTGCCGTAAAAAGCCTTGCCCCTGACTGCGCCACCCACCATGAAGTGGTGGCTGCCCCAGCCGTGGTCGGAGCCGTCGCCGTTGGAGGCCAGCGTGCGCCCGAAGTCCGATGCGGTGAAGGCGGTGACCTGGCCGGCCACGCCCAGTTCAACGGTAGCGTTGTAAAAAGCGGTCATGGCGTCGCTTACCTTGCCCATCAGTCCGGGTTGCTGGGAAATCAGGTTGTCGTGCAGGTCAAAGCCACCCAGCGACACCAGAAAAACCTGGCGCCGGGTGCCAAGCGAATTGCGTGCGCCGATCAGCCGCGCCACCATCTTGAGCTGGTCGGCCAGTGAATTGCCGGTGGGGAAAACGGTCGAAAGCGTGACGCCGCCCAGCCCCGACGTGACCTGCGCCTCGGAGCCGATGGCCCGGGCGGTGACCCGGTTGTATTCGTTTTCCAGCGTGTGGGCGCGCGGCTGCTGCACCAGTGACGCCAGCGCGGTTTTGACCGCGCTGGATCCATACACATTGTTCTTGACGCCATTGATGCCGACCGCGCCGCCCGTGCTCACCTGGTAAGACAAGGCGCTGTCGCCAGCCAGAAACACCGCATTGCCGGTCACGCTGATGCAGGTAAACAGCGAATTGCTGTTGTTTGATAGCGCCAGATCGCCGATGTTGCCGCCCCAGCCGACCGTGGAGCCCTCGGGAGAAGACGACTGCCAGATCGACTGCTGGTCGTTGTGTGAAAACAGCTTGGGCGGCAGCGGATAGGTGGCGCGGTCGGCGCTGCTGTATTGCGCCTTGGTCAGCGGCACCACCAGCGGCCCCACGTTGAGCTGCACGGCGGCCTGGCCGGCATTGAACAGCCCGGCCAGCCCGGTCATGGCCGGATGCAGCGCGTACTGCCGCCCGCCGGCCAGCGGCAGCGTCGGGTTGAGCGCGGTAGCGGCCAGCGCCGACTTCGCCAGCGCAATGCCGCCCGCGCTCTGGCCCGCTGCGCCACCCCGAATGGTGCTATACAGGTTATAGCTTGCATCGTCGTAGGTGACGACGGTGTTGGCGTAGTCGTTGCCGCCGTAGAGAAACACGCAGACCAGGGCTTTGTAGTCTGTGGCATCAAAGGCTGCGGCTTCTCCCATGGCGGCCAGGTTCAGGGCAAAGGGCAAAGCGGTGCCGCTCAGGGCGAGCTGGCCGCTGCGGCGCAGGAAGGCGCGGCGTGTGTGTTGGGCGGGCTGCAGCAGATGCATGGCGTTCTCTTATTTCTGGATGAGGTAGTCGCTCGACGCCATGACCAGCAGCACTGCGGCTGCCACCCGGTTGCGCTTGGCGCTGTCGCTGCTGCTGGCCGTTACTGCCGTGGCGTTGAGGGCGGTGACGATCAGGGTTTGGTTGGCCGCTGACAACTGGCCGGCGCACAGCAGCAAACCCAGGCGTTTGACCAGGCCCGCGGCATCGGCTGCCAGGGCCAGCTCGGCGCCATAGGCGGCCGTGATGTCATAGCCGTTGCTCGCGTTGCTCGCGTTTTGGGGAAGGTCTGGCGCATTGACGTAAATGCCATTGCGAATCACGTTCTGCATGTAGTTGAGGTAGCCGCCGACGCTGCTTTCATTGACCAGCTGGAACTCCGGCGCGGGCGTTTGCGTGGCGCTCAGGGCGGTCGATGGCGGCACATAGCCAGGACGGAAAAAATTGAAAACGCTGGGCGAGCGCAGCGGACTCTGGCCGAGTTGCGTGGCCGGGTTGCTCAGGTCCGGTATTTTCCAGCTGCCGTGGGCCGAAGCAATGCCAAAGCTGCGGCCCCACTGCACCAGGCGCAGCATCGGCTCGCGCAGCTTGCCAAAGCCGCTTTGCGCCGGCCCTGCCGGATCGCGCGCCTCGTCGTCAAGCAGCACGGCGGCAAAGACGGCCTGGAGATCGCCGCGCACGCCTGCGCCGTTGTTGTTGAAGGCGCTCGCCACCCGGGCCACATAGGCCGGGCTCGGGTTGCTCGTGACCAGACGCTGAATCATCTGCTTGCCAAAGAACGGGCCGACGTTGGGGTGCTTGAAGAGGGTGTCGAGCGCAATCTTCAGCGCCGCCTGGCCATCCGTGTTGGCGGGAACCGTGGTACCCAGAAAGGTGGCGGCCAGCGTCGAATGATTGGCAGCGGTGAGCCGCATCGGCAGGCGCGCGAAGGCGGTGCTGGGAATGGTGCGGTTTTGCACCGGTTCCAGCGTGTTCACGTTTTGCGTCGGGTCGAAGTCCCAGCCGGTGAAGATGCGGGCGATGTTGGTGATGTCGCTCTGGGTGTAGCTCTCGATTTTGTTGCCATTGCCGTCGCGTTGTTCGGTGCCATCAAGATTGAGCTGGTACAGGCCCAGGGTAAAGAGCTGCATCACCTCGCGGCCGTAATTCTCGTCGGGCGCGCGGCCGGTTGCCGCGTTCTCCTTCATGTTGCCCTTGGTGTTGAGGTAGTAGCCCATGGCGGCGTTGAGCGTCACGTCCTCCAGCAGTTTGCGGTAGTTGCCAAAGGCATTGGCCACCAGAATGTCCCACCAGGCGGCCAGGGCGTGGCTGCGCCAGCTGAAGTTCAGGCCAGACAGCGACACCACGAAAAACTCCGACAGCGCCAGCGCGACCCGCTTGCGCACGGCGTCGCTGGACGTCATGAGCTGGTTCCAGATCATGAAGTCGCCCGGATAGCTGTTGTCGTAGTAGCGCGTGGCGTTGTCGATGGCGCCATAGCCGCGGGCATTGAGCCAGTCAAAACCGCTGGTGCCGGCAGGCGCGCTGAACTGCTCCGCGAGCCAGGGGGCATAACCCTGGCCGCGGACCGCGGCAATTTCGCTATCGGACGCGCTGAACTGGGCTTGCAGCAGGAAGCGGGCAGCGTCTTCGTTGCTGGCGGGCGCGGGAAAGAGCTTGCCCTGCGGCTCTGGGGTCGCAGCGCTCCCGGTGCTTGCGCTGCCGCTGCTGCCGCCGCCGCAGGCGGCCAGCAACGCCGCCGCCGCCAGGCTGGCAGCGATTTTTACATCTGGAATATCCGGGTCAGGGCGTTCGGTTTGCTGTCTGGGCTCTTGTTGTTCTGTGACGAGCATGCCTTGCGCCTTTTCAAGAAAACTGTACTTTGTCTGCATATGCTCAAAGCGGCTGTAACAAACGCATCGGCAACCGCATCATGTGCTACTGCGTGTAACGCGCCGCCTGCAGCACGTCGCGCGTCCTGATGGTTTCACGGCGCGCGGCCGCGGCGAAGTCTTCGCCGGGCGAGGCGTAAAGAATGGCGCGCGACGAATTCACGATGATGGGCCCGTCCGGCCGCCAGCCCGCGCGCACCGTGGCCAGCGCATCGCCACCCTGCGCGCCCACGCCCGGAATCAGCAGCGGCAGCGTGGGAGCCAGCGCGCGCACGCGAGCGATTTCCGCCGGGTAAGTGGCGCCCACCACCAGCCCGAGCTGGCCATTGAGGTTCCACGGGCCCTGCGCCAGCCGGGCGATGTGTTCATACAACAGCGGCTGGCCTTCAATCGAGGCAAGGCGCTGGTTCTGGAAATCATCGCCGCCAGGGTTGGAGGTGCGGCACAGCAAGAAAGCGCCCTTGCCGTGGTACTTGAGATAAGGCGTGATGGAATCAAAACCCATGAAGGGCGACAGCGTGACCGCGTCCGCTCCGTAGCGCTCGAAGGCTTCCCTGGCGTATTGTCCGGCGGTGCTGCCGATGTCGCCGCGTTTGGCGTCCAGAATGATGGGCACCTGCGGCGCGGCGCGGCGCATGTGCGCGATCAGGCGCTCCAACTGGTCCTCGGCGCGGTGCGCGGCGAAGTAGGCAATTTGCGGCTTGAAGGCCAGCACCAGATCAGCCACGCTATCGACGATGGCGGCGCAAAAATCGTAGATTTTACTGGCGTCGCCCTGCAGCTTGCCGGGGAATCTGTCGGGCTCCGGGTCCAGCCCCACGCACAGCAGGGACTGGTTCAGGCGTTCTGCGGCGGCCAGCATGTCGAGGAAAGTCATGGGCTGATTGTATTGACCTCAAAAATATAAACGCCCACCGCGCCAGCGCCCAAACCGTGACAATGCAGGTTTGGCAACCCGCCGTCCCGGCGCACCCGCATGCAACTCAATCGCCAGCAACTCATCCTCCTGGTCTTGCTGACCCTCGCCTGGGGCCTGAACTGGCCGGTGATGAAGATGGGCGTGGCGGACTATCCACCGCTGACATTTCGCGCCATCTCCATCTGGCTTGGCGTTCCGGTGCTGGGCCTGGCCATGGTGTTCTTGAGAGTTCCATTTTTTGTTCCGCGCGACAAATACCGCGAGCTGTTCTGGCTGGCCTTTGCCAACATGTTTGTCTGGCATGCGCTGATCATTCTGGCCGTGAAGAATCTCAGCAGCGGGCGCGCGGCCATTCTGGGCTACACCATGCCCATTTTTTCGGCGCTGTTGGGGGCCTGGTTTTTTGGCACCCGGTTAAAGCCGCGCCACTGGCTCGGTGTGGCCGCCGCCGCCACCGGTGTGGCGCTGCTGCTCTGGTACGAGCTGACCGATCTGTCGGGGCGCCCGCTGGGTGTGCTGTGCGCGCTGGTGGCCGCTGCGACGTGGGCCTTCGGCACGCAGCAGTTGCGAAAAACCACCATCGCCGCCGCCACCCTGACCCTGTCTTTCTGGATGACGGTGATGACGGCCGCGGTGCTTTCGGTGCTGGGGCTGGCGTTTGAACAGCCCCAGTGGAAAGCGCCGTCGCCGCTGACCTGGGCGGCCATTGCCTACAACGCGGTGCTGATTTTTGGCTTTGCCCATGCGGCCTGGTTTTCGCTGGCACGCTCCCTGCCCCCGGTGGCCTCCACCCTGAGCGTGATGATGATTCCCATTCTTGGTGTGTTTGCTGGCGCCATCGGTCTGGGCGAGGTGCTGCACTGGCAGGACTGGGCGGCAGTGGTGCTGATGGTGGTGGCCATCGCCTCGGTGCTGGCACCCGGCCGCGCCTGAAAATCCCGGTCGGAGCCGGACTCAATTTCAGGCTGCGCGTGCCAGGCTGATCGCCAGACACAAATCTTCCCAGGCCCTGGCTTTGTCGGCCGGGCGGCGCAGCAGGTAGGGGGCGTCATACGTCACGAGGGTAGTGGCCCC
>CAYJMW010000091.1:0-13398 GCA_964371235.1 uncultured Polaromonas sp.
TCGCGCACGGTCTGCGGGTGCAGCGTCCAGAGCTTGCCGAAGGTGCTGACGCTGTCGACGAAGGTGCCATGCACCAGCACCAGCAGCGGCCCGCCGTCGGCTGCCGCCGGCACCGTGTCACGCTTGCGGCCGCTGCCCTTGAGCGGCTCCAGCGCCGCGGCCGAGAGCTCGTACACGCCGGCGTCCACGGCATCGTCAACTTTTTTCGTGATGGCGGCGGCGGCCAGTTTGGCGGCCGGGTCTTTGGCCAGGCCGGTGATGAGTTCGAAGGCGCTGAGCACGGCCTGGCCCATCCAGCCGCGCGTCGCGCCACGCGTGGCGCCGGCCTCCAGGCCCGGCCAGCCGAGCTGCGGCGAAACCACAACTTCGCTGTCGTCGGCCGCATTGACCGCACTGCGCGAGGCCCCGGCGCTTTGCGCACGCAGCAGGTCGCGGGCGTCTTGCGGGTGCAGGTACAGCGTCGGCCCGTTGGCGATGCTCAGCACGACCACGTCGTCGCCGGGCCGCGCCGTGACGCGCACCGGCTCCGCCCCGCCGCGCTGTGTGCCGACCTGAACCGACGCCTTGCAGTTGCCACGCGTGGCCGCGCCGCCCGCCTGCGCCTGACCCGGAATGATGAAGGTGATGTCTTTTGAACGGGTTGCCATGGCGTGCATTGAACCCGGCGCTCAAACCGTGAACGGCGTTTGTGTCAGGAATCGCCCGGTCTTGCCGAGCGTGAACAGATTGGGAGACTGGCTGGCCGGCAGGGCGGCACGGATGCGCGTGTGGAAAGCGTCGTAGTTGCCAAGGAAATGGCCCAGGTTCCAGACTTTGAGCAGTGCTTCAGTGAAGGCGCCGTTGTGCTCACCGTCCATCGAGGTCTGGTTGTCCTGGCAGCCGGAGATCAGGATGACGGCCGGGCGAAAGCTGCCGACGAGTGCGGTCGCATGCGCTGCCGCGCCGACCTGCGTCAGTGCTGCCAGCGCGGCATCGGGGTCAACGATGGCCTTGCCCGCTGCTTGAGCGACGTCCTGCTGCAGCTTGTCGTAAAAAGCCTGGTGTTCACCATAGACCCGCCTGGCGACGGCATCGGGCATCAGCTTGGCGCGCTGGCCGGTTGGCGGCGGTGGTGGCGGCAGCTCGCGCGTAACGCTGCCGCTGTGGCAGCTGTCGGAGAGCACCAGAATGCGCACGCCAGCCTTGAACCTGTTGAGCTCGAAGTACAGCTCGTCGTCGATCAGCTGGCCGTCAAAGAGACACCAGGTTTCGTCCTTTTTGTCCGGTTCGTCGCCGTTCACGTCGGGCACCTGGCCGCCATGGCCGGAGTAGGTCATGACAAACAGGTCACCCGATTTCAGCGACTTGGCTGCGCTGCGCAGCTTGGCCAAAACGTTGGCGCGCGTGGCCTTTTTGCTCAGTAAAACAGCGGACTTCATGCCCCTGGTTTTCGCGATGGCCGCCATGTCATTGGCATCAAACTCGCAGGCCGCCAGCGGGCCACTCCAGCCGCTGTAGGCCGCTTCGCTGACGCTGTTCAGGCCGATGTGCAACGAAAGGCCCTGGGCGACTGCCGTCGCCGCCTGGATGTTTGCCACGTCACGCTCCTTTCGAAACCTCTGCGCGAGGCCGGCCTTCACCGCGTCGAAGGCCAGCAATCTCTCATGGATGCCACGAATAGGCTTTTCAACCGAATCGCGCAAAGTATCGCACTTTGACCTTGGTCTGTCATCAAAATCCCCACCACGCGCGCTGCAATGCCGGGTTCGCCAAGTCCACCCGAAAAATACGCAGCCGGCCGGCTCGATTGAGCTGTTTCAAGCGCCACGGTCGCAAGCCCGCCCCAAGTCGAATCCTGAGCCACTCGGATTTCGCGTTCGCCAGTTGATGCGCTGCTCAACAGGATAGTCAGGTGGCGTTTGTGCCTCCTGGCCCCACTCGGGTTCTACATCCGCGCCCTCGCGCACCTGTCCATCACACGCCTCCAACAGCGGCTGAATCAGCCTGGCCAGGCGATTGAGACGCCGTGCATTTGCTCTAAATCAAGAAATATCCAGGCCTGGGTGGCCGATCCTGACAGACAGGCCTACGATAGTCAGCATCTGACCATATTTGCCCGCCGTGGCCAAACTGGTTGTGATTGCCTTGTCAGCCTTCTGGAGAAATGCTCATGGAAAACAATGCTCTGCAGGCGCTGCTGCGCACAATGGTGGCGAGCGACGCCTCCGACCTGTACCTCACGACCGGTGCCCCACCGCAGATCAAAGTGGATGGCACGATGCGGGCCTTGCCACTGCCTGCGCTGCAACCGGGCCAAGTCCACACACTGGCCTATTCGGCAATGAGTCCGCAGGCAATTTCCGACTTTGAGCGCACTCTGGAATGCAACCTGGCGTATGCGCCACCAGGCGTTGGACGTTTTCGCGTCAATATCTACCAGCAACGCGGCGAAACCGGCCTGGTCGCCCGCCTGATCAAGGCACAGATACCGGATTTTCAAGCGCTGGGCCTGCCGCCCGTGCTGCGTGAACTGGCCCTGTTGCCGCGCGGACTGGTGCTCATCATTGGTGCCGCTGGATCGGGCAAAACCACCACTTTGGCCTCCATGGTGGACTACCGGGCCATGCACCAGAGCGGTCATATTCTCACCATCGAAGACCCGATTGAATACCTGTTCACGCATGGTCAGTCCACCGTGGACCAGCGCGAAGTGGGGGTCGATACGCACAGTTTTTCCAACGCACTGCGCAACGCCATGCGCCAGGCACCGGACATGATCGTGATCGGTGAAATCCGGGATCGTGAGACCATGCAGCACGCCATCGCCTACGCCGAAACCGGGCACCTGTGCGTCTCTACGCTGCACGCCAGCAACGCCAGCCAGGCCGTCAAGCGCATCCTGAACTTTTTCCCTGAGGCGGCCCACTCACAATTGCTGATGGACATGTCACTGAACCTGCAGGCCTTCGTCGCGCAGCGACTGCT
The DNA here is from genome assembly GCA_964371235.1 of uncultured Polaromonas sp. Classification (GTDB taxonomy): domain Bacteria; phylum Pseudomonadota; class Gammaproteobacteria; order Burkholderiales; family Burkholderiaceae_C; genus Polaromonas. The sequence goes on from CAYJMW010000091.1 coordinate 2,965, forward strand.
GCCGGGGCGCTCCACGGGGCGCGTGCTGGCCACTGAAATCTTGCTGCAATCGGCGCGCGTGGCCGATTTGATCCAGCGCGGTGCCGTGGACGAATTGCGGCAATCACTGGAGAAAACCAGCGTCATGGGCACCCACAGTTTTGACCAGTCGCTGCTGGAGCTGTTCCGCAAGGGCCTGATTGAACAGGACACCGCACTGGCCAACGCCGACTCGCGCACCGATCTGGGCCTGCGCATGCGCATGCACTCCTCGCACGACCCACTCTGACCACTGCGCGGTCTGAGGGTGCGACCGCCACCTTGGGACCAGGCGCAATTGCGTATGATCAGCCTCAAAAGAGGGACGCAATCCATGCATGTAGCACTGAAAATCGCGACCGCCGCTGTCGTTTCAGCCGCAGTCGCCGCCGCTGGCGCGGGAGCCTGGTACATCCACACCAAACAGCCGGTGCGTAGCGGCACGGTCAAGCTGCAACGCCTTCAGGCCCCCGTGAGCGTGGCCTATGACGAACGCGGCGTTCCCCACATTCGGGCCGGAAACGACCCTGACTTGTACCGCGCTCTGGGTTACGTGCACGCGCAAGACCGACTGTTCCAGATGGAGATGGTGCGCCGGCTGGCCAAGGGTGAACTCGCCGAAGTATTGGGCCCCAAACTGCTCGACACCGACAAGCTGTTTCGCACTCTGGGTATTCGCGCAAAGGCTGAAAAAATCGCAGCCAGATTGGACCCGGCCAGCCAGGTGGGCGTGGTGCTGCTGGCCTATCTGGACGGAATCAACCAGTACCAGACCGGCCACCCCGCTCCGCTGGAATTCGACATCCTCGGAATCCCGAAGCGCCCGTTTACGCCGCAAGATACGTTCGCGGTCTCGGGCTACCTGGCCTACAGCTTTGCCGCCGCCTTCAAAACCGAGCCGGTCCTAACCTACATTCGCGACAAGCTGGGAGCTGATTATTTGCGGGTGTTTGACCTTCAATGGCATCCGCAAGGCGTCACCGGGCAATCGGCAGCCGCCGCTCAGACCAGCCGACCCGCACTGGCCTTGAACGCCCAGGACTGGCAGGGCCTGAACCAACTGGCCCAACTCAGCCAGGACGCGCTGGATGCGGCGGCTGTGCCCATGTTTGAGGGCAGCAACGCCTGGGCCATCTCCGGCCAGCGCACCACAAGCGGCAAGCCGCTGCTGGCGGGTGACCCGCACATTGCCTACTCGGCGCCGGCCGTGTGGTACGAGGCCCACCTGAGCGCCCCGGGGTTCGATCTGTATGGCCACTACCAGGCGCTCAACCCGGTAGCCCTGCTCGGCCACAACGCGCAATTTGGCTGGAGCCTGACGATGTTTCAGAACGACGACCTGGACCTGATTGCCGAAAAAACCAACCCCGCCAACCCGAATCAGGTCTGGGTTCGCAACCAGTGGGTCGAGATGCAAACCAGGCTTGAGACCATCAAGGTCAAAGGCGCGCCTGACGTCCAGTTGCCGTTGCGCCGCTCGCCACACGGCCCGATCATCACCGATGCGTTCAAGGGTACCCTGGGCCCCACGCCCATCGCCATGTGGTGGGCATTTCTGGAAACCGACAACCCGGTGCTCGAGGCCTTCCATGAACTCAACCGCGCCAACACCCTTGACAAGGCACGCCATGCAGCCGAAAAGATCCACGCGCCCGGACTCAATGTGGTGTGGGCCAGCGCCAGTGGCGGCATTGGCTGGTGGGCATCAGCCAGGCTGCCGATTCGCCCGGAAGGTGTCAACCCTGCATTCATTCTGAACGGCGGCACGGGCGAGGCCGAAAAGTCGGGCTTCCACCGCTTTGCCGACAACCCGCACGAAGAAAACCCGTCCCGCGGCTACATCGTGTCAGCCAACCACCAACCGCTCGGCGAGGTGCCGGTGCCGGGCTACTACAACCTGGCAGACCGGGTGCAGCGCCTGAACGCTGCCCTGCGCAACCCTGATCGCAAGTGGGACACCGCTGCCGCGCAAGCCCTGCAGCTCGACAGTGGCAACGGCTATGGCCCGCGCGTGCTGGCCAGCCTGCTGCCGGTGCTCACCGCGGAGGTCACCGATCCGGCAGAGCGGGCCTTACTGGAGCCGCTGCTTAAATGGGACGGCGACTACTCCCGCGATAGCGTTGCGGCCACCCTGTTCAGCCAGATGCTGTACGAGCTGGCCCACGAGGCCATGGCCGACGAGATGGGTGAAGTGCAATTTGGCAACCTGTTAAGAACCCGCGCACTCGATACCGCCCTGCCCCTGCTGGCCGCTGATGCGACCTCGCCCTGGTGGGACAACCGCAACACCGCAGTGATTGAAACCCGCGCCGACACGCTCAAAGTGGTGTGGCACAACACCGTGACCCGCCTGCAATCGACCTTCGGAAAAAACCTGCAGGAGTGGACCTGGGGCAAGGCCCATACGCTCACCCACGGCCACCCGCTGGGCCTGCAAAAGCCGCTCAACCTCCTGTTCAATGTGGGGCCGTTCGCGGTGCCCGGCGGCCGTGAAACACCCAACAACCTGTCAGGCAGCATTGGCACCGCCCCCTGGGCCATTAGCTACGGCCCGTCCACCCGGCGCGTGATAGATTTTGCCGATGCCAGCCACGCGGTTGGCATCAATCCGGTAGGCCAAAGCGGCGTGCTGTTTGATGCCCACTACGCTGACCAGGCCGAGCGATTTGCCGGTGGCGTTTATGCGCCGCAGCACCTGTCTGTGGCGGATGTCAACGCGCACACTCGCAGCACCCTGAACCTGCGCCCTCAGGCACCCCCCCAAGCCTGGCTACAATAGCAGCCTATGCCAAAAACCCACGCACCCCTGCACAGCCCCGCCGCACAGCGGGCGGGAAGCGGCGCGCCGGTTTTTGACCGGGTCACCCAACTGATCACCATTAAAACGACCACCACAGGCTAGCAAGCCCGCCTTGTCGCGCCCACCGGCTCGATGAGCCGGGTCAAAAAGCTTGAATCTCTCTCGTACTTTTTGAAGGGCAATTCCATGAAACTCACAGGCAATCTCACGGGACTTGTTGGCTGGCGCGGCATGGTCGGCTCGGTGCTGATCGACCGGATGCAGGCCGAAGGTGACTTCGGCCTGATCGAGCCGGTTTTCTTCTCCACCTCGAATGCTGGCGGCAAAGCCCCGGCCCAGGCGAAGAGCGAAACCACCCTGAAGGACGCCTTCGATATTGGAGCGCTCAGGAAATGCAACATTATCATCAGCGCGCAGGGCGGTGACTACACCACTGAAGTTTTTCCCAAGCTGCGCGCTGCGGGCTGGAAGGGCCACTGGATTGACGCGGCCTCGACACTGCGCATGAATGGCGATGCCGTCATCATTCTTGACCCGGTCAACCTGCCTGTCATCCAGAACGCCCTTGCCAGAGGCGGCAACAACTGGATCGGCGGCAACTGCACGGTCAGCTGCATGCTGATGGGCGTGGGCGCGCTGTACAAGGCGGGTCTGGTCGAATGGATGACCAGCATGACCTACCAGGCCGCTTCAGGCGGCGGCGCGCAGCACATGCGCGAACTGCTGACCCAGTTCGGCACGCTCAACAGCGAAGTCAGGGCCCTGCTCGATGATCCAAAATCCGCCATTCTGGAAATCGACCGCCGCATCCTGGCCAGGCAACAATCCTTGGGCGCCCCGGAGACCGCCAACTTCGGCGTGCCGCTGGCCGGCAGCCTGATCCCCTGGATTGACAAGGACCTGGGTGACGGCATCAGCCGGGAAGAATGGAAAGCCGGCGCCGAGACCAATAAAATTCTGGGTCAGGGTGCCGCCTTTGGTACCGCCACAACGCCGGTCGATGGCTTTTGCGTGCGCGTGGGGGCCATGCGCTGCCACAGCCAGGCGCTGACCTTCAAGCTGAAGAAAGACGTCCCGCTGGCCGACATCGAGACCCTGATCGCCGCCGACAACGCCTGGGTCAAAGTGGTGACCAATACGCGCGAGGCCTCCGTCACGGAACTGACACCGGTTGCGGTGACGGGCACGCTTCAAATCCCGGTCGGACGCCTGCGCAAGCTGGCCATGGGACCTGAATACCTGGGCGCTTTTACCGTCGGCGACCAGTTGCTGTGGGGCGCTGCCGAGCCGCTGCGCCGCATGTTGCGCATCCTGCTTGAGGCCTGAGATGTTTCCGTTTGGCGACTCACGGCCAGCGGCGGCTACCAGTAACCACTTGTCACGGGACGTTGTCGGCAGGCAACAAACGAAACCTGTAAGTTGATGCTAACTCGCTGTGTCAAAACTTAAGTGCTGTCTTAGCTTGTCAGCCTAATGCCTTGATGTTAAGGTTGTTTTTCGAAAATTCGCATTGAGGTTTTTGTGCGCACAAGCAGAATAAAGTTACATGCAGACCGAGCACTGGAGGCTCCAAACCCCATGAAAAATAGCGGTCGTTGGCGTATTGGTATCCTGGCAAGTGCCATTGCGGTGCTGGGGAGCCTGGCAAGCCTGGAAACCCATGCGATGGCGCTGGGTCGAATCACGGTCCAGTCAGCGTTGGGCGAGCCCCTTCGTGCGGAAATCGATATCCCGGAAATCAATGCCGAGGAGGCCGCCAGCCTGAAGGCTGGCGTAGCCCCTGCCGAGACCTTCAAGGCGGCGGGATTTGACTACAACGCCGTGGTGGCGGACCTCGAAGTCATTCTGCAGCGCCGCGCGGACGGCCGGGCCTATCTGCGCCTGACCAGCCGCCGCCCGGTCACCGAGCCGTTCGTCGACCTGATCGTCCAGGCAAACTGGTCTTCCGGGCGTATCACGCGCGACTACACCATGCTGTTTGATCCGCCTATCCTGCGGTCGGGCATCGCTGTGGCGCCAGCCGCCCCAATGCTGACCCGCCCGCAAGCGGTTCCAGATGCCGCGCCGTCCACCCCAATCGCCCGCACCCCCGACGCCTCGCCGAGTCCGCCCGCGGCCCGCCCGGCCCCAGTTGCCAGAGTGCCTGCAACCCAAGCCGGCCCTGCTGAAAAAGAGCCTGTCGGCGACAGGCAGGTGACGGTCAAAGCCGGGGACACCGCCGGGAAAATTGCGGCCCAGAACAAACCGGCCAGCGTATCGCTGGACCAGATGCTGGTGGCATTGCTCGCAAGCAACCCGGATGCCTTCATTGGCGGCAACGTCAACCTCCTGAAGGCGGGCACGGTGCTGGATATTCCAGGCGAACAGGCAGCAAGTGCCGTTCCTCGCGGCGAGGCGACGCAGACCCTCATTGCTCAAAGCGCCGACTTCAACACTTTCCGCCGCAAGCTCGCGGAAGGCGCGCCGGCCACGAAAGTCGCCACTGCCGAGCGTCAGGCGGGCGGCAAGGTACAAGCCAAGGTTGAAGACCGTGCCCCGGCAACCGCCGCGCCCGACAAGCTGACCCTTTCAAAAGGTGCGGTTCAGGGCAAGCCCGCCAGCGCCGTTGAAAACAAAATCGCCCAAGACCGGCAAGCCAAGGATGCCTCGGCCCGCGTGGCAGAACTGTCGAAAAACATCAACGATCTCAATAAGCTGGAGACGACCCCTTCCGTCGCACCAGCGCTTGGCGCCAGTGCCGCAAAAACACCCGTTGTGACCGTGCCGGTACCAGCCGCCGCGCCAGTTCTGAGCCCTCCGGCTCCAGCGGGAAGCGTGGACACGGCAGTAGTTGCGGCTGCTCCCGCGTCTGCGGCCGCGGCCACCGCGCCACCCCTGGTCACGGCATCCCAGCCTGCCTCGGCGCCCAGCACAGCGGTGGCACCGGCTGCAGTCGCCGTCGCTCCCAAAAAATCCGTGGTGAAAGCACCACCGCCGCCGCCGTCCCCCGAACCCAGCCTGACTGACACTCTGCTCGACAACCCGTTGGTCCTGCCTCTGGGTGGTATCCTGTTGGCGCTTCTGGCCGGCTTCGGTTTTTACCGCTATCGCCAAGGCAACAAAGCGGCCCAGGTTGACAGCTCTTTCCTGGAAAGTCGCCTGCAACCCGACTCTTTCTTCGGTGCCAGTGGTGGCCAGCGCATTGACACCAACGATGGCAACATCACGGGCTCGTCCCTGGTTTACTCGCCCAGCCAGCTCGATGCGGCCGGCGACGTGGACCCGGTGGCCGAGGCCGATGTTTACCTGGCCTATGGCCGCGACTTGCAGGCAGAGGAAATTCTCAAGGAAGCCCTGCAAACCAATCCGTCGCGCGTGTCCATTCATGCCAAGCTGACGGAAATTTACGCCAAGCGCCACGACAAGAAGTCGTTTGAAACGGTGGCGATTGCAGCCTTGAACCTGACGCACGGCAATGGCCCCGAGTGGGCCTATATCACTGAAATGGGCCACGAGCTTGATCCTGACAACCCGATGTACCAGCCAGGCACACAGCAAGGCGGGCAGCCCGTAGGCGCGGACGCAGGCGCGCCCAACCCGCCCGACACCGTGGCCGAAGACGCGCAAGCAGCCTGGCCTGCCCCCGCAGCCGTTCCGGTAGTGGACGTTGACCTCGACCTCGATTTCCCGCTGAGCGACGCGCCCGACATGCACACAACGCCCGGCACCCTCACTGCGCGGCTACCCGGAACGCCAGCGCGGCCCCAGGAGCCCTCCCTGGCAATGAACTGGGCCGGTGGCCCGGGCGAGCTGGACATGGATCTCGACACCGCGACAACCGTCCCGCCCACGGCAACTTCGACTGCACCCAGCGCCAGGCTCATTGAAACATCCGCCCCCGCGGTCACTTTGCCGTCCAAAGGCCTGACGTTCACGCCAGAACCTTTCACGGCAACCTCCAAGCCGGTGCTGACCCCACAAAAGGCGACAGCGCCAGCCGACAATGGCATGCTGGAATTTGATCTGGCGTCCTTGTCCCTGGACTTGTCGGGTCCCACAACTGAAAGCCCGGCGCATGCCTTGACAGGCATGTCAGACGACCCCCTTGAAACCCGGTTCTTGCTGGCCGAGGAATTCCGCGCCGTGGGCGACACGGACGGCGCCAGATCGCTGGCCGAAGAAGTGCTGGCGAAATCCAGCGGGCCGCTGAAAGTCAAAGCACAGGCGTTCCTGAGCGCCCTGTCATAAACACACGGGCTGAGCGCCTTGCGTTTGCCGTTGCAGGGTTGCCCGTGAGGATTGCGATTGGCATCAGCTACAGCGGCAGCGCCTACCAGGGCTGGCAAAGCCAGCTCTCGCGCCAAACGGTTCAGGACCAGCTGGAGTTGGCATTGAGCAAATTTGCCACCCAGCCGCTGCGTGTCAATTGCGCCGGGCGCACTGACTCGGGCGTACATGCGCTGATGCAGGTGGCGCACTTCGACACCGCCCTGCAGCGCGACACCGCATCCTGGGTGCGCGGGCCCAACGCCTACTTGCCACCTGACATTGCAGTGCAGTGGGCCCGGCAGGTGCCTGACGAATTTCACTCACGCGCAAGCGCCATCTCGCGCCGCTACGCCTATGTCGTGCTGGAGTCCCCGGTTCGCCCCAGCGTGGAAAGCGGGCGCGTCGGCTGGGTCTGCCGGCCCCTTGATGGCGCAGCGATGCAGCGAGCCAGCGCGCATTTGCTGGGCGAGCACGACTTCAGCTCGTTCCGGGCCGCACAGTGCCAGGCCAGGTCACCCATCAAAACCCTCGGCCGGATTGAAATTTCCCAGCGTGCAGGGTCAGGTTCACGCTACTGGCGCTTTGAGTTTGAAGCCGACGCATTTTTGCACCACATGATCCGCAACATCATGGGCTGCCTGCTGGCGATTGGCCAGGGCCGCTATCCGCCCGACTGGCTGGCCGAGGTGCTTGCGGCACGCAGCCGCGCCGTGGCGGCGCCTACCTTTTCTCCTGATGGCCTTTATTTTTTGGGTCCGGTTTACCCGGACCACTACGGCTTGCCGGCGCGCACTGCGGCTTATGATTGGTTGCCATGAGCACCACCCGCCCTTCTTCGCGCGCCGACCCGGGTATCTCCGCGGGAGCCAACTTGCCCCTCACCAGGACTCGTATCAAGATTTGCGGCCTGACGCGTGAGAAAGACGTGGATGCCGCGGTGGCGGCAGGTGCCGATGCGGTCGGGTTTGTGCTGTACGAACCCAGCCCGCGCCATGTAAGCGCCAGTCGCGCCGCTGAGTTGGCCCGCCGTTTGCCGCCTTTCGTCACTCCAGTGCTCCTGTTTGTGAATCCGTCTGCTACTAAATTAATAGCAGACTGTACCCATATCCCGTGGGCTATGCTCCAATTTCATGGTGATGAATCACCAGAGTTCTGTGCCCGGGCGGGTCGGCCCTTCATGCGTGCCGCGCGAATTCCGCTGCACGAAAACCCGGCGTCAGGCGCTGACCGCTTTGACCTCGTAAAATACGCTCAAGATTACTCGGCAGCCCAGGCCATACTGCTCGACGCCGATGTCGATGGGTATGGCGGGGGCGGGAAAACATTCAATTGGTCACTTCTTCCTCCAAGCGTCAACGCTCACCTCGTTTTGTCTGGTGGATTGACGCCTGCAAACGTGATCGATGGCATTTTGCAAGTCAGGCCGCGCTGTAAAACGCTGGCCGTTGATGTGAGCTCAGGCGTCGAGATTTCAAAAGGAATCAAGAGCTTTGAGAAAATCAACCAATTCGTCGCAGCCGTTCGCGCTGCCGACGATCAACTTGCAAAGAATCATGTACGACTATCACCAACCTGACCTCGCAGGCCACTTCGGAAAATACGGCGGCAGTTTTGTTTCAGAAACACTGACTGACGCCATCAACGAGCTGAAAGCGGCTTACGAAAAATACCGGAACGACCCGCAATTCCTGGCCGAATTCCACTCTGAACTGAAGCATTTTGTCGGCCGACCCTCGCCCATTTACCACGCCGCGCGCATGAGCCGCGAGCAGGGCGGCGCGCAAATCTACCTCAAGCGCGAAGACCTCAACCACACCGGCGCGCACAAGATCAATAACACGATTGGCCAGGCGATGCTGGCCCGGCGCATGGGCAAGCCGCGCGTGATCGCCGAAACCGGCGCCGGTCAGCATGGCGTGGCCACTGCCACCATATGCGCGCGCTATGGCATGGAATGCGTCGTCTATATGGGCAGCGAAGACGTGAAACGCCAAAGCCCCAATGTCTATCGCATGAACCTGCTCGGCGCCACCGTGGTGCCGGTTGAAAGCGGCAGCAGAACCCTCAAGGACGCGCTCAATGAAGCCATGCGCGACTGGGTTGCCAACGTGGACAACACCTTCTACATCATCGGCACGGTGGCCGGGCCGCACCCCTATCCCATGATGGTGCGCGATTTCCAGAGCGTCATTGGCACCGAATGCCTGACGCAGATGCCGGAATTCATCGGCAAGCGGCAACCTGATGCGATCATCGCCTGCGTCGGCGGGGGCAGCAATGCCATGGGTATTTTTTATCCCTACATTACCTATGATCAAACCCGCCTGATCGGCGTGGAAGCCGCCGGCCAAGGAATGGACAGCGGCAAACACTCGGCATCATTGCAGCGCGGCCTGCCCGGTGTGTTGCACGGCAACCGCACCTATGTGCTGCAAAACGAAGACGGCCAGGTGACTGAAACGCACAGCATCAGCGCCGGGTTGGATTATCCCGGCGTCGGGCCGGAACACGCCTTTCTGAAAGACACCGGGCGCGCCGAATACGTCGGCATCACCGATATCGAAGCGCTGCAAGCGTTCCACTATCTGTGCCGCACAGAAGGCATTATCCCCGCGCTGGAATCGGCCCACGCCGTGGCTTACGCAATGAAGCTGGCCAAAACCATGCGCAGCGACCAGAGCATTCTGGTCAACCTCTCGGGCCGCGGCGACAAGGATATCGGCACCGTGGCCGACCTGTCTGGCGCCGATTTCTACGACCGGCCTTCCATGCGCGGCCTGGCCGTCAAGGGCGCAAGAGACAGCGAGACCGCCTCATGAGCCGCATCACCTCTACCTTCGCCACCCTTCAACACCAGGGCCGCAAAGCACTGATTCCCTATGTCACCGCCGGTTTCCCCTATGCCGACATCACGCCCGATCTGATGCACGCCATGGTCGCGGCCGGTGCCGACATCATCGAGCTGGGTGTACCCTTCAGCGACCCGATGGCCGATGGCCCGGTGATCCAGAAGGCCGGTGAAAAAGCACTGAAGCTGGGCATTGGCACGCGTGAAGTTCTCGATATGGTGAGGGCATTTCGCAGCAAAGACAACACAACTCCGGTGGTCCTGATGGGTTACGCCAACCCGGTGGAGCGCTACGACATCAAGTACGGCGCGGACCCGACGCAGAGCGCTTTCATCCGCGACGCGGCCCAGGCTGGCGTGGACGGCGTGCTGATCGTCGATTACCCGCCGGAAGAATGCGTGGAGTTTGCCGCCCGGCTGCGGGCGCAGAACATGGACCTGATCTTCCTGCTGGCGCCCACCAGTACCGACGCGCGCATGGCGCAGGTGGCGCAACTGGCCAGCGGCTATGTGTATTACG
>CAYJMW010000092.1:0-13052 GCA_964371235.1 uncultured Polaromonas sp.
TGCGCTGCCCCCCGGGGGGGCTGGCCTTGCTTGGGGCGGCCCGGCGCGGCGGCCGCTGGCGCTGCTTTCGGCCAGCCACTGCTCGTAACCCTGCAGCCAGGCGGCATCGCGCACGCGCAGGTTTTCATGGCTGATGCGCTGCGAACGGGTCAGCAGCGAGTAAAAGAACTGCTCGGCCTGCAGGCCGCTGTAGCGATCGACATTTTCAAACCACTCAGTGGAATTGCGCGCCGCGTTCTGGATTTTCAGCACCTCAACCGAGCGCACGGCCTGGTAGGCGGCCAGGGCTTCATCGGTGTCAGGGTGCTCCCTGAAACATCGGGCCAGTTCAATGGCATCTTCCAGCGCCAGCTTGGTGCCGTTGCCGATGGAGAAATGCGCTGTGTGCGCCGCATCGCCCATCAGCACAATCGGCACGCGCCGCCCGCCAATGGTTTCGTGATTGACCCAACGCTGGCAGACTACGCGCGGGAAGCGGATCCAGATCGCCGAGCCGCGCACATGCGTGGCATTGTTCATGAGCGCGTTGCCATCCAGATACCTGGCAAACAGCCGTTCGCAAAAAGCAATGCCTTCCACCTGGCTCATCTGGTCCAGTCCATGGGCTTTCCAGACCGCTTCAGGCGTCTCCACGATGAAGGTCGAGGTGGTGTCGTCAAATTTGTAGGCATGCGCCGCAAACCAGCCGTGCTCGGTTTGCTCAAAAGCGAAAGTGAAGGCATCAAAGGTCTGGTACGTGCCCAGCCAGACAAAGCGGCAGGCGCGCAACTCGACATCAGGCTGGAAGGTGGCCGCATAGCGGTTGCGGATGCGGCTGTTCAGGCCGTCGCTGGCAATCACCAGATCGGCCTGGTACTGTGCGCACGCGGCCTGGTCGTCCGTCACGTCGGTCTCAAACACCAACTCGACGCCAAGGGCCAGGCAGCGCTCCTGCAAAATATTGCGCAGGCGCTTGCGTCCGATGCCGCAAAAGCCATGGCCGCCCGAGCGTATGCTGCGCCCCTTGAAGAACACCTCCACATCGTCCCAGTGGTTGAACGCGTCGCCAATCAGTTGCGCGCTGACCGGGTCGGCCGCGCGCAGGTTGCCGAGCGTCTGGTCAGACAGCACCACCCCCCAGCCAAACGTATCGAAAGGGCGATTGCGCTCGACCACCGTGACCCGATGCGCCGGGTTTTGCAGCTTCATCAGCACAGCGAAATACAGACCTGCGGGACCACCGCCCAGACAAAGAATATGCATGAAAGCGTGCTCTGGATTAATGTTGCCTTAATTGTTTAAGTTTAAACTATATTCGTCAAGTGGAATTTTCCCCGATGCTCAAAAGGCCGGAATGTCCACCTATCTTCAGCTGGGCGCGCCGGAAGGCAGGTAGCGGGTAAAAAAAGATGTGAACCCGGCCTCCATGAACGAATCAAAAAAGTCGCTCATAATGAGTTGCTAGTTAACGGGTTGAGAAAGGAGCCGCAATGCTGTACAAATTCAAATCAAAAGAGGCTGGCGATCTGATCATGCTCGAGCCCAGCGGCCGCCGAATCCTCGAAATCATTGGCAAGGAGACTGGCCCCACGGGCATCATCCTGCCCGAGCAGATGCCTGCGGCCATCAAGGCGCTTGAGGCCGCCATTGCGCTTGAGCAATCAGGCGGAGAAGAGGCCGGCACAGCGTCTGGTGACGGGCTGGGTTTGCAGCAACGCGCCATGCCTTTCATTGACATGCTGCAGCGCAACCACAAGGCAGGCCACGAGGTGGTCTGGGGCGTTTAGAAGCCTCTTGTTCCGGCGGTCCGCCTGTCGCCGTTCGTCCTGAGGTATCGACCGGTTCTTGAGGCTTGGCTACCTTAGGAACCTCTGCATAACTCGGCACGAGGGCACGCGCCGCAGGTCGGGATGGGATGCAAGGCGCAATTTGCAGCCAATAGCCCGGCTATTGGCAAGAATTGCAACGCCGCAGACCGCCCGACACTGCGGATGCGTGACCCGGGACGGGTTATGCAGAGGTTCCCTAGGGACGCACGGTCATTCGGCATGAGTTACGTCAACCTCGATGAAATACGTTCTTAATCGACCTTGGCACCGGATGCTTTCACCACCTGCGCCCATTTCGTGATTTCAGAATCGATCAGTTTGGCAAACTCCTGCGGTGTGTTACCGCTTGGAATCGCCCCTTGCGCCAGCATTTTGTCCTTGATGGCCGGCGTGTTCAGCGCCTTGGCCGCTTCCTGCTGGATACGGCTGACCACTTCGGGCGATGTGCCGGCCGGTGCCAGCAGTCCAAACCAGCTGCTGGCTTCAAAGCCCTTGAGCTTGCCGGCTTCTTCCACCGTGGGCAACTCGGGCATGGCAGCCGAGCGCTGGGCACTCGTGACGGCGAAGGCCTTGAGCTTGCCGCCCTTGATTTGCGGCATTGCTGACGGCAGGTTGTCAAACATCACATCGACATTGCCGCCGATCAGGTCGAGCAGGGCCGGGCCGGAACCGCGATAGGGAATGTGCGTCATGAAAATCCCGTTGCGGGACTTGAACAATTCGCCCGCCAGGTGGATGGACGTGCCGTTACCACTGGACGCCATGCTCAGCTGGCCGGGGTGCGACTTGGCATATTTGACGAAATCGGCCACCGTGTTGATGCCCAGTCTGGCGGCCTTGTCGGTGTTCATCACCATGACGTTGGGCACACCGGCGACCAGCGTGATCGGTGCGAAGTCTTTTTGCGGATCAAACGGCATCTTGGCGTAAACCGACTTGTTGATGCCGTGGGTACCGACGGTGCCCATCAGCAGCGTGTAGCCGTCGGCCGGCGACTTTGCCACCAGATCAGCACCTACATTGCCGCCGGCACCGGCCCGGTTGTCAACGATGAAGGGCTGGCCAAAAGCTCTGGACAGCTCGGGGGCGATGGCGCGGGCCAGAATGTCGGTGGTGCCACCGGGTGCGAACGGAACCACAATGCGCACCGCTTTGGTCGGCCAGGCGGTCTGGGCGCCGGCTGGGAGTGCTATAAAACCAACAATTGCCAACGCAATACTGGTAACGGCCAAGCGTCTATTCGTCTTAAAGATTTGGGTCATGGAGCTTTCTGCTGGAAGGCTGTCAAAAAGATGCCCCACCTTAATGCCGCGCGACGGCGGTTTCAATTGGGGAAATCCCGGCTGGGAGTCTGTCGGACCTGGCAAGCGTCGGCTGCAAGTTGGCCGCGGCGGCGAGAATCAACAGTCGATTCATAAAGTCTCTCCGTTGAATTTAGCCCGACCAGTCTACGGTCGCGCAAGGCGATGTCCATCGCTGGAACTACGCAAAGGCAAGCTCCCAAGTCACTTGTAACTCCGGGCGTCCTCGATAACTTTGCCATCATTGGGCAGGCTGCCTGGTGCCAGCAGTTGCACCGAGCCGCGCAGTTTGGTGACATCGCGGATGGCTTCACTGATGCGCTGGTCCAGCCCTGCCTGGGCTGATCCTGATCGTATCGGCTCCGCGGTCTCGACCTGAAAGGTCATGCTGTCATTGGCCATTTCGCCGCTGACCACCAGCCGCGCCTTGAGCACTTCGGGAAAGCGTCGGGCAATGTCGGCCACCTGCCCCGGATGCACAAACATCCCGCGCACCTTCACCGTCTGATCGGCGCGGCCCATCCAGCCCTTGATGCGCGCGTTGGTGCGGCCGGTTGGGCAGGTCCCCGGCAACAGCGCGGACAAGTCGCCTGTGCCGAACCGGATCAGGGGGTAGTCCGGGTTCAGCGTGGTCACCACCAGTTCGCCCACCTCACCCTCGGCCACCGTATCGCCGGTGCCGGGGCGGACGATTTCAACGATCACCCCTTCATCGATCACCAGCCCTTCGCGTGCTTCAGTTTCATAGGCAATCAGGCCCAGGTCAGCCGACGCATAACACTGGTAGCCCGCAATGCCGCGCTCGGCCAGCCAGTCGCGCAAGCTGGGCGGAAAGGCTTCGCCAGAGACCAGCGCCCGGGTCACGGTGGGTAGCGCCACCTTCATCTCGGCCGCCTTCTCCACGATGATTTTCAAAAAGCTTGGCGTGCCGATGTAGCCTGCAGGCTTGAGCTCGGCCATGGCTTGCACCTGCTGCTCGGTTTGCCCGGTACCACCCGGAAATACGGTGCAGCCCAAGGCATGGGCACCGGTTTCCATCATGGAGCCCGCCGGCACAAAATGGTAGCTGAAGCTGTTGTGAATCAGCTGACCGCCTCGAAACCCTGCCGCGTACATGGCCCGCGCCATGCGCCAGTAGTCCTTGCGGGTGCCCTCCGGCTCGTAAATCGTGCCCGGGCTGGCAAACACGTGAGGCATGTTTGCGCCAAAGCCGAGCGCGCTAAAGCCGCCGAACACATTGCAGCTATCGGCAGCGCGTAATCGGGCTGCTTGCTGGCGCTCCAGCAACTCATGCTTGCGGGTCACGGGCAGGCGTGCCAGCGCAGTTCGGGAACTGATGCTCGCCGCATCGATGCCAGCAAGAATTTCCGCAAAAGCAGGTGAATGCGTTTGCGCATGTCTGACCTGCCTGGGCAGCGCGGCCAGCAAGGCGTCTTCGCGGCCTGCGCGCGATCGGGTTTCCAGTGCGTCGAAAAATGCGGTCATTGCGCCGTGCTCCTCAAGCCAGCCACCGTTTGCGGCGCTTGTAACTTTTGACATCCTTGAAGCTCTTGCGCTCGCCGCCGCCGACGCCGAGGTAAAACTCTTTGACGTCCTCGTTGTTGGCCAGGTCGCTGGCAACACCGTCCATCACGACCCGGCCGCTCTCCATGATGTAGCCGTAGTCAGCGAACTTGAGCGCCATGTTGGTGTTTTGCTCGGCCAGTAAAAAGGTCACTTTTTCTTTCTGGTTGAGGTCTTTCACAATCTCGAATACTTCTTCCACAATCTGCGGTGCCAGGCCCATCGACGGCTCGTCGAGCAGCACCATGCTGGGGTTGGCCATCAGGGCGCGGCCAATGGCGCACATCTGCTGCTCGCCGCCGGAGGTATAGGCGGCCTGGCTGGTGCGGCGATCCTTGAGCCGCGAAAAATAGGTATAGACCTTTTCCAGATTGCGTGCGACTTCAGCCTTGTCCTTGCGGGTATAGCTGCCGGTGAGCAGGTTTTCTTCGATGGTCAGGTGCGCAAAGCAATGGCGGCCTTCCATCACCTGAACCACGCCGCGCTGCACCAGATCTGCGGGCGAGAGGTTTTCGATGCGCTCACCACGCAATTCAATCGAGCCCTTGGTCACTTCGCCGCGCTCGCCGCGCAGCAGGTTGGAAATGGCGCGCAGGGTCGTGGTCTTGCCGGCGCCGTTGCCGCCCAGAATGGCCACAATTTTGCCTTCGGGAACGTTGAGGGAAACGCCCTTGAGCACCAGAATGACGTGGTTGTAAATGACTTCAATGCCATTGACATTGAGAACGATGTTTTTGGGGTCCATAGATTTTTGCCTTCACCAGTCGACAACCCTGCGCGCAGGGTTGTCGGCTGGTCATCCCGGGTCAAACCCGGGATGACGGGTTTATCAAGACTGGCAGTCGGCCGGAGTGCGCGGCGTCAGTTTGTGGTCGGCAGCGTATTTGGCAGCGGTCTTCTTGACCAGTGGCTTGAGCACTTGCTCGTCAGCCTGCATCCAGTCAGACGTGAAGTTCCACTTCTTGCCGTCCCAGGTGTGAATCCGGGCCCAGTTGGCACCCACGTGGTCAGCACAGGACGTGCTCACCGGGCGCATCACACCGGCAAAACCAAGGGCGTCGAGCTTCTTCTGGTCGAGCGCCAGATTTTCATAGCCCCAGCGCGCCTGCTCGCCGCTGACCCATTTGCCTTTGCCAAAGCGCTCCTGCGCCCGTCGCACGCCTTCAACCGACAGCATGGCGCTCAGTGCACCGCGCATGTAAAGCACCTGGCCCACTTCTTCCTTGGGACCCGTCCCTTGGCCTTTGTCATGCACCAGCGTCAGGATGTCCTTGACGACCTTGGACTGTGGCTCAGCACCATGCTGCATGGCAATGGCGTTGTAGCCTTTGGCACCCTCGCCCACGTCCTTGACATCGGGTTCGGCGCCTGACCACCAGACACCGTACATCTTTTCACGTGGATAGCCAGTCGCTTGCGCTTCCTTGAGCGAAGTGGAATTCATCACACCCCAACCCCACAGCAGCACATAGTCGGGCTTGGCCTGGCGGATTTGTAGCCAGGTCGCTTTTTGATCAACACCGGGCGCCGTCACCGGCAGCAACTGCAGGTTGAAGCCAAGCATGGCGGCACGCTCTTGCAGCAGTGGAATGGGCTCTTTGCCGTAGGGTGAATCGTGATACACCAGCGTCAGCTTCTTGCCTTTGAGCTTGTCCAGCCCGCCCTCTTTCTTGGCGATGGCCTGCACGATCACGTCTGCGGCAACCCAGTAGGTACCGACCAGCGGGAAGTTCCATTTGAAGACGGTGCCATCCGCGCTTTCACTGCGGCCATAACCGGCCGTGATCAGAGGGATCTTGTCAGCCGGGGCCTTCTCGGTCAGGGCAAACGTGATGCCAGTGGACAGCGGCTGGAACACGGTGGCACCGCCGTGCTTGCCTTTGAGGCGCTCATAACACTCCACGCCGCGCGCCGTGTCGTACCCGGTTTCACATTCTTCGTAAATGATCTTGACGCCGTTGATGCCGCCCTTGGCATTGACCAACTTGAGGTAATCGGAATAGCCGTTGGCCCACGGCACGCCGTTGGGCGCGTAGGCCCCGGTGCGGTAGGGCAGCCCGGGAAAGAATTGCTCCTTGGCTTGAGCGAACGCGCTGGTCGATACGGCCGATGCGCCAGCAGCCACCACGGCCACTGCCAGAATCAATTGACGAATCTTCATTGCTGTCTCCTTGAAAAAATAAACACAAACCACCCGAAAAACTCAATCCTTGATGCGGCTCAATGTGGAAAGGGCCACAGCCGCATCTTCTGTTTGCCGATAGACCACAGCTTGGCCAGACCGTGCGGCTCGACGATCAGGAACCAGACGATCAGCGCGCCAAAAATAATCAGCTCGGCATGTGAAATGCCGGCCGTTGAAACCTCAATCCCGAACAACCCCCCGAGCAAGGGCAGGAACTGGTTCAGCGCAATCGGCAAAATGACGATGAAGCCGGCGCCAAAAAAAGCCCCCATGATGGAACCCATGCCGCCAATGATCACCATAAACAGCAGCTTGAACGACAGGTCCACCGAAAACGCCGCAGGCTCCCAGGCCTCCAGATAAATAAAGCCCCACAGCGCACCGGCCACACCCACAATGAAGGAGCTCACGGCGAACGCACTCAGCTTTGCGTACATGGGCCGGATACCAATCACTGCGGCGGCAACGTCCATGTCACGAATCGCCATCCATTCCCGGCCAATGGCGCCGCGCACCATGTTCTTGGCCAGCAGCGCCAGCACGACCAGAATTGACAGGCAAAACAGATACTTGGAGGTCGGGGTTTCAATCGGCAAACCAAACACCTGCAAATTCGAAACCGAAACCGAGCCCGACGGCGCGTCATTGGTAAACCACTTGATGCGCAGGAACATCCAGTCACTGAAAAACTGCGCCGCCAGCGTCGCCACCGCCAGGTACAGCCCCTTGACGCGCAAGCTTGGCAGGCCAAACAAAATACCAAAAGCACTGGCGCACAGGCCACCCAGAATCATCGCCAGCAGCACCGGAATTCCAGGCACGCGGACAAAGAAATTAAAAGCCGCATAGGCGCCGACCGCCATGAACGCGCCTGAGCCCAATGAAATCTGGCCGCAATAACCCACCAGAATGTTCACTCCCAAGGCGGCCAGTGACATGATCAGGAACGGAATCAAGATGGCCCGAAACATATATCCGCTGCTGATCATGGGAACAACAATGAAGGCGGCGGCGATGATCAGCAGCACTGCCCAACGATCCTGCGCTATCGGGAAAATCTGCTGGTCATCCCGATAGTTGGTCTTGAACTGACCGTTTTCTCTGTAGAACATAATATTTTCAGTTGCCTCGCTTTTTGGGGTCAGACGCGATCAATAATCTTCTCGCCGAACAGCCCTTGTGGCCGGAACAGCAGAAATATCAAAGCCAGCACGTAGGCAAACCAGATCTCGATGCCACCTCCCACGAAAGGCCCCAAAAATACTTCAGACAGCTTTTCACCCACGCCAATGATCAGGCCACCGATGATGGCGCCCGGCACCGAGGTCAAGCCGCCCAGAATAACCACCGGCAAGGCCCGCAGTGCAACTGCAGCGAGTGAAAACTGAACCCCCAGCTTGCTGCCCCAGATCATTCCGGCCACCAGCGCCACCACGCCGGCCACACACCAGACGATGAACCAGATGCGGTTGAGTGGAATGCCTATGCTTTGGGCCGCCTGATGATCGTCCGCCACTGCCCTCAAGGCGCGTCCGGTGCTGGTTTTCTGAAAAAACACGCTCAGCAAGCTCACCAGCACGGCGGCAATCACGGCGGCGTACAAATCTTCCTTGTTGAGCAGGATGCCTCCCTGAAACACACTTTCAAATGCGATCACCGGGTCTTTTGGCATACCCACGTCAATCTTGTAGATGTCACTGCCAAAAATGGTTTGCCCCATGCCGTCGAGAAAGTAGCCAATGCCCAAAGTCGCCATCAGCAGGGTGGTGCCTTCCTGGTTGACCAGATGGCGCAACACCATCCGCTCAATCAGCCAGGCCACCACGAACATCACCGCACCCGCCGCCAAAAAAGCGGCGACGTTGGCAAGGATCGGGTTGGAAATGCCAGTCCAGGCCGGAATCCACTCGGCAAAGCGCGCCATCGCCAGCGCCGCAAACAGCACCATGGCGCCTTGCGCAAAATTGAACACGCCAGACGCCTTGTAGATCAGCACAAAGCCAAGCGCCACCAGCGAATACAACATGCCAGCCATCAGGCCGCCGAGTAAGGTTTCCAGAAAGAATCCCATGCTATTGACTCCCCCCTGTTGCTTGCTCACTTCGTGTAGCAGCCTCTCCCCTCAAGGGGACGATGCCAGTGGCCTGGCAGAGCCAGTTCCACGGCATCTCTGGCCTGACACTCTTGGCAGTCCAATGCCTTGTTTTATGAAAAATCATGTGAAGCTTCATATTCAATGTCCTGTTCCAAGATACGCGCTGATCACTTCTTCGTTGTTGCGTACTTCTTCAGGCGTGCCGTCACCAATTTTCTTGCCGTAATCGAGCACCACGACACGGTCCGAAATATCCATCACCACGCCCATGTCGTGTTCGATCAGCACCACGGTGGTGCCAAACTCTTCATTCACATCAAGCACAAAGCGGCTCATGTCTTGTTTTTCCTCGACATTCATGCCGGCCATCGGCTCATCAAGGAGCAGCACTTGTGGCTCCATCGCCAGCGCGCGGCCCAGGTCAACCCGCTTTTGCAGGCCGTAGGGCAACTGCCCGACCGGCGTTTTGCGATGCGCCTGGATTTCAAGAAAATCGATGATGTGTTCAACCGCCTCGCGGTGCCGTTCTTCCTCGCGCTGCGCCGGGCCCACGCGCAGCGCCTGCCACAGCAGATTGCTTTTGATCTTGAGGTTGCGTCCGGTCATGATGTTGTCGATCACGCTCATGCCCTTGAACAGCGCCAGACTCTGGAACGTGCGCGCTATGCCCATCACGGCCACCTGGTGGCTGTCCATGTGGCTGAAGGTTTTGCCGCGGAAGGTAATGGATCCCTTTTGCGGGGTGTAGACGCCGTTGATGCAATTGAGCATGGAACTCTTGCCCGCGCCGTTGGGGCCGATGATGGCGCGCACTTCATGCTCGCGCACATTGAAGGTAATGTCGGTCAGCGCCTTGACGCCGCCGAAACTGAGCGATATGTTTTTGACGTCAAGAATGACCTCGCCAATACGCTTTTTTGCCCCCACGCTCTTGACTCCGGGTAATTCACCGCCTCCCGTGGCGGCGCTCTGGTATTGGGACTGCGCTGTGCCGTTCATGCTACTCATGCTGCCGCCTTGACCGGCGCAAAGGTCTTTGCGTCGTCAATTTTCAATGTGGCGCTGATGCTGCCGCTGCGGCCATCCTCAAACTTGACTTGGGTTTCGATGAACTGCGATGTTTTTCCGCCATACAGGGCATCAACCAGCGCGTCGTATTTTTCAGCGATGAAACCACGGCGGACCTTGTTGGTGCGTGTCAACTCGCCGTCGTCAGCGTCGAGCTCCTTGTGCAGCACCAGGAAACGGCTGACTTGCGAGCCGGCCAGCAGCGTATCGACACTCAGATCCGCATTGACTTTTTCAACGCATTCCTTGATGAGCTGATACACCTCGGGCTTTTGCGCCAGATCGGTATAGCCCGCATAGGGCAGGTTGCGCCGCTCGGCCCAGTTACCCACCGCGTCAACATCGATATTGATCATGACGCAAACTTTTTCGCGGCCGTCGCCGTAGGCCACCACTTCCTTGATGTACGGGAAGAACTTGAGCTTGTTCTCCACATACTTGGGCGCAAACATGGCGCCGTCATTGGCGCCGCCCTTGATGCGTCCGACGTCTTTCACGCGGTCAATGATCTTGAGGTGGCCGTGCGCATCCAGAAAACCGGCATCGCTGGTGTGGTACCAGCCGTCCGGCGTCAGGACTTCAGCCGTGGCTTCGGGGTTTTTGAAATAGCCCTTGAGCAGGCCAGGCGACTTGACCAGCACCTCGCCGTTCTCGGCGACCTTGATTTCGACCCCGGCGCAGGGTACGCCCACGGTGTCGGCGCGTGCCTCGTTGTCGGGCTGCAGGCAGACGAACACGGCGGTCTCGGTCGAGCCGTAGAGCTGCTTGAGATTGACGCCGATGGAGCGATAGAAACTGAACAGATCCGGGCCGATGGCTTCACCCGCCGTGTAGGCGACGCGCACCCGGCTGAAACCCAGGTTATTGCGCAAAGGGCCATAGACCATGAAATTGCCCAAGGCGTAGAGCACACGGTCGGTCGTGGAAACCGGCTTGCCGTCCATCAGCGCCGGGCCGACGCGCTTGGCCACGCTCATGAAATACTCAAACATGTGGCGCTTGATGGCGCCGGCGTCTTCCATGCGAATCATCACCCGCGTCAGCAGCCCTTCAAACACCCGGGGCGGTGCAAAGTAATAGGTCGGGCCCACTTCCTTCAGATCGATGGTCACGGTTTCGGCCGACTCCGGGCAATTGACGACATAGCCGCAGGCCAGCCACTGCGCGTAGCTGAAAATGTTCTGCCCGATCCAGGCCGGTGGCAAATAGGCCAACACCTCCTCGGAAGGGGTCAGTTTGTCAAAGTCAGCCCCGGCCTTGGCGCGGTTCAGCAGCGAGTTGTGGGTGTGCACCACGCCCTTGGGGTCGCCGGTGGTGCCGGAGGTAAAAAACATGGCGGCTACATCATCGGGCTTGATCCGGCTCACTTGTGATTCAAGAAAACCCTTGTGTGCCGCGGCATAGGCTTTGCCTGCTGCCAGCAAATCATCCATTGACGCCAGGCCCGGCTCGTCGTAATTTCGCAGGCCACGCGGATCATCAAAGTAAACGTTGCTGAGCTGTGGGCATTGCTCGCGAATCTCCAGCAATTTATCGACCTGCTCCTGGTCTTCGGCAAACGCAAAGCGCACGTCGGCATTGGTGATGGGGAAAACGCATTCGGCAGCCACCGCGTCCTGGTACAGCGGAATCGGAACTGCCCCCAGCGACTGGGCCGCCAGCATGGTTGCATACAGGCGCGGACGGTTGGCGCCGATCACGATCATGTGCTCACCCTGGCGCAGGCCGGCCTCAGCCAGTCCACCCGCCAGGTGCTCCACCATGACGGCCAGATCAGCCCACGACAGGGCCTGCCAAATGCCGTATTCTTTTTCACGCATGGCCGCGGCGTCCGGGCGTTCGGCGGCATGTTTAAGCAGCAATCGGGGGAATGTCGTCTGCATTCGGCTTCCTTGTCTCCGTGTTTGGCGCAGCATTTCTGTCAGGAAAAACCGCGAACATGGCGTGAATACTAGAGCCGTGTTTGACGTTTTGGTGTCGTTGTAACGACAATTTAAGGGAAAGTCCTAGTGGGGTGTGCCCGGGGGGCTGACCCACTGTTACCCTATCCATTCCCCCTCTTTTTTGATTCATGGCCACCGACCTCACCCTCCACCAGCGCCGCCGCACACCCACGGCGGGCGAGTTGCAAGGCATTCCCTGGCTGCCAATGCTGCAGCCCACGGAGCGCGCGCGCGCGGTGGCGCAGTTGCGGGTGAGCGATGCCGCGCCCGGAGACTACGTGTGCCGCGTCGGCAAGCCGGTCACTTACTGGTTTGGCGTGGTCGAAGGGCTGCTCAAGATGAGCACCGACAATGCCCAGGGCCTGACCATGACCTTCACCGGCCTGCCCCCTGGCGGCTGGTTTGGCGAAGGCACGGCGCTCAAGCGCGAGCCCTATCGCTACAACATCCAGGCGCTGCGCAAAAGCGTGGTGGCAGGCTTGTCGGTCGATACCTTTCACTGGCTGCTGGACCATTCCATCGGCTTCAACCGCTTCGTGATGAACCAGCTTAATGAGCGCCTCGGACAGTTCATCGCCGCGCGCGAGATTGATCGCATGACCAACCCCGACGTACGCGTGGCGCGCAGCCTGGCCGCGCTGTTCAATCCGGCGCTGTATCCGGGCGTCGGCGAAATCCTGCGCATCACCCAGCAGGAGCTGGCTTACCTGGTCGGGCTGTCGCGCCAGCGCGTCAACGAAGCGCTGACCGCGCTGCAAGCGCAGGGAACGATTCGCGTTGAGTACGGCGGCTTGCGCGTGCTCGACCTGGCGGCCCTGCGCTCCAGTGTTTTCCAAGGTAAAAAGTAGTGCTAGCCCATGTATTATATGGATAGTATGCTACTAACAATATAGCAAATGAAAAACCCTTCAAGACCCAAAACGGCCCCGGCCTCTGCCGGCACCGCAGTGCGCGTGCCTAAAGCGGCAGCGCCTGCCGATACCCTGGCGGGCAGCGGCAGCACCATCCGCCTGAACAAACGCATGGCCGAACTCGGCCTGTGCTCGCGCCGCGAGGCCGACGACTGGATTGCGCGGGGCTGGGTCCGCG
>CAYJMW010000093.1:0-12954 GCA_964371235.1 uncultured Polaromonas sp.
ATATCGCGCGGTGGAGCAGCCTGGTAGCTCGTTGGGCTCATAACCCAAAGGTCGTAAGTTCAAATCTTGCCCGCGCAACCAACATCCAAGCCGTTCAGGCTGGTAGCAAACGCCCACTTCATGTGGGCGTTTTGCTTTCTGAATGAAATTTTGGCCTTCATGGTCAATTTTTAGCCCGCTAACATCAAACAATTCACATTAAGTCTTGGCTCCTCGGCAAGTACGACCATTTTCCTCGGGGCAAACCCTCGAACCACTCGCAAAATTGGCAAACTTGACCCCCATCAAGAGTTTTTTGTCCAATTGATAAGACTATTCGCATACTGATACCGTGCGGCGTGGAAATTGCTAAGAAATTTCCAACCCAGTCGAAATCAGCAAACAAGACGGCAGGGCGAAAACCAAATTTACAAAAATCAGGCGCAGATTGGCTACGGCTACGGACGCGATTGGGGCAATCGCGTAACCTTGGGATAATTTCTGACGAAAGCACCTTCATGACTTGGTCCCTCATCGCGCGCGATTTTTCTGGCGCGTTCGGCGTCGCGGTTTCCAGTAAATTCTTTGCGGTGGGTGCTTTGTGTCCACATGCGCGAAGCGGAATCGGCGCGCTGGCCACCCAGGCGCTCGTCAATCCGTTGTATGCCGGGCCGGCGCTGGAAGACATGGCTAAAGGCATCGCTCCGGCTCTCATCATTGATCGGCTGACCGCGGCTGATGAAGGCCGTGACCACCGCCAGTTGCACCTGATCGGTGCCAACGGCCAAGCCGCCGCCTACACCGGTGCCGCCTGTATCGACTGGTGTGGCCACACGGCAGGTCAAGGATTTTCGGTGGCCGGCAACATGCTAGCCGGGTCGCAGGTGATCTCGGCCACGGCCGAGGCTTATGAATCAAATCCTGGCCTGCCGTTTGCCGAGCGACTGATCGTTGCGATGGCGGCGGGTGAGGCCGCTGGCGGCGACAAGCGTGGCAAACAGGCTGCCGCATTGTTGATCTATACCACTGAAGACTACTGTGCGCTTGACTTGCGGGTTGACGACCATCCCGAGCCAATTCAGGAATTACAGCGGCTCTATCAGAAGAGCCTGGAGCGCTATCAACCGTTCAGCGCCTGCCTGCCATCGCGCCATCGCCCGGCTGGCATCACCGACCGCGCGGCGATCGAGGCTGAAGTGGCGAGTTTTCAAGCCCGGCGCGGTGGAGCGGCAGCAGCATGACGGCCCTGCTGGAGGTGAGCGGTTTGCGCACCACCTTCAGGGTCGAGGGCGGCGGCGAATTTGCCGCGGTGGATGACGTCAGTTTTTCGGTCGAATCCGGCCACACGCTGGGCATCGTCGGCGAATCGGGTTGTGGCAAGAGCGTGACTTCGCTGTCCATCATGGGTTTGCTGCCGAAAGGGCAGAGCCGTATCGCCGCTGGTTCAATTCGTTTCGAGGGCAGCGATCTTGCGACGCTGACGCCGGCTGCCATGCGCGCCTTGCGCGGTAACCGGATGGCAATGATTTTTCAGGAACCGATGACCTCGCTGAATCCTGCCTTTACCATTGGCGACCAGTTGATCGAGGGCATCCGCTGTCACCGCGACATCAGCCCGTCCAAAGCCAGGGCGCACGCGATCGAAATGCTGCGCCGGGTCCGGATTCCATCTCCGGAGCAGCGTATTGATGAATATCCGCACAAGCTGTCGGGCGGTATGCGCCAGCGCGTGATGATCGCCATGGCGCTGTCCTGCGAGCCGAAACTGCTGATTGCCGATGAGCCGACCACCGCACTTGACGTCACCATCCAGGCCCAGGTACTCGATCTCATGCGCACGCTGCGCGAAGAAATGGGCACCGCGATCATTCTGATCACGCATGATCTGGGGGTGATTGCCGAGCTGGCAGATGAGGTCGTCGTCATGTATTCAGGCCGGATCGTCGAGCGCGCCAGTGTCGGTCGCCTGTTCGCCTATCCGCAGCATCCCTACACCATCGGCTTGCTGGGGTCGATACCCAAGCTGCACTTGGTGCAGGACAGACTCAATGCAATCGAAGGTCAGGTTCCAACACCGATGACCGAAGTGCCGGGCTGCCGTTTCGCGCCACGTTGTCCGTTTGCTGTTGACCGATGTCGCCAGTCAGCTCCGCCGCTCATGGATCTCGGCCACGGCCACGAGGCTGCTTGCTGGCGCGCGCCTCTGGAAGCCGACATGGAGCAGGCGGCATGAGCGCGCTGCTGCGGGTTGAAAACCTGGTCAAGCATTTCCCGATCCGGCGGCATTTGTTTGGCCGCCAGACGGCGGTGGTGCACGCGGTTGATGGCTTGAATTTCGAACTAGTCACCGGCGAAACCATGGCGCTGGTGGGCGAATCCGGCTGTGGCAAATCCACGGTGGGGCGCCTGGTGCTTCGCCTGCTCGACGCCACCTCCGGCAAGGTGTGGTTTGACGGCGAGGATTTGATGTCACTGACACCAGAGCGACTGCGCGCCAAGCGGCGCGAGCTGCAGATGATCTTTCAGGACCCGTATTCCTCGCTCAATCCGCGCATGACGGTGGAGCAGACGCTGGTCGAACCGCTGGCTCTGCATGGTCTGGCGCGTGGGCGGCACCGCGAGCGGGCTGCGGAGTTGCTGGACCTGGTGGGACTCGCCCCGCAGTATTTGCAGCGCTATCCGCATGAGTTCTCGGGTGGCCAGCGGCAGCGGATTGGTATTGCCAGGGCACTGGCGGTGGAGCCCAGGTTGATCGTGTGCGACGAGGCGGTGTCGGCGCTGGATGTGTCCATCCAGGCCCAGGTGATCAATCTGCTGCAGGACTTGCAACGACGACTCGGATTGGCGTATATGTTCATTGCCCATGACCTTGCGGTGGTCAAACATATCGCTTCGCATGTCGCGGTGATGTATCTTGGGCAGATTGTTGAATATGCGGACAAGCGCAGTTTGTTTGCCAGGCCAAGCCACCCCTATACGCAGGCCTTGTTGTCGGCGATACCGATTCCGGAACCCGGCATCAAGCGCGAGCGGGTTTTGTTGCAGGGAGATGTGGCCAATCCGATTGATCCTCCATCGGGGTGCCGATTCAGAACCCGATGCCCGCATGCCCGCGAGAAGTGCGCGCAGGAGGTTCCGGTTCTGAGGACGGCGGGGGGGCATTCCGTGGCCTGCCATTTTTGGCAGCAGATTGTTGCCCCGGCTGTGGTGGTGGCTGGGGCTGCGGTGAACGAGCGTCTGCTTCGGTTGCAGGGTGCATTTCGCCCGCAGGGTGTTTGATGGACGCTCCCGCCGACGTGACAACAATGACCAGTAAACCGGTATGCGGACTGCAAGCGAGGGTGCTGGAAAAAGACGGTTTGTGGGTAATCGTCAGCGGCATACAGAGAAACACGGGTTCTTTTGTAGCATGATCGATTCTGGCAAGCGAGAGCCGGGGCATCCCGGGCAAGCTTTAACGACGTGGGAAGCAATTCAATCAACGGATCACCGAAAAGGAAAAATGCAATGAACAAGAAATTCCTGCTGGCACTGACGCTGGCAATTGCCACCTGTGTGGCCAATGCACAGACTTTGCGCATCGGCTTGGCCGAAGACCCTGACATCCTGGACCCGACCCTGGCTCGCACGTTCGTAGGCCGGATTGTCTTTGCCTCCCTGTGCGACAAATTGTTTGACCTCGACGAAAAGCTGAACATCGTCCCGCAACTGGCGACCTCCTACCAATGGTCAGCCGACAACAAGTCCCTGACATTGAAACTGCGTAGCGGCGTCACCTTCCATGACGGTGAAAAATTCGACGCAGCCGCCGTCAAGTTCAACATTGACCGCCACAAGAACCTTGCCGGTTCCAACCGTCGTGGCGAACTCTCACCCGTCACCTCGGTCGATGTTATTGACGATCTGACGGCGAGAATAAACCTCAGCGCCCCCTTCTCACCACTGCTGGCCGTATTGGCAGACCGCGCAGGCATGATGGTTTCCCCCAAGGCTGCCCTAGCCAACGCTGCCAACTTCGGCACCAAGCCAGTCTGCTCAGGTCCGTTTCGATTCGCGGAACGCGTCGCCCAGGACCGCATCGTCCTTGAACGCTACCCCAACTACTGGAACAAGGCCGACATCCACTTTGACAAGGTGATCTTCCGGCCCATCGTCGACGCTACGGTCAGGCTGGCGAACCTGCGCTCCGGCCAGCTCGACTTCATCGAACGAGTCGCCCCCTCCGACGTTGCCTCGATCAAGGCCGACAACAACCTGACCATTGCACGTATCACTGAGCTCGGATACCAGGGCATCACCATCAATACCGGCAAGAGCGAGCTCTCACAAAAGAACCCGCTGGGCCGCGACCCCAGAGTGCGTGAGGCGTTCGAGCTGTCGCTGGACCGCGCTGGCATTGTTCAAGTAGCCATGGATGGGGAAGCCGAACCCGGTAACCAGTGGGTGCCACCGAGCAATGGTTTCTACGCGAAAAACACCCCTATCCCGAAACGCGACATTTCCCGCGCCAAGGCGCTGCTCAAGGAAGCCGGGGTCACCAATCCGACTTTCACCCTGATGACACCAACCACCTCCGACGCCCAGCGCTTGGCGCAGGTTGTGCAGGCCATGGCCAAGGAGGCCGGTTTTGAGGTAAAGATTCAGTCCACCGAATTTGCCACTTCGCTCAACCTCGCCGACAAGGGGCAGTTCGATGCCTACGTTCTGGCATGGAGCGGTCGGGCTGATCCAGACGGTAACCTTTTCAGTTTCTATGGATGCAAGCAGCCATTGAACTACAGTGGCGAGTGCAGGCCGCAGTGGGACGAATTGCTCAACCGCTCGCGCAGCACGGCGGACAGGGCAGGCCGCGTCAAGATTTTCGAGCAGTTGGCTGCGGACATTGTCAAGGAACGCCCGATCATCTACCTGTACCACCGCAACTGGCTGTGGGCCTACAACAAAAAGCTGACCGGCATGCGCACCATCCCCGATGGCCTGGTGCGAATACAAGGTCTGAAGATGTAATTCGCCCAACCCCATGCTCCAGTATCTGCTCAAGCGGTTGGCCGCGATCGTGCCGACGATTTTTTTCGTCACGATCATCATTTTCGGGTTGCAGCAATTGATCCCTGGCGATCCAGCCATGATCCTGGCTGGCGAAAACCAGGACCCGGACGTGATCGCCTATTTGCAAAAGAAGATGCATCTCGACGAGCCCCTGCCGATGCGTTACGTCTATTGGATAGTCGGCGTGTTCCATGGTGACCTGGGTGAATCGTTGCGTATACAGCAGCCGGTTCTGGACCTGATCAAGGAGAAGCTGCCGGTCACGATGGAATTGGCTGTCATCGCGATGCTGATTGCGCTGACGATCGGTATTCCGGCCGGGATCGTATCGGCGGTCGGCAAGGATACCGTGTGGGACTATGCCGCCAACGTGATTGCCCTGTGGGGCCTTTCGACGCCGAATTTCTGGCTCGGTATCCTGATGATCCTGCTGTTTTCGGTATCGCTCGGCTGGTTGCCGGCCTCGGGCTATGTCAGTCCATTCAAGGATCTGGGGGCCAATCTGGCGGCGATGATCATGCCGGCCTTTGTGCTCGGCAACGCGATCGCCGCGGTTCTGATGCGGCACACCCGCAGCGCGATGCTGCAGGTGCTCAATGCCGACTACGTGCGAACCGCCCGCGCCAAGGGCCTGGACGAGCGAACAGTGGTGCTCAAGCATGCGCTGCGAAACGCCCTGACGCCGATCATCACGCTCGGTGCGCTCGAATTCGGCACGCTGCTTTCAGGCGCGGTGCTGACCGAACAGGTGTTTTCGATTCCTGGCTTCGGCAAGCTGATCGTCGACGCCGTATTCAATCGCGACTACGCAGTGGTGCAGGGTGTGGTGCTATTCACGTCAAGTGTCTATATCGTGCTGAACCTGCTGGCTGACCTGGCCCAGTTTTTCGTCAATCCGCGTCTGCGAGGATAGTCCATGAGCGCAGTGTTTCCGCAAGTCATGGCGCGCGACGCTACTCCGGCCAGGCGCGCGCTACGCAGGCTGCTGCTGCGCCGCAGCGCGATGCTGGGTTTGGTGATCGTGCTGTTTTTCGTGATTCTGGCGCTGTTCGCGCCCAGCATCGCCCCCTACGACCCAATCGCAACCAGTTGGAGCGCGGTGCGCAAGGCTCCCAGCATGCAGTACCTGTTCGGTACCGACGAGATCGGCCGCGATATATTGTCGAGGGTGGTATGGGGCGCGCGCGCATCATTGATGGCGGGCCTGGTATCGGTTTGTATCTCGATGGCCCTGGGCGTACCGATCGGCTTGCTGGCGGCTTATGTTGGCGGCTGGACCGACAGCCTGATTTCGCGCTTCACCGACTCGATGCTGGCGGTACCCTTCCTGATTCTGGCGATCGCGCTGGCCGCCTTTCTCGGCCCCAGCCTTAGCAATGCCATGATCGCCATCGGCGTCTCGGCGACACCGATCTTCATCCGGCTGACGCGGGCCCAGGTGCTGGCGGTCAAGGTCGAGGATTTTGTCGAGGCCGCGCGGGCGGTCGGCAATCCGCACTGGCGCATCGCACTGCGCCATATCCTGCCCAATGTGTTGCCGCCACTGATCGTGCAGGCCACCCTGGCGATTGCCGCCGCCATCATCGCCGAAGCCAGCCTGTCCTTCCTCGGGCTCGGGCAGCAGCCGCCGGCACCGAGCTGGGGCAGCATGCTCAACACTGCAAAAAATTATGTTGACAATGCACCCTGGATGGCAGTCTGGCCAGGCCTGTCGATCTTCCTGCTGGTGCTCTCGTTTAACTTGCTGGGCGACGGGCTGCGCGATGCACTCGATCCAAAGAATAAATAATTCAGGCTTTCTTCAAATTAGGCTTTCTTTCATGCTCTCATTCGATTCGCTACATTACCCCTACGCCTCACGCCGCAACGTGGTTTACGCCAACAAGGGCATGGTCGCTACCTCGCAACCGCTGGCTGCCCAGGCCGGTCTGCAAGTGCTGCAGGCCGGCGGCAATGCCATCGATGCGGCGATTGCTACCGCCGCAGCGTTGACGGTGATCGAACCCAGCGCCAATGGCATCGGCGGCGACGCTTTCGCGCTGGTCTGGCACCAGGGCAAGCTGCATGGCCTGAATGCGAGCGGTCCGGCACCGCGCCGCATGACGCTTGAAAATCTGGTCGCCAAGGGCTTGACCGAGATGCCCAAATACGGACCGTTGCCGGTCACCGTGCCGGGAACGCCGGCCGCATGGGCCGCGCTGGCCGAACGCTTTGGCCGGTTGCCGCTGCGTACTTCCATGGCGCGCGCGGTGGAACTGGCGCGGGATGGATTTCCGCTATCGCCTTCAATCGCCTTTGCCTGGCAGCAGGCGACCAAGGTGTTCCGCGAACAGCTCAAGGAAAATTACTTCCAGTCGTGGTTCGATACCTTTGCACCCGAGCGCGCGCCCAGGGCCGGCGAAATCTGGCGCTCCGGCGCACATGCGGACACCTTGCAGGCAATCGCCGACACCAACGCCGAAAGCTTTTACCGCGGCCCTCTGGCCGAACGCATCGCCGCGTTTATCCAGTCCGCCGGTGGTTATCTGCAAGCAGAAGACCTGGCTGCCTACCGGGTCGATTGGTGCGATCCGATCAGCATCAATTACCGCGGTTACGATGTCTGGGAAATCCCGCCCAACGGCCACGGGCTGGTGGCCTTGATGGCGCTGAACATTCTCAAGGGTTTCGATTTCAGCGAGCGCGATAGCGCGCTCACCCATCACCGCCAGATCGAGGCAGTGAAGCTCGCCTTCGCCGATGGCCTGGCGCATATCGCTGATCCAGCGTACATGCGGGTCTCGGTGGCCGATCTTTTGTCGGAGGCCTATGCCGACGAGCGCCGTGCACTGATAGTCGGGCAGGCGATCAGTCCAGCGCCGGGCGAGCCGCCTCGCGGTGGCACCGTGTACCTCAGCACCGCCGACGCCGAAGGCAATATGGTGTCGTTCATCCAGAGCAATTACATGGGTTTTGGTTCCGGCATGGTGGTGCCGGGTACCGGCATCGCCTTGCATAACCGCGGCAATAATTTCTCATTGAAAGCCGGGAGTCCGAATTGCCTTGCGCCGGGCAAACGGCCGTACCACACCATCATTCCCGGCTTTTTAACCAAGGATGGCAAGGCCGTCGGCCCATTTGGCGTGATGGGTGGTTTCATGCAACCCCAAGGCCATGTGCAGGTGGTCATGAATACCATCGACTTCGGCCTGAATCCGCAAGCCGCGCTGGACGCGCCGCGCTGGGAATGGGAGAGCGGCAAGCGCGTCAACATCGAGCGCTCGACACCGGAGCATCTGTTCCATGGTTTGGCCGCGCTGGGGCATGATGTGTCATGGTCCAACAACCGCCTCGCTTTCGGACGCGGACAAATCATCTGGCGCAATGCGCAGGGCGTGCTGTGCGGCGGCACCGAACCGCGTACCGATGGTTCGATTGCGGCGTGGTGAGGATCGTCTGATTTTTCGCCTCGGTGCTGCAGCCATCCGATGCAGCGCAGGGTTCGTTTGCCCATTGCCCGGCGCCGCGCTCCCTCAGGATATCCAAATTAGTCCGGCAACACCGCCGTTACTTCAATTTCAACCTGCGCGCGTTCTTCCATGAGTGAAGCAACCTGAACGCATGTCATGGCCGGGAAGTTCCTGCCCATCACTTCACGATAGACGCCGCCCAACTCTTTGAGCCGGGCGATATATTCCTCGCGGTCCACCACGTACCAGGTCATGCGGACCATGTGTTCGGGGCCTGCTCCTCCGGCCTTTAGCACCGCCACGATATTTTGCAGCGTCTGGCGGGTCTGTGTCACGAAATCATCACTCTCAAACTGCTGCCGGGCGTTCCAGCCGATCTGACCGCCGACGAACAGCAGGGTGCCTCGGGCAAGCATGCCATTGGCATAGCCTCTGGGCTCGGCCCAGTCGGGTGGTTGAAGTCTTGTGATCATGTGTTATCCAGCGTTTGAAGGTAGGGCAGCAAGGCCGCGCGTAATCCATCGGGGAGGGGTATCGGCTTGCCGCTGGGGACTTCTGCATAGACCACCACGGCATCGGCCGCCAATTTGATGGGTGCGGCTTTGCCCGGCGCCGTTGGGCTCCCGTAAACTTCATAGTGCATGCCGATGCTGGCGTTGCCGACCCGTGTCAACTCAAGTGTCAGCGTGAGTTCGTCACCATTGCGGCACATGCCCAGGAATTCTGTTTTCAAGTCAACAATCGGGACCCCCGCACCGCCCGCTATCAGCAGATGTTCCGGAAATCCTATGCAGGCCAGAAAATCTTCCTGCACCTCGTGCAGCAGATAAAAAAACTGCGGGTAAAAAACAATTCCCGCCGGATCACAGTGCTGGAACCGGACTTTCTTTTGTGTCGTAAATCTCATTGCTGGCGCAACTTGAAGCGTTGCAGTTTGCCGGTTTCGGTGCGCGGCAGCGCAGCCAGAAACTCGATCTGACGCGGATATTTGAAGGGCGCGAGGGTGGCCTTGACATGGTCCTGCAGTGCTTTGACCATGCTGTCATTGCCCACCAGCCCGGGTTTGAGCACCACGAAGGCCTTGACCACCGTGCCGCGCTGTTCATCAGGCATGCCCACCACGCCGCACTCCGCGACCGCCGGGTGTTTGAGCAGGGCCTCTTCCACCTCCGGCCCTGCCACGTTGTAACCCGCGGTGATG
Source organism: uncultured Polaromonas sp. (assembly GCA_964371235.1). Taxonomy (GTDB): domain Bacteria; phylum Pseudomonadota; class Gammaproteobacteria; order Burkholderiales; family Burkholderiaceae_C; genus Polaromonas. The sequence continues at coordinate 9,679 of CAYJMW010000093.1, forward strand.
ATCATGTCGTCGGCCCGGGCCTGATAGAAGAAATAGCCATCGGCATCCTGCGTGAAAGCATCACCCGGGTAGTTCCAGCCATTTTTGACATAGTTGCCCTGGCGTGTGTCATCCAGATAGCGGCATCCGGTCGGGCCGATCACCGCCAGCTTGCCGATCGTTCCCCGGGGAACGTCCACGCCGTTTTCATCGACCACTCTGGCGCTGTAGCCAGGCACCACCTTGCCGATGGCACCGCGGCGAACCGCCGAGCCTGCCGAGGAAATGAAAATATGAAACATCTCGGTGGCGCCTATGCCGTCAATTAGCTCAATGCCTGTCGCCTCCTTCCACAATTGTCGGGTTGCATCGGGCAGGCCTTCCCCCGCACTCACGCAGAGCCGCAAAGCGCCAACGCCTTGCAGCTTGGCAAAGGGTGCCATCTGGCGATAAAAGGTGGGCGCCGTGTAGCAGATCGTGGCCCCCACCTGGGCAATCAGCTTGACCATCGCCTCGGGCGTGTAGGCAATCGACGGGTAATAGACTGACGCCCCGGCCCACATTGGAAAAACCAGCAGGCCGCCCAGGCCAAAAGTAAAGGCCAGCGGCGGCGAACCGATCACGATGTCTTGTGGTCTGGCCTTGAGGACGTGGCGCGGCCAGGCTTCGCAGGCGGTAAGCACGTCGCGGTGCGAGTGCAGCGCCGCCTTGGGCTTGCCAGTGGTTCCAGACGTGAACGCCATCATTGCAATGTCGTCGGCCGAGACCGGGCAGGGCTTGAAATTTCCGTCCTTTTGCGCTGAAAGCACTGCCAGCGAGCCGGGTTCATTCATGAGGTTGAAGGGCACGATGGTGCGAAGAGTGGTGCCTTGCGCTTGCGCGGTCCGCAACTCTTGCAGCAGGCTGGCATCGCACAGCGCCAGCACCGGCTGCGCCTTCTCAATGATCTCGCCCAGTTCCTTGGCTCGCAGCAAGGGCATGGTTGCTACCGCAATCAGCCCGGCCTGGACCACGCCCAGCCAGGCCAGCGCCATTCCGATCGAGTTGCCGCCACGCAGCAAGACCCGGTTTCCGGGAATCAGTTTGAAATCCTGCGTCAGCACCTGTGCGATCCGGTTCACGCGCGCCAAGGCATCGGCATAGCTCAGTGTGATCTTGTCCGAGCGCAGAAATGGGCTGTCAGCATGCCCTTCCCGCGCCGCTCTGGAAAACAGCGTGTCCACCAGATTGGCTTGCGCGGGAATCCGCAGCTCAGGCAGCGAATATACCAGCCGGGGCAACTGCTCAGGCGCTGGCAGGCGCTCGTGGACGAAGCGGTCGGTTTGCACCGATGGTGCCGTGGGTGCTGCCGGGGCCGTTTGGGGAGAAGTGGTCATGATTGCAGCTCAGCCTTTCCGATAAAGAGTTGCTTGACTTCGGTGGTGGTGATTCTTGTCATGGCTGCCTCTGCCGTGGCTCGCGCGTCTGGGCCAGCGCGCTGAACGGCGCGTGCATGAAGTGGGCCGAGCCCATGCAGTTCTTCATTCGGCTTCCAGTCTGGTTTCGCCCCGAGGCTTGCCGAGCTGGCTGATGTGGTGCTGCTTGACCTTGCCCAACAGCCGGTGCAGCGCCTCTACTTCGCGCGGCGTGAGGGCTTCGAAGGCCGCCACGATCCAGGCCTCGTGTCGGCGCGCCATCTCGTCAAATTGCGAGCGCCCGCGCGGGGTCAGTCGCACCCGGTAGGCACGGCGGTCGCCCGCAACAGCGACGCGCTCGACCAGGCCCTCGGTCACGAGCTGATCCGTGATGCCGGTCACATTGCCACCGGTCACCATCATGCGGCGCGACAATTCATTCATCTTCAAGCCATCCGGGTTGCGCTCGAGTTGGGACATCAGGTCAAAGCGGGGAAGTGTTGTCTCAAATTGCTCGCGCAAGCGCGACCGCACCTGCTTTTCAACCAGTTGCGTGCAGGTGAGCAGCCGCATCCAGAGCCGCAAGGCTTCCGGGTGTTCGCTGCGCCCGCGTGCTTCCATGTCCATCTGCATTTGCTTTGTTCCCGGTATGGTAGTTGATTGATGCTATATAAATAATAGCGCACTATTCCCGTTCTAACTGGGATAGAGCCTCTTTTTGTCTTGCATTCTCACGATAAAGCTGATCCCGCCCGCTCAGGTAAGGCAGCGGCCAGGTGACGTGGCGGCTTTGCAGTTTGGCCGCTTCGTGCAACGTCCAGGCCGGGTCGGCCAGGTGGGCCCGGGCAATTGCGCACAGGTCGGCGCGGCCTGCGGCGATGATGCTGTTGGCGTGGTCTGCTTCTGAAATCGCGCCGACGGCGATAGTCTGAACGCCGACTTCATTGCGAATCCGGTCGGCAAACGGTGTCTGGTACATGCGGCCATACACTGGCTTGGCGGCGCGGCTGGTCTGGCCCGACGAGACATCAATGAAGTCGCAGCCTGCAGCCTTGAATAGTCGCGCAATCTCGACCGCGTCATCCGCGGTGTTGCCGCCGGGCACCCAGTCGTGCGCGGAAATACGCACGCTCATGGGCAGGTGGGCGGGCCAGACTTCGCGCATGGCGGCAAAGACTTCCAGAGGGTAGCGGCAGCGGTTCTCGAGGCTGCCGCCGTACTCGTCACTGCGCTGATTCGTGAGTGGCGTGATGAAGCTCGACAACAAATAACCATGTGCGCAATGCAATTCCAGCCAGTCAAAACCAGCCGCCATCGCATAGCGGGTCGATTGCACAAACTGCGCCGCGATGCGGTCCATGTCTTCGCGTGTCATGGCTTGCGGCAGCTGATTGGTCGGGCCATAGGCGACGCTGCTTGCCGCAATGAGAGGCCAGTTGCCCTCGGGCAGCGGCTCATCGGGCTCGGCCCAACCGACCTGGGTTGAGCCCTTGGGTCCGCTGTGGCCCAGTTGCATGCCTATCTTGGCTCCCTCCCCCGAGGCGTGAACGAAATCGACAATGCGCTTGAAGGCCAGCCGTTGCGCATCATTCCACAGCCCGGTGCAGCCGGGTGTGATGCGGCCTTCCGGGCAGGGTGCGGTCATCTCCACAAAGACCAGTGCGGCACCGCCAAGGGCTCGCGCTCCCAGATGCACCAGGTGGAAGTCCTGGGGCACGCCGTCCACCGAACTGTAAGTGGCCATGGGTGATACAACGATCCGGTTCTTGAGCACCAGATGGCGCACTTTCAGCGGCAGCAGCATCGGCGGCGGCGCTGGTATCGCCCCCACGCTTGCCACTTCGTGTGCTGCGCTGCCCCCCGGGGGGGCTGGCCTTGCTTGGGGCGGCCCGGCGCGGCGGCC
>CAYJMW010000094.1:0-12829 GCA_964371235.1 uncultured Polaromonas sp.
CCGTGCCGACAGGATCCGTCAAGAACATGGCGCAGGGGCTTGGCTTGGTCAGTGCGTGTCATGTCGTTCTTTCATGAATTTGCGGCGTGGTTTGAAACAAACTTGCATCCTAATAGATGCATACTATATATATCTTTTAAGACAAATTCATTCCAAATAGTTTTTATCCGCGATGGATTCATGGGTTCTTAACCCGTACATTGCAATTTCAGACATCAAGTCTGACCAGGAAATACTTTTGTCTGGCTTCAGGGCACTCGTCATTCTGTCGTGCCTGGACCTTCATTGGAAGGTGCCGGCAGAACGGTGGGAGTGTCTCTGAGAATCAGCGTACGGACGATGTTGCTAAACCACGCCAGCCCGATGGCTGCCGCAATCCAGACCAGCATTTGCCCCAGCCTTTCCTGATCGTCGAGCAGGTAGGCGTTACACACGCGCACCGGCGAACTTTCAAACAGATAGCCTACAACGGCCATCATTGGCAAAACGTTTCCCAGGAAGAAACCCTGCACCAGCAAGCCGGCTGGCTGCCACGACAGGCGTAGTGCCGCGCCGCACAGAAGCAGGGCCAGCCACTTGACAAACTCTACGCGGCCATTGACCAGGGCGAGATCCAGCACGCGCGGAATCATCAATATGGCCATTAGCAAGGTCGTTGCGAACAAGCCGCTGATGCCGTAGCCGTTCCAGAAATAGAGGCGAAACATCCACCGACGCGGTAAGGCCCCGGCGAGCCAAAAACCGATGAGGGTCAGCAAGGGATACTGAACCAGCATATGTCGGGTCATGCTGGCCTCAAGGAAGAGCCGCGCACCGGGCAAAGCGAGCAAGCCCAGGGCCACCCCTGAAATGGCTAAACGCCATTTGAGCCAGAACTGCGGCAGCTTCATCATGGTGACGTGGCGTTCGCCAGGTAGCGCGCGTAGTCGAGCGCCAGTTGCTGTTCGGCGTAATCAAAGATACGTACCAGTCGTCCCTGCTGGTCCACCACCAGCAGGGCCGCGTTGTGCTGGAAATCCCCGTGCCCGTCGGGGACGACCACCACCTGAAAATCCGCCAGCAGGCGCTGGTTTTCCTGAGCGTTCCGAACGCGCGCAAACCGCCACACGCGCGGGTCGGCTCCCAGGCGCTCCGCGTAGTTGCGCAGAATTTGCGGGCTATCGTATTGCCCGTCGACGCTGATCGACAGCAGCTTGACCTGGTCGGCCCGTGCATCCACCTTGCGCGCCGCCTGAAGGCTTGCCTGCATTTGCTGATAAACGCTGCCGAGCGTCAGGCAAACGGTCTGGCAACGGGTATAGACAAAGTCCACCAGCGTGACCGATTGACCGTCGGCCAGCAGTTGCCCCAGCGATTGGGGTCCGATGCCGGGTCCGTCAATCCGTACTGCGGGCGTCGCAATGGGTTCAAGCGCGACTTCCAGGCGGCGCGCACCTTCGGCAGTCCAGACCTGAAAGTCGTGCGTCAGCCATGCTGCGCTGGCATACCCGGCCAGCGCCAGGCTTGCGCTGAGCAATGTCGTGCGAAACATCAGGTCCTGCGCGCCCCGGTGTCGGATGCCGCAAGGCTGATGGTGATTTCAGCGATGCCGCGTCGGCGAATCGCCGCTTGATTCATGAGGGCCGGTTGCACCGCGTCTCCAGAAGCCTCGGCTCAGGGCGCTTTGGCCGCCAGGGCCTTGAGTTCGGCATCGCCTTCAAATGGCGTGGTGCGTTTGCTGGCTTTGCGTTCGGCCTCGACCAGATCAGGCTTGATGGCAGCGGCCTTGTTGGACCATTCAGCGCGGACATAGCTCGCCACGGCAGCCAGTTCCGCGTCACTGAGTTGCTGGAAGGCAGGCATGGACCCCTTGAAGGTATTGCCCAGGACAGTGATCTCGCCGTTGATGCCATGCAGCAGGATGTTGGCAACGGTGCGTTCATTGCCCAGCACCCATTCGGAGCCGTCGAGTGGCGGAAACACCCCCGGCAAGCCCTTGCCCGTGGCCTGGTGACAGGCTGCGCAATTGGTGGTGAAGAGCTGTTTGCCATTGGCAACTGCCCCGCCCCCGGAGCCCGCTACCGGCGCCGCCAGATCAGCCAGCGTGCGCCGGTCTCCAAGCTCGGGGCGGCCGAAGGGTTCCGACAGCAGGATGTATGCGATGCCCGACAGAACCACGATCAGCGTCACGACGATCACCACCAAGGGAATCGGCCGGATGCGCTCGGACGGCTCCATCTGTTCTCGCGCCTGCGCCTGGCGTTGCGATTCTGGTTCGTTCAGCATGGGATCACCTTGCGTTCAGGGTTTCGGAGCAGACGGCAGCACCGGGTAGGTGTGATTGAGCCCCTGGAGATACTTGACCAGATCGAGCGCTTGTGGTGTCGGCACCACCACCTTGCCGGCGCCGGGGCCAAAGGCGGGCGGCAGCATTAGCGTCTGCTCGCCTTCAGCCTCGGCCTCCTTGGCTTCCTTGACGGTAAACAAGTAGGGGTAGGACGGCATGATCGAGCCCGGCATATAGGCGCGTGGCTGGTAGAGATGGCCCAGTTGCCAGTCCTTGCTGGGCTGACGCGCGCCGATATTGAACAAATCCGGACCGGTGCGCATGCTTCCCAGCAAATGGGGCCGGTCGTAAAAATAGTCGGCAGGCACCGAGGCACGGCCCCAGCCACGTTGCAGATCGGGGCCGAAATTGGTGTCGCGCGGCTGCTGGCTATGGCAATAGACACAGCCGTTGGCGACATAAACCTCGCGTCCGCGCAACTGGGCGCTGGTATATGGCTTGAGCTCCGTGGGCGGCTTGATGTCGCGCACTTCAATGTAAGGCATCACCACCAGCGCAGCCGTGGCAAGCCCCAACGCCACCATGGCGCCAGAGACGAGTTTGACTTCATTTTCCATGCGTCAACTCCAATTCGCCGGCATGCCAGAATAGCGCCGCGCCGGCCCGCGTGGGGCCAAAACGCAGCGCCATTGCCAGAAAGTGGCCGACGAAGACAAGGTGGCCGAGCACCATCAGGCTTCCGCCCACCGAACGCCATTTCAGGTAAGGCAGGGTCAGCGTGACCGACTCCATGAACGGTCTGGCGGCATCGAGCATGGCAACGCCCTGCAGCCAGCCGCCAATCGTCAGGCCAACAAAGTAGATCGAAACGCCGATCGCCGCCAGCCAGAAATGCAGGGTGATCAGCCGTGGGTACGGCCACTCCCAGTTCAGCACCCGCGGCATCATGAAGTAGATGGCGCCAAACATCACCATGGTGACGAAGCCGTAGGCGCCCAGGTGCGCATGCGCCACCGTGAAGTGCGTGAAATGCGCGATCTGATTGACGCTGCGCAGCGCCTCGAACGAGCCCTGCAGGGATGAAGCCAGGTACATCAGGCCGCCGAACATCACGAAGCGCAGGGTGGGTGAGTAACGCGCCAGATGCATCTGCCCCTTCAGCGTGAGGCCCATATTGATGCTGAATGCGACCACTGGAATCACCATCATGATGCTCTGCACGATCGACAGCGTGATCAGCCAGCCCGGAATCGGGCCGCCAATCAGGTGATGGCCTCCCACCTGGGCATAGAAAAACGCCAGTGTCCAGAAACCGAGCAGCGACAGGTTGTAGGAGCGTATCGGCCGGCCGATGATCTTGGGCAAAAAGTAGTAAATGGCGCCCAGGCTGACCGGCGTGAACCACAGGCCGAGCACGTTGTGCCCATACCACCAGTTGGTGGTGGCCTGCTGCACGCCGGTGTGCGCGCCGGGCAGCTTGGCTACCAGGAACAGCAGGGCGATCCACAGCATGGCCGCCACCATGTACCAGACGCTGACGTACAGGTGCTCGACCTTGCGGTTGACCAGGGTGAACAACGCCGGCAGGATAACAAGTGCAAAGCCGATAAAAATGAAAATGGCGATTTGCCACGGAATTTCCAGGTATTCCATGCCGTCGGTCCAGCCCGACCCGATGGCGCCAATGGCGCTGGCGATGCCCATGTTGATGAGCGCGCCGCCCAGCATGGCCCAGACCGCGCCATGCAACCGCGTGCGCAGCAGGCGCGGCAGCAGCCACAAGATGACGCCCAGCGCTGCGTTGGTGATCCATCCGTAGAACACCGCCGTCAGGTGGATGCTTCGAATCCGGCCAAACGTCAGCCAGGCGTCGTGGGTCAGCCAGTCGGGTTGATGCAGTTTGATGGATGAAATCAAGCCGGCGAGCGAGCCAAGCACCAGCCACATGCAGGCGAACGCAATAAACATGAATACCGGAAATGCGGTGGAGCGATCCGAGGTGATGCGGTCCTGCAGCTCGACCGCATCGGCGGTGTGCGGTGGTGCCTCGCGTTCCGCTGCCGCCTGCTGCATCGAATCCTGCGCCGCTTCCGTGAGCGCCGGATCGTCAATCTGCCCGATTTCGCCGCGTGCGAATATGACTGACGCGGCCTTCGGGTTTTCGACCAGCAGCCCTTTGCGCAGCGACCAGATAAAAACGAACAGACCAATGATCGACAGCACAAAGGCACCGAGCAAACTCAAAATGGCGCTATCCATCATGCGGCTCCTGTCAGACGGTGACCGGAATCCGCGCTCCGCTTCATCTGATAGCCATGCCACAAACTGCTGGCGATGCGCTGAGCCAACTGGTTGGCCCGTTCACCCAGGGCTGCATTCGGTAGCGCGTTGGTGGTTTGCCGGAACAGCGCGAGCCAGTGCTGAAACAATGCGGCAGTGAGCCCAGGCAGCACGGCATGTTTGGGCATGGGGGCGCCGTGAAACCGGGCGGTTCCGCGAAGCGCCGATGACCAGAAATCAACCATGTTGGGCAGGTGGGCAGACCAGTCTTTCACATGGCGCTCAAATATCGGGCCCAGCACGGCGTCGTTGCGCACGTTTTTATAAAAAGTGTGGACCAGTTGCGAGACTTCTTCTTCGGTACAGAGATCGGCGCGCGGCATGTCAAATTCCCTGCGGTAATAGCTCGGGCCAGCCGGTGATACAGCCCTTGTTCATAAGATGAATCATAAATGTATCTTATGAACTGGTAACCGTATCCTTTGTAAGGAAATTCCGGCTTATCCAGCCAAATCAAGTCGCGCAGCCGTTGGCCCGGTTCTGCACATCGGGCGTTGAAGCCGGAATCTCGTAGCGATGATCGAACAAAGTGATGCCTGGACTGTTGTATAGACTGGGAGCCGGGTAGATGCTCCGCAGAATGGAAAACTGTGCTTGTTTGGCATATTTGCACCACCTATTTTGGCTTGACCGTAGGCCCGGACTCTGCTGCAGCCGAACGCGGGTAGGTGATCGCTGTGCCGTTCACCTTGGCAAAGGACGTCAGTGCGTGAATCTGGCATCGGGTCGGGCCGATGATTTCCTCAACGCGAAGACCGTGTACCAGCAAAGCGTCGGCAATCAGCGAGCGATGACAACGCCACGGCACCGCCTCGGCGCACATCAACGCCACGCGTTCATGTTTTGCCAGTTTTATCAAGAGTGCCAGGTTCTGCGTGAATTCTGCGGTCTGCATGTAATCGGCGTAACCGCGGAAGGAAGCGTTTCGCCAACCGGTATTGACAGACTCCGGAGTTGTGTGACGGAACCCTCCCAAGCCCGCAGCATGTTCATAATGGATGCCGGCGGCCTCCAGCGCCGTCGGCAAGTTATCCCGGTTGAACTGCGGGTTATGGCGAGAGCGCGGCACGGTGCGCACGTCAACAAGCCGGGTCACCGAGTGGGCCGAAAGCAGCGCAAGAAACTCGGTAAGAGGCCGCGTCGAATGTCCAATCGTCCATACGACAGGCTGGGCGTACTGCTTCACCATGATGTCTGCAAAAAATGTGGCTCAGCGCGCGAACAAGGCATGAGTCCGTGCCTGCAGCGCAGGGACCACGTCCCCCTCAAACCAGGAATGGCGCTTGAACCAAGGCTGATTGCGCGGCGACGGGTGCGGCAGCGGGATGAATTCCGGCGCGTACTCCCGCCAGGCCTTGGTCGTTTCGGTCAGGGACGGCTTGCGGCGACTACCCAGAAAATGGCGCTGCGCATACTGACCAACAAGCAGAGTCAATTCAATCCGCGGCAGCCGGGCCAGCAACTGGTCAAGCCAGAGTGCCGCACATTCACCACGCGGCGGTAGGTCACCACCAGTTCCGCGCCCCGGATAACAAAAGCCCATGGGAATGATTGCGATGCGCGATTCGTCATAAAAGAACTCCTTGTCCACGCCCATCCATGCCCGCAGACGCTCTCCGCTCGGGTCGTCCCATGGAATGCCGGTCGTGTGCACGCGCACACCGGGCGCCTGCCCAACGATGAGAATGCGGGCCGTTTCTCCGGCACGCAACACCGGACGAGGACCGAGCGGCAGATGCGCCTCGCACGCACGGCAATTGTGCACGGCTTTCAGCAATGCTTCAAGATTGGGAAAAGCTGTTTCGGGAACAACTATTTGTTTCTCTCCCCCAAGGATGGAGCGGGTTGCCTTCAGAACGGAGCGCTCCGGGATGGTCTTGGGTTTGTTCGGTTTAATCATGCGTTTTCAGCATAATGGCTGTTGCCCCTCGCAAGCGTGACGTCGACAATTACCGGAAAACATTTTGTCGAGATCATGGCACAAGCGCCACTCGAGTGGTTAAAGCAATGCTGTAAATCCACGTCAGTGGTCGGTTTACACGGTCGCCATAAGATAAACGTTCAATACCCCTACTACATGATCATGCAGCGCACCACATCTATGCTTTACCGTAGCTTGGTGTGATATAGCGATCGCACCACGGCCGGGTTCATATCGCTTTCATCGGGAGATAGATCATGAAATCTCTGGGTAGGACCATGACGGTCGCATTGTGGCTCGCGAGCGGCTCCGGCCGAGCACACAGCGCTGGTTTCGCCGATCCATGCGCGAGATCGGCACCATTCACTTCCGTCCGAGGAGCATTCCATGAGTGAATCGAACCCGGTTCTTGAGGGCGATGACCTCGTCCTGGGCATCGCGATCACGCGGATCGCCCCAAATGGCATGCTGCTCGGGCATGCGCATGGCGAGCCGGTGATTCTGGCGCGCCGCGACGATGAATTGTTCGCCGTGGGCGCCGTGTGCACCCACTATGGCGCTCCACTGATCGATGGGCTCGTCGTCGGCGATACGCTGCGCTGCCCGTGGCACCACGCCTGCTTCAGCCTGCGCACCGGCGAGGCGCTGCGTGCGCCGGCGCTGAGCGCGATTTCATGTTGGCGCGTCGAGCAGCGCGACGGCAAGGCCTACGTTTCAGCGAAGCGCGATAGTGCCCCGGCCCGATCGGCCCCGGCCGGGGCCGGCTTGCCCGAATCAATCGTGATCATCGGCGGCGGCGCTGCGGGCAACGCGGCCGCCGAAGGATTGCGCCGCGAAGGCTACCAAGGACGCGTCACGATGCTGAGCGCCGATGACTCGCTGCCCTGCGATCGACCCAATCTTTCCAAGAACTTTCTTGCAGGCTCGGCACCGGCTGACTGGCTCCCGCTGCGCTCAGCCGCGTTCTACCAGGAGCACGACATCGGCGTGCGACTGGCCACGCGGGTGGTCAACATCGATACCGCCCAGCGCCGCTTGCAGCTCGACGATGGCAGCGCCCTGGCTTATGGCGCCCTACTGCTGGCGACCGGCGCCGAGCCGATTCGACTCGACATTCCCGGCGCCGGCTTGCCGCATGTGCACTGCCTGCGCACGCAGGCCGACAGCGAAGCCATGGTCAGCGCGGTGCCGACATGCCGGCGCGCCGTGGTGATCGGTGCGAGCTTTATCGGTCTGGAAGTGGCGTCATCGCTGCGGGCCCGCAATATCGACGTGCATGTGGTCGGGCGCGAGACCTCCCTGATGGAGAAAATCCTGGGGCCGCAGGTCGGCAATTTCCTGCGCGAGCTCCACGAAAAACACGGCGTCGTATTCCACCTTGGAACGAGCCCGATGAAGATCGACGCGCAGGGCGTCACGCTGAAAAATGGCGAAAAACTCGCGGCCGATCTGGTCGTCGTCGGCGTCGGCGTGCGACCTGCCATCGCGCTGGCCGAGCAGGCCGGCCTGGCCATCGATCGCGGCATCGTCGTGGACGAATACCTGCAGACCAGCGTGCCGGGGATTTTTGCGGCGGGCGACATCGCGCGCTGGCCCGACCGCCTCACTGGAGAGCGGATCCGCGTCGAACACTGGGTGGTGGCTGGGCGCCAGGGACAAACCGCCGCCCGCAATATGCTGGGCCAGCGGGAGCGCTACGACGCCGTGCCTTTCTTCTGGACTGAACAATACGACTTTGGTCTGGCCTACGTGGGTCACGCCGAGCGCTGGGACCAGGCCGACATTGACGGCTCGCTTGAGGCTCGGGATTGCACCATCACTTACCGCCGCGGCGGCCAGAAGCTGGCGGTCGCGGTCGTTCACCGGGACCTGGAGGGCCTGCGCGCGGAAGTTGAATTCGAACGGGCGATGGCGATCGGCCAGACCGCCGGAAAGGCATCTTCATGAGCACGAAAATTCCAGCCAGCCATATCCGGATCAAGCGCGCCTACGAGCCATCCGCGCACGACGACGGCGCCCGGGTATTGATCGACCGCTTGTGGCCGCGGGGCGTCAAGAAGGAGGCCCTGGCCCTGGATCAATGGGCCAAGGAACTCGCGCCCAGCACCGAATTGCGCCAGTGGTTCGGTCACGACCCCGCGCGCTGGCAGGAGTTTCGCCAGCGCTACGCGGCGGAACTGCGACCACACGCAGACCTGCTCGAGTCCTTGCGCACGCTGGCGCGCAAGGGCCCGATCACGCTGGTGTATGGCGCGCATGACGAAGCGCACAACAACGCGGTCGCCATGCGAGGCTTTCTTCTGGCGCCGGGGACCATCGACACCAGCGCGTGACGCCACCGCGCTCTGGACTATCTCAAGGAGAAAGACATGACGAAACGGATCGATTACAAGAAGGAATCGCCTGGCGCCTTCCAGGCGATGCTGGGAATGGAAAACTACGTCCGGCAGTGCGGACTGGAGCACTCCCTGCTTGAACTGGTGAAGACGCGCGTTTCCCAGATAAACGGCTGCGCGTATTGCCTGGACATGCACACCAAGGATGCGCGCGCCGCCGGCGAGACCGAGCAACGCCTGTATCTGCTCCCGGCCTGGCGCGAAACGACGTTCTACTCGGAGCGCGAGCGGGCAGCACTGGCCTGGGCCGAAGCGGTCACGCAACTGGCCGGTCATGAGGTGCCCGATGAACTCTATGACGAGGTGCAACGACAGTTCGCCGGAAAGGAGATGGTTGACCTGACGCTGGCGATCATCGCGATCAACGGCTGGAACCGCCTCGCCGTTCCGTTCCGCGCCGAGGCCGGAATCTACCAGCCGGCCGTGCGCGCCAACTGAGCGTGTGCACCACATGAATCAACCCTGAAGGAGCAAGCCATGGACGAACCCCTCTACCCCCATGCAGGCGTGGAGGTCGCGCGCAAGCGCCGCGAACTCGCGCCCAAGCCGCTGGAGGCCTTCAAGGCGTTCAGCGCCAGCGTGTTTGCCGACGGCGCATTGCCGGGCAAGACCAAGCAGTTGATCGCGGTGGCGGTGGCGCACGTGACCCAATGTCCTTATTGCATTCGCGGCCACACGCAATCGGCCCTGAAGGCTGGCGCCACCGAGCAGGAGATCATGGAAGCCATCTGGGTGGCCGCGGAAATGCGCGCCGGCGCGCCTATGCGCACTCGGCGCTGGCCATCGACGCCATGCAGCACGCGCAAGACGTTGCGTCAGGTTGACCCGAACAAGTCAAGTCCCTTGATAGGTGGGTAACAGGCGCAGCACCCAGCCGAAAGCATAGGAGCTGTCTCTCGAATTATTTCGGCCCGGACAGTCATAACTTCTGACAGACTCTCTTGCGACGTTGTCATCTGTGGGCCTTCTCGAATTCCGGGTCATGCCGCCTTCATTAGCACGACCCCGGTAGAGCACACTGGTGCCCCGCTTTTCAGTTCGGCATCCGCCCTCTTATCGTATGGGTGGCACGTGATGCACTTCCAGGCTTCCGGCCTTTTCAATCTTCAACATTCTTAGTCTGATCATCTCGATGGCATGGGCTGGCTCCAGCCCTTTGGGGCAGACCTCGGAGCAGTTCATGATGGTCCGGCAGCGGAACAAGCGATAGGCATCGTTCAAGTCGTCGAGCCGCTCTTGCGTCGCCTGGTCGCGGCTGTCAACGATGAACCGGTAGGCTTGAATCAATCCGGCTGGCCCGACAAATTTGTCCGGATTCCACCAGAACGACGGGCACTGGCTGCTGCAGCACGCGCACAGGATGCACTCATAGGAACCGTTCAGCTTGTCACGCTCGGCGGGTGACTGCAGACGCTCCTTTTCGGGGGGAGGCTCCGCATTGATGAGATACGGGGATATCGAGTGGTACTGCTTGAAGAAGTTGGTCATGTCAACCACCAGATCGCGAATGATCGGGAAGCTCGGCAACGGGCGCAGAACCACAGGCTCCTTCAGGTCGCGCACGCGCGTGATGCAGGCCAGGCCATTTCGGCCGTTGATGTTCATTGCATCCGAGCCACAGATGCCTTCGCGGCAGGACTTTCGCAGTGTCAGCGTGTTGTCCTGCTCCTTTAGCCGGATCAGCACATCAAGCAGCATGTGATCAGTCTGGACGAGTTCGATCTCGTAGTCCTGCATGTAAGGCTTGTTGTCATGTTCGGGGTTATAGCGGGAAATGGAAAGCTTCATGGGTTCCTCCGGTTATCGTGTGTCGCTCGGCACGGCAGTATCAGCTCTGCGTCCGAAAAAGTATCCAGAATGCCCAGGCGGCAATGCCCACGAGAACCATGATCAGGGCACCGAGCAGGAATCTGCGCAAGCCCGCGGGCCGTGCATAGTCGAACAACACATCGCGCAAGCCAACCCACATGTGCAACAGCAGCGCGATAAAGAAGACGAAGACGGCGATGCCGATGGCAGGCTGTCCAACCCAGGCACTCCACTGCGCGTAGGAATGCTTTGGATGAAATGACAGAAATCCAGGCACGAACAAGGCGAAGAGCAGCATATAAAGGGCGGTCGCGCGCTGCACCAGCCACGCCGTCAATCCGCTGGCGGTAGATTTCACAGCCATAGCCCTCCTACAATCAGGGCGATCAGCACACCGCCCAGATTCACCACCCAGGCGCTGCGACGTGCACTGTGTAAGGTTGAACCCGCGCTGATGTCCGTCAGCAAATGTCGTACCCCCGCCAACATGTGGTGAGCAAGTGCCCAAACGAGCACAATCGCTGCGCCTTTAAAAGCCCAGGAATTGACCCAGGCCATGGCCTCGACAAAACCCTGTTCGTTGCGCAACGAAATATCCAGCAGATAAACGACGATGGGAACGCTGATCGCCAGCAGCACTCCTGTCATTCGATGGGCAATGGAAGTCAGCGCGCCCACCGGCATCTGGATCTGTATCAGATTAAAGAAGATGGGGCGCGCCCCAGGCTGAGGTAAGTGAGCCATGGTTAATGTCTTTCATTACAGAATCGGAACGCCGACGGCAATGACAGTTTCTTGCCTTGGAAGCAGGCGCGCATCGAAGCAATCGCGATGGGCACGACATCAAAGACAGTGAATGTCAGGGGGAACGGACGGCACGCAAAATCTTCATGAACTTGCTTCCTTGCCTGCGACTCGGCACCACTCAGGCATCGCAGCCACAGCCTGCTTCCAATGCGATGGCTTGTCGCAGTTCGGCAAAGCGTGTCTCCACCAGTGTTTCGAATAACGGGTCCGGTTCCCTTGGAGGAGTCGAATGTTCAATGGCACGCCAATCCTCGTCATCAAGCTGGCACACTGCCGCCGGAAACAGCGCCAGCTCCTCGACCGCCATGTTATGCCTGAGCCGCTCTGAATAGAGCCGGATATTGGCTTCGACCAGTTCCGGCGACACTGTTTCCTGGCGCAACGCCCCCTCCAGGTCGCGCAGCAGATCAAGTCCCTGGCGCGCCAGCGTGACGTGTTGTGCCTCGATCTCCTCGGCCAATCCGGCGGGCAGCGCATCACGATCACGCAGACGCTCGACAATACGATCTTCCAGCGGATGGTGCGTCACGTCGGGAAAGCGAGTCAAGTAGTAGAGCGTATCCACCAGCAGTCCGATATTGGGCGCGTCAGCAATGGCGAGCAGCGACGGCTGGCGGTCGAGCAAGCGCACCAGACGCTCGAGATTCCGATGCTCGAAACGCAGGCGGTCGATGATTCGATGCATGACCGGGTCCGAATCACTTGTGGCTGTGGCTCATCGTATCGATGGCCAGGGCGGAGTGGGCGTAGGCAGCACCGGCACGCATTTCCGCGGCCACCCAGATGGCTTCCATGATCTCCTGCTCGGTGGCGCCAGCCTTCAGGGCCGATTGCGTGTGGCCGCGAATGCAATAAGGACATTGGGTCACGTGCGCCACCGCCACCGCGATCAACTGCTTGGTCTTGCCCGGCAATGCGCCGTCGGCAAACACGCTGGCGCTGAACGCCTTGAAGGCCGCCAATGGATCGGGTGCCAGCTCCTTGCGCTTGCGGGCAATGTCACCGCTGGATGGGGGGTAGAGCGGCTGGTCCATGTAATTTCCTGGTGTGGCGGCCGACGCACCGTAACGGTCACGTTGAGATCGCTTGGATTGATGTCGTGCAAAAAAGTCACTATACGCGCGTGCCCAACACTGGGCAAATCAAATCAACGCCGGTAGGAAGGCCTTCGGATACTACTGACCCGATCCAAACGCTTTTCATTTCAAAATTCACGACAAGGCCGGCCTTCAGCGACTGCTCGCGTCAGGTGTTGACATGACGTCACCATGTTCAGTTGTCCGATTCTCC
>CAYJMW010000095.1:0-12647 GCA_964371235.1 uncultured Polaromonas sp.
ATCCGCCAGAGAATACGCATGATGACGAGCACGAACACCAATAAACCAAGCGTTTCATGCAATTGCCGGTCGAAGTCACTGGAGACGGCGTACACATGCTGCTCAGTGCCTCCCGGGCCGAAAAGGTAGGCCGCCAGAACGGCGATTGCCGTAGCCCAGTGGAAGAACTGGGCAACGGCCCCATACTTTGAGCTAGTCTTGACGATGGATGTGTTCATGGGGTGCTTTCCGGACAGGGTGTGTAAGGGGTGAAAGACAGACGGTTTGACTATGTGCGGCGGAGCTTAGGGGAAAACTTAGGCCGCTACGGTCACCCCCATTCCCAGCGAATCAGTGGTGCAAAATGGTGACGGTGATCCTCGGTTGTTCAATAAAATCCAGCGTCGGCCGATAGCGTCTGCGCGACGCCATCCAACCGTGGCAACCCCTTGATTTCTCCAGGAACCCTGTCATGCCCGCTTTCACTCAAGCCCTGATCATTGCCAACATCGCAGGCTTTGTGCTGCAGCAAATTTTTGGCGGCGCGATGCTGCAATGGCTTGCCCTGTGGCCGCCTGGCGCGGGCGGCTGGGCCAACTCGTCGCTATTGGCGCCCTGGCAGTGGTTGAGCTACAGCTTTCTGCATGGCAGCGTCATGCATCTGGCTTTCAACATGTTCGGCCTGTGGATGTTTGGCGGCGACCTGGAGCGTGTATGGGGACCGCGCCGGGTTGCGCTGGCTTATTTTGCAAGCGTGTTTCTGGGTGCCGGGGCCCAGGTGTTTGTCTCTGCCGTACTGGGCTCTGGCGGGGCACCGGTGATCGGAGCGTCCGCCGGTGTG
Source organism: uncultured Polaromonas sp. (assembly GCA_964371235.1). Lineage (GTDB taxonomy): Bacteria > Pseudomonadota > Gammaproteobacteria > Burkholderiales > Burkholderiaceae_C > Polaromonas. Next base: position 821 of record CAYJMW010000095.1, read on the forward strand.
TTCGGCCTGCTGCTGGGGTTTGCACTGGTATTTCCAGAGCGCCGCATCATGCCGCTGTTTCCGCCCATCCCCATGCCCGCCCGTGTTTTTGTTGTGCTATACGCCGCGCTCGAACTGACACTCGGCGTGACCGGCACGCAAGCCGGCGTAGCTCACTTCGCCCACCTCGGCGGTCTCCTGGGTGGCTGGCTCGTTTACCGCTTTGGGCGGGGCGGACCGGGATCCTGGCGTCGCCGTCGCTAACAATCCCGCCTGAATATGACCAGCAAAAATTTATCAACCCCCACAGCAGGGAATCTGTCGCCTGTACACCGGGGCGCGCTGATTTTGATGGCGGCAGGGCTGTTGGGCGTTTTGGCGCTTCACTTGCTGCTGGCGCTTCTCGCGGGCCTGGCTGCGTTCGTGCTGCACCAGCGCCTGGTGGAGAGCCTTAAGAAACGGTTCACGACCAGGAGCGCGCACGCGCTGGCCTTGCTACTGGTGTTGCATGCTTTTGTCGCGGGTGTTGCGGCGGTGGTCGAAGGACTGACCGAGCTATCAGCGGCGTCAGCCTCGGGCGGCCTGCCCCGATTGATGCAACTGATGGCCGAAACCTTGAACCAGTTGCGCGCCAGCATGCCCGCGTGGCTGGCCTCGCGCCTGCCAGCATCGGCTGCGGCGCTGCATGATACGGTCACACAGTGGTTGCAAGCCCACGCTGCACAGGTCCAGCTATGGAGTAGCCACACTTTGCGCGGACTGGCCTACGTACTTGCCGGCCTTGTGGTTGGCTTTCTGGCCAGCGCGACAGGCGCTGCCCTGCCCGCCGCCGCTTCCCCCTTGGTGCTGGCCTGGCGTGGTCGCTTGCAGCAACTCGCACAGGCTTTCTCGGACGTCGTGGCAGCACAGCTCCGAATCGCCGCCATCAACACGATCCTGACGGCAATCTACCTGCTGCTGGCGCTGCCCCTGCTGGGGCGGGGCGTGCCGCTCGCCGGCACACTGGTGGCTGTCACCTTTTTTGCCAGCCTGCTGCCGATCATCGGCAACCTGATCTCAAACACTGCCATCGTGCTGGTCAGTCTCACGGTCTCGCCGTGGCTCGGTCTGGTGTCGCTCGGCTTTCTGATCGGCGTGCACAAGTTCGAGTACTTTCTCAATGCCCATATTGTCGGCACCCGCATTCGCGTGCATACCTATGAGCTGCTCGCCGCCATGCTGGTACTGGAGGCTGCGTTCGGCTTGGCGGGCCTGGTGGCCGCGCCGATCTATTACGCCTGGATGACCCGCGAGATGCGCACGTATGGGTTTGCCTGATCCAGTGCCGCGCGTCTCGGCCAGGTCCTCAGCGAACGCGGCCGGATTCCGACTGGCGGCCGCCGCGCCTGAGACTGAGTAGTGTGCCCGTTAGGAACGGGAATGCTCCTGCGCGAATTCCTTCTCGGCGCCAACGAGGTGGCTGATGACAATGTGGGACACAACGTTAATGCCAATACCGGCAAACAGCGCAGGCAGAAGGTATAGCGCAATCTTGAGTTGTGAAGCGAAGTACCTGGCATCAAGGATGGATAGGGTGTGTTTTGCTGACTCCAAAAGGAGATTGATCAGGGCGATATCCGCGCCCGCAAGAACGATCAGGGCGACACCAAAAAAAAGCACCATTGGCCGAGAAATGGCTTTTTTCAACAACAGGATGCCGTAAATGGCGGGCGGCAGGACAACCGAGCCAAGCACCAACAAGATAAATTTAATCTCGAATAATTCGGTCAGGCCCATGGTGTTCCCGGTTAAATCTGAAAATCAAGACTGGATGCGCCAGAAGGTGCGTGGCGCTTTGACGCAAAAGGTGAACGGCATTGAAGGAAAACTGAAGTGGCAATTTAAGCCGCGAGTCTTAGACCAGTCTTAAGAAGGCGTTGCCTTGTTGCATTGGTATCGAGATGACCACCCCGCAAACCACCCCAGCCAGAGGACCCCCCACTGACCTGCCCCAATGGTGCCGCTCTTGCAAACCAACAGGAAAATCTGATGGCGCGCCATGCTAACCGTGGTCAAGCCTGTGTTGATTCTGTCACTGGAGGCACTTCCATCCCCTCCCGACGCAAGCTCCCCTGCAAGATGGCTGCGGCACCAGATCAGCCAGCCCCGCTGGGCTGATCCGGCGGCTGAAGTTTTAGTCTTGTGTGTCCTGGTCGTCCTGTTCGTTCTGGTCGTCGTTTCGATCCGCCTTGTCTTCGGTGGAAGAGATGACGGTGCCTTTGTCGGCATCAACCCTGACATCAAACACTTTCGCGCCACTGACCACTTCCACGTCGTACGCCAAGCCGCCTTTGGTTTTTTCGTACTCGGCGCGGGTCGCCTTGCCGTTGACGTTCTGCTCGGCAGTGGCAATGGCCTGGGTTAGCGATATCTTTGCCTGGCTGGCAGACGTGGCATCGTTCTCCATGGTCTTGGCTGCATAGGATGCGGCCCCGGCTGATGCCAGAGCAGTTGCGACGATAGCAATTTTGGTGAAATTACGCATGATGATTTTCCTTTTGGAGGCACGCAGATAGTTGCGTAGGGAAGAGATTACGAAAACAGACTTAGGTGACACTGAGCGCTATTGGCCGTACTATCAGTGCAGAACCTCTGCACAATCCACCCCGGATCACGCCGCGCCGGCTCACCGCCAGCGCCTGATTTTTCAGGATTCCCCGCGCGCGTCGGTGGCGGCAGGCGCTTGGGGTGGTTTCGGTGATTGCGTTGCCCCCTGCTGCTGGTAAGGCGGCAGTCTGGCGCCGCAGTGAAAGCAGAACGTGGCGTCTGCCACATGGCCTTCAATCAGGCACTCGTGGCAGCTGCGTGGGTGGGCGCCAGCGGTGCCTGCAGACGCCGCTGCATCGCCATTTCGGCGGTCACGATGCCGGTGGGAACGGCCAGAATACCCCAGCCCAGCAGCATCATGAAGGAAGAGATCAGCCGCCCCAGATCGGTCTTGGGCGCGATGTCACCAAAGCCGACCGTCGTCACCGTGCTGATGGCCCAATAGACCGAGGTGGGAATGCTGGTGTAGCCGTTGTCCGGGCCCTCCACCACATACATCAGCGTGCCCATGACCAACACGAGCATCAGCACCGCCGACAAAAACACCAGGATTTTCCGGCCGCTGGCCGCCAGCGCGCGCGCCAGCGACTGGTATTCGGTGACATAGGCCGTGAGCTTGAACACCCGGAACACGCGCAGCAGGCGCAGCACCCGCACGTCGATGAACGCGTTTAAGCCCGGAACGAACAGGGCCAGATAGGTGGGCAGTACCGCCAGCAGATCGACCACCCCGAAAAAACTCGTCGCATACTGCAGCCGCCGACGCACGCACACCAGCCGCGCAATGTATTCGGCGGTAAAGAGCGCGGTAAAAAACCACTCCAGCGCCACCAGCAGCCCGCCGTAGGCCAGGTGAACGGACTGCACGCTATCGGCCATCACCACGCCAATGCTGAGCAGGATGACCACGATCAGGACGACGTCGAACAGGCGACCGGCGCGCGTATCGGCTTCGAAAATAATGGTGTACCAGCGCAAGCGCCAGCCAGACAGCGGCTGCTCTGGCGAGGGCGGGCGGGTCGCGGGCGAAGGAGCGGTCATGCGTGCTGGCAACGCGCAGCGGGCGATGCACTGGATCAGTTCAACAAGGTGGCAGGATAACCCAAGCGGCCGCCACGCCTGAACGCGATAGCCGGTTCTGCAAAAATAACGAATTGCACCTTCAATGCTACGTTTTTAATAGCACACTACTACCTATTCATAAGGGCTAGAGCACTATTTCGTTCTATATTTCTGGAACTCCAGGTCAAGCCTTGCCGCCTTCGGCCTCCTGCAACGCACGCCACATCACTTTGCCGGCGCCGCTCCTGGGCAGCGCATCGACAAACTGCACCACGCGCGGGTACTTGTACGCTGCCATGTTGTCCTTGCACCAGTTGATGATGTCGTCTTCGGTGGTCTTGCCCCTGGCCTCGGCGCGCAGCACTACCACCGCCTTGACGGTTTCGCCGCGGTAGGCGTCCCTAGTACTGATGATGCAGGCCTCCTGAATCGCCGGGTGCCGGAACATCAGCGCTTCCACTTCGGCGGGCCAGACCTTGAAGCCTGAAGCGTTGATCATGCGCTTGAGCCGGTCAGTGATGAAAAAATAGCCTTGCTCATCGACCCGCCCCAGGTCGCCGGAGCGGAAAAAGCGCTTGCCGTCAATCTCGATAAAGGCGACCGCCGTCGCCTCGGGCTGCTTCCAGTAACCCTGGAATATTTCCGGCCCGGACATGATGATTTCACCCTGCTCGCCCTGCGGCATTTCCTCAAGCGTAAGCGGGTCAATCACGCGCGCATCGGTGCTGATGAATGGCACGCCCAGGCACTGCTGCTTGGTGGCGTCGGGCGGGTTGCTGTGTGATGGGGCAGCGGTTTCCGTCAGGCCATAACCTTCAGCAAAACGCAGGCCGTACTCCTCCCACAAGCGCTGCGCCACGGCTTGCGGCATGGCCGCGCCGCCGCCGCCGATATAGACCAGGCTGCTCAGGTCAAAGCTGGCATCCTCCTGCCCCCACACTCGCTCACTTCGTGTGGCTCCCTGCCCCCCAGGGGGGCTGTCTTTTCCTTGGGGCCGCCCGGCGGAAAAGTTCGGGCTGGCCATCAGGTCGATGATCATGGTCGGAATGTTGGTCCAGTGCGTGACGCGCCAGCGCGAGATCAGGTGCCCGGCCAGTTCGCGCTCCCAGCGCGGCATGATGACCAGCGTGGCTCCGCCGTAAATGGCCGCGTGCATCACCGACACCATGCCGGTGATGTGAAACATCGGCACCACCGCCAGCACGACATTTTCAAAGGTGCTGTTGACCCACAGGCCACTGGCCACGGCGTTGTGCATGATGCTGGCGTGTGTGTGCATGCAGCCCTTGGGCAGGCCCGTGGTGCCGCTGGTGTAGGGCAGCACCGCCAGGTCCTTCGGGGTGGCCGTGTGCGGCGGCAAATCGTCGCTGACCGCCGTGCCTGCCGCGCCGCTGGCCAGCGCCTCCTCCCAACTCGTCACCGTGCCGCCATCGAGCACCGACGGTGCGTGCCGGGTGCCCAGCCAGTCACGCCAGGCTTCGGGCATTGCGCCGTTGCCCTCGCCGTTGTCATTCACATCAAATGCGTCGCTGTAATGCGTCACGATCAGGTGCGCCAGCCGCTCCTGAGGGGCCAACTGGGCATTGGCCCTGGCCAACTCGGGGGCCAGGTCCGCCGCCGTGATGGCCACCCTGGCATCCGGGTCGGTGATGTAGTGCTTGAGTTCCTCGGCCCGGTTCATCGGGTTGACCGGCACCACCACCGCATTGGCCCGAAGAATTGCAAAGTGCGCAATGACCCATTGCGGGCAATTTTGCATGTCGAGCAGAACACGGTCGCCTTTTTTGACGCCAAGCCGGCACAGCGTGATGGCCAGGCGCTCGGCCTGCTGCATGACGTCGGCATAAGTGAACACCCGGTCAAAAAACACCAGCGCGGGCTTGTCGGGAAAGCGCAGTGCACTGACCGCCAGGTTATGCCAGAGCGAAGTCGCCGGCGGCGTGATGCTGCGCGGCAGGCGTTGGGGCCAGACCTGATAGTGGAGATCATGGCGGGTGGCCGCATGGGTCGCAGCGTGATTGGCAGGGGAGGGATTGGACAAGAGCGGGCTCCGGAAAAAGCAACAGGCTCCGGTATAACCCACCCGGCGTGTGCGCAAGCCCGTCTCGGGGAATCTCCTGATGAAAAAGTGTCGCCTGAGTGACCTGAACGAACTTGCTGTGCGCCGAGTCCTGGTGGTGCGCCGCTTGAAATGCGCAATAAAGAAAAGGCGCAAGTCATGCGCCTTTTTTCTGCCGGATACCCGCAATTTCGTCGCGGCCATCCGGTGCGCTGCCCGCTTACTGGACGCGCCGCTCGATGGTTATTTTCTCGACTTCCACCCGGCGATTGGGCTCCAGGCACTTGATCAGCGCAGGAAGCTTTTTGTCGGTGCAGACCACTAACGGATTGGCCTCGCCCTTGCCTTGGGCATTTAACCGACTGGCGGCGATCCCCTTGCCTGTCAGGTAATTCTTCACCGAAAGCGCGCGCCGCTCGGACAGTTTCTGGTTGTATTTGTCCGAGCCAATGCGATCGGTGTAGCCGGTAATGACGACGTCATTGACCTCGGTGCTGTTGCCGAGCGCGCTGACGATTTCATCCAGCTTGGGCTGCGGCAGCCGCAATTGCGCGCTGTCAAATTCAAACAGCTCGGTGGCCGACAGGGTGTATTTCTCGAAGCGCGGAGGCGGTGGCGCCGGCACTGGCGGCGGCGGTGCTGCCGCGACCACCGCGGGCGCAAGCGCTGGCGGCGGCGCCACATAAGCTACGGGGGCTGGCGCTTTACCGCCAAAGCGATAGATCAGGCCAACCGAGGCAACATCGATGTGGCCCTTGTTGCCAACGGCATCGTCAGCGCGGTAGCGTTCGGCCTCGACGCGCATCGCCAGTGCGTCGGTGAACGCGTACTGGAGCCCCACGCCAAACTTGTAGTTTGTGCCGTATTTGCTGGGGTTGGGGTTGGCCACAAAAACCGCGCCGGTTCCCCTGAACGAGTCCCTGGCCTGGGCGTAGTTCAAACCGGCCCGGCCAAATGCCGAGAACTTGTCAGTGATGGGCACAATGCCGACCAGGTCAAGGTTAAGACCCCTGAGCCTGATGTTTCCATTGAGTGTTCCGGCTGGCACCGTGGTCGCGCTATAGCCGAAATTTCCCAGGTCGAAATAGCCGCCTTCAATGGCGAAATTGCGGTTCAGCTGATAGCCGCCATAAATCTTGTAGGCGGTGTCGCGGTCGTCATTGCTGATCGTGCTCGAAGTGAAACCACTCCCGAGCAGGCTGCTGCTGATTCTCGCGTCGTCGATGGTCGCGGCGGAGCGGCCAATGTTGGCGCCGCCATACCAGCCCAGGCCTTCGGCGCTGGCCAGTGGGCTGGCGAGTGCAGCGAGTGCCGCCAATCCCAAGCTTACTGAAGTTTTTGCGAATCTCATTTTTTTCTCCAAAGTGGGGTGGTGGAACTCGTCCTGAGCGCCACCCCTGTTTTTAACAAGCCTGATGCAACTTGTGCTGCATTCAGGCCGTGTGCCCCAGCGTTACGGCCTGATCACACTATTGCTGGCCATCGTCACCGCGCCAATCCGGGTCAGGGCCCTGCCGTTGAGCGTTGCGCCGGTATTGAGCGTGATTGACTGATCCGCCATGATGGTTCCCTGGAAGGAGGAGGTCGTGCCCAGCGTCGCCGAGGTGCCAACCTGCCAGAAAACATTGCTTGCCAGGGCGCCACCGCTCAGGATCACTGCGCGACCCGAGGTCGTGGTCAGCGCGGAGGCGACCTGGAAGATCCAGACGCCATTGCCCGAAAGCGTGAGGTCTCCTGACGAAATGTCCAGCGAGGAGGTGGATTTGTAGAGGCCGGGAGCGAGCGTTTGCCCACCGATATTGCCGGCCACGCTGATCGGCGCTGTGGAGCGACCGGCGGCGTCGCCATAGGCGGTCGTCAGGCAAAGTTTGGCGTTGTTTGCAAGGGTGTCGTTAACGTGTATGGCGCCCCCGGTCACTGTTCCGGGTGGGAAGCCGGTCACGGCCGACCCCGGGCTCAAGCCAAGATCCCCAACAACGTTGGTCGGCCCGGTGTTGGTGACGGTGGAGCCAGCCAGAACCGCGAAACCGGCGGCGCAACCAAGATTTACTTGCGCCGGACCGGGCGACGGCAGCGCGGCCGCCGTGGTAAAGGTCCATGGGTTAGGCGCGCCGCCACCGGCCAGGGCATTGCCTGCCAGGTCCGTCGCACCAGTCGTCATCAGCGCGGTGTAGGTGGTGTTTTGAGCCAGCGGGCTTGACGGCGCAAAGGCCGCGGTTGCGTTCGCGTAACTCACAGTGCCGGCAACCGGCGTCAACCCCTGCATCAGGGTGAAGCTTGTGTTGGTGATGGTCAACGGGGCCATTTCCTTGCTGAAGAGCGCGGTGATTTCCTGGTTGACCGGCACCCCGGTGGCCATATGGGCTGGCACCGTGGAAGTCAGCGTGGGTGCAGTCGTGTCTGTCGCTGCACCGGTGGTCCAGCTCCAAACATAGTTGCTCGCCAGTGCGTTGCCGGCCAGGTCCGTCGCGCCGGTGGTGACGGTCGCGATATAGGTGGTGTTGGGGGCCAGGTTGGCGATCGGGTTAAAGATCGCCGTGGTGCCCACATAGGTGACAGCGCCCGCCACCGGCGTTGCGCCCGGCCCGGACAGGGTATAGCTTGCCGTGGTGATCGTCGATGGATTCATCGCCTCACTGAAAGTGACGGTGCTGTTTCTGTTCACGGGCAGACCGGTGGCGCCGCTGGTGGCACCGCTGGTGCCGTAGGCACCGGTGGCAATCACCAAGGGGGCGGCGGCGTCACGGGTGGTGCCGGTGGTAAAGCTCCACACATAGTTGCTCGCCAGTGCATTGCCGGCCAGGTCTGTGGCTCCGGTGGTGAGGGTGGCGCTATAGCTGGTGTTGGGCGCAAGATCGGCTGACGGGGTAATGGTTGCCGTGGTGCCGACATAGGCAACGCTGCCCGCTACGGCTGTGGCGCCCGGCCCGGTCAGCCAGTAGCTGGCCGTGCTGAGCGTCAATGGGTCCATGGGTTCGCTGAAGGTGGCAGTGATCTTCTTGTTGAGAACGACGCCGGTGGCGGCATTGGCGGGGTCCGTGGACATCACCATCGGCGCGCTGGTGTCTGCCGTGGTACCGGTGGTAAAGCTCCATACAAAGTTGCTTGCGAGCACAACGCCGGCAAGGCTTTTTGCACCGGTGGTGAGGGTCGCGGTATAGGTGGTGCTGGGGGCGAGAAAGCTCGCAGGCCTGAAGATCGCCATCGTTCCAATGTAGGCGACGCTGCCCAGCACCGGCGTGGCGCCCGGTCCGGTCAGCGTAAAGCTTGTTGCCGGCGTGACGAGTGTTGCCGGGTCCATCACCTGACTGAAGGTGGCGGTGATTTTGCTGTTGATCGCCACGCCACTGACCGCAGGGGTTTGGGCCAGCGGTACTGTCGCCGTGACCATGGGCGCGATTGCGCTGGTGGCGCCTCCGGAGCCCAAAATGGGGTCGCGACCGCCGCCGCCGCAGCCTGCCGTTATCGCCGCGACGAGGCTCAGCAGCAACGCCATGGACCAGATTCGGCCCCTGGAATAATAATTCCCGGATTTTTTCATTTGATTTCCTGCCTTGGTGAAGTCAGACGTCTGACAACAGGAAACCAAAACGGCTTCCATGCAGGCAGTTTGAGCAGTTCGCCGGACACGCTCCGTGCGCTGCCACACACAGCGTGCCGGTTGGCATGGCGTCCTACAACCAGATGGGAAGATTCACTTCGCCAGTGTCGCGAGCAGGCAACGAGCCCGCCACTTTCCGATCAGCGTGCCGCCGATTTATCAAGCGCACGCGCCAGGGCGGCTTGCGCATCCAGAACGCCCAGCTCAAGCTGCTCGCGCCGGGCGCGCTCGTGTGTCAGACCTGTGTGCAGATGCCCCAGTGCCGCCACGCACTCCAGGACGATGCCCCGAACATCAGCCTCCACCTCATGCGTCTGCGCGTCAGGCGCCACGACATGCTGGCTGTCCACGGCGCGCCTGAGTCTGGCCTTGACGGCCCGATACAGCGCGTCCCAGTCTTCAACGGCCATATCCAGGAACTGGTCAGGCAGCGCGGCTACGCCAACGCCGGTGTCAAGGGCATCGACCCGGGCCGGGCTATACCGCCACCTTGTCCGGCAGCAGCCGGTCATACTCTTTTTTGACCACTGCATAACACTCGCAGGTGCGTTGCTCCAGCCCGGGGCGGTCCAGCACCGTGATGCGGCCGCGCGAATAGCGTATCAGCCCGGCCTTTTGCAAACTGAGCGCGCCCTCGGACACGCCTTCGCGGCGCACGCCGAGCATGTTGGCGATCAGCTCCTGCGTCATCACGAGCTCGTTGCCCTGCAGGCGGTCCAGGCTCAGCAGCAGCCAGCGGCACAGTTGCTGGTCCAGCGAATGATGGCGGTTGCACACCGCCGTTTGCGCCATCTGGGTAATCAGCGCCTGGGTGTAGCGCAGCAACAGGTGCAGCACCGGCGCGCGATTGAATTCGTCCTTGATGGTCTGCGCTTTCATCCGGAAGCCCTGGCCGGCGCTTTGCACCACCGCGCGGCTGGTGGTGGACTCGCCCCCCATGAACAGCGAGATGCCGACGATGCCCTCGTTGCCGACCACGGCGATCTCGGCCGAGGCGCCGTTTTCCATCACGTACAGCAGCGAGACAATCGCGCTGGTGGGAAAGTACACATGGCTCAGTGTGCTGCCCGATTCGTACAGCACATGGCCCAGCGGCATCTCGACCGATTCAAGTTGCGGCAGCCAGCGCTGCCAATCGGCGTCCGGCAGCGCAGCGAGCAGCTTGTTCTTTTTGGGGTTGGGACAAATAGCCATCACAAAACTCTCGGGGTCGGTCAAACTTTGCGGATTGCCTCTGACAGAGACATCACACCCGCTTGGCAATGTAGCCAATCAACGCTGCTCAACATCTGCGCTATCGCACAAAGCTGCAAGCACTCGGCCCGGGTGGACGCAAGATTGAAAATCATCGGGAGAACCCTTGCCGGAACAGCCCTGGCCTGACAGGTATTTGAAGCGTGTGCGCAATTGCCGCCTGTAGTCCGGCGACCACAAAGCGTGAAAGCACAACGCGCCTTCCCCGCAGTAGCTACTGGTTTTTTCCGTTAAAGCTTAGCGGCGCCACAGTCGGCCGGCTGGCGCTCGCGGCGGCAGCCGCCAGGCTGGGCAGTTCCAGGCGTTGCAAGGCAGGGCCGTCGGCACTGGCGGCCAGCACGGCGTGGCGCGGGCCGACCGACTGCAGCACCGTGCCTTCGTCGATCCGGCTGCCCACGCGGTAAGGCCTGGCCGGTTTGCCGTCGGCCGCGATCAGGGCTGCACCGCCACCCCCCTGTGCGATCACACCCATAAGAGAAAAACGACTGTTAGCCCTCGTGTCTATTGAACTTGTTGCTACTGAATTTGTAGCTCCAAGGAATCGGGCAATGGCCGCCTGGCGTGCCGGGGCATCACCTGCGGCAGCCGGGGCCGTGGGCTCAGGCAGGGCAACCGTGCTGCCCGGGCTCCCGATGCGCAAGGCCCAGTACACCGCGCTGGCGGTGGCCAATGCCCACAGGAGCGCAGTGATCAGCCGCAGTGTCCATTTTCTTTGCATGCCCGGATTATGATTGAAGCATGCAACTCTCAAGCCCTGTCAGCCACTTTGATTCCATCAGTTTTCCCAACCCCTCACGCAGCGCCTGGCGCCTGGCGTCGGGTTTGAAATGGCTCACGCAGCGCGCCCAGCGGGGTTTTACGCTGATCGAACTGATGGTGGTGCTGGTCATCATCGGGGTGCTGGCCGCCCTGATCGTTCCCAACGTGCTCGACCGGGCCGACGACGCGCGGGTCACCGCGGCACGCACCGACATCAACAACCTGATGCAGGCGCTCAAGCTGTACAAGCTCGACAACCAGCGCTTCCCCAGCGCCGAGCAGGGGCTGCCGGCCCTGCTCGCCAAGCCGACGGCCGGCGCGATTCCACCCAACTGGCGGCCCTACGTGGAAAAGCTGCCCAACGACCCCTGGGGCCGGCCTTACCAATACCTCAACCCGGGCATCAAGGGCGAGATTGACGTGATGTCGCTGGGCGCGGACGGTCAGGCCGGCGGCGAAGGCAAAAATGCAGACCTTGGCTCTTGGCAATAGATTGGCCCCCACGCTTGTCGCTGCGCGTACTACGC
>CAYJMW010000096.1:0-12633 GCA_964371235.1 uncultured Polaromonas sp.
GCCAGGTCCTGCAACTGGTCATCGCCTATCCTGCCCACGCTGAAATAGGTGCTTTGCGGATGGCTCAGGTAAAAGCCGCTGACGCTGGCCGCTGGCGTCATGGCCAGGCTTTCGGTCAGCGCCATGCCCACTTCATCGGCGCGCAGCAATTCAAACATGTCTTTTTTCACGCTGTGGTCCGGGCAGGCCGGATAACCGGGCGCCGGGCGGATGCCCTGATATTTTTCGCCGATCAGCTCGTCAGCCGTCAGCGTCTCCGAGGCCGCATAGCCCCACAGGTCCTGCCGCACGCGCTTGTGCATTGCTTCGGCAAAGGCTTCGGCCAGGCGGTCGGCCAGCGACTTGAGCATGATGGACGAATAGTCGTCATGGTCGTCCTGAAAGTACTTCTCCTTCTTTTCAACCCCCAAACCAGCAGTGACCGCAAAAAGACCGATATAGTCCGGAATTTTTAAGCTTTTTTGGCCTTTAGCCCACGTATCCTCTGCCTGAGTAGCTATTATTTCAGGAGCAAGCGTTTTGGGCGCGATAAAGTCGGCCAGGCAGCGGCTGGGGCGCATGACACCGTCAACCGCCGTCTTTTCGGTCTGCTGGCGCAGGCCATACCAGATCATGGCCACTTCGCTGCGCGACTCGTCGGTGTAAATCTCGATGTCGTCGCCCACGCTGTTGGCCGGGTACAGGCCGATCACGCCACTGGCGCTGAGCCAGCGGCCTTCAATCAGGCGCTTGAGCATGCGCCTGGCATCGGCATAGACACGCACGGCTTCGGTGCCAACCACCTCGTCCTTGAGAATTTCGGGAAAATGCCCGGCCAGGTCCCAAGTCTGAAAAAGCGGTCCCCAGTCAATGTATTGCGCCAGTTCCGAGAGGTCAAAGTTCTTGAACACGCGACGGCCAATGAACTTGGGCACCGGCGGCGTGTAATGGGCCCAGTCAATCGGCGTGGCATTGGCACGGGCTTTGGCCAGCGGCCACATCGGTGTCTGCTTCTTGTTGGCGTGCTGGGTGCGCACCTTTTCATAGTCGGCCCTGAGCTCGTCAATGTACCTGGTGGCCTGGTCAGACAGCAGGCTTTGCGCAACGCTCACGCTGCGCGAAGCATCGGGCACATAGACTACCGGGCCCTCGTAATGCGGCGAGATCTTGACGGCCGTGTGGACCCGGCTGGTGGTGGCGCCGCCAATCATCAGCGGGATTTTCTTGAGGCGGAAATAGTCGTCCTTTTGCATCTCGCCGGCGACGTACTGCATCTCTTCCAGGCTCGGCGTGATCAGGCCCGACAGGCCGACAATATCGGCGCCTTCGACCTTGGCGCGCGCGAGAATCTCGTGGCAGGGCACCATCACGCCCATGTTGACGACTTCGAAGTTGTTGCACTGCAAGACCACCGTGACGATGTTCTTGCCGATATCATGCACGTCGCCCTTGACCGTGGCGATGATGATCTTGCCCTTGGTCTTTACGTCGCCGCCAGCGGCTTCAAGCAACAGCTTTTCGGCTTCAATATAGGGCAGCAGATGCGCCACGGCCTGCTTCATGACGCGGGCGCTTTTGACCACCTGCGGCAAAAACATCTTGCCCTGGCCAAACAGGTCGCCGACCACGTTCATGCCGTCCATCAGCGGGCCCTCAATCACGTGCAGCGGCCGGCCGCCTCCGGCCTTGATGGCCTGCCAGACTTCTTCAGTGTCTTCGGTGATGAATTCGTTCATGCCATGCACCAGCGCATGCGACAGGCGCGCACGTACCGGCAAGGCGCGCCACTCGTTGCGCTTGCTGTCGTCCCTGGCGCCGCTTTTGGCCGTTTCGGCAATTTCAACCAGCCGCTCACCGGCGTCTGCCCTGCGGTTGAGCACCACGTCCTCGACGCGTTCGCGCAGCATCGGGTCCAGGTCGTCATAAACGCCAACCATGCCCGCGTTGACGATGCCCATGTCCATGCCCGCCTTGATCGCGTGGTACAAAAACACGGTGTGAATCGCTTCACGCACCGGGTCGTTGCCGCGAAAGCTGAAGCTCACATTGCTCACGCCGCCCGACACCTTCGCGCCGGGCAGGTTGGCCTTGATCCAGCGCGTGGCGTTGATGAAATCGACCGCGTAATTGTTGTGCTCTTCAATGCCGGTGGCAATGGCAAAGATGTTGGGATCAAAGATGATGTCTTCCGGCGGGAAGTCGAGCTCATCGACCAGCACGCGGTAAGCGCGTTCGCAAATATTGATTTTGCGCAGGTAGGTGTCGGCCTGGCCCTGCTCATCGAACGCCATCACCACGGCGGCCGCGCCATAGCGCTTGAGCAGTTTGGCCTGGTGCTTGAACGGCTCAATCCCTTCCTTCATGGAAATCGAATTGACAATGCCCTTGCCCTGAATGCAGCGCAGGCCCGCTTCAATCACGCTCCACTTGGAGCTGTCGATCATGATGGGGACGCGCGAGATGTCGGGTTCGCTGGCGATCAGGTTCAAAAACCGCACCATGGCGGCCTGGCTGTCGAGCATGGCCTCGTCCATGTTGATGTCTATGATCTGCGCGCCGTTTTCCACCTGCTGGCGCGCCACTGCCAGCGCGGCTTCAAAGTCGCCGTTGAGAATCATGCGGGCAAAGGCTTTGGAGCCCGTCACATTGGTACGCTCGCCGATGTTGACAAAGGTAGCACTTGGGGCCGGAGCGTCTGTGCTGTCGCCCACCGAATAGACAGCGCCAATCGTGACCGGCTCCAGGCCGGACAGCTTCAGGGGGGGAACGGCAACAGGGACTTCAATTTGAGGCATGCGCTTCACCTTCAGGGCAAGGTGAGCGTCGTTGCAAAGGGGTTTCGCGAGGAAACCCGGTCTTCCCAAGCCTGACAAAACGGCAAGTTTTGCTGCAACGCTCCTTGGGTTGGAATTATTTTAGTCGATGACGAATCAACCCTGCAATGCCAGCCACCCCGCAGCAACACCCAGCACAATGGACAACATGCCCGCGGCGGTTTTGCGCGCCAGCATTTTGCCACCAACAAACAGGATCAGGCCGAACTTGAAACCCATATTGGCGATAAAGGCCAGCGCCACCGCCGTCACCACCTGACTTTGCGCCAGCTTGTCCTGCTCGAACAGACGCAGGCTTGACAGCGTGATGGCGTCCACATCGGTGAGGCCCGACACCAGCGCCACGGCATATAGACCCAGGTTGCCGGCGTAGTCAGACAGCCAGGCGGCGGCGAACAGCACTGCTGCGTAAAGCAGGCCAAAACCCAGCGCGGTGCGGATCTCGGCAGGGTTGTTGAGCGCCAGAACAGGCGGCTCCGCCTGGCCATGCAAACTGCGCCAGTGCAGCGCCGTGCCGAGCAGGCCCACTGCCAGTCCTGCGCCCAGCACCGGCAGCAGCGCGGTCAACAGGCGCGGCGACACCACGGCTGCGATCACCATCAGCCGCACCAGGACAACAAGATTGGCGAGCAGGATCACCACCACGGCGACCGGGATTAGCGCGGCATTGGCGCGCGCATGGCGGGCAAACACCAGCGTGGTGGCGGTGCTCGACACCAGGCCGCCGAGCAAGCCCATCAGGGGTGTGCCATGGCGCTGCCCGGCAATGCGCAGCGCGGCATAACCGGCCAGACTGATACCGGAAATCAGCACCACCATCCACCAGATCTGGTAAGGATTCAGGGCATGGTAGGGGCCGTAATCCTGATTTGGCAGGATCGGCAAAATCACCAGCGACAGCACCGCGAACTGCAGGAAGGAGATCAGGTCGCGGCGCGTGAGGCTGTGCGTGATGCCGTGCAGTTCGGTTTTGAAATAGAGCAGCACGGTGGCCACGACGGCGAGGATGACCGCAAGCTGATGGTAGCCGTACCACACCATCGCGCCCAGCCCGTAGCACAGCGCGATTGCTGCCACGGTGGTGGTGTTGGGGTCGCCATCCGGATCCGGCGCGCGCGCGTCGGCCGCCACCATCATGCCGCCTACCACCAGCAGGCCGCCAGCCAACACCCAGGCCGTGCCGGTCTGCTCTGACAGCAAAGCCGACAGCGTGCCAAACAGCGCCACCAGTGTGAAGGTGCGCAGTCCGGCCTTGGCGGTAGGCGTGCGCTCGCGCTCCAGCCCGATCAGCAAGCCGATGCCCAGGCTGATGGCGAAGGCGGGCAGATATTGCAGACCGCCGTCAGTGATGGCTGCGGTGTTGATTTACGCCGCCTCGCGATAAAAAGATGGAGAAGCTACCGTCCGCGAAGGCAGCGGCGCCACGGCATCGGCAATGGCCTGAATATGCGCGGGCGTGGTGCCGCAGCAGCCACCCACGATATTGACCAGCCCTTCTTCGGCAAACTCGCGCAGCAGGCGCGAGGTGACGTCGGGCGTTTCGTCAAAACCGGTGTCGCTCATGGGATTGGGCAGGCCGGCATTGGGGTAGCAGCTGATGAAGGTGTCGGGCGCGGCCTTGGCCAGCTCCTGAATGTAGGGGCGCATCAGCGCGGCACCGAGGGCGCAGTTCAGGCCAATGGCCAGCGGCCGGGCATGGCGCACGCTGTACCAGAAGGCGGTGACGGTCTGGCCGCTCAGAATCCGGCCTGACGCATCGGTCACGGTGCCACTGATGATGAGGGGCAGGCGCTCGCCCGAATTCTCGAAATACTCGTCGATCGCAAACAGCGCCGCCTTGGCGTTGAGCGTGTCAAAAATGGTTTCAACCAGCAATACGTCGGCGCCGCCTTTGACCAGGGCTTCGGTCTGCTCGTAATACGCCTTGCGCAGCACTTCAAAGCTGGTATTGCGCGCGCCCGGATCGTTCACGTCGGGGCTGATGCTGGCGGTTTTGGGTGTGGGGCCGAGCGCGCCGACCACAAAGCGGGGTTTCTCGGGCGTGGAAAATTTGTCGCAGGCGGCGCGCGCAATGCGGGCCGATTCGTAGTTCATCTCGACCGCCATATCGGCCAGGCCGTAATCAGCCTGCGCCACGCTGGTGGCGCCAAAGGTATTGGTCTCTATCATGTCGGCACCGGCGGCCAGATAGCTTTCGTGAATATCGCGGATCACGTCAGGCCGCGTCAGGCTGAGCAACTCGTTGTTGCCCTTGACGTCTTTGTGAAAGTTCTTGAAACGCTCACCACGGTATTGGGCTTCGCTCAGTTTGAAGCGCTGAATCATGGTGCCCATGGCGCCGTCGAGGATGACGATGCGCTGAGCCAGAATGGCGGGCAACTGCTGGCCGCGGGTGTAGGTGATGGGCTTCATGGTGGCATTTTAGGGCGGGGCCTGATGAGCGTGAACTTTCCCCGACAATAGACTCATCAGTTCACCCATCGTCTCCCTTTTTTCGGCCTGGCCCCTTGTCCTCACTTTCCGTTTCCACTGCTTCGCTCCACCCCACGCCGCTGGACGTGCTGGGCCAGGTCTTTGGCTATCAGCAATTCCGCGGTCCGCAGCAAGCCATTGTTGAGCATGTGGTGGCTGGCGGCGACGCGCTGGTGCTGATGCCCACCGGCGGCGGCAAGTCGCTGTGCTACCAGATTCCAGCCATCGTGCGGCAAAACGCCGGGCACGGCGTGACCATCGTCATCTCGCCGCTGATTGCGCTGATGCATGACCAGGTCGGTGCGCTGATTGAGGCCGGTGTGTCGGCGGCGTTCCTGAATTCGACACAAACTTTCGAAGAAGGCAACTTGCTGGAAAAGCAACTCCTGCGCAATGAGTTGACACTGCTTTACGCCGCGCCCGAGCGCATCAACACGCCGCGCATGAAAGGCCTGCTGGCATCGCTGCACGAGCGCGGCCTGCTCAGCCTGTTTGCGATTGACGAGGCGCATTGCGTGAGCCAGTGGGGCCACGACTTCCGGCCCGAATACCGCAGTCTGAGCCTGCTGCATGAGACTTTCCCCGACGTTCCGCGCGTGGCGCTCACGGCCACTGCCGATGCGCTGACGCGGCAGGACATGATCGAGCGGCTCAAGCTCGAAAACGCACGCGAGTTTGTCAGCAGCTTTGACCGGCCCAACATCCGCTACACCATCGTTGAAAAAACCGACCCGACGCGCCAGTTGCTGCGCTTTATCGACTCCGAGCACCACGGCGAGGCCGGCATTGTGTATTGCCAGTCGCGCAAGCGCGTGGAAGAAATCGCTGACACGCTGCAAGGCGCCGGCGTCAAGGCGATGGCCTACCATGCCGGGCTGGAATCCAGCTTGCGCCAGCAGCGGCAAGACCGCTTCCTGCGCGAGGAAGGCATGGTCATGGTGGCGACGATTGCCTTTGGCATGGGCATTGACAAACCCGATGTGCGCTTTGTCGCACACCTGGACATGCCCAAAAACATTGAGGGCTACTACCAGGAAACCGGACGGGCAGGTCGCGACGGTCTGCCGGCCGACGCCTGGATGACCTATGGCCTGCAGGACGTGGTGAACCAGCGCCGCATGATAGACACCAGCGAAGCGGCGAGCGAAGCGTTCAAGCAGGTGATGCGCGGCAAGCTTGACGCGCTTTTGAGCCTGGCCGAAGACACGCGCTGCCGCCGCGCGAGCTTGCTTCGCTACTTTGGAGAAACAATGGAAGCCGGCGAACGCAGCGCCGGGCCGCCCCAAGCAAGTTCAGCCCCCCCGGGGGGCAGCGCAGCACACGAAGTGGCAAGCGTGGGGGCCATGGACTGCAGCGCCGGGCCGCCCCAAGCGAGTTCAGCCCCCGAGGGGCTGGAGCCTGCGGCTCCAAACCTGCTTGAGCAGGTTTGGACAGGCGACAGAGGCGAAGCGTCTCGCGAGCCGCGGCCTGCAAGGCCTCGCGAATTACGCGAAGCGAAGAGCGTGGGGGCCATGTATTGCGGTAACTGCGACAACTGCCTTCAGCCCCCGGCGGTGTGGGACGCAACCGACGCCGCGCGCAAGATGCTCAGCTGCATCTACCGCGTGCAGCAGGCCAGCGGCATCAGCTTTGGCGCCGGGCACCTGATGGATATTTTGCGCGGCAAAGCCACCGAAAAAATTGTGCAATACGGTCACGAGAACCTGAGCACCTTTGGCATTGGCAGCGATCTGGCTGAAGCCCAGTGGCGCGGCGTGCTGCGCCAGCTGATTGCAAAAAACATGGTGCGCGTGAACGCCGAAGCCTTCAACACCCTGCAGCTCCTGCCCGACGCCCGTCAGGTGCTCAAAGGCGAGGTCAGCGTGCTGCTGCGCCAGCAAGCGACGGCCAGCAAGGCCGACCGGCCCGGGCGTGCCAGCAAAAAATCGGTCAAGACCTCGGTCAAGGGCCTGGCCGAAGCCGCCCTCAACGCCGGTGCGCTGGAGCGGCTGGCGCGCCTCAAGGCCTGGCGCGGCGAAGTGGCGCGCGAGCACAACCTGCCTGCGTTTGTGATTTTTCACGATGCCACGCTACGCACCATCGCGGAGCAGGCCCCCGTGAGCCTGCACGACCTGGAAGGCATTAGCGGTATAGGCACCAAAAAGCTGCAGGCTTATGGCGCCGAGGTGCTTCGGGTGTGCGCAACATCGGCTTGAAGGGCGCGGCCTGGTCAAAAATAATGGCCAAAACGTGCTTTAGCCCAAGCAGAATGGGTTGTCATAGCTATTATTTACGTAGCACTTTGCCGGCTTTGGCTTGCGCTGGGCAATCCGGTTTGCCCGCTCGGTCCGGTCAACGCCTGGGGAGCCTTCACGCCGGCGCGAGGATGCCCGGCAGGCGCGGGGGCACCGGCACCTCGCATAAGGTTATGCCTTTTTTGCAAGGGATTTGGCAGGGCAGATAAGGGCTTGCCCTAGCTTGGGACACGCACTTGCGGGGTTAGCATCTCTGGCTTGGCACGTATCGTGCTGATACTGAAACATTTATTGATTGGAGAATCCCGTGCTTAAATTTGCAAAGAAACATAGCCTGGCCACCCTGGCCGCCGCTGGCCTCACACTTGCCGTCATGGCCCCAGCCCATGCGGGCAAGACCCTGGACGGCATCAAGGCGCGAGGTCAGGTCGTTTGTGGCGTCAACACCGGCCTGGCCGGCTTTGGTGCTGCCGATTCTTCCGGCAAATGGAGCGGGCTGGATGTGGACGTGTGCCGCGCGATTGCCGCCGCCACCCTGGGCGATGCTGAAAAAGTGAAATATGTGCCACTGAACGCACAACAACGTTTCACCGCGCTGCAATCCGGCGAGGTCGACCTGTTGTCGCGCAACACCACGTTCACGCTCACGCGTGATGCCTCCCTGGGATTGAACAGCACGGCGGTCACCTACTATGACGGCCAGGGCTTCATGGTGCCGACCAAGAGCAACATCAAGAGTGCCAAGCAACTCAAGGGCCAAACCGTGTGCGTGCAGTCTGGCACCACGACCGAGAAAAACCTGACCGACTACTCCAAGGCCAATAGCCTCAACATCAAGCCGGTGGTGTTCGAGAAGCTCGAAGCCGCTGAAAACGCCTACTTCGCCGGCCGCTGCATCGCCTACACCACGGATGCATCGGGCTTGTCCGCCACCCGCAGCAAAGTTGCCAAAGACCCCAAGGAGCACCTGATCCTGCCTGAACTGATCTCCAAGGAACCGCTCGGCCCGATGGTGCGCCGCGGTGATGACGAGTGGTTTGCGATCGTGAAATGGACCATCTATGGGCTGCTTGAATCGGAAGAATATGGCATTACCCAGGCCAATGTGGATGCCCTGAAGGCCACCAGCAAGGACCCGGTGGTGCAGCGCATCCTGGGCACTTCCGAGGACACCGGCAAGCTGCTGGGTCTGGACAAGGAATGGATGGCCCGCGCCATCAAGGCCACCGGCAACTATGGCGAGATTTTTGAGCGCAATGTTGGCCCCAAGTCAGCGCTGGGTCTGCCCCGTGGCGTCAACAACCAGTGGAACAAGGGCGGCCTGATGTACGCCTACCCGGTTCGCTGATACACCAATAAAAGAGCGCCGCCTGGTGTCGCTTCAGCGATCAGGCGGCGTTTTTTATGCCCCCTGGCGGCGCTAAGATGACTCTCGCTCCCCAATGAACCACGGCAAGGATGCTGGCGCAATGGATTCAAAAACTCCTCCCAAAAAGAACAACTGGTCTTGGCGCAGCCAGGCCTTCCGGGGCCTGATCTACCAGGTCGTCGCGTTGCTGGCCATCGCGGGTGCCGTCTGGTTTCTGGCGCACAACACACTCATCAACATGCGGGTGCGCGGCATCCAGAGCGGCTTTGACTTCCTGACGCAAGCCGCCGGCTTTGACATTGGCGAGAGTCTTTACCCCTTTGACTCCGCCCAGCCCTACTGGCAAGCCTTTCTGGTGGGCGTCACCAACACGCTGCGCGTGGCAGTGCTCGGCATCATTCTGGCCACGGTGCTGGGCACCTTGCTGGGCGTGGGGCGGTTCTCGCGCAATGCGCTGGTGCGCGGCCTGTGCCTGGCCTATGTCGAGTTCTTTCGCAACATCCCGGTGCTGCTTCAACTGCTGATGTGGTACGTCGTGCTCACGGAAGTGTTGCCGGCCGCCTCCGGAGCCTGGACGCTCGGCTCCTTTTTCCTGAGTAAAGGCGGGCTGAACTACCCGATTCCGGTGTGGGCAACGGGCCAGTTGTGGGCCGCCTACGGCCTGCTTCCTGGCATCGCGCTGGCTTGGGCTTATCGCCGCTGGGCCATCCGCCGGTTTGAAGCCACTGGTCAGGTGCGCAGCATGGTCTGGGTGCCGATAGTGATCGTCATTCTTGCGAGCCTGGCTGGCTGGCTGCTCGGCGGCGCGCCGACAGCACTGAACCGGCCTGTGAAGGGCGATTTCTCGATTGAAAACGGCGGCGCGCTCACGCCGGAGTTTCTGGCCGTGCTGATGGGCTTGACTCTCTACACGGCCTCATTCATCGCCGAGGTGGTGCGCGGCGGCATCGCCGCGGTGCCCAGCGGCCAAGGCGAGGCAGGGTCTGCCCTGGGGCTCAGCCGCAACCAGGAAATGCGCTTGGTGATGCTGCCGCAAGCGTTGCGCGTGATCATTCCACCGCTGACCAACCAGTACCTGAACCTGACCAAAAACTCATCGCTCGCGGTGGCCATTGGTTACCCCGACGTGGTGTCGATTGCCAACACGGCGCTCAACCAGACCGGCCGCGCGGTCGAGTGCATCTCAATCGTGATGCTGGTTTACCTGACCACGTCGCTGGGCACGTCCATCCTGATGAACTGGTACAACAGCCGTGCCGCGATCAAAGAACGCTGACCCGCAAGCCCACACCATGAATGCAACTACTTTCAAACCGATCGCCGCACGTCCGGCGCCAGTCAACACCGAAGGGCCCGTGGCGTGGGTCAAGACCAATTTGCTGGCCGGCTGGAAAACCACCCTGGCGACTGTCATCATCGGCGGCCTGCTGCTGTGGCTGATCCCGCAAATCGTGAACTGGGCTTTTATCAAAGCCAGTTGGCTGCCCAACTATGAAGCCTGCCGCGTTGACGGCGTGGGTGCCTGCTGGGGCGTGATTGCCGAAAAATACCGCATCATCATTTTTGGCCGCTATCCGTTTGAGCAGCAATGGCGCCCACTGGTCGCCACCGTGTTGCTCACCGGCTTGCTGGTGGCCAGTTGCATGCGCATGTTCTGGAAACCCTGGCTCGCCATTCTGTGGGCCGTGGTGCTGGCGGCCTTCTTTACCCTGATGTATGGCAATACGCTGGGGCTGACCCAGGTCGAAACCGATCGCTGGGGCGGCCTGCCGCTGACTATTTTGCTGGCATCGCTGTCGCTGGTGATGTCGTTCCCGATTGCGCTGCTGGTGGCGCTTGGGCGGCGCTCCAACCTGCCAGCCATCCGCAGCTTCTGCACGATTTACGTGGAACTCATTCGCGGCGTGCCGCTGATCTCGGTGCTGTTCATGGCGTCTTTCATGTTCCCCCTGTTCATGCCACCGGGCGTCAAGATTGACGTGCTGATTCGCGTGCTGGTGGGCATCACGCTGTTTGCCGCCGCTTATTCAGCGGAAGTGATTCGCGGTGGCTTGCAGGCCATCCCCAAGGGGCAAATTGAGGCTGCGGCCACACTGGGGCTGTCTTACTGGCAAACACAGCGCAAGATTGTGCTGCCGCAAGCACTGGCCATGGTGGTGCCAGGCATCATGAACAACTTCATCTCCACCTTCAAAGACACCTCACTCGTCACCATCGTCAGCCTGTATGAGTTAACCGGGGCCATGAGCCTGGCCCTCAACTCGGATGCCAACTGGCGGCCTTTCGTGATCGAGGGCTATATCTTCATCGCCCTGATTTACTTCGTGTTCTGCTTCTCCATGTCGCGCTACAGCCACTGGGTTGAAAAGCAGGTCAACAAGAGCAAATTAAGATAAATCTTGCGGGACAGACCGCAGCTACGCGAAGCGAGCCAGCTCTGTCCTCAACTGACCAGGACTATCATGACCGAGACAAGCAACACCCCCATCATTACTTTTGACAAAGTCAACAAGTGGTACGGCAACAATTTCCATGTGTTGCGCGACATAGACCTCACGGTTGCCAAAGGTGAGCGCATCGTCATTTGCGGCCCGTCAGGCTCCGGCAAGTCAACGCTGATCCGCTGCATCAACCGGCTCGAAGAACATCAGCAGGGACACCTGACCGTGGATGGCGTGGAGTTGACGGATGACGTCAAGGCGATCGACGATGTGCGCAAAAAAGTCGGCATGGTGTTTCAGCAGTTCAACCTGTTCCCGCACCTGAGCGTGCTCGAAAACCTGACGCTGTCGCCGATGTGGGTGGGCAAGATGCCCAGGAAAGAGGCCGAGGAAAAGGCCATGCTGCAGTTGGAGCGGGTGCGCATCGCCGAGCAGGCGCAGAAGTATCCCTTGCAGCTCTCCGGTGGCCAGCAGCAGCGCGTGGCGATTGCACGGGCGCTGTGCCTGAAGCCGAAAATCATGCTGTTTGACGAACCGACCTCGGCGCTGGACCCCGAAATGATCAAGGAGGTGCTGGACGTGATGATCGAGATGGCCAATGAAGGCATCACCATGATCTGCGTCACGCATGAAATGGGCTTTGCCAAGGCCGTCGCGGACCGGGTGATCTTCATGGACCAAGGGCAGATCGTTGAGCAAAACAACCCGAACGATTTTTTCAACCACCCACAAAACGAACGCAGCAGGGACTTTCTGTCGAAGATTCTGGGACACTAGCGCGCATGTGCCAACTCCTCGGGATGAATGCCGCCAAACCGGCCGACCTGCGCTTTTCATTCACCGGTTTTGCCGCGCGCGGCGGCTTGAAAACAGCCATCCCTTTGCGCGCGAACTGTAGGGACGCCACCGGCTGTTTGCGCAGAAGGGCCACCTGCTCAACTACCACCATGTGCCCGGTGGCAATTACCAGCCCGGACAATTGCTGCGGATCGAGGGGGTCGCATTGTGCGGCAGGCCCGGCTCAAGGTCAGTGAAGCGGTGCGCCAGAAAAACGAAGCCAGCCTAACTTTGTCTGGCTGACAGGCATCTCGCGCCAAAACGCCACTGCAGCATAACGCAGCCTGAAGCATCATGGAACACGCTACTTGAACTCTGCCGTGCCCAATAAGGCACATACTGCACGGCCCAAGACGCGGAAAATGGCCGACAAGCCGCACTCCATTGCCGACAAGGAATCTCATGCTCAGCTTGACCGATATTGAACAAGCCGCCCAGCGCCTGCAGGGCCATTTGCTGAACACGCC
>CAYJMW010000097.1:0-12417 GCA_964371235.1 uncultured Polaromonas sp.
CGCATGGTCACTGCCTCTGCGGCAAAACCGAACTGTGTTCACCGGACACTACTGAGCCAGAGCCCAAATTTTCTCAGCCAAAGGCTGACCCTTAGGGTGCGACGCATGGCGTCGCAGAAAAATTGGTGTCTGACCCCAATAAATCACCGCGCCGCGCTACACTGGCCCAATGGACCTCAAACCTGCTTCAAGAACCCTTGTCCTGGCCCTTGCCGCCGGGTCGTTTGCCATCACCGCCCTGGCCCAATGGCAGTGGGTTGACAAGGATGGCCGCAAAGTCTTCAGCGACCGTTCGCCACCGGCCGACATCCAGGACAAGAATATCCTGAAGCGGCCAGGTGGAAATCGCCCGATCGCCGCTGCACCGGTCAGTGACGACGCAGCGCGCTTTCCCGCCGCTGCTGCCTCGGCCCCGATGCACAAAGCCAGTGCTCCCGGATTGTTGCCGGGCAAGGACACACAGCTTGAAGCGAAGAAAAAGCAAGTCGAAGCGGAAGAAGCCGCCAAAAGAAAGGCCGAAGAAGAAAAACGGGATCAGGCCAGGGCTGACAATTGCGAGCGTGCCAAAAAAGGGCTGGTCAGCTTCAAATCGGGTATCAGGATATCCGTCACCAACGCCAAGGGTGAGCGCGAGTACCTGGATGACAACGCCCGCGCGGCGGAGGCCAAGCGCCTCCAGGGCATCGCAGACAGCGACTGCAAATAAACCCGGGGGCAGGCCGCCCGGGCCAGCGTCAGTACCCGGCCTTGGCGCCGGCCCGGGTCTTGGCAAACAGCCCGGCTCTTTTCACGCCCTGGCGGTCAAAGCGCTCGCGCCGCGCAACTTTCGGATCCACCCGCAGGCCGCGGTAAATTTCCACCCGATCGGTATCGCGCAGCACCTGCGCCAAGCCGGTTTTTTTGCCCCAGATTCCTGCCGTGAGGCGCGCCGGCTGCAACTCCGGAAATTCCTCAAACACACCGCTTGCGGCCAGCGCCTGCGCCACCGTGGCGCCGGCTGAGAGGTCAAGCAACCACTCGCGAACCTGCCGCGGCGCGGGCGAATAGACGACCGAGACTTTCACCTGAGTATGAGGGTCAGGTCTCGCCATAGACTTGCGAGGCCCGTTTGACAAAGGCATCAACCAGGCTGCCGGCAATCCTGTCAAACACCGGGCCTACCAGCGCCGCCAGTGCGGCATTGTCAAAGTCATAACCCAGGGCTAACTCCACCCTGCAGGCACGCTGGACGCCATCTCCCAACGGGTAGAAGTGCCAGTCGCCATCGAGCTTCGAAAAGGGGCCGTCAATCAGTGTGAGGCTGACCCGGCGGTCCTTTTCGTGGATGTTGCGGGTTGTGAAGTTTTGCGTCAGGCCGGCGATGGAGATGCCGATCCGGGCGATCATGCCGTGCCCGGTTTCTTCGTGGACCGAGGCCTGGCTGCACCACGGCAGAAATTCCGGGTAGCTGGCCACATCGGTGACCAGCTCGAACATTTCCGCTGCGCTGTACCAGATGAGGACGGACTTTTGAACGGTTTTCATACAATCATTGGCTCGGCTGATTGTATTAGCCCCCGCCGACCTTATCTCTTAGCCATGGCCACCAAAGAAGCATCCTCCTCCAAAAAACCAGCCGCGGCCCCATCCGGGAAAACTTCCGCAAAAGCCGCGGCCGCGGCGGTGCGCATTGCCGACAACAAGAAGGCCACCTTCAATTACCAGATTGAAGAACGCTTTGAGGCCGGCATGGTGCTCGAAGGCTGGGAAGTGAAATCGGTGCGCGAAGGCAAGGTGCAGCTCACCGACGGCTATGTGGTGATCCGCAACGGCGAGCTCTTCATCATCGGTTGTCAGATCAACCCCCTGGGCACCGCCTCGACACATGTGCGCCCGGATTCCGTGCGCACCAAAAAGCTGCTGATGCACAAGGACGAGATTCGCCGGCTGGTGGGCAAGGTCGAGCAAAAAGGATTCACGCTGGTGCCGCTGAACATGCACTGGAAGGCAGGCAAGGTCAAATGCGAGATCGGTCTGGCCAAGGGCAAGGGCGAGCACGACAAGCGCAACACCATCAAGGACCGCGAAGGCAAGCGCGAGGTGGAACGCGCGATGAAGTCGAAAAACAGGTAAGCCTTGCGGCTGGCGTTCTAAGGGCCCGTTCGGGAATAACTTGCACATTTGGCTCGCCAGCTTCGGGCGCGCTGCGTTGTTGCAAATCGCTTGTGTGGCATAGCCACACGGCACGCTTTGCGCCTAGCATCGCATCCCGAATCCGACGGCCAAATGCACGACTTATTTCCGAACGGGCCCTAAAGCGCTCGCAGCGGATGCGCGTCGGCTGGCCAGGGACTTTCAAAGAATGCGGCCACCATCGCTGGCTTGACGTCTTCGATGCGCGCCGGTTGCCAGCGGGGATGAAAGTCCTTGTCGATGGCCAGTGCGCGTATTCCTTCAACCGCCTCGCTGTTTGCGCCGGGCCGCCCATGAAAGCAGTGATGCATCATGCCCCGTTCCATGCGCAGTTCGTCAGCCAGGCCCATGGTTCTGGCGCGGCGAATCTGCTCGAGCGTGACATGCAGCATCAGGGGCGAACGCTTGCGCAAGGTGGCGGCTGTTTTTAGTGCCCACGCATCCGGCGAGGCTTCCAGCGCATCGACCATGTGTTTTACCCGCAGCAATGAAAAATATTGATCAAACCGGCTTCCGGCCCACACAGGACGTTCGTAGTCAGCTATTAAATTAGTAGCTATCCAGGCATTCACTTCCGCGGCGCCGGCAAAACTTTGCGCAGCCAGCGCTTCCCACAACGCGGGCAGGCGCGCCGCTTCGATGTTCACATCGGCCAGCCCAAAGGCCACTGCATCGTCAGCGCCGATGACGTCGCCGGTCAGTGCCAGATACTCGCCAACATGGTCCGGGCATCGGCTTAGAAAGTAGCCACCGCCGACATCGGGAAACAGTCCGATATTGGTTTCCGGCATGGCCATCCTGGTCTGTTCGGTCACGATCCGAACCCTGGCGCCCTGGCCAATGCCCATGCCGCCGCCCATCACCATGCCATCCATGAAAGCGATAAAGGGCTTTGGATAGCTGTGGATCAGGTAGTTGAGGGTGTATTCCGCGGTAAAAAATTCGTCCAGCGCCGGGTCGCCCGCCAGCGCGGCCTGATGGAAAAAACGGATATCGCCACCGGCGCAAAAACCGCCAAAAAGACTTTCGGGACTGCCCGGGCGTCCCACCTTGTTGGTGCCGCGAATCGCCACCACACGTAGCGCCGGGTCGTCGCGCCAGGCCTGCAGGGTGGCCAGCAGTTCGCGCACCATCGGCAGCGAAAGCGCATTGAGCGCCTTGGGCCGGTTCAGGGTAATGAAGCCAACGCTTCCCCGCCGCTCCACAATGATGTGGCTTTTTGCTTCAGCCGCGGCAATCCCTACCTGCATGATCTTTGCCTCCATCCAATCAGTTCATTGACAACCAGCGCGCCAATCACCACCGCGCCGCCGGTCAGCACATTCGCGCCGGGCGCCTCGCCCGCACCCAGCCATGCCAGCAAGATGCCAAAAATCACTTCCAGCAGCGCCAGCAGGGCCACCTCGGGCGCCTTGAGCACATTGGCGCACAGCACCGACAGCACACATGGAATGGCCAGTTGAACCAGCCCCAGCAGGGCCAGCCAGGCCATGTCATGCGACGTGGCGGAAAATGGAAACGACAGCGGCAGAGTCACCAGCGAGGAAATCACCGCGCCCAGCAACACCGAAGGGACCAGGTCAATGTTCCGGCCCTGTGCGCGGCTGTGCTGCACCACGGTCCAGTTGCTGGCGCCGGCCAGCGGCACCATCAGCGCCACCAGTGTGCCGCCGAGGTGACTGCGCAGGTCCATTTGTCCGCCGTACATCCAGGCGATGCCCGCACCGGCCATGGAAATGGCAAACCAGGTGCGCGCGGGGATGCGGTGACCGATGAAAAGACGGGCCAGCAAAGCCGTGAAGAAGGGGCCCAGAGCCATCGTCACCAGCACGTTGGCAACGGTGGTGAGCATGATTGCCACCATGAAGGCCGTGAACATCACACTCCAGCAGACGCCAGAGAGCCAGAACGCGTGGCTCTTCCAGGGCATCTTGCGAAACACGCCCGGGCCCTGCCACAGCGGCAGGATGACCAATAGCGACAGCATCGTGAAGAGGCTGCGCCAGAACGTCACTTCAAAGCTGCGGGCCGACTCCAGCTGACGCGTCACAACGCCGGCGATCGACCACATCAGGGCGACCAGAACCATCAGGGCGACGGCCCTGGAATGAGTGAGTTGCGGGAGTTTCATGGTGCAGCACACCCTGAGATCGCGCCACTCCGCGCGCGTCGGATGCCTCCCTGCGGAACTTCAACGCGTGCGCAGCGCCGGGCCGCCCCAAGCAAGCACAGCCCCCTCGGGGGGCAGCGTAGTACGCGAAGCGACAAGCGTGGGGGCAATTTACCGGCCAGCCCGTTTGCGCTCGCTCTCTGTCAGGTGACGCTTGCGCAGGCGGATCGACTTGGGCGTGATTTCGACCAGCTCGTCTTCTTCAATAAATTCCACGCCGTATTCCAGCGTCAATTCGATCGGGGGGGTCATCTTGATCGCGTCTTCCTTGCCGCTGACGCGGAAGTTGGTCAGCTGCTTGGTGCGCGTGGCGTTGACCACCAGATCGTTGTCACGGTTGTGGATACCGACAATCATGCCTTCGTACACCGGGTCGTTGGGCCTGAGGAACATGCGGCCGCGGTCTTCAAGCTTGCCCAGCGCATAGGCGAAGATTTCACCCGCGTCCATGGAAATCAGCACGCCGTTCTTGCGGCCGCCGATGTCGCCCTTGTGCGGCTCGTAGCTGTCGAAAATGTTGGAGATCAGGCCCGTGCCGCGCGTCAGGTTCAGGAACTCGTTGGTAAAGCCGATGAGGCCACGCGCCGGGATACGGTACTCCAGGCGCGCGCGGCCACGGCCATCCGACTCCATATTGATCAGGTCCCCCTTGCGCTCGCCCAGCGCCTGCATCACGCCGCCCTGGTGCTGCTCTTCAAGGTCAACGGTCACCAGCTCAATCGGCTCGTATCGCACGCCATTCACCTCCTTGAACACGACGCGCGGCTTGGACACCGCCAATTCATAACCTTCGCGACGCATGTTTTCCAGCAAAATGGTCAGGTGCAGTTCGCCGCGACCCATGACTTCGAAAATACCTTCTTCGCCGGTTTCCTTGACGCGCAAGGCCACGTTGTGTTGCAGTTCCCTTTGCAGGCGGTCCCAGATCTGGCGGCTGGTGACGTACTTGCCCTCACGGCCAGCCAGTGGGCTGGTGTTGACGCAAAAATTCATGGTCAGGGTCGGTTCATCGACCTTCAGCATGGGCAGCGGACGCGGATTGACGGGATCGGTGATGGTCACGCCAATGCCGATGTCGGCAAGGCCGTTGATCAGCACAATTTCGCCTGGGCCTGCTTCGTCGGTTTGCACGCGTTCCAGGCCCTGAAAAGTCAGCACCTGGTTGACACGGCCTTTGACGGCCTTGCCGTCCGGGCCTTCCATCACCACCACGTCCATCATGGGCCTGATCGTGCCCTGGCTGATGCGGCCAACACCAATCCGGCCGACGAAGGTCGAAAAGTCGAGCGCGGAAATTTGCAGTTGCAGCGGCGCTGCGGGGTCACCCTGTTGATGAGGCACATGTTGAAGGATGGTGTTGAAAAGGGCCGACATGTCGGGGCCCCACTGCTCGCCCTGCGCGCCCTCTTCCATTGACGACCAGCCGTTGATGCCCGAGGCGTAGACCACGGGGAAATCCAGCTGTTCATCCGTGGCGCCAAGCTTGTCGAACAAATCAAACGCAGCGTTGACCACCCAGTCGGGGCGCGCACCGGGCTTGTCCACCTTGTTCACCACCAGGATGGGCTTCAGGCCCAGGGCCAACGCCTTCTTGGTCACAAAGCGGGTCTGGGGCATGGGGCCTTCCTGCGCGTCAATCAGCAGCACCACACCGTCAACCATGGACAGCGCGCGCTCCACTTCTCCGCCGAAGTCGGCGTGGCCGGGAGTGTCGACGATGTTGATGTGCGTGCCGTGCCAGGTCACGGCGCAGTTCTTGGCCAGAATGGTGATGCCGCGCTCTTTTTCGATGGCGTTGTTGTCCATCACGGTGTCAACCACTTTCTCGTGCTGGGCAAAGGTGCCGGACTGGCGCAGCAATTGGTCGACCATGGTGGTCTTGCCATGGTCAACGTGGGCGATGATGGCGATGTTGCGAATTTGTTTGTGACTCATGGTTGGCTTTCTGGAAACTTGGAAACTTGAAAATGGCTAAACGGTTAATGTGAAATCGGGCGGGTCGAACGCTGTGCGGAGTTTTGATCGGCCTGCAAGATGTCCTGAATTTCAAGGGGGCTGAGCAAACGCTCGGGAATCAGCTCATCCGCTGTGATGTGGGCTGAGCCCAAAAAAGCAGGAGGCTCAGTTCCATAGACCTGCACCAGCGGCGCATCAACGCCCCACTGGCCCGGCGCGCCGCGGCGGCGCAAACCGCTCAAAAAGCGTCCTGCATTGTCGGTGTCCAGTGTGACAGCCGGGAACGCCGCCACCAGGGACTGCACCGGCAGCAGGCAGGCTTCGCGCCCGGCTTCGGTCATGGCCTCCAGCGCGGGCAAACTCACGCACTGCGCTGCGGTAAAGCCGCCCGTCTCCAGCCGCCTCAACGCACCCAGGTGCGCGCCGCAACCGAGCGCCTCGCCAATGTCCTCGCCGAGCGTGCGGATGTAGGTTCCCTTGCTGCAGTTTACTATGATTTTAATAGCTACTTGTGCCCGTTCGTCGTGGGCCAGAGCCATATTCAGCTTGTAAATCGTGATAGGGCGCGGGTCCCGCTCCACCACTTGCCCCTTGCGCGCATAGTCGTACAGCGCCTTGCCGTCTTTCTTGAGCGCCGAGTACATCGGCGGCACTTGCGTTTGCGCTCCGGTAAAGCGCTGCGTCATGGCCGCCAGCAAGTCGGGTGTGATCCCGGGCACTGGCCGCGTCTCTACCACTTCTCCCTCGGCGTCGCCAGTGGTCGTTTTCTGGCCCAGCAGCAGCGTCGCCTCGTAGGTTTTGTTGGCATCGAGCTGGATCTGGCTGAACTTGGTTGCCGCGCCAAAGCACAGCGGCAGCACGCCGGTGGCTAGCGGATCGAGCGTGCCGGTATGGCCGGCCTTGTCGGCACGCAGCAGCCACTTGACCTTCTGCAGCGCCTGATTGCTCGACAGGCCCAGCGGCTTGTCGAGCAGCAGCACGCCGTGAACGGGACGTCGCTGAATCTTTTCGCGGTGTGTGGATGTTTGCGTCATAAGGTCTCGGCAGGCTCAACGCGAACGGCTCTGCCGAACGCGGTGGGTACCGTTCACCCTGAGCCTGCCGGAGGGGAACGGTACGCCTCAGTCGTCCTGGGCGCGCGAAGAAACCGCCTTGGCGATCAGGGCGTTCAGGTCTGCCGCGTGTTCGACGGTGCGGTCGAACACGAAGTGCAGCGTCGGCACGGTGTGAATCATCAGGCGCTTGAACAGGCCGTTGCGCAGAAAACCGGCGGCCTGATTCAGCGCCACTTCACACTCTTTCGGGTCGCCGACCAGCACGCTGAAAAATATCTTGGCGTGCGCATAGTCGGGCGTGACTTCCACCGCCTGAATGGTCACCATGCCCACCCGTGGGTCTTTCAACTCGCGCGCGATCAGTTCCGTCAGATCGCGCTGGATCTGATCGGCAACACGAAAGCCGCGGTTGGGGGTGGATGACTTTTTACGCATGGGCTGGCAAACAGGATGGAGGGTCTGAACGGCGGACCGTTTCAGAGCGTACGCGCAACCTCTTTGATCTCGAAGAACTCCAGCACGTCACCTTCCTCGATGTCGTTGTAGTTCTTGATGTTCAGGCCGCACTCAAAGCCTTCCTTGACTTCCTTGGCGTCGTCCTTGAAGCGCTTGAGCGAATCGAGTTCACCGGTAAAGATCACCACGTTCTGACGCAACAGGCGAACCCGTGCGGTGCGGCGGACCACTCCGGCGGTAACCATGCAACCGGCAATCGAGCCGATTTTGCTGACCTTGAACACCTGGCGAATCTCGGCAGTGCCAATGACTTCTTCCTTCTTGTCGGGCGTGAGCATGCCGGACAGGGCGGCCTTGAGTTCGTCCACGGCGTCATAAATGATGTTGTAGTAACGAATATCAACACCGTTGTTCTCGGCCTGCTTGCGCGCCAGCGCATCGGCGCGGGTATTGAATCCGATCACCACAGCCTTGGACGCAATGGCCAGGTTGACGTCGGATTCGGAAATACCGCCGACACCCGAGTACACCAGTTGAACCTTGACCTCGTCGGTCGAAAGCTTGAGCAGCGACTGTGCCAGCGCCTCCTGCGAGCCCTGCACATCGGCCTTGATGATGATCGGCAGCAGCTTGACTTCGCCCGCCGAAATGTCCGAAAACATGTTCTCCAGCTTGGCCGCCTGCTGCTTGGCCAGCTTGGTGTTGCGGAACTTGCCGGCGCGGAAAGTGGCAATTTCACGGACCCGACGCTCGTCGGTCATGACCATGAACTCGTCGCCGGCCTGCGGCACTTCGGTCAGGCCCTGAATTTCAACCGGAATGGACGGGCCGGCGCTCTTGACGGACTTGCCGTTTTCGTCGAGCATGGCGCGCACCCGGCCATAGGTTGAGCCGGCCAGCACCACATCACCCGCTTTGAGCGTACCGGACTGCACCAGCACGGTGGCGACCGGACCGCGCCCCTTGTCAAGCTGCGCCTCGATCACCAGACCCTTGGCCAGGGCGTCAATCGGCGCCTTGAGCTCCAGCACTTCAGCCTGCAGCAGAACCTGTTCAAGCAGGGTGTCAATGCCTTCGCCGGTATGGGCGGAGACCGGGACGAATGGCGAATCACCGCCAAACTCTTCGGGCACCACCTCCTCGGTCACCAGTTCGCCCTTGACGCGCTCAAGGTTGATGCCGGGCTTGTCGATCTTGTTGATCGCCACCACAATGGGAACGCCCGCCGCTTTGGCGTGCTTGATCGCCTCGCGGGTCTGGGGCATCACGCCGTCATCGGCGGCAACCACCAGAATGACGATGTCGGTGGCCTGGGCGCCGCGGGCACGCATGGCGGTAAAGGCTTCATGGCCCGGGGTATCCAGGAAGGACACCATGCCGCGCGGCGTTTCGACGTGGTAGGCGCCAATATGCTGGGTAATTCCGCCGGCTTCACCGGCGGCCACCTTGGTGCGGCGAATGTAGTCGAGCAGCGAGGTTTTGCCGTGGTCCACGTGGCCCATCACGGTCACCACCGGGGCGCGCGGCAATGCTTGCGCCTGCTGGCCCTGCACATCCTCGTAGGTAAATGCTTCCGGGTCGTCCAGCGCGGCAGTGATTGCCTTGTGGCCCATTTCTTCCACCACAATCATGGCGGTGTCCTGGTCCAGCGGCTGGTTGATGGTCACCATCTGGCCGAGCTTCATCAGGTGCTTGATCACCTCGGAAGACTTGACGCTCATCTTGTGCGCCAGTTCTGCCACGGTAATGGTTTCGGGCACGTGAACCTCGAGCACCTTGAATTCTGTGGGAGTCACAAAAGTCGATTCAGGGCGAGCGTCGCGGCTGCTGCCGCGGCGTCCACGCGGGCCGCTGCGGAAACTGCCGCGCCCGGGGATAACCGGCGCGCCCCGACTCGGGAGCCCTTTCTTCTTGGCGGCATCCTCTTTCCAGGTTGAAGACAGGTTTTCAGACTTGACTTCCCTCTTGCCGGCAACGCCCGGCGCAGCCGCGGCGCCCGCTGCACCGGCCTTTGCCGAGACTGCCTTGGCTGCGCCTGGCGCCATGGTCGGCTTGTGCAGGGTCCCCTTGGCAACTGCCTTCAGATCCACATGGGGCACCAGCACACGCTTGGGCGCGGACAGCATGGCCCGGATGTTCGCTGCTTCAGCCTCAGCCTTGCCGCGGCGCTCCGCAAGGTCCTGCGATTTGGCGGCATCTGCCTGGAATTCCGCGGTCGCCCTGGCTTTGACGGCAGCACTTGCCGCCGCAGATTCGGCAGCTTTGCTGGCCTGCTCCTGCAGCGCCGCTTCGGCGGCAACGGACACGGCTTTGACCGCCTCAGGCGGGATCGCCAGCCTGGCTTTTCTCGCGCTGGGTTTGGTCTTCCTGGTGGCCTCGGCCGCCTGGGCGGCAGCCTGGGCAATTTGCGTAGCCGTTTCGCGTTCAAGCGCGCTCGCTGCCTCCTTGGCATCCTGCTCGTCACGTAAACGGCGCTTCTCCGTCAGCTCGTGTTCCTGACGGCGCAACAACTCGGCGTGGCGACTGGCTTCTTCCTCGCGGCGAATCAGCTCGGTCTCATCAACCACTGGGGTTGCTTCGACAGCAACGACTGGCGGCACATCTTCGGCGGGCAGGTCTGCGCCGTCTTCGCGCTTGACAAAGGTGCGCTTCTTGCGAACTTCCACCTGAATGGTGCGGGCCCTGCCAGTGGCGTCGGCCTGTTTGATTTCGCTGGTGGATTTCTTCACCAGCGTGATTTTTTTGCGCGCAGCCGTGGCAGTGCCATGGCTGGCCTGCAAATAGCCGAGCAATTTCTGCTTGTCGGCTTCGGACAGGTGATCGCTGGCCTGCGCCTTGGCGACACCCGCGCTGGTCAATTGCTCGATCAGTGTGGCGGTGGATTTATTCAATTCAGCTGCGAATTGGGCGACGGTGGTGGTACTGGACATATTTGGTTTTCCTGCTGGCCTCCATGATCATTGCTCTGGGGTCGCGGCAGGTGCGGCGGCCTCTTGGGCGTCATCGGTAAACCAATGCGCGCGCGCGGTCATGATCAGGGCTTTGGCTTCGTCGTCGGACTGGCCGGTGATCTCTATGAGTTCGTCCACCGCCAGATCGGCCAGATCGTCGCGCGTGTGGATACCCGCCTCAACAAGTTTGGCAATCAGCTCGGGGGTGAGGCCTTGAACGTCACGCAGGTTCTGCGAAACACCTTCGGCATTTTCTTCCCTGGCGATTTCCATCGTCAGGAGGGCATCCTTGGCACGCGTGCGCAGCTCATTGACGGTGTCTTCGTCGAACGATTCAACCTCGAGCATCTCCTGCAGCGGCACATAAGCGACCTCTTCCAGGCTGGTGAAACCTTCGGAGATCAGGATGTCGGCAATTTCCTCGTCCACATCGAGCTTCTCCATGAACAGCTTGCGGCTGGCATCGGTCTCGCTCGCCTGCTTCTCGGCTGATTCGCTGGCATCCATGATGTTGATCTTCCAGCCGGTCAGCTCGGAAGCCAGACGAACGTTCTGGCCACCGCGGCCGATGGCAATGGCGAGGTTTTCCTCATCGACCACCACGTCCATGGCGTGCCGCTCTTCGTCCACCACGATGGAAGACACATTGGCTGGCGCCAGCGCTCCAATCACAAACTGGGCCGGGTCTTCGCTCCACAGCACGATGTCCACGCGCTCGCCGGCGAGCTCGTTGGTCACGCCGTTGACGCGGGTGCCGCGAACACCGACGCAGGTGCCGATCGGATCGACGCGCTTGTCATGCGACAGCACGGCAATCTTGGCGCGCGAGCCGGGGTCACGCGCGCAGGATTTGATTTCCAGCAGGCCCTGCTCGATTTCAGGGACCTCCTGGCGAAACAACTCGATCATGTACTCGGGCGCGGTACGCGACAGGATGATGGGAGCGCCGCGAAGCGTGGTGTCCACCTCCATGATCATGGCGCGGACGCGGTCGCCGGAGCGCAGGTTTTCCTTCGGGATCATGTCGCCGCGGCGCAGCCGGCCTTCGACGCGTCCGGACTCGACAATGATGTCGCCCTTGTCCATGCGCTTGACAGTGCCGACAAAAATCTTGTCACCACGCGACATGAAGTCGTTGAGCAGCATTTCACGCTCGGCATCGCGGATCTTTTGCAGGATGACCTGCTTGGCCGCCTGCGCGCCGATGCGGCCAATCGGCAGACTTTCGACCGGCTTTTCAATGTAGTCGCCTTCTTCTATGTCGGCGATTTCTTCGCGAGCGTCACTCACCAGTTCCTCGGCTTCGGGGTTTTGCAGGCCAGCTTCGTCGGGCACAACCAGCCAGCGGCGGAACGTTTCGTACTTGCCGCTATCGCGGTCCACCACCACGCGAATGTCTACACCGTCTTCGTACACCTTCTTGGTGGCTGACGCGAGCGCAAGCTCGACAGCGCCAAAAACGACGTCACGTTCAACATTTTTCTCACGCGATATGGCATCGACCAACATCAACAGTTCGCGATTCATTTCACAAGCCTGCCTTTCTTCATTTTCTGAATTAATTCTCTGCAGGAGCGCCGCCTGGCGGAGCAATCCTGGAATCTAAACATAGCGACATATATAACGCCGCATAATTGATTTACACTGTGGGCTCCTG
>CAYJMW010000098.1:0-12234 GCA_964371235.1 uncultured Polaromonas sp.
TGGCGGAAGGGGCGGGATTCGAACCCGCGGTGGGTATAACCCCACGCACGCTTTCCAGGCGTGTGACTTAAACCGCTCATCCACCCTTCCGCGAAGCATTTAATTGTAGCAGTGCCGCGCAGGAGGGGAATGAATGGCTTCTTGAGGCCGGTGCCGGTCAAGCCTTGTTGGACTGCACCATTTTCATGGCTGACGCAATCAGGGCCGACACTTCGGTCATGTTGCTCGGCACGATCAGGGTGGTGGTGGCGTCGCCCGCAACACGCGAATAGGCTTCAACGGCTTTTTCCGCCACTTTGAGCTGCACGGCCTGTTCGCCCCCAGGTTGACGAATCGCCAGGGCAACGACTTCGATGGCCTTTGCGTTGGCCTCTGCCACCGCCATGATGGCCGACGCTTCACCTTGCGCGTTGTTGATGGCGGCCTGCTTTTCGCCTTCGGAACGGGCGATAAACGCCTCCCTCTCGCCAGTGGCGATGTTGATCTGTTCCTGCTTGCGGCCCTCGGACGCGGCGATCAGGGCACGTTTTTCGCGTTCAGCGGTAATTTGCGACTGCATGGCATGCAGAATTTCCTTGGGCGGAGTCAAGTCCTTGATCTCATAGCGCAACACTTTCACGCCCCAGTTGAGCGCTGCTTCGTCAATGGCGGCAACAACTTGCGCATTGATGATGTCGCGCTCTTCGAAGGTTTTGTCGAGTTCGAGTTTGCCGATCACGCTGCGAAGCGACGTTTGCGCCAGCTGGGTGACGGCAACAATGTAGTTGGACGAGCCGTAGCTGGCGCGCATTGGGTCGGTGACCTGGAAGTACAGGATGCCGTCCACCTGCAACTGGGTGTTGTCGCGCGTGATGCAGACCTGGCTGGGGACATCCAGCGGAATTTCCTTCAGGCTGTGTTTGTAGGCGACCCGGTCAATGAAGGGAATCAGAAAGTTCAGGCCCGGCGTCAGTGAAGCGTGGTATTTGCCAAGGCGTTCGATGACCCACGCGTTTTGTTGCGGCACGAACTTGACGCTGCGTGCGATGAAGAGGATGGCAATAATAAAGAGGACGAGGGCAATTTCCATTGGGTTCTCCGTTAAATCAGAATAAAGAGGTGAGCATCAGGGGAGTGCATCCGCTGGACACCCTGCACTGTCTCACAGTTTTTTGACAACCAGCCGGTTGCCATCGAGTTCCTTGACCTTGAAGAGGCCAGGCTCCGGCGCGGCATCCTTGTCGCCGAGCACCACGGTCCACTGGGCGCCACGGTATTTGACCGTGGCCGTGGCGTCGCTATTCCACTGCTCGACATGCACGGTCTCGCCGATATCCATTTGCACGTCGCGATTCGCATTGGCCTGGGCCGGTTTCGGACTTTTGCTGCGCTGCCAGCGCCAAGTCAGCACGGTGCTGCCGCCGACCACCGCCGCAACGACAATTTGCGTGGTGAATGAAAGGCTCATGTGGGATGCCAGCGCCGCGGCTGCCAGGCCTGTCGCGACCATCAGCAGGTAAAACGTGCCAGTGACCAGTTCTACCGCAATGGCGGTACCCGCCAGCAACCACCACATCGTTGAATCGGCCATCTCGGTTCCCTTGCGTTTCGTAAAGGCCACATTTTGGGCCAGAAGATCGATTTGGCAAGCTTATCCCAAGCTCTTTAGGGCAAAGCCGCCTTAACTGTCAGCAAATATCCTTACACTTCGGCCCTGATTCGATTTTTTTTGGCAGTTTCAGGCAAGGGCCTTTCGATGAAATTTCGCTTTCCCATCATCATTATTGACGAAGACTTCCGCTCCGAAAACACCTCCGGGCTGAGTATTCGGGCGCTGGCGCAAGCCATAGAAAGTGAAGGCTTCGAGGTGCTGGGTGTCACCGGCTACGGTGACCTGTCGCAGTTTGCGCAGCAGCAAAGCCGCGCCAGCGCATTCATCCTGTCAATCGATGACGAAGAGTTCACGCCCGGGCCTGATCTGGACCCGGCGGTGTTGAACCTGCGCAACTTCATTGAAGAAGTGCGCCGAAAAAATCTTGATGTGCCGATTTATGTGTACGGCGAAACAAAAACGTCGCGCCATATTCCCAATGACATCCTGCGCGAGCTGCATGGTTTCATTCACATGTTTGAAGACACGCCCGAGTTCGTGGCGCGTCACATCATCCGCGAAGCCAAGAGCTACCTCGAAGGTGTGCAGCCGCCGTTTTTCAAGGCCTTGCTGGATTACGCCGATGACGGCTCCTATTCATGGCACTGCCCGGGTCATTCAGGGGGTGTGGCCTTCCTGAAAAGCCCGGTCGGGCAGATGTTTCACCAGTTTTTTGGCGAGAACATGCTGCGTGCCGACGTGTGCAACGCGGTGGAGGAACTGGGCCAATTGCTGGACCACACCGGCCCGGTGGCGGCATCCGAGCGCAATGCCGCGCGCATTTTCAATGCCGATCACTGCTTTTTCGTGACCAACGGCACCAGCACCTCCAACAAGATTGTGTGGCATTACACCGTGGCGTCCGGTGATGTGGTTGTGGTGGACCGCAACTGCCATAAATCCATTTTGCACGCCATCATCATGACCGGCGCCATTCCGGTGTTCTTGAAACCGACGCGCAACCACTTCGGCATCATCGGCCCGATTCCGCAAAGCGAGTTCGAGCCCGAAGCCATCAAGGCCAAGATCAGGGCCAATCCGCTGCTCAAGGGTGTTGACCCGGAAACGGTCAAGCCGCGCGTGCTGACGCTGACGCAGTCCACC
Source organism: uncultured Polaromonas sp. (assembly GCA_964371235.1). Lineage (GTDB taxonomy): Bacteria > Pseudomonadota > Gammaproteobacteria > Burkholderiales > Burkholderiaceae_C > Polaromonas. The sequence goes on from CAYJMW010000098.1 coordinate 2,735, forward strand.
TATGACGGCGTGCTCTACAACACCGAAACCATCAAGGACATGCTCGACGGCTATGTTGACAATCTGCATTTTGATGAAGCCTGGCTACCCCACGCGGCGTTTCACCCGTTTTATGGCTGCTACCATTCCATGGGCAAAAACCGCACCCGGCCGAAAAATGCGGTGGTCTATGCCACGCAGTCAATTCACAAACTGCTGGCTGGCATCAGCCAGGCCAGCCAGGTGCTGGTGCAGGACTCGCAAAACATCAAGCTTGACCGGCCGCTCTTCAATGAGGCCTACCTGATGCACACCTCGACTTCGCCGCAGTACAGCATCATTGCCAGCTGCGACGTGGCGGCCGCCATGATGGAGCCGCCTGGCGGCACGGCGCTGGTTGAGGAGAGTATTGCCGAGGCGCTCGATTTCCGCCGCGCCATGCGCAAGATCGACGATGAATATGGCGCCGACTGGTGGTTCAAGGTCTGGGGGCCGGACAAACTCGCGGAAGAGGGCATTGGCCGCGCCGAGGACTGGATCATCAAGGGCGAGTCACGCAGCGCCAAGCTTGCGCGCAACGGTGCCGCCAACTGGCATGGGTTTGGCCAGATGGCGACCGGCTTCAACATGCTTGACCCGATCAAATCGACCATTGTCACGCCCGGCATGGACCTCAATGGCAAGTTTGCCAAAACCGGCATTCCGGCCAGCATCGTGACCAAGTTTTTGGCCGAGCACGGCGTGATCGTTGAAAAAACCGGCCTCTACAGTTTTTTTATCCTGTTCACCATTGGCATCACTAAGGGCCGCTGGAACACGCTGCTGACGGCGCTGCAGCAGTTCAAGGACGACTACGACAAGAACCAGCCGATGTGGCGCATCCTGCCCGAGTTTTGCCAGAAGTATCCCAAGTACGAGCGCATGGGCCTGGCCGACCTGTGCCAGCATATTCATGCCCTGTACGCCAAATACGACATTGCGCGGCTGACCACCGAGGTCTATCTGAGCGATCTGTCACCGGCCATGAAACCCAGCGATGCCTACGCCAACATTGCCCACCGCAGCACCGAGCGGGTCGAGATTGATCAGTTGGAAGGTCGCGTCACCGTGGGATTGGTCACGCCTTACCCGCCCGGCATTCCACTGCTGATTCCGGGCGAGGTGTTCAACCGGAAAATTGTTGATTACCTGAAGTTTGCCCGCGAGTTCAATGCGCAGTGCCCGGGATTTGAAACCGATATCCATGGCCTGGTCGAGCAGGAAGATGCCAAGGGCAAGAAGCGCTACTACGCCGACTGCGTGAGGCAATAGCCTGGCCATCGCCGGCCGTTTTTTATTTTAGAAAGAGGCGTCCTCGCGCACCCGCACGAAACTGGCAAAGCGCGGAATGCCACTGTCGTTCAGGCCACGAAAGCGGTAGGTGACCGTGCTGCCCAGGGCCGGCGGGCTCTGGCGCTGTTCGTCGCTGAAGCCGGTGCCGAGCTTGAAACGCTGGCCTGGTTTTCCGTTGATGCCCGGCATTTCGACCAGCAGGGCGCCCATTGCGCCTGCGTATTTTCCTTTGCCGGGGATGTGCGCAACCACGCGGGCTTCCGTGTCTTCATGCATTTTGACCTTGAGCAGGTCGTCCGTGCGCTGGGCTTTGTAGAGTGATGCGCCGCGGTGCAGCATCAGCCCTTCGCCACCGAGTCTCACGGTTTTATGAAGCAACTTTTGCAAAGCGGCAGGGTTTGGCACCTTGAACTGGGCCACGGCCTGCACCCAGGGCTGGTTGATCTGGCTGACCCGCCCATTCAAAGCCGGAATTCGGTCCGTGAACGAGCCGCCTTGCGCGGGCAGGTCGAACACCATGAAACGCATGGCGCGCCACGCCGCGTCGTCGGGCGTTTGTTCGCGCACCGTGGAAACTGCTTTGGCAAACTGGCCACGGCCAGCCCACAACTCCCCGTCCATGGGCGCCTTGGGCCAGCCCGAAGTGAACCAGGCTGGTGCGGCGATGCGCTCACCGCCGCGGGTCAGCAATTGCTCACCATCCCAGTAGCCGCGCACGCCATCGAATTTTTCACTGACCCAGTAGTCGGCAAGGGCGATGCCGGGATGATAGACATTGGCCAGCATCAACGGCGACGTGGCAGCCGCCTTGGCCAGCGGCAAGCCTGCAAGAATCAGGCTGGCCAGGACCAGAAATAAACGTCGCTGCATGGTGCCCCGATTAGACAGACGCTACCAAAACAATAGCTATCTATGACCGTGTATCAAGGGCTGGTGGCATATTTTTCCTTGGAAATCAGGGCGTTGACGCGCTGTCGCGGCTGACGCCGGCCGTCTGGCTGAAGCCGCCATCGACATAGGTGATTTCAGCAGTTACGCCCGCAGCCAGGTCGCTCAGCAAAAACGCGGCGACGTTGCCCACGTCGTCGATGGTCACGTTGCGGCGCAGCGGCGAGGCGGCCGCCACCATGCCCATGAGCTTGCCGAAGTCCTTGACGCCGCTGGCCGCCAGCGTCTTGATGGGCCCGGCGCTGATGCCGTTCACGCGCATGCTTTTCCCGTCTCTGGTCTTGCCCAATGCCTCGGCGAGGTAACGCACGGACGCTTCCAGGCTGGCTTTGGCCAGACCCATGGTGTTGTAGTTGGGGATGGTGCGCAGGGAGCCGAGGTAGGTCAGCGTCAGCAGCGCGGACTTGTCGTTGAGGTAAGGCAGCGCCGCCTTGGCCATGGCCGGAAAGCTGTAGGCGCTGATGTCCTGGGCAATCCTGAAGCCCTCGCGCGAGAGGCCTTCCAGAAAATCACCGGCGATCGCCTCGCGCGGTGCAAAGCCTATGCTGTGCACAAAGCCGTCGAAGCTGGGCCAGGTCTTCGACAAATCCGCAAACAGCCTGTCGATTTGCGCGTCGTCGCCGACGTCGCAGTCAAAAATCAGGCTGGAGCCGAAGTCGGCGGCAAACTCGGTGATACGCTCCTTGAAACGCTCGCCCACATAGCTGAAGGCCAGTTGAGCGCCTTGCGCGTGGCAGGCCCTGGCAATGCCGTAGGCGATGGAGCGGTTGGACAGCACGCCCGTGATCAATAGTTTTTTGCCGGTTAAAAAGCCCATGCGATGGTCTCCATTAAAAATCTTGCAGAATTGTCGCATGCGCGCCTTGTTGTTCTGGATTGTTCTTTCCTGCAGTTTTCCGGTCTGGGCAGCGCACGCCTACGCGCAGTTTGGCGACATCAAATACCCGCCCGGCTTCACGCATTTTGACTATGTGAACCCGGCCGCGCCCAAGGGTGGCGAGATTCGCATGGTGCCGCCCACCCGGCCCACCAACTTCGACAAGTTCAACCCGTTCACCCTGCGCGGGACCGCCCCTTACGGCATTGGCAGTTTGCTGCTGGAGAGCTTGCTGACGGGTAATTTTGAAGAACCGACCACCGCCTATGGCTTGCTGGCCGACGACGTGCAGGTGGCAGCCGACCGGCTGTCAGCCACTTTCCATATCAACGAAAAAGCGCGTTTTCACAATGGTGCGCCGGTGCTGGCGGCCGATGTGCTGCACTCCTACAACCAGCTCACCGGAAAACTCGCCGCGCCGCAATACCGCATCATTTATGCTGAAGTGAAGGCCGTTACCGTGGTATCCGATCGCGTGGTGCGCTTTGATTTTTCAACGCCCAACGCCGAACTGCCGCTGGTGGTGGGCGGCATGCCGGTCTTCAGCCGGGATTGGGGCCGGGTGGCAGGTGTTGCCAAACCCTTCGACCAGATCGTGACGGAGCTTCCGGTCGGCTCAGGGCCCTACAAAATTGCCAATCCCGCCATGGGGCGCGACATTACCTATGTGCGCGACCCGGCCTACTGGGGCAACAACCTGCCAACGCGCAAGGGCCAGTTCAACTTTGACCGCATCAGCTTCAGAATTTACCTGGATGAAACCTCGCGCTTTGAGGGCCTGAAAGCCGGCGAGTTCGATTTTCAGCGGGAATTCATCTCGCGCAACTGGGCGCGCCAGTACACCGGCAAGCAATTTACATCGGGCGAACTGGCCAAGCGCGCGTTTGAAAACCGCAACCCCGGTGATTTTCAGGGCTATGTTTTCAACCTGCGCAACCCGAAGTTTCAGGATCTGCGGGTGCGCCGGGCGATTGGCCTGGCGATGGATTTTGAGTGGATGAATCGCCAGCTTTTTTATGGTCTCTACAAACGTGTGAACGGCTACTTTCCGAACAGTGAATTTCATGCCGAAGGTGTGCCAAAACCCGATGAGCTGGCCTTGCTGGAGCCCTTGCGCGCCCGACTCAAGCCCGAGGTGTTTGGCCCGCTGCCGGTATCACCCAGCACCACGCCGCCGGGCAGCCTGCGGGGCAACCTGCGCCAGGCCCAGGCGCTGCTGCGCGAGGCCGGCTGGACTTACCGCGATGGCGCGCTGCGCAATGCCCAAGGCGAGGCTTTCACCATGGAGTTTTTAAATGACCAGCCCTCGCTGGTGCGTATCGTCGGGCCATTCCAGAAAGCGCTGGAGAAGCTGGGCATCACCATGACCTACCGCGTGGTGGACTTCTCGCTGGCCAAACAGAAGATGGACGCATTTGATTTTGAGGTGACGACGCTGCGCCTGCCCGGCAGCACGGCGCCGGGCGGCGAGCTGCTGGAGCTGTTTGGCTCCCGGGCTGCCGCGACGCCGGGTTCCGGCAACGTCTGGGGAATCGCCGACCCGGCAGTCGATGCGCTGCTGCAAAAGGTCGTGACCGCCAGGACCCGGCCTGAACTGAGCGCCGCCATGCGCGCGCTTGACCGGGTGCTGACGAATGGCTACTACTCCGTGCCGCAATACTACGGCGACGCATTTTTTGTGGGTTACCGTCCTGGCCGCTTTGTCCTGCCAAAGATTGTTCCGCCGTACTATCAGCCCGACACCTGGGCCATGAGCACCTGGTGGGCGTCGTCTTCCAACAAATAGAACAGGCGGAAAAAGCATGGCCAGTTACATCCTCAAGCGTCTGTTGCTGATGATCCCGACCCTGTTCGGCGTGCTGCTGCTGACTTTTGCCATGGTGCAGTTTGTCCCCGGCGGGCCGGTGGAGCAAATGGTCGCGCAGCTGCAGGGCCGCGATTCAGGCGGTGAACGGGCCGCGGCGTCGGGCGCCGGTTACCGCGGGCGGCAAGGCGTGGACGCCGAGCGCATTGCGGAAATCAAGGTGCTTTACGGCTTTGACAAACCGGTGCATGAGCGCTTTTTCCAGATGCTGGGGCAGTTTGCCCGCTTTGATCTGGGCAACAGTTTTTATCAGCACAAGGATGTCTGGCAACTGATCAAGGAAAAACTGCCGGTCTCGGCCAGCCTGGGCCTGTGGACTTTCTTTATCAGCTACCTGATTGCCGTGCCGCTGGGCGTCGCCAAGGCGGTGCGGGCGGGCACACGCTTTGACTTTGTCACCACCTTGCTTGTGCTGGTCGGTTACGCCATTCCGGGCTTCGTGCTTGGCGTGGCGCTGCTGGTGGTGTTTGGCGGTCAGTTGCAGTGGTTTCCATTGCGCGGGCTGACCTCGGCCAACTGGGAAACGCTTGATTGGGGCGCTCGCATCACCGACTATCTCTGGCACATCACGCTGCCTGTCATTTCCATGGTGCTGGGCAGCTTTGCCGTGACGGCGGTGCTCACCAAAAATTCGTTTCTGGAAGAAATCCGCAAGCAATACGTGCTGACGGCGCGTGCCAAGGGCCTGAGCGAGCGGCAGGTGCTCTGGAAGCACGTGTTCAGAAATGCGCTGATTCCCATCATCACAGGTTTTCCCGCGGCCTTCATCGGGGCTTTTTTTACCGGCTCCCTGCTGATTGAAACACTGTTTTCGCTCGACGGCCTCGGCCTGCTCAGCTACGAAAGCGTGATCCGGCGCGACTACCCGGTTGTGCTCGGCACGCTCTATTTTTTTACGCTGATTGGACTGGTCACCAAGCTGGTCAGTGATCTTTGCTATGTGTGGGTGGACCCTCGTGTCAAATTTGACTGACCCAGCCCGCGAACCAGGCAGCGCAGTACACGCAGTGACAAGCGTGGGGGCTCATCTGTCACCATCGCGCCGCGCCTGGCAGCGTTTCAGACGTAACCGGTTGGGCTACTGGAGCCTGCTGCTGTTTTGCGTGCTGGTGCTGCTCAGCCTGTTTGCCGAGCTGCTGTCGAACGACAAACCGCTGGTGGTGAATTACAGGAGCGGGTTTTATTTTCCGCTGGTCAAGGACTATTCAGAAAAAACTTTCGGAGGCGACTTTGACACGCCCACCGATTATCTGGACCCTTTCATCCGTGAAAAATTGAGCCAGAACGGCAACTGGGCGATTTATCCGCCCAATCCCTATGGCGCGCGCACCATCAATTATTTTGCGAAGGACCCCAACCCTTCGGCGCCCTCCCGTGACAATTTGCTGGGTACCGACGACCGCGGGCGCGATTTGCTGACGCAACTGATTTACGGCTTTCGTCTGAGCGTGCTGTTCGGGTTGGCGCTGACGGTCATCGGCGTGGTGATCGGGGTTATCACCGGAGCCATTCAGGGCTATGCGGGCGGCAAAACCGACCTCGTGTTTCAGCGCTTCATGGAAATCTGGGCTTCCATGCCCGAGCTGTACTTGTTGATCATTTTTAGCGCCGTTTTCGCGCCCAGCGTGGCCTTGCTGCTTTTGCTGCTCAGCCTGTTTGGCTGGATGGGGCTTTCAGACTATGTGCGCGCCGAGTTCTTGCGCAATCGCCAGATGGACTACGTTCGGGCCGCCAGAGCGCTGGGCGTGGGCAACCTGCAGATCATGTGGCGGCACATTTTGCCCAACAGCCTGACGCCCGTGGTGACGTTCTTGCCTTTTCGCATGAGCGCAGCCATTTTGGCGCTGACCTCGCTGGATTTTCTGGGCCTGGGGGTGCCGCCGGGAACGCCCTCGCTGGGCGAATTGTTGAACCAGGGCAAGGCCAATATCGATGCCTGGTGGATTTCGCTATCGACGTTCGCCGTGCTGGTGGTCACTTTGCTGCTGCTGACCTTCATGGGCGACGCCTTGCGTGATGCACTCGACCCGCGGAAGGTTGACCAGTGAGCACGCCCTTGCTAAAGGTGGAGCGCCTCAGCGTCTCTTTTGCCGGCAAGGAAGTTGTGCATGGCATCGATTTATCCATTGCGCCGGGCGAAAAGCTGGCCCTGGTGGGTGAGTCCGGATCGGGCAAGACGGTGACGGCCTTGAGCCTGCTGCGACTGGTGCAAAACGCCGCGATCAGCGGGCAGGCGCTCTTTTCCGTGCCAGAGCGGCCCGTGGTGGATTTGTTTTCCATGCCCGAACGCGACTTGCGCTGCATTCGGGGGCGCGACATCGCCATGATTTTTCAGGAGCCCATGACGGCGCTGAACCCCTTGTTCAGCGTGGGCGAGCAGATTGCCGAAGTTATACAACTAAAACAGGGGTTAGCCCAGGCAGAATCTGCGCAGGCAGCTATTAAATTGCTAGCAGATACCGGCATTCCGGAGGCTGAACGACGCTCTCACTCCTTTCCCCATCAGTTGTCTGGCGGGCAGCGCCAGCGCGCCATGATCGCCATGGCGCTGGCTTGCCAGCCCAAACTGCTGCTGGCTGACGAGCCGACCACGGCGCTGGACGTGACCCTGCGCGGCCAGATTCTGGATTTGCTCAGCGACTTGCAGCGCCGCAACGGCATGGCCGTGCTCATGATTACGCACGACCTGAACCTGGTGCGCCGCTTCGCCGACCGCGTTGCGGTGATGGAAAACGGCCATATCGTCGAGCAGGGGCTGGTGGCTGAGGTATTTGCCCAGCCACGGCACCCCTACACCCGAAAACTCATCGACAGCCGGCCGGTGCGTGATCTCGCAGACGAGGTCAGCGCGGGTTTGGCTTTGGGCGCTGGCAGCACGCCTGTCATGCAGGCCAGCCATGTGCGTGTGGCCTACCCGGTAAGCATTCCCGGCTTCAGGGGCTGGTTCAAAAGCGCCGAATTTGTCGCCGTCAAGGACGCCACATTTCATATTCCGCCCGGCCAGACACTGGGCGTGATCGGCGAATCGGGATCGGGCAAATCGACGCTGGCGCTGGCCTGTCTGGGGCTGCTCCCCTTTTCGGGCGAGTTGCAGGCGGCGGGCCTTTCCTGGAGCAGGCGGGCAGCAGGCAACAAGGCCATTCGCCGGGCCGTTCAGGTGGTGTTTCAGGATCCGTTTTCCTCGCTCTCGCCGCGCATGACTGTTGCAGCGATTGTGGAGGAGGGTTTGCTGGTGCATGAGCCCCGGTTGAGCCAGCCGCAAAGGCAGCGACGCGCCCTGCAATCGCTGGCGGACGTGGGTATGGACGAGGCGCAGTTTCCCGGTTTATTGCAGCGTTATCCGCACGAGTTTTCGGGCGGGCAACGCCAGCGGCTGGCGATTGCGCGCGCGCTCATCATCAATCCCCGCCTGCTGGTGCTCGACGAGCCGACCAGCGCGCTCGATGTGACGATCCAGAAGCAGGTGCTGGGGCTGTTGCAGCGCTTGCAGCGTGAACGCGGCCTGAGCTATCTGTTGATCACCCATGATGTGGACGTGATTCGCGCCATGGCGCATGCGGTGATGGTCATCAAGGACGGTGACGTGGTCGAGGCTGGCGCAGTCCAGGAAGTGCTGGATGCGCCGCGTCACCCCTATACCCGGGTGCTGGTGGCGCAAGCCTGAAAATATTGAGTTGTTGAGCGCATTATGTAAAAATTACTGCTGAATTAAGGCCTTGCGTCAGTAGCCGGGAGCGATCAGGCATGAAAATTGTTTGCATCCGGGGTGCGTAGCGCGTTACAATACGTACTTCACGACCAAATGGGCGGGTTTTCACCGCCCATTTTTTTTGGGCGTTTGTTTTTACAGACTGGTTTTAAAGAACTGAATGGCTTTGCAAGAGACGATTGGGCAAACTGTCGCCGGACTGGGTTACGAGCTGGTCGATGTCGAGCGTACCGGCGGTGGCTTGCTGCGTGTCACGATTGACATGCCCTACAGCGCTGGGGCCGAGCAGTTTGTCACGGCGGAAGATTGCGAAAAAGTCACGCGCCAATTGCAGTTCGTGCTGGAAGTTGAGGGCGCTGACTATGCCCGGCTGGAAGTCAGTTCCCCCGGCATAGACAGGCCCCTGCGCAGTGAAAAGGATTTTGAACGCTTTGCCGGCGAGTTGATTGACATCACCCTGAAGGCCCCGATTGGTCTGGCGGCCAGCGCCGGTTCGACCGTAGCGGCCAACCGCAAGAAATTTCGCGGCACGCTCGAACGCGTTCCGGCCACTGATGCGACCGGCGGGCCGGCCAGGTGGCAGATTGTGTGGCGCGATGAACCGGTGGTCAAACCGGGTCAGAAAGTCAGCAAGAAAAGGATTCCCGCGCCGCTGCAGGCGCTCGGGTTTACGCTGGATGAAATTCATCAGGCGCGCCTGGCGCCCGTGGTTGATTTCAAGGGGCGCAAACCCAAATTAAACATAGCGCCTTAAATAATGCCGCATAAACGTGTCAGCACCGTGTTGGGTT
>CAYJMW010000099.1:0-12189 GCA_964371235.1 uncultured Polaromonas sp.
TACACAAAAAAGCTAGTGCTCATGCGGGTTGGCTGGGTTTTGCAGGAGCGACTATATAGGAGCAGCCTTGAGAAGATACTGATTCAATGCGACAAGCAAAAGATGTTGTCGGAGGCCACCTTATACCTCTCAGGCCAGATTGGGGTCGGTACACCAGTGGGGAAAACGGGTGTTAATCCAGAGGGATGGATATCACCACCCAAGATTTCGACGGGAGGGACTTCGATAATGATGGCTTGTGATTGGACAAAGAAAGATCAGGAGAAGGTGTACGCAGAGTTAAAACTCAAGCAAATTTGGGTTGACATATATCCAGACGAGCCACTCAAACCCTCAAGTGCCGATTCGCGAAATGAGCAGTCTTCAGTACCAGAAGTTTCAGGTGACGGATGCCCTCAACTCCGTACCGACATACCCTCGGATGCCAAGGCAGCGACAATGGAAGCCCTCGTTCAAGGCCGCGCGGCACGTGAACGCGCGATGCAAGCGATAACTGCTGCTGAAGGGCGGAGTGATGTCTGCCGAGCAGTTGCTCAGGGATTGGAAAAAGGCGTTGTTATTCCTGCTGATCATATGCTTTTCGAAGCGTCGAAGAATCTTAAGTATCAGGTTTCACAAGGAGGAATTGTAAACCCCGGACCATTTGTCATTATCTGTCAACAATACGCAGAGGTTGAGCGTAGAATTTCAAATTGTGAATAATTGACTTCTATGTCGATGTTGTTTGTATTAGTTCCAACTCGGGGCTAGTGACTGGGTTAGTCCATTTCCGTTGAGTTCATTGGTCAATATTCATACCGCATTTCAATGCGATATTATCGTGCCGAGTCGATAATACGTCACGAAACCTAATTTTCATTTTTTTGCGTTCCTTGAGTATTGCAGCAGGCGGTGCGTCCCCTTCAATGTCGAGCATCACAGAATACCGATCATCGGCGTCAAAGTAATACCTGACGCGCAGCAGTTCAAATCCACCACATTGCTTGAAGTACGCATCACGACGGATGATGTAGTCCGCCAACCTTTGGGCGATGAACTGACGCCTACAGAAGTGCGAAACAAACTCGTCCAAATTTCTCCGAAACCCGCAACCAGTCGCTCGATTGGTGAGCAATGCGTCATCAAGCCGGATCGCCTTGGCTTTGATGATGACCGACTGTCAGTCGCACGCCACATACGCCGCAAAGAATAGCGGCGTCCGCCGCCGCCCATGCTTTTGTCTCGCACTTCGGACAGATGAACTTGAAGCGCGTCAGAGGCTTTTTGGGTGGAGGTTCCCAGACTGAAGGCTTGCCAGCTACCAGGTCCGGCAGCATCGTCACCGGCGCGGGCGTCATCTCGATCTTTACCCCTGCCGCTTCAAGCGCTCGTTGGTGTACCAGATGGGATTCTGGCTTGACCGGCGCATGGCGATCCATCCAGGGCAAGACGAACCCCTGCGCCAGCAGATCGCGGCAGGCAGACAGGAAGGAACCCTCTGGCAGGACGTAGTCACTCATTGAGCGCCCGGTTTTCCTGCCGCCGGGCAGTCCCGTATGGGAAGGTTGCAGTCCCACCGACACCATCTTTTCGGCCCATTCCCGGTTGTGCGGATTCGACGGGCTTGGCGTGCCGGCGTGGTTCTGCCAGTGATGAACCATTTCATGCACCAGCGTTGCCAACACCGCCTCGACCGGCTGCAGCGTGAAAAACCCCGGATGCATCCCCAATTCATCCACCAGCTTGCCATCGGGCGAGATGAAACGACCGGCATGGTGATAGCCATAAACCCGGCTGGCCGAGCGAAGCGTGATCAGGCAAGGCGGCAGCCGCTCGCCGAATAGCCGATCATTGAAATGATCGAAAGCGGTCTGCAGGGCGGTGTAAAGGGTCAGCGTCGGGCTGTTCATCTCAAGCACCTCAGAGGTCGCCGTTCATCGCCGGTCCGTGCATGAGATAACGCAGGACCACGATCATCGCCTCAGTGTCGCGCGTGCAATACTTTCTCAGCGCGTTTTCAAGCCAGCCCTTGCGCTCGGCCGTCGTATCGGTATTGATAGCCTCCGCATAGGCATCCTGTGCGGCGGTTCCGCCCGCGACTTCTTCCAGGTTCGCGTAGTCCAACTCAGGCGCCATGGCGGGCAGAACTGCCTTGATCGACCATGAGCCTTGCATGCTGGGGTGGTAGAAGTGGGAACCCGCCAGGGGCAGCAAATCCACCACACGGTCCAGCAGTCTCATCAAGGGAATTGCCAGGTCGGCAAAGCGTTCAGCAAGTTCCCGAATGATCCGCTTCTCGAAGCCCTGGTTGTAAACAATGATGGGGCCGTCATCCTTGAGAACCTGAATCAGCGCCTCTGCAAAGGCCCGCGACGGGTCATCGCCGCTCAGATCCAGAAACATGTCGTGCACGATCGGGCCACCCGGCGCCTCGATATGACAACTCCACTGGAAAGGCACCTGCTGGTAGGGCCGCGTGCCGGCCCAGATTGGCACGACAAAGGCAATCGTTTCGAAATCCAGGTAGTAGCGTGTGCCCGCAAAGGGCGCGCACTCTGCAGCCGCTAGCGGTTCAAAGTAGGTCTGGTTGTTGAGCGTGGCGTGTAGCACCCGGCGCTGCTTGTCGGACAATTCCTCGGGCGGAATGTCTCGCAGGTCAACAAACCCTGCCTCGTCATACCTTGTACGCTTCGTGTGATGAAGATTCGGCAGCCATGCAATGGGGAATTCCGCCGGCGTGGTCAGCGTCTCGCAATAGGCCTGAAAGCCGCAGGCAAACGGCGTGTTGCACTGCTTGCCCATCTTGACCGACGGTTCAGGCGCAGCCGCAGTGTCTTGCGCGGCAGCGAGCCACTTCGGAACTTCCCGCTGAAGTGGCGCGATGGCGGCGTCAACCGGCATGGATTTGAGCAGACCGGCATAGTCACCGCTCCCCGGATAAGTCCACTGGCTGTCCACCACCTGCAACGAGGTTCGCTCCAGCGCAAGCCCCGCCTTGGTAGCCACCCAGCTCTGGATGGCAGCGTCTTCAAGGTGGTAGTCCTTGACCTGCGTGGAGGATTTGACTTCCACCATGTGCCATCCGCACCCGGCAGGTAGCAGCAGGTCGGCGCGAACCAGGAGCCCTTCGGCCTGGAAGGTCGCCTCAAACAGCACCCTGCTTGGCTTCTGTACAAGAAGTTCTTTGGTCTGCGCGAGTGCGCGGGTCAGATTGTTGTCGGGAGCAATGAGGACACCGTCAGGGTACTGCGCCTGCGCGAGCTCGCCAATCCGGTGGCCAGCAGCAAACCGGCCCATTGCCGATGCATCTTCTACTTTCAGCTCCGGGCGATGCACTTCCAGCCAGAGCCGCTTTGCGCATTGGCGAAAGGCGATGAGCTTGGACTTGGACAGTCTGACGGTCATGCTGGTTGCTCCCTGTTATAGCGGTTGACGGCCACCGTCAATCGTTGACGAATTTCCTGGCGAAGCGCGTTGGGGGCTAGCACCTCCACGCGATCACCAAAGCCCAGCAGCCACCATTTGAATTGCTCGGTCACCGGCACCGTCACCCGCAGGTCGATTTCGCCGTCATCCAGAATTTTGAGTATCTGGTCCGCATGAATGGCCGTCTCTTCCAGGTGTGCGCCAGCGCCATCGTAGAAGCGAACATTTACCGCCTGCACTGACGCATCGCCAAAACCCAAAGCGCCGGATTCAATGAACTGGTCCAGATCGAAATTCCGCGGTGGTCGAATCTTGCGCTCGGTCTGCCTGACCGCAGAAAAACGGTGTAAAGCCATGAGCGTCACATCCTGCGCCCACGGAAAAACCGCCACCAGATACGTCACACTGCCGCGCACAATGATCGCCAACGGCTCAATGTCATAGGTCTTGGCCTTGTCAGCGCCACGCTGTCGGTAGGTGACATTCAAGACCGTGCCACGCAATACCCCTACGTAGGCACCTGCCAGCACGTTGCGCGCAGTGGCGGGTTTGAGCAAGGGTTGCGATGCAGGAAGCAAGCGAACTTTGCCCAGCCAGGCACGGTACAAACTCTCATCTTTCAGCTTGGCATCGGCCTGGTGGAAATACTGTTTCAGATCGTCCAGCACTTCCGCCGGAAGAGCCTCGCCCAAATAGCGCTGCGCCAGCTTCAAGGCCAATGCTTCCTGCGTGGACATGACGCCGAGATTGGTGGGCGCGGTGGGGGCAATAGACCAGCCAAAGGGCTTGCTGCGGTCATCACAGACGACTGGGTGGGAGAGCGACAAGGATGCGAGTCGACGTTGTAGCGAGCGCGGCGTCAAGGCGTGGCCCGCTGCTGCGAGCCTTGACAGCAACTCCGGAGTTGAGCGCTTTTCCGGGGCGCGCGGCAGGAGGGCGATTAGGTCGAAATCTGAGAGGGACACGGCCGACCCGAGTAATTGACGAGTTGTAAATGATTGTGTTGGATTTAGGTCTTGGCCTCTCCGTTTAGATTGGGCCAGCGACCTCTACGCCTGCGGGAGACTGTTGCGAACATTTCTCGTGGTCTGAGCGCTTTTTCCAATCCGAAAGTTGTCCGTTTGACTGCATCTGCACAAATTTGTACCTTGCCCATAGGTCACCTTGCATATGATCCCACACTACTGGCGAGTTTGGCATGTAGTCTTTGCATTTTGTAGTGTTTCCCTGCTCATCGGGGTAAGGAGCATCGAGAATTTTTTGTTCGCTTTCCTCCCCGTTTACTGATACAAAATTCTTACCCCCAGTTACCCAGCATGTGCACATGAACAAATCAATGGCACGAAAACATTGGGCCTGATCAACTGGGTTTTCAAGGTCTGAGTTTTTATGACAGAGCCAGTTTGTCACCATGCTTTTGGGGACTGGATGTTCCAAATGGAGCCCAGTAAACGGATTCTTCTCATGGTTTGCCAAATTTGTTTTGTATTTCTTCCATGCGCTTTCCGTCCAATACTGCTCGCAAAGCCAAGTCAATCGTTTTTTTCCGCGGCTCTTATTAGAAGTCGGCTCATTCGATGATTTTTGTCGCTCGGCAATATCTTCTGCGACCTTGTAGAGCATCGCCCGACGAGAATGGATGTTCTCCACTTTCACGCTAAGCATGCTTACGGTGTCATTTTTAAATTGCACGTCGGTTCGGTTGTCTGGTCCAACCCCGTTTGTGAACTTTTCACTCATTTTGGCTTTCTAAAGTTATGCCCTTTGGCTTGGAGAAACAATCAGGTGAACCCGATTTTCCGACTGGTTGACCCAGGCTTCAAGCTGGCTTCGACTTCCAGCTCGACCAGAAACTCCTGCAAACAAATAGTATCCGAGAAGGCATGCAGCCTGCGACTGACATTTGAAAAATCACCTGCCGTCAAGTCCGTCAGAGTTTTCAAGCAGTTAAGCACGCGAGAATCGATTTGAGCAGAATCGCCACAGATTGACGTCAATATCGTCACCCTCTGGTCAAACGTCAACGGTTTGAACCCCAGCCGAAACGCAAAGCGACGCATCAGTGCCGCATCCAGATTGGCGATATGGTTGGTGGCCGCAATGAAGATCCCTTTGAACTGCTCGATCTGGCGCAAGAACTCATTCACCTGTGTGACTTCCCATGAGCGCTGCGCACCCTCCCGGCTTCCGAGCAAGCCTTCCGCCTCGTCCAGAAAAATGATTTCGCGTTCGGTGTCGCAGGACCGGAACAGTTTGGAAATTTTCTGCTCCGTGCCGCCGACGTACTTGTCCAGCAGGTCTGAGCCGGTGCGGTAAATCATTTCACGGTCCAGTTGCTGCGCGAGATAGTTCGCCAGTTGGGTCTTGCCTGAACCCGGTGGCCCGTAAAACAACAGTCCTGCCCTCCCTGTGCGCCGCAATGCGCCCACCAAGCTTTCCACGCTGATGTTCGAATCCAGGTTGATGAAGCGTGGGTCAAATTCAGTTTCACCTTCCTCCACCGAGCCACCGGGTTCAATGTTCAGCGCACGCTGGCTCGCCTGCACATGCCTGATCAGGGCTGCATCGACTTCAGCATCCGCAGGTCTTGCCAACCGGACAAACTGGGCCGCCATGCCCAGCATGGCGGGCGTCAACGCATCGTTGCGCGCCAGTTTGGTGATGGTTGCATCGGTGATTGCAAGCCCTTCGGTTTGCAGACGCACAATTTCGCGGCGCACGCTGATGGGTGGCACCGCAAATTCAGTGACATACGTGAAACGCCGCAGGTGTGCGGTGTCGATCTCGATGTCGTTGGTGATCCAAATCGTTGGGATGCGCATGGTTTCCAGCAAGGCATTCATCCATGCCTTGCTGACGCTGCGGCGGGATTTGCCACGACCACCCTCCCCACCGATGGAATCAAAAATGTCCTCGGCTTCGTCGAGCAGAATCACCGCACGCTCTTCTGGCGGGATCAGCCGGCTGGCCAATTTCAGGAAGTACAGACGGTCATTTCGACTCGCGTCCATACCCGTTTCGGCGGACGTAAAACCGACCTCGTAACAGCTAACGCCCAGTTTGCACGCAAGCTTTTTCGCGAACTCGGTCTTGCCGGTGCCTGTTTGGCCATAGAAAAGCACGTTGATTCCGGTGGCACCCGTCTTGATGGAGCCGTCAAGTAGCGCGGTAATGTCGCGTTGCTGAAGCTCAAGGTGCGTGAAAACCAGGGAATTGTTTTCAGAGAGAACCAATGGACTGAGAACACGCTGGCGAACGGCGGCTGCGTTTTCGAAGGGCTCTGAGGCAAACACTTGCCCCATGTCGCTCAGCAGCAGGACGTCATCGAGGTCGTAGCCTGAAAGCTCTGAGTAGAGCAGCAGGCCAGACGAACGCAATGGCGCGGTCGCATTGAATACCGGTGAAAGCGCCTCGGGCGCACAGCCGATGGCAGGGGACAGCCGCCACATCGACTGCCTGCGTTCGGATCGGCAATAAAACAGCTCTTTGATGCTCTCGGCGATGACGTTGTCTTGACCTTTCACGCAAGCGAATGCGAAGGCCAGTTTGGCGACTGTAGCTTCCACATCCGACAGCCCAAACAAGCCTTGCAGGATTTGCACATTGGTGCACAGCCAATCCTGACCTTCCTTCGAGTTGGCGGTTTCCCACTGGGCCAACAAAGTCAACGCCAGACTCTTGATGGCCGGTGATGCTGCGGACTTGATCACGGCAACAAGCTTGGATCTTGGCGTGACGGGATGGCGGGTTGCTCTGGCAAGGCTGGTTTGCTTGGGCAACAGCGTCAGGCTATCATCGAAATCGCCGTCGAAAGTCCCAACCTCCTCGTCGTCAGGTGCCTGCATGGCTTGCTCGACCATTTTCCGCTGCCCCACCTTGCCGAAGCTTGCGAGCAGGTCTTCGGGCCTGGCCACTGAACCAAGAAACTTGATAACCTCGGCGGGCATCTGCGGCCCATTGACCGGTGACCTGGCAATGACGCGCAGAAGGGCCACGACACACAACTGCACGACCGGGTCGGCGCTGGCGGCTTGTTTCACGACTGATGCATTGGAATGCTTCGGCATATCTGGCTCCGGTATTGATGTCCGAATTGTTCTGCATCAATGCGACAACATTCGTCGCATATGAACAGTGTCATCAACAAGTTGCTGGGGCGCTACTCACGCCCCACGGTTGCACCGGTCAACATGTTTCTCCAGCCGCTTTCATCCATCGCGGTCACAATTTCGCCTTCCAGTGCGGCAATCAAAGCAGCCGCCCGGCAGTACCCCAGCTTGAATCGCCGCTGGACATGTGCCACGGACGGATTTCTTGTTTGAAGCACCAGTCGCCTGACCGCCTCAAACAGCGGGTCTTGTTGTGCAGGTTGAATCATTCACGAGCACCATTTCTTGAGCCTGATGGTGCTCATAGGTCCTGAATGGCTTTGTTCAGCACAACGAGAAAAATCCAGTAGCCAACTCCAATGGATACCAGGCACCAAAAGTACCAGAGGTCATTGGGATAGCAAAAGTTCCAGACAATCCAAAGAAGACCACCGATGAAGATGACGCACAGCAGAGCGCCCAAGGCGGCAAACCAAGGAAATCTGCGCGAGAGATACATCAGGATAAAGGCAGCTACGGCAATACCGAAAGTCATAAACTTCTCCGTTCAGGTTTTGTACCCGAGCACTTCTGCATCACTTGCCGTGCGCTCGCGGCGGGCAGATTGTCGTGTTCTCATGCGACGTCTCATGTCGCAAACAAGGTGAACAATTCGGACTCGTGACTTACACTGCGCCAGCTTGCATCCGCATGCCAGTTAGCGGCCAAGCACGCACCGAAATATGATCAACCATGGAGGTTTTTTGTGGCACTAAAGCAAAGCGATTTTTTATTGACCGATGAGCAACTGCACGAGATAAACCGCCATTTCAGCGCGATGGCAGATGCCCACGCCCAAGCGGGTGAGGAGGCGCCTCAGAGTATCAGGGTCACCTTTGAATTCGCGCCCGTCTTTGGTCGCACGGTTATGGCGTACTTCGGCGGTGCTGTGAATGGACAGCTAATTTCTGATGAATGCGAGAGTGAGGAAACCGAAGCCACGCATGCTGGTATGGAGGACAGCGCGGTCAGCGAGCGTGCTGAAGATCGACTCGCGAAACATGGTTTTTTTCTTAATGATGAGCTCCGCGGAACCACCGAAGGTGAACAGCTCGCCGCCACCTTGGGCGACATTTTCAAGTCGATGAAGGAAGGCTCGCAGGACGAGGGGTAGTAGCGTAAGGCACAAAGCAGTCATTCTCAAGTCAGGATTTCAGTTGAGCACCCCAAACAAGCTCCAATTTCCTCGGCCCTCTTGAATCGATCCAACATCGAGTCGATAGAAAGGGCACTCATGTCTTTATGAATGCTATAATTTATATAGCTGTAAGCGCTTGTCCGGCGTGGGCTAGCAGCCAATTTAGTTAGAAGCCCAGTCACTCTCCCATCACCACGCCTTCGCGCCGCGGGTCAGCGCCGCCCAGCCATAGCGGCGCTCCATGGGCCTGACCACGTGTGATGGCTTGCAGGCCGCTGGTCATGTTGGTCTCGCGCACTTCGGCGCCGCGCGCCTTGAGCGCCTCAACGGTGGCCGGGGCAAAACGTTTTTCTTCCAGCAGCGTCGGTCCGTTCAGCGAACCGAAGTTGGGGAGGTTGATGGCCTGCTGCGGCAGCAGGCCCCAGTTCAGCACGCCGTAGAGCGTTTTGGCGGTGTAGTGAATGATCAGCGCGCCGCCCGGGCTGCCGCCGCTCATCACCAACTGGCCGCTGGCCTTGTCAAACACCAGCGTGGGGGCCATCGACGAACGCGGCCGTTTGCCAGGCTGCACGCGGTTGGCCACTGGCGCGCCGCTGGCGTCCGTGGGGGCGAAACTGAAATCGGTCAGCTCGTTGTTGAGCAGAAAGCCATTGACCATCTGGCGCGCGCCGAAGGCGTCTTCGATGGTGGTGGTCATGGCGATTGCGTTGCCCCAGGCATCGACGATGCTGATGTGACTGGTGCCGTATTCGGGCTGCTCGGCCATGGGCGCGTAAGCGTTTTTCATGCCACCGGGGTTGCCGGGTTTGGCGACTTTCATGTTTTGGCCATCGGGCTGTTGCTGGATCAGTTTGGCGCGCTCGCTCAGGTAGGCGGGGTCGAGCAGGCTCATCCAGTTGCCGCCCGGCGGCTGAACAAAATCGGGATCGGCCAGGTACTGCGCACGGTCGGCAAACGCCAGGCGGGAGGCCTCGGTGTAGAGGTGCAGCCAGTCAGCCGACGGCGTGGGCGCGAGAGTGCCGGGGATGCCGCCCATGCCCGCTGCCAGCGGCAGCGTTGCTGCGTTGGTGTTGCTCAATATGCCCAGGATCTGCCCGACGGCTATCGCGCCAGAACTGGGTGGCGGCATGCCGCAGATCCGGTAGTCCCTGGCTTGGGCGCGGTAGTCATGGCAGATCGGGTCGCGCTTTTTGGCTTGGTAACCGGCCAGGTCAGCCAGGGTCATCGAGCCGGGGTTGCCTGGGTGGCCCTGCACCTTGCGCACAATCGCCTGCGCGACCTCGCCTTCATACAAGGCGATGGAGCCGCCGGCGGCGATTTTTTTCAGCACATCGGCCAGCGGCTGATTGCGAAGCGTGGAACCCGTCTCGACCGGCTCGCCGTTGGGCTGGTAGAAGTACGCGGCGGCGACCGGGTCTTTCTTCAGGTACTGCTCAGTCTTGAGCAGGGTGCCCAGGCGCGCGCTGACTTTGAAGCCACCCTCGGCCAGCGTGATGGCAGGCACAAACAATTGTGTCCAGGGCAGCTTGCCGTATTGCCTGTGCGCCAGCTCCAGCATGCGCACCGTGCCCGGTACGCCGACCGAGCGGCCGCCGACCACGCCCTGGTAAAAAGTCAGGGGCTTGCCGTCGGCGCCGATGAAGAGTTTTTCGTCAGCCGCCGCGGGCGCGGTTTCGCGGCCGTCAAATGCCTCGACGGCCCGGCCGTTGTAATGCAGCAGGAACGCGCCACCGCCCAGGCCGCTGGACTGCGGCTCGACCAGCGTGAGCACCATCTGCACCGCGATCGCGGCATCAACTGCCGAGCCGCCGGCCTTGAGCACCTGGTAGCCGGCGTCGGTAGCCAACGGGTTGGCCGCGGCAACGGCAAATTTCGACGCGGCCCAGCCGGGTTTTTCGGAGTAGCCCGAAGCGCCCTCGGGCTGCTGCGGCACGCTGTAGGCAAAGGGCGCGGGCGAGGCGCAGCCGGCGACCAGCAGGGTCGCGGCCAGGAAGGCAGCGGCCAGAAACGGGAAGGCAGGGCGGCTCAGTGCGGGGAGCAGTTTCATGGCTTCTCCTGTGGCGATGATTGGCCATGATAAATCCGGGTCCGGCCTCGCGCCACTGCGGCATTGCCGAATGTCGGCATTGCCGAACTGGCCGCCGGGGGGTTGTAAGCAACCGAAAAAAGCCGACTCGCCCATTTGTTGAGTCAAATCGGCCTTCAGGCCACGGAAACAGGGTCTGATACGCTATTAAAACAATAGCGTCCTGGGCTTGCGGCGCCTGCTGGCTTAACGCGGCGCCAGGCGAATGGCGCCATCCAGGCGAATCACTTCGCCGTTGAGCATGTCGTTTTCAAAAATGTGCTGCGCCAGTTTGGCGTAGTCCTGTGGCGTGCCCAGGCGGCTCGGGAAAGGCACCGACGCGGCCAGCGAGTCCTGCACTTCCTGGGGCATGCCGAACATCATCGGCGTGCCAAAAATGCCGGGCGCAATCGTCATGTTGCGGATGCCGTTGCGCGCCAGGTCGCGGGCGATCGGCAGCGTCATGCCGACGATGCCGCCCTTGGACGCGCTGTAGGCGGCCTGGCCGATCTGGCCGTCGTAGGCCGCCACCGAAGCGGTGGAAATAATCACGCCGCGCTCGCCGGTGGCTTCGGGTGCGTTTTTGCACATGGCATCGGCGGCCAGACGGATCATGTTGAAGCTGCCGATCAGGTTGACGGTAATCGTTTTGCTGAACACGCCGAAGTTGTGCGCGCCGTTTTTTCCAACGGTTTTTTCCGCCGGGGCAATGCCGGCGCAGTTGACCAGCCCCATCAGCTTGCCCATGGAGACGGCCTTGGCGACCACCGCCTGGCCATCGGCCTCCTGGCTGACGTCACACTTGACGAAGGCGCCGCCAATTTCTTTGGCGATGTTCTCGCCTTTTTCGACCTGCATGTCGGCAATGACGACTTTGCCGCCTTTGGCCGCCAGCATGCGTGCCGTGCCTTCGCCCAGACCGGACGCGCCGCCGGTGACGATAAATACTTTGCCTGCGATTTCCATGAGGTTGTTCCTTGAAGTAAAAAAAAAGTTGAAAAAAGTATGAGCGTGCCGGGCTCAACAAAACCGTTTGAAATTGACGTTAACGTAAACGTCAACCTGTTCCGCAATTATGGCCCATTAAAAAGCCCGGCATTTTTTAACCTAAAAACCGCAGTTGGACGCGCCTGAGGGTGCTGCGATGGGCGCGCCAGACAAGGCGCGACAACGCGGCGGGCTACTGCCCGCAAGGCGGAGCAACGCCGTATGGCGCGCCAAGCGCAGTGCCATCGGGTGCGTAGCGCTCTCACCCAAAAGGCGAACGTGACTGAAGGCAAAAAAGCTCAATTTCATGCGGGTCTGCCAAGGAAATCAAGCGGTCAACTGCGGTTTTTAGGTTTAATGACCGGGCTTGCTGCGGGGCGGCGCAGATTACTTGTAACCCACGCGATCGAGCATTTGCTGGACTTTGAGCTGGTTGTTCGCGACCG
>CAYJMW010000100.1:0-11841 GCA_964371235.1 uncultured Polaromonas sp.
TCAGCAGGGGCGCAAGCTGCCCGACGCTGCCTTCCAGTTGCATCAGCGCAGCGCACGTCGCTTCCAGCGTGGAAAGCTGATCGGGGCGGTGCGTGACGGCCTGGGGCTGGAGTGGCGCTGTCAGCAAGGCCTGCAGCGCCTGCTCGGCAAACACTTCGCCCGTCACCAGTTTGCTGTGCGGCAGACTCAGGCACAACAGCCGCGCGCTGCCTTTGGCGTTGGCCACCTCCAGCGGATGCTGCAAAACCACTACTTCGACTGCGTGGGCCGTCGGCGTAATCCACTGGCAGATGCAAGTGCTTTGCGGGCGCATGCAAGTCGCGCAGCTTGGGCGTTTGATATTGCATGCGGCTGTCATTGGCGGATTTTATTGAGATGCCGGGCCTCGCGATGGCGCGCACCGCCGGGCACGAACGTCTGCGACTGAACCAGCACCGCCTTTTCTTCAGCGGCAGCAGGCAACGGCGTGCCTTGCGGGGCGATAGCAAATGGCGTGGCAGTGATCAGGGGCAGTCTTACTATCTACCCCGGGTCGTAAAAGTCAGAACACCAGCACCTTGTCAGCCTCGGCCGTCCAGTCGGCAAGCTGTGCCAGGGTGCTGCGCCGGGTCCCTTCCATGAGCTCTTCAACACGCAGTCCGCGTGCATCCATGCAGGTGCCGCACAGCAACACTTCACCCTTGCGCGCGATCTTGCCGAGCATCAGCTGCACGTTGTAATAGCCCTCCGGCACCTTCTGTCCGCTCTTGGCGCAGGTCACCGCATCGGCCATCAGAAACATGCGGACCTGCTGTCCTTCCTTGCCGGCTACTGCGGCAGCCAGACGCAGTGCGTTGTAAGCGCGCTCGTTGCCATACGGGGCGTCGTTGAGAATGAAGAGGGTGGATGCCATGGGTTTCTCCTTGAGTAATCAGTTTTTTGCGACCGGCATACCTGCGGCCAGCCACTCGCTCACACCATCAAAAGTCTTGCGGGCACGGTAGCCGTGGGCTTGCAGCAGCTTCACCGCCTCGTCGGACATCAGGCAAAACGGGCCCCGGCAGTAGGCAACGATCTCCACATTGCGTGGCAACTCAGCCAGGCGCCGGGTCAGCTCGGACAAGGGCAAAGAGCGCGCGTGTGGCAGGTGCGCGGTGTTGTATTCGTTCTGCGGGCGAACGTCGAGCACGATGATCTCACCGCGTCTGGCCTGCACCATCAGCTCTTTTCGTCCCACGCTGACCATGCGGTCCGGCTCCGCCATCATTTGCTGCAGCGCCATGCGCAGTTCGATCAGATGCTCCTCTGCCACCTGGCGCAGCGTCACGCCCAACTGCGCGACATCGCTGCCGGTGAGGCTGTAGAAGATGCGCTTGCCATCGCGGCGGGCCCGCACCAGGCGCGCCTCCTTCAGTGCTTTCAGATGCGCACTGGCCAGCTTGTTGTCGATCGCCACTTCGGCGGAAATCGTCTCGACGGCCTTCTCCCCCTGGGCCAGCATTTCCAGGATCTCCAGCCGTTTCGGGCTGGAGATCGCCTTACCCACACGGGCAACCTGCTCGTACAAAAGGTCTTTGAGTGATCGGTTGTTCATGGTGTACATTCTAACATCCGTTGGAATGAATGGAAATAACCTGGCGCAAATATTTGCGACAGATCAATGGAGAGGACCATGCAATTTGAACAGTTTGTGCTCGCCTACGAGCCGGCCATCCGGCTTGGCTTCTTCGTGGGCATCTTCTCGCTCGTCGCGCTCTGGGAACTGGTGGCGCCCCGGCGCGCGCTGACCGTGTCCAAGGCACTGCGCTGGACCAGCAATCTCGGCCTGGTGGTCCTCAACACCGTGCTGCTGCGTTTGATGTTCCCGTTGGCGGCGGTGGGCGTGGCGGCGTTCAGCGTGGCCAACGGCTGGGGCGTGCTGAATCATTTCAAGGTGCCGTTCTGGGTGGCGGTGCCGCTGGCGGTGATCGCCATGGACTTCGTTATCTGGCTGCAGCACGTCATGGTTCACGCCGTGCCAGCGCTGTGGCGACTGCACCGCGTGCACCATGCCGACCTGGATTACGACCTGACCACCGGGGCGCGCTTCCACCCCATCGAGATCGTGCTGTCGATGCTGATCAAGTTCGCCGCTATCACTGTGCTCGGCCCGCCCGTGGTCGCGGTGGTGATCTTCGAAGTGCTGCTCAATGCCACCGCCATGTTCAACCACGGCAATATCCGCCTGCCTGTGGCAGTCGATCGTGTGCTGCGCTGGTTCGTGGTCACCCCGGACATGCACCGGGTGCACCACTCGGTGGAAGACGACGAGACCAACTCCAACTTTGGCTTTAACTTGCCCTGGTGGGATCGCCTGTTGGGCACCTACCGCGACCAGCCGCGCGCCGGCCAGGTGGGTATGACCATTGGTATTCACGGCCACACCGATCCGCGCGAAGTAGACCGTCTGGACGGCATGCTGCTGCTGCCCTTCAAGGGCGAGAGCACGGACTACACCATCAACCGGCGCAACTACTCCGACGGGGCCGCACGATGAACAAGACGATGAACTCAACGACAAATAAAACCGCGCTGCGCTGGCTGCTGGGTCTGACCCTGCTGGCCGTCGTCGTCGCGGCCATCGCGCTGCGCGACCGTTTCGACGCCGCTGCCCTGGAAAACTGGGTGAACTCCGCGGCGGCGGCGGGGCCGCTGCTGTTCATGGCCATCTATGCGCTGGTCACCGTGCTGTTCCTGCCCGGCTCGGTCATCACCCTGGTCGGTGGCGCGTTGTTCGGGCCGGTCTGGGGCACGCTGTGGAACCTCACCGGCGCCACCATCGGGGCGTCGCTGGCCTTCCTCATCTCGCGCTACCTCGGCGCCGACTGGGTGGTGCGCCGTGCCGGGCCGCGCATCAGGCGCCTCGACGACGGGGTATCGGCGGAAGGCTGGCGCTTCGTCGCCTTCGTGCGGCTGGTGCCGCTGTTCCCCTTCAACCTCTTGAACTACGCCCTCGGTCTCACCCGCATTCCCTTCCTTGCCTATGTGCTGGCCACCTGGATCTTCATGCTGCCCGGCGCCATCGCCTACACCTGGCTCGGCTACGCCGGACGCCAGGCGCTGGCTGGCGGCGAGGGCCTGATTCGCACCATCAGCATCGCGCTCGCCCTGCTCGCCGCCGTAATCTTTCTGCCGCACTTCGTGCGCAAGCTGCGCGAAAAACCCATGCTCGACATCACCGAGTTGAAACGGCAACTGGATGCGGGGAAAGACGTGCTGGTTCTGGATGTTCGAGGGGCGGCAGATTTCACAGGTGAAGGGGGGCACATCCCCGGTGCTCGAAACCTGGCGCTGGAGGATCTGCCAAACCGCCTGACTGAACTGGAAGGCCACAAGCAGCGTGCTATTCGCCTTGTTTGCCGTACCGACCGGCGTTCGACGCAAGCCGCTCAGTTGCTCACAGCTGCGGGATTCACTGACGCACAGCCTGTTAGTGGTGGCATGAGTGCCTGGCAGGCCAAGGGCTGGCCAACCACCCAATGAACAGGCAATAAGGAACTTGAATAGGACCTTGAATGACTAATCAAATTTACCTCGATTACAACGCCACGACCCCAGTGGCACCGGAAGTCGCGCGGCCGGGGCCGTGCGGCTGTCCGTAGGTGCCATGACGACGCCTGACGAAGTGAGTCGCGCCGCCAAGGGTTTGCGTGAGGCTTGGCGGACGGTGGCCAGTCTGTGACACCAGGAGAGTACGACGCGTGGTATGACAGTCCGCGCGGACGCTGGATCGGTGATGTTGAATTCGGGCTTCTATGTCGCCACCTCGATATGAGGCTTGGCACAAGCCTGCTCGACGTGGGTTGCGGTAGCGGCTGGTTCACCCGTCGCTTTGCTGCCGCAGGCTTTGACGTGACCGGCCTGGACGTCAATGCCGACGCGCTCGATTTCGCCAGCAAGCGATCGGATCACGATATATCCTACGTGGAAGGGGATGCTCGTCGCCTGCCTTTCCCCGACAAATCCTTCGATCAAGTCATTTCGATCACAGCGTTGTGCTTCGTAGACGACTGGCCTCGCGCGATTGCTGAGATCGTGCGAGTCACGCGGCGGCGCTTCGTGCTTGGATTGCTCAACCGGCACAGCCTGCTGTGGCTCGACAAGGGTCGAAGGGGCGGCAAGGGTGCCTATCAGGGCGCTCATTGGCACACCCGGAGCGAACTTGATGAGGCCCTGAAGGAGTTGCCGGTCGAACACGCTCATTTCAGTACCGCGATATTCCTGCCGTCAGGGACGGAATTCGCGCAGGCGGTGGAACGCGCCCTCCCGAAGAGCCTCCCTTGGGGCGCATTTATGGTTGTCAGCGGCGATGTCCAACGATAAGGCGCTGTCGCAAACCTGCCCGCTAGCCGGTAGCGCCCAGAAATATGTTGTTTGGTCGTCTTTGCTCACCCCTTCACCGACGGAATACTCACGCTTAGTACATGCTGGGAAAAAGTAACATGGCCAGCAGCGATGCTGCGAATACATGTTTTCATGGAAACTCTCCCTTCATCCGTGCCGTCAACGCGACGGCACCACATAAATCGTGAGGCAATACGCACGTTGGGAAAAAGTCCAGGGAGGGCTTTAGCCGTTAAAATGCAACCTATCCAAGGAGCGTTGCAGTGGGTCAGAAGGCCCGTCAGGCTTGGATGACCCCAACGGCGCTCACCTGATTCTTGTTATCTACAGGTGAGTCGCATGTCCAATATTGTTGTCCCCCCATGAAGCTGCCCGGCCTGGAGCCGGTCACGATTGACGCTGTCCATTCAGTGGGCGACAGCGCTGACGCTCCGGCCCCAAGTGCCACGTTTGTCAACATCGGCGAGCGCACCAATGTCACCGGCTCCAGGGCCTTTGCCCGCATGATTCTCAATGGCGACTTTGAAGCCGCGCTGGCCGTGGCGTACGCCACGTTGTCGGCATCGAGGAACGAGCGCAAAACATTGGCTTGACCTCAAATGCAGTGGGTAGCCTGCCACTGCCAGCGCGCCAATACTGCCCTCCATGGCCGCGACACGGGCTTCCGGCATCGCCTTGGTGATTGGGGTCAAGTGGTATAGCCGGGGCAAGGGGTTGGTCGAGTGCCGGCGTCCGAGAATATAAATACGTCGATTTATCATCTATCATTCGTTTTAGTGTTAGATTGTACGAATGAATCAAAGAACATTAAAAGACTTGCTCTATGAACAAGTCGCGCGCATCGGCAAGGCGGTTTCCAGCCCGAAGCGGCTGGAGTTGCTGGAGTTACTGGCTCAGGGGGAAAAAACTGTCGACGTCATGGCGACCGAGTTGTCGGCCGACATCAAGCTCACCAGCGCGCACCTGAAGGCCTTGAGGGACGCTCGCCTGGTCACCTCCCGTCGCGATGGCAAGTATGTGATCTACAGGCTGACGGGCGGTGACGTGGCTGGCTTGGTGGTGACGTTACGGGAGGTAGCCGAAGATCACTTGCTGGAGCTGAGGTTGGCATTGGATCAGATGGTGGCCGATCCGACCAAGCTCGCCTCAGTTGGCCGAGAAGCACTGCTGGAACAGGCCAGGCGGGGCGACGTCATCGTCATCGACGTTCGGCCGCAAGCCGAGTACGAGGCGGCGCACCTGCCTTTTGCCCGCTCGATTCCGGTGGCCGAGCTCGAAAAACGGCTCGCGGAACTGCCCATCGACAAGGACATCGTGGCCTATTGCCGCGGCCCTTTCTGTTTGCTGTCCGACGAAGCTGTGGCTTTGCTGGCAGCCAAGGGCTATCGGGTACGCAAGATCCTAGACGGCGTCAGCGAGTGGCAGGCCGCTGGACTCCCGGTCCAGGCCTCTACAGGGGAACCACCCCAGCCAAGAACCGGCTTCACCCATCAGGAGCCAGTTCGCAAAAACATCATCCCTTTGCAATCAACCATCAAATCAGGAGGCAAATGACATGGTCAAGTATCTTTTCATCCTTAACGATCCGCCCTACGGCACCGAACGCAGCTACAACGGCCTGCGTCTGGCGCGTTCCCTGCTGAAGGCGGGCGACGCGGAAGTCAAGTTGTTCCTGATCGGCGATGCCGTCGCCTGCGCCAAGGCCGGGCAGAAGGTGCCCCCGGGCTACTACAACATCGGCGACATGCTGGGCATGATCGTGCGCGCCGGCGGCGAGATCGGTGTCTGCGGCACCTGCATTGACGCGCGCGGCATCAGTGAAACTGACTTGGTCAAGGGCGCCGCCCGCAGCACGATGGACGAGCTGACCGCATGGACGCAGTGGAGCGACAAGGTCATGGTTTTCTAAGGAGCACGCCATGAAACGAACCGCGTTGATTCTGGGGGCCGGTCTCGGCGGCCTCGTCGCTGCCGAGACGCTGCGCAAGCTGCTGCCCGCATCCGACCGTGTGATTGCGGTTGATCGCGCCGAGCGGCACTTTTTTCCGCCGTCGCTATTGTGGCTGATGGTCGGCGAGCGGAAACCGGAGGATTTCACCCGTTCCCTGGACCGGCTGGTTGGCCGTGGCGTCGAGTTTCGCCACGGCGATGTCACCCGCATCGACCCGCAGCGCCGCGAAGTCGAGGTCGGCGGCGAATCGCTCACGGCCGACGCGCTGGTGATCGCGCTCGGCGCCGAGTATGCGCCCGAAGCGATTCCGGGACTCGCGCAAGCCGGCTTGAACCTTTATACGATGGAGGGAGCGACTGCCATCCGCGACACGCTCGCCCGTTTCCCAGGTGGGCGCATCGTCGTCCTCACCGCCGCGCCCCAATACAAATGCCCGGCCGCACCCTACGAGGCCGCGCTGCTGGTGGACGCCTTTCTGCGCAAGCGCGGTCTGCGCGAGAAAACGGCCATCGACTTCTTTGCTGCCGAACCGCGCCCGATGTTCGTCACCGGCCCCGAACTGGGCGCCGCCGTGCGCGGCATGATTGAAGCGCGCGGCATCTCCTACCATCCCGAGCGCCAGGTCAAGGAGGTCGATCCGGCGGCGCGTCGTGTCACCTTCGCCAACGGCGCCACGGCTGAATACGATCTGCTGCTTTACGTTGCGCCGCACCGCGCGCCGGCGGTGGTGCGCGACGCCGGCCTCACCAACGAAGCGGGCTGGATTGCGGTCGACCGGCAAACGCTGCAAACGCTGTTTGACGGCGTCTTCGCCATCGGTGATATCACCACCATCCCCCTCAAGATGGGCCGGCCGTTGCCCAAGGCCGGCGTCTTCGCGCACGACCAGGCCGAGGTGGTGGCGCGCAACATCGCCCACGCCTGGACCGGCAAGGGCGCGCCGCGCCAGTTCACGGGCGAGGGCATGTGCTTCATCGAGACCGGCCACGGCCGCGCCGGCGTCGGCAAGGGCAACTTCTACGCCGAGCCGACGCCGCAGGTGGAGATGCGCGGCCCGAACCTGTTCTGGCACGCTGGCAAGATACTGTACGAGAAGTACTGGCTCTACCGGCACTTCTGACGGAAGACCGCAACCAGGGGATGCCCATGTCCAAGTTCTCGCTCGTCGATTTCTCGATCCGCCGTCCGAAGCTGGTGGTCTGGGCGACGGTGGCACTCACACTGCGATTTCTCACGCAGCTCCGGCGCGACGACAGCGTGTATCTCCAGGTTCGTTATGAACCTTGAACTAGAAAGTGCAACGCAATGAGATCCTCCATCCGTTTCTCTAATGCCCCTCACGGCGTGTCGACGTTCGGGGAGCCCATGAAATGACAAGCCTGATAGGAGATATGACATGATGAGCGACTGGGGCGGCTACGGCTGGTGGGGAATGGGTTTTGGCATGGTATTCATGCTCTTATTCTGGGTATTGATCATTCTCGGAATTGCAGTGTTAATCCGATGGTTACTGGCGCAGCCGTCGCAGAGTCTGGGCCTGCGCGACAAAACGGCATCGGAGATCGTGCGGGAGCGGTATGCCCGTGGCGAGATAGACCGGGGCGAATACGAACAGAAAATGCGGGACCTGGAACAAGCGCTGCAATGAACCAGCCAATCTACCTCGACTACAACGCCACAACGCCGGTTGCGCCGGAAGTGGCCGATGCCATGCTGCCGTTTCTGCGCGAGCATTTCGGCAACCCTTCGTCCTCGCACCCCTTCGGACGCCTTGCCGCGCAGGCTGTCGCCGAAGCACGAAACCAGGTTGCCGCGCTGATCGGTGCGCGGACCCATGAGATTGTGTTCACCGGCTGCGCCACCGAGGCCAACAACCTGGCCCTGCTCGGCGTCGCGCGAGCCCTCTGCGGCACAAAACGACATCTCGTCGTCAGTGCCATCGAGCACCCGGCGGTAATGGCCCCGGCGAAGCATCTTCAGGAAGAAGGCTGGAGCCTCACCGTGGTGCCGGTTGACGGTTTCGGCCGGGTCTCGCCTGACGACATCGCGCAAGCCCTGCGGCCTGATACAGCGCTGGTGTCGGTGATGCACGCCAACAACGAGGTCGGCGCCATCCAGCCGATCCAGAAGATTGCGCACATCACGCGTGAACGCGGCGTCCTGTTGCACACTGACGCGGCCCAATCGGCAGGCAAGATTTCCGTCAAAGTCGACACATTGGGCGTTGACCTGCTCACGCTCGCCGGTCACAAGTTCTACGCACCCAAGGGCGTCGGGGCTCTGTATGTGCGTGGCGGCACACCGATTCGCCCGGTGCTGCACGGGGCCGATCAGGAACATGGCCTGCGGCCCGGGACCGAAAATGTCGCTGCGATTGTGGCGCTGGGTGCTGCGGCGGCGCTGGCCAGCGGGTCGCTGGCCACCCTGTCGGCGCACCTGGTCACATTGCGCGACCGCCTGCACAAAGAACTAGCCGCTGCGATTGCGGGTTTACAACTCAACGGCCATCCTGAACAGCGACTTCCCAATACCCTGCACGTTTCCTTTCCGGGCGTGAGCGGACGCGCTTTACTGGTCGAAGCGGCCGATTTCGTTGCGGCCTCCGTTGGATCGGCGTGTCACTCCGAGCATGACGCGGTCAGCGGCGTGCTCGCGGCGATGGGTATGGATGCCACGCGCGCCGCCGGTGCGGTGCGACTCTCCGTGGGGCGCATGACCACTTCCGGCGAGATCGATCGCGTAGCGAAAGGCCTGGTTGCCGCCTGGCAAAAGCTGCAGGCCCGGTAACGCCAAAGCCAGGCGACGTATGGCCGGGCGGAGCGGTCGATCAGTTCGCCCGGTAATTACGCGCAGTGCGGTGGCCACCCATGGCATTCAGGCGCTGGTCCGCAATGGCCTTCTGCTCCGGCGTCAGCACCGCGTACAAGTCTTTCAAGGCGGCATCGCGGGCCGCCTGGTTGCCATCATGCAGCTTTATCATTGCATCACGCTGCGCGGTGAAGTCGGCGCCGCTCGCCCCCGGCTGCTGGTTCTGCATCTGCGCCTGCATCTGGCTGCGCATCGTCTGCATGGCCGCGGCCTGCTGCTTGGCCTGGTTCTCGAAGGTCAACCAGGCAGCCTCTTGCGTGGGCGTGATCTTCAGTTCGGCTTTCAGGTCGGCCAGCCGAGTGGCGGCCATCGCCCCGACGTCAATGCCGGACATTCCGCCCGCCATTCCCATGCCGCCGCCCATCGCGCCGGCCATGCCATGGCCCATGCCCATGTTCATTCCTTGGCCCATGCCCATGCCCATGCCCATGCCCGGATTTGCATACACCACGCCAGCCGCAGCCAGCGACAATGAGGCGGCAACGCCAGCGATGATTTTGTAGGTGAGTTTCATGATAAATGTCCTGTCAGTAGTTGGTGAATTGGCTCAACGCGACTGCCGCGTTGACCTGCTGCAGGGAAGTGCCCTGCAACGGGGTCTATTTCAGCGCCGCCATGTAAGCGGGTGATGTCAGCCGCCTGCCTTTTTGTCGCGGCATGCGACAAACCCGCGACCTGACATACTGTGATACATATCCTCCATTCGCACCGTGCGGGCTGCGATGTAATAAGCACCATGGACCGACCCGACCACATCCTGATCGTTGATGACGACGCCGAAATTCGCCAACTGCTGAGCCGGTATCTTGAAAAGAATGGCCTGCAGGCGAGCACGGTGGGAGACGGCCGCGCGATGTGGCGGGCGCTTGACGGCGCCAACTTCGACCTGATCGTGCTCGACCTGATGCTGCCCGGCGACGACGGGCTCACGCTGTGCCGCACCCTGCGCGCAAAATCCGACATTCCGGTCATCATGTTGACCGCTCGCGGCGATGAGACCGACCGCATCGTGGGTCTGGAAATGGGGGCTGACGACTACCTTCCCAAGCCCTTCAGCGCGCGCGAATTGCTGGCGCGCATCAAGGTCATTTTGCGGCGCGCCCGCAGCTTGCCGCCCAACCTGCACCCGGACGCGTCGGCACGGCTGCGTTTTGCCGACTGGGTGCTCGACACGGTGCAACGCAACCTGATCTCGTCAAGGGACGTGGTCACGCCGATCAGCGGCGCTGAATACCGGCTGCTGCGGGTCTTCCTCGACCACCCGAACCGCGTGCTCAACCGCGATCAGTTGCTGGACCTGACCCAGGGCAAGGAGGCCGGGCCGCTGGACCGCAGTATCGACGTGCAGGTGGGCCGCCTGCGCCACCGCCTCGGCGACGACCGACGCGATCCGCAACTGATCAAGACAGTGCGCGGCGAGGGCTATGTGCTCGCGGCCACGGTGAGCAAGGAGCCCTGATGCGCTGGTGGCCGCAGTCGCTGTTCGGCCGGCTGATGGGGGTGCTGGCTGGCGGCATGCTGGTGGCCCAGTTGCTGAGCGCGGCTTTCAATTTTGCCGAGCGCGACAGTTTGCTGCAGACCACCAGTGGCATGCAGCAGGCCCAGCGCATCACCGACGTAGTCAAGCTGCTGGACTCGCTGGGGCCGGCCGAGCGTGAGCGCATCGTCTCGGTATTGAGCGTGCCGCCGCTGGTGCTGTCCTTGCACGATACGGCCTTCGCCCCGGCGGGCGAAGCGCCGGTTGGGGCGCGGGCGATGATGTTTACGTCGATGCTGCGCGCCGCCCTGGGTGAGGAGCGCGCGATCCGCGTCGAGCCCGGCGAATCCTTCAGCGTGGCCCGTTTCCCGGCGGCGGGCTACGGGTGGCACCAGGGCATGATGGGCGGCGGGCCGGGCATGGACCCTTCCGCTATGCATGGCGGACCGGTGTTGCGCACCCAGGTCCAGTTGCGCGACGGACGCTGGGCGCGCTTCGACAGCGAGCTGCCGCAGGCCGCGGCGACGCTGCCCTGGCGTCTGGCGCTCACGCTGCTGCTTCTGCTGGGCGCGGTGCTGGCGCTGTCGTTTGTGGCGGTGCGCTGGATCACCCGTCCGCTGCAGGTGCTGGCCAGCGCCGCCGAGGGCCTGGGCCAGGATATCGATCGCCCACCCCTGGATGAAGCGGGGCCGCTGGAGGTGCGCCGCGCCGCGCAGGCCTTCAACGCGATGCAAAAGCGGCTGTCGCACTTTATCCACGACCGCACGCGCATTCTGGCCGCGATGTCGCACGACCTGAAAACCCCGATCACGCGCATGCGCCTGCGTGCCGACCTGCTGGACGACGACGCGTTGCGCCAGCGCTTCGAGGCTGACCTGAAGGAAATGGAGATCATGGTCACGCACACGCTCGAATTCATGCGCGGCCTGGGCGGCAACGAGCCCCGGCAAGCCGTTGATGTGATGGCGCTGCTCGAGAGCCTGCAGGCCGACAACGAGGCCATGGGTCGCCCGGTGCGCATTGAAGGGCGCGCCCATCAGCCCTTTGTTGCCGTGGCCTCACTGCTCAAGCGTTGCCTGGCCAACCTGATCGACAACGCCGTGCTCTATGGCGGGCAGGCCACGGTGATCGTTGAGGACACTCCGCTGAGCCTGACGCTGCGCGTGCTCGACGACGGCCCGGG
>CAYJMW010000101.1:0-11698 GCA_964371235.1 uncultured Polaromonas sp.
TGGCACGCCAATCACAGCACCCTCGGGCGCGTCCAACTGCCGTTTCTAGGTTGAATTCGCCTGAAGCCTACGGTCACGACCTGCGCCTTCGTGCCCCTTGCTGCCAGTGACAAAAGGGAGGAGCGGTCATTCACCGCCGACACGGCCAAAGACAAGGCAGCCGTTCACCACGAGATGTCAATTTTTCACATGACTGTCGCTTTTGCAGCGGAAGCGGTAATTCAGGTGTATTGCCCACTGGGCTATAGTCCGATCCAGGTGGAATGTCGAGCAAGTGAGCTCGATGTTGACCAAATTTTGCCAGGATACCACCCCATGAAGCACGCGCCGCTCTTCCCCCCAGGCTTGCATCCAGTCACCGAGGGAGAGTTGGACAACCATTTCCTACGAAAGTTTGCAGCGTCACAAACCAGACCAGCCTTGATCGCGGGTCTCAGAGCGTTTTTGGCTTCGCTGAAACGCGTTGGGGTGGACTTCGAGGTCTGGCTCGATGGTTCCTTCTGCACCGAAAAGCTCGACCCGAATGATGTCGATATCGTTGTTTTTGCCGATGAGCACGACCTGAACCGCCTCGATCCGGGAGTCCAACAGTACCTCAGCGCCTTGCTCGATCGACCGAACTCAAAAGCCAAGTTCGGTTGCGACGTGTTGTTCGCTACCGCCGGCAATATCAATGCTCGAAGCTACTGGCGAGGTTGGTACGGGTTTGATCGGACCGAAACACCCAAGGGTATCGTTCAAGTTATGGTCGCACCATGACTAAGCGTCTCCGCGAACTGCTTCAGTCCGCCACTTCTCAGAAGGCGGAGCTTGATCGCCGTGCATCCAGCGATGGCGGGTTCGCTTACGCGTTGGCGAGCCGGTCGATGAGCTCACACATAGACGAACTGTCCCAGCAACTTGCTTTGCTCGACGATAGACCGGTTATCGAGTTGGTCGAGTTGCGCCTCAAGGCTCAGCAGTTCCGGGGCGGCTCGGCACCGCTTCGTCTGGTAGCCAAGGCTGCAGAGGATTTTCGTCAGATGGTTGGATATGCGGCACTCCGCCTAACTCGTGGCGGCCTAGGCAAGAAACGTGTCCCAAACGACTTGTACAACGAACTCGACCTGCGCCTTGCAGCCCTACTACCGGGCTCGTCGCGCATGGTCATAACAACCTCTTCAAACCGTGACCTGCTCGACGATGGCATTGCGAAAGGTGCGCTGGACAGATTTTTTCGTGTGCTTGAAAGCAATGGGCAAGGTGAAGAATTCTTGGAGTCGGTAACCGACCTCGGCCCACAGAGCTCCAGGCGGGTAAGAGACTTGATTGACTTGGTTCAGGGCGAGTCCGCAGAACTTGAAATCTCCTGGCGCTATTGTGGCTCCCAAGTTCGTCATTGGGATGGTACAAAGGAAACTCTGGCGAGGGTTTCGTACGCTCTGGCGGTAACGAAGGTCAATTCAAAAAACGAGGTCGTCCTACAAGGGGTGGTGGAGCTTCTGAGCAAGCGCGAGCGAGTTCACCTCAGAGCAGATAGTGGAGAAACAGTGCGCATTCTCTTCCCGAAGCGCCTACTGCCTAGCGTCGCGGAGCTTCATCTTGACCAGCAGGTACGGCTTCGCTGCGCAGTGACTGAGACGGAGAACCCATTCACGGGTGAGTCATCCACGTTCCATGAGCTACTGCAAATTGTCGGCTAATTCAACCGTCAGGCCTCGCAAACCATGTCCTACGACTACCACGACGCAGCAATGGATGAGGCGTACGAGCGCCTCTCTGAAGAGATGTACCCGGGACACAAGGCGCAAGCCGTCATTGAGTTCACATACGAACGACTTCGGTCCTACTACCTTCAGAACAAAGAACTTCTCGTACCTGCCGCCAGAACCCACAAGTCCGCGAAATCTCTTCTAGCGGCCAATCAGTACGCTGCTGCATTGGTGTTTGCGGCATCAGCCATTGAACTCTTCTTGAAGGCTTGTCTGCTGCGTCCCGTGGTGGCCGGTTTGGTGCACAGCGAGTCGGTGGCCGTTTTGGTTGTCGAGTCTGCTCTGTCGCAGGCGGGGTTCAAGAGATACGAGAAGCTCCTGGCTGGACTGTTCAAGGAACTAACGCAACTCGAGATTGGCCAGATCGTAAGAGCTGGCGCATCGAAGCCGCTGCTCGAAGAGGCATCCGCGCTCCAGGACAGACGCAATGCAGTTGTGCATCGCGGCGCAGAAGTATCAGAAGAAGAAGCGGAAATGGCGTTCTCAGTTGCTACCGCTGTGTTCAACGAAGTCTTGGCCGTCGTACTGAATGAACTGGGTCTTTCAATCAAGAAGGGTGGCGAGCTTGTCGACAGCGAGGCCTAACATTTCTCTCGGCGCTGACATGCAGCGTCAGGTGGCCGCTTCGTGGCGTACGCTGCGTGCCGGGCAGCTCGAACGTTGAATGAGCGCTGTCTGGAAATTCGAAAGTCAGCTTGCAGTCTGAACCGGACCTACGGTGCCGTATCGATGGCGGACCGTCATTGACCGATAGCCGCCCTCACCCCCGCATCAACCCCTCAATCTCATCCGCATCCACCGGCACGCCGCGCGTCAGCAGCTCGCAGCCCTTGGCGGTAACCAGCGCATCGTCTTCAATCCGGATGCCGATGTTCCAGAACTCCCTGGGAACGTTTTTGGCGGGGCGCACATAAATGCCGGGCTCCACCGTCAGCACCATGCCGGGCTTGAGGATGCGTGAGGGCTTGCGCATCACGCGCTGGCCCGTCGCGTCTTTTTCTTCGCGCGGTTTGCTGCCGGGCTCGGTGTAGTCGCCGCAATCGTGTACGTCCATTCCCATCCAGTGGCCGGTGCGGTGCATGTAGAACTGGCGGTACGCGCCCGATTCGAGCACGTCATCGACCTTACCGTGTTTGGCCTTGGCCAGCAGGCCGGTATCGAGCATGCCTTCGACCAGCACGCGCGTGGCGGCCGTATATGGACTTCTTCACGGCCGACGGCTTACAACCGCAGCCTTAATTCGTCAGCGTCACCATCACCCGGCACCAGGCTCGCGCTACAATTACCGTCCTCCCTACGGAGGCAATAGCCATGGGAAATCAACTCGAACTGCTCGAAGCCGAAGCCCTGCAACTGACAGCCGGTGAACGTGCGGCTTTCGCCCAGCTATTGCTTGCCAGTCTCGACGAAGATGCTGAGATTGAAGAAGCGTGGGCCGCCGAAACCGAGCGCAGAATTTCAGAAATCGAGAGCGGAGCGGTGCAAGTCATTTCAATTGCTGACGCGCTTGCACAGGTACGTGCGTCGCTGAAGTGAAGCTCGTTGTTGCGCCGCCGGCGTTCTATACGCTCAAAGCGAATGTCGAGCTTGGACTCGCGTTTGTGGCTGAGTTTGAACGAACGGCCAATTTCGTTTTGGCCAATCCTCTGCTCGGTGCCGTATTTCATGGCACTCGTCGGCGATATATCCTCCGTCGGTTCCCATACAGCATCATCTATCAGGTCACCGGAGAAGAGCTTCGAATTCTCGCTGTCGCACATCACAGGCGGCTCCCTGGTTACTGGGCGGATCGGAAGTAGCATCCTGTTGTTACTTCGACCGTTGATGCCCGACTCTGCGTCAGTCGGACCTTGCGCGCTGAACAACTGTTTCGCCCTCACCCCCGCATCAACCCCTCAATCTCATCCGCATCCACCGGCACGCCGCGCGTCAGCAGCTCGCAGCCCTTGGCGGTAACCAGCGCATCGTCTTCAATCCGGATGCCGATGTTCCAGAACTCCCTGGGAACGTTTTTGGCGGGGCGCACATAAATGCCGGGCTCCACCGTCAGCACCATGCCGGGCTTGAGGATGCGTGAGGGCTTGCGCATCACGCGCTGGCCCGTCGCGTCTTTTTCTTCGCGCGGTTTGCTGCCGGGCTCGGTGTAGTCGCCGCAATCGTGTACGTCCATTCCCATCCAGTGGCCGGTGCGGTGCATGTAGAACTGGCGGTACGCGCCCGATTCGAGCACGTCATCGACCTTACCGTGTTTGGCCTTGGCCAGCAGGCCGGTATCGAGCATGCCTTCGACCAGCACGCGCGTGGCGGCGTCGTGCGGGTCGGTAAAGCGCTTGCCGGGTTTGGTGGCCTTAATGGCGGCCTGCTGCGCTGCCAGCACGATGTTGTACAGCGTGCGCTGGGCCGGCGTGAACTGGCCGTTGGCCGGAAAGGTGCGCGTGATGTCGCTGGCGTAGCCGTCAAGCTCGCAGGCAGCGTCGATCAGGCAGAGCTGGCCGCCTTTCAGTTCGGCATCGCCCGCGCGGTAGTGCAGGATGCAGGCGTTGGCACCGGCCGCCACGATGGAGCCGTACGCCGGAAACTGTGAGCCGTGGCGGCGGAACTCGTGCAGCAGCTCGGCTTCAAGATGGTATTCGCGCAAGCCGCCTTTGACACCATCGCGCAGCAGGGCGGCCGAGGTCTGCATGGCGCGCACATGGCCTGCGGCGGAAATCTTTCCGGCGCGCCGCAGAATGGCAATCTCGTGGCTGTCTTTCACCAGCCGCATTTCATCGAGCAGCTTGCACAGGTCGTGCTGGCTTTGCGGGCATTCAGCCCCCAGGCGAACGCGGGCGCGCACCTGGCTCAGCCAGCCATCGACCTGGCTCTCCAGGCCCTTGT
The DNA here is from genome assembly GCA_964371235.1 of uncultured Polaromonas sp. Lineage (GTDB taxonomy): Bacteria > Pseudomonadota > Gammaproteobacteria > Burkholderiales > Burkholderiaceae_C > Polaromonas. Next base: position 4,629 of record CAYJMW010000101.1, read on the forward strand.
GCGTGGCAAACGGAAACCACACCGCGTTCTGGTTGGCCAGCAGCTCGGGCATTTTTTTCTCCAGCGTCTCCACGCTGAACGCTTCGTCCACGCCCAGTTGCGCGGGCGCGGCCTTGGGGCCGAGCCGAACGCCGTCCCAGATCTCGCGCTCCAGGTCTTTGGGCCGGCAAAACAGCGTGCTTTGAGTGACTTTGCCACTGGCCTCAATCACCAGCCAACTGCCCGGCTCGGTGAAGCCGGTCAGGTAATAAAAATAGCTGTCGTGCCGGTAGGGGAAATCGCTGTCGCGGTTGCGCTGCAGCTCAGGCGCAGTGGGCAGCACGGCCACGCCGCCGCCGGCCGCTTTCAGGGCGCGGGCAAGGGCCGCGCGGCGTTTGGCGTAGATCGAAGTGCCCATGCTCATGCCGCCTCTCCCTGTGCTTTTCGCAGCAGTTCCATGCCTCGCTCGATCCGGTTGCCGGCACCTTGCGCGCCCATGGCGCTGAGGCGTTCATGTTTGTGGTCCGCAAGCCGCAATGTCATGAAAATCATGCTTTCAACTCCTTTAAAAGTTCAGGGGCGTGGCCGGGCGCAGCATGGGGAGGCGCAACTCCATCGCCGCAATGTCACCTGCATTTCCAGGTGACGATTTGTGAACCCGCTGATGCCGGCATCAACAAAGACGCTTGTGTCAGCGGCAATCATTGTTCAATAGCATTGTAAGAACACAGGTTCCATGTCAGGTGTGGCATCGCTCTGGAACTGATTCGGGCTTGCGCCATAGCGGTGCGAAGCAGCCGCCTCAATCCCAAGTAGGGGTTAACCCACAGAAAGGCCATTATCTCTGCCCTCCCTTGATCCAGATCAAATGCGAGCCCAGGCTTACTCTTGCCAGGTTCACGCTCCAGCGTCAGCATGACCGATCGACCAGGACGATGAAATGCCCGACAGTGATTGCATTGGGCACATCCGCGACGGTCAGTCTGGAAGGGATGCCATGGCCAAACTTCGCATCGTTCCTCCCGCGCAGGGAGACATCAGTGCCAGTGACTTGCGCTCGCAAGTGCATTTTTGCGCCCAGACCGGGCAGATCTGGCTGCACGAACACCGCATGCTGCTCATTCACGCACAGGCCCAGGCCTTGCTGCGCAAGGAGTTGATTGACACGCTTGGCATGGATCGCGCCCAGGGCCTGCTCACCCGCATGGGTTACGAGTCTGGCGTGCGCGATGCCGAATTGGCGCGCACCCGCGCGCAAAGCCTGAGTGATCGCGATGCGTTTCTGACCGGTCCGCAGCTGCACACGCTGGAAGGCATCGTCAAGGTCACGCAGATTCGCCTGGAACTGGACCGGATGGCGGGCACTTTCTATGGCGAGTTTCTGTGGGAGAACTCATGGGAAGGGCAGTGGCACCGGCACTACTTTGGCGTTCACCATGAACCGGTGTGCTGGACCCAGATTGGCTATGCCTGCGGCTACACCTCCGCCTTCATGGGGCGGCCCATTCTCTATAAGGAAGTTGAATGCGCAGGCATGGGCGACGACCACTGCCGCATCATCGGCAAGCCGGTCGAAGAATGGGAGGATGCCAGTGAATACGCGCACTTCTTCAACCGTGAGTCGATCGCCGAGCAACTTATTGATTTGCAGACCCAGGTGGTTGAATTGCGTACCAGCATGGGAGACAAGAGCGGCTTGCCGTCCGACATGGTCGGCAACTCACCCTCTTTTCTCGCTGCCTACGAGTTGCTGCGTCAGGCCGCCAACAACCAGATCACCGTCTTGCTGCTGGGTGAAACCGGCGTTGGCAAGGAAGTGTTTGCGCGCACGCTACACGAGCGCGGCGCACGCAGCAAGGCCTCTTTCGTAGCCATCAATTGTTCCGCGATTCCGCACGATCTGGTGGAGTCTGAACTGTTTGGCGTGGAAAAGGGCGCCTACACTGGCGCCCTGGCTTCGCGGGCGGGGCGCTTCGAGCGCGCCAACGGCGGTACGCTTTTCCTGGACGAAATCGGCGACTTGCCGCTGGCCGCGCAGGCCAAACTGCTGCGCGTATTGCAAGATGGCGAAATTGAGCGGCTCGGTGACCAGACCATGCGCAAGGTCAATGTGCGGCTGGTGGCTGCCACCAACGCTGATTTGCGTTTGCTGGTCAAGGAGGGCAAGTTCCGCGCTGACCTGTATTACCGGCTCAATGCCTACCAGATCAAGATCCCGCCGCTGCGCGAGCGCAAGGAAGACATCTCACCTTTGGCCAAGCGTTTTCTGGAAAAGTACTGCGCGCTGCATGACAAGCGGCTCATGGGTTTTACCGACAAATCAAAACGCGCCTTGCTTACCCACGCCTGGCCGGGCAACATTCGCGAGCTTCAGAACATGATTGAGCGCGGCGTGATTTTGGCCCCCAACGGCACACGCATCGAAGTGCACCACATGTTCTCCGCCTTTGACGAGCCGGACGCCCGCGAATTCGGGCTGGATTCCCGTGGCGATATTCGCCTGCACGCCCCGCCACCGGGCCACGACCTGTGCGAGGCCGTGCTCAGTGGGGCGATGACCCTGAACCAGGTGGAAGCCCTGTTGCTGGAGACCGCCGTGGACAAGGCCCAGGGCAACCTGTCATCGGCGGCGCGCATGCTGGGCATCACGCGGCCGCAACTGGCCTATCGATTGCGCCGCCAGCATGAGGATGAGCCGGCTGCCGCTGGCGCCATGCCTGCAGCGGTCCGCGGCAAGGTGACATGAACCCGCAGGACCTGGCTGTGCGCGTGGCGCAGCATTTGCAAAGCCACCACGTCGCGACGCTTGCGACCACCGGAGCGCAGGGCGTCTGGGCGGCAGCGGTGTTCTATGTCCATGATGGCTGGGCTCTGTACTTTTTGTCGTCGCCGACCAGCCGGCACTGTGCCAACCTGGCCGAAAACGACCGGGTGGCCGTGACCATTCAGGCGGACTACACTGATTGGCCGGACATCAAGGGTGTGCAACTGGAAGGCCAGGTGTGCGAGCTGGCCGGTGAAGCCGAAAGGCGAGCCCGTCATTTGTACGGGGAGAAGTTCCCGGTCGTGGGCAAGCTGGCCCAGGCGCCTGCGGCGATCGTCAAGGCGCTGGCCAAAGTGCGCTGGTATCAGATTAAACCGCAACGCCTGTTCTACATAGACAACTCGCTCGGGTTTGGTCACCGCGAAGAACTGGACCTGATCCTGCCGGTCGTGGCACGTTAGACCGCTGCCAGGGCTGGCGTCCCGCGCACCTGCATAAACGCCTGCCGGGGGCCTTCCAGAACCAGGCAGGTGAGCACACCGCTGACATAAGCCCCGGTATCGATGCCGATACGGTTGGCATGCACGTCGGGTTGATCGCTGATGCTGTGGCCATGCACCACCAGCGCGCCATGCTCGGAGTCCGATTCAAGGAACCGCTTGCGGATCCACATCTGGTCAAACGCTGTTTGCTCGGCCAGTGGCACGCCCGGGCGTACACCGGCGTGCACAAAATAGTAGTCCTGCTCGCGATGGCTGATAGCCAAGCTCTTGAAAAAAGCCAGGTGGATCTGCGGCAGCGCCCCGGCAAAACGCTGCCGCAATTCCAGCAGCGTTGCCTCGTCGCGGGCGCCGGCGTCGGGCGTGGTCACGCCATAATCGGCCAGCGCGTCCAGGCCGTCGTAGTCGAACCAGTGACGGCCTGCCGCCAGATCACCGGCCAGATAACACAGCGCCAGGTCTTCGTGATTGCCCTTAAGCGCAATCACGCGGGCGTTTGAAGGCAATGTCGATGGCCAGTTCAAGACCCGCTCAACAACCGCCCGTGAATCCATGCCGCGGCTCAGATAGTCACCCAGGAAAATCACCACATGCTGGCTGCGCGGCCGCTCACCGATATGCCGTTCGATTGCCGGCAACAGCGTGTCGAGCAGGTCGATGCGGCCGTGAATATCGCCTATGGCATAGACCACGGTGCCAGCCGGCGTGCCACGCAAGGCGCCGGTCGGCGCGCTGCAGGCCAGCCATCGCAGGGAATTCATGACGTCACTTGCCCGGCGCAGCGCCGCGATCCTTCCCGGTCCACCGCGCAAACAGATTGTGTTCAATGCCGAACTGGTCGAGCGCCTTGCCCAGCGACTGGTGCACGATGTCCATCACCGTTTGCGGCTTGTGGTAGAAGGCCGGCATCGGGGGCAGCAGAATGCCGCCGTAGTCCGCCACGCGCGTCATCAATTCAAGGTGGCCCTTGTGCAACGGGGTTTCACGCACCATCAGCACCAGCGGGCGGCGCTCTTTTAGCGTTACGTCGGCGGCGCGAATGACCAGGTTGCAGGTAAAGCTGTTGGCAATCGCCGACAGCGTTTTGATGGTGCACGGCGCCACGATCATGCCGCGCGTGCGAAAGGAGCCACTGGCGACGGCCGCGCCCACGTCCTTGTTGTTGTAAACCACGCTGGCCATCGCCTTCACGCTCTCAATCGAATACTCGGTCTCCAGGCCCAGGTTCATGCCCGCTGCCTCGCTCAGGATCAGGTGCGTTTCCTGCCCGAGTTCGCGCAGGACGCGCAGCATCTCAACGCCGTAAATCACACCGGTTGCACCGGTGATCGCCAGCACCAGGGGCAGGTTTTTGTTGTCACTCATGGCGGATATTGTCAATGAATTCCGGCGGGCTCGTGATCGTGCCACTTTCTCAGGCAATGCGCCGCAAGCAGGAAGATTTCATTGGCGGTGATGATGCCCACCACCTGCTCGCCGTGCATCACCGGAAACTGCGCCACCTGAAGCTCGCGGCCACGGCGCAGGCACTCCTCCATGCTGTCGTCATCGCTGACGGTAGCCGGGTTGCGCACCATCACATCGCGCACCCGCAAACGGTTGGCAAAGAAGTTGAACTCATCGGGATCCTGCTTGCGCATCACAAAGTGCCCCATGCGCAGCATGTTGGCGCGCGTGACCAGCCCGCGCAGGCGCCCCTGGTCCACCACCGGCAGGGCGTGCAGATTATGGTCCGAGAGCAGGCGCTTGGCATCCGAAACCAGTGTGTCGCTCGGTATCGTCATCGGGTTGGCCTGCATCCAGTTGCGCACCATCATGGTTCAATCTCCCGTGGCTTCTTGGTGTGACTTTGCATCATGCTGCCTGTGGCGCACCCTGCAGGCGGGCACGCAGCGCCTTCTTGTCGACCTTGCCCGAGTCACCCACGGTGGGCATCTGGTCAACGAACTCCAGACGCTCCGGCCACTTGAATTTAGCCATTCTCTTGCCCGCCAGAAAATCCTTGAGCCCACCCAGCGTCAGGGATTGCCCCTTGCGCAGCACGACAAAGGCACAAGCGCGCTCGCCGTACTCGGCGTCGGAAAAAGCCACCACCGCCACCGCTGCCACGCTGGGGTGCTCGTTCATCATGCCCTCGATCTCTGCCGGATAGATGTTCTGGCCGCCGCGAATGATCACGTCTTTTTGCCGGCCCAGAATCCACAGGCAACCCTGGTCGAACTTGACCACATCCTCGGTGGTGCACCAGCCGTGGTCATCAAACACCTCGGCTGTCATGACCGGGTCTCGGTAATAACCAGCGGGAGAATGCGGGCCGCGAAACCACAACACGCCGGGCTCGTTGGGCGGCACCTCCTGGCCATCGGAGCCCAGCAGGCGCACCTTGTTGCCCGGCAGCATTTGTCCGACTGTCAGACGGCGCAGTTCACCGGGATCGCTGACCTTGCAGCCACTGACAGAGCCCTTGTCCTGCGTGCCCAGGTCGGAGGTGATCACGGCGCCAAAGCGCGCCTCGGCTTCCTGTGCCAGTTGGGGCGACAAATAGCCTCCGGCCGAGCGGATGAAACGCAGCGACGACAGGTCGTAGGCTTCAACGTCTTTTTCCAGCATGCGCACCAGATGGGTGGGCACCACGCCGATGGCGGTAACCTTCTCGCGTTCCATGGTTTGTAGCGCCAGTTCGGGGTTGAAGTCCTCCAGCATCACGGTCTTGGCGCCGCACAAGGGCGCGGCAAAGTAGGTCAGTGTTCCGGCGGCGCCTCCGGCGTGCGGGGCAATCGCCATGGTGACGTCGTTCCGGGTCAACTCCCACAGCTCGATACGGCCTTTGGAGGTGCACACGCGAGGCGCCAGTGGCCACTCCACCAGCTTGGGCAGGCCGGTGGTGCCCGAGGTTGTGGTGAGCAGCGCGACATCAAGGAAGGGATCAAAGCGCCGCGCATCCAGCGCCGCCCGATCCACCTTGCCCAAATGGTCCTGTGCGATGCGGGTAAGCGATTGGGTTCCAGGTGGCGCGTCACCAGGGACTTCATCGTCGAACAGGTAGATTTTGCGCAGCGACGCAAACCGCGCCATCAACTCCCGGTACATCGCCAGGTAGTCAAAGCCGCGAAAAACCGCCGGAATCACCGCGACCTCAGCCTGGGTCTTCTCCAGAATGTCTTCCAGCTCGTTTTGCCGCAGCGTAGCAAAGGCCGTCATCGACACCAGACCGGCGCGCTCGGCCGCCGCCCGGGCCAAAAAGCCATACACGCTGTTGGGCGCCTGGATGATGATGCGCGCGCTCTTGGGAATGCCCGCCTGCACCCAGCCGGTGGCAATCGCATCCACCAGATCGCGCGCCTGTCGCCAGGTGACGCGGTGGTGTGAATCCACCAGCGCCTCCCGATCGCCGATGTCGCGCGCATTGCGGTCGTACGAGTCGTAAAACGTTTCATTGGTCCAGTAGCCATCCCGGACGAATTCGTCCACCATGGCCTGGGTGTAGCGCAGCACTTTCATGGAAAAGTCTCTTGCGCGCTATTTGCTGCTCTTGGCCTTGACCTCGGGGCGCGTCAGGCGGTTGATCATGCCGGCCACCGGGCTGGTCCCGGCGAAGCCGTACTCGTTCCAGCGGTCCGACACTTTTTGCAGCACAGCGCGGTCCATGAAGATCTCGTTGGGCTTGTCCTTCCATTCGTAAGGTGTGCAGGCATCCAGAATGATGCGGCTGGTGATGTCGCGCGCATCAATCGGCAGGCCGGGGTCCAGTGGTGTGGATCGGCCGCGGTCTATGATCTGCGCCGAGCGTTTCGGATCGAAGCGGGTTGCCAGCGCCCACCAGACGC
>CAYJMW010000102.1:0-11696 GCA_964371235.1 uncultured Polaromonas sp.
TTGATGGAACACTGGTCGCGCTGGCCTCGCAGCCCGAAGAGGTTGAAGTCCCTCCGGGCCTGACCGGGACGCTGACTGCGCTGTCCCGGCAACTCAACGGCGCCTTGGCGCTGGTCTCAGGACGAAGGCTGCTTGACCTCGATGGTTTTCTGGCGCCGTTGGAACTTCCGGCGGCCGGTGAACATGGCGCACAGCGCCGCACCGCTGAAGGGTTGCTGGTCAGCGCGCCAGCAGCGGACATGCGGCACGTGCTGCAGGCGGCCAAAGGGCTGCTGCAGCTTCACCCGAGCCTCAGGCTGGAGCAAAAAAACCTGGCGCTGAGCCTGCATTACCGGCATACGCCTGAACTGGAAGACCTGTGCCTGCAAGTGATGTGCGATGCGGTTGCGCGCAGCATTGGCATTGACCTGATGCAGGGCAAATGCGTGATCGACCTGAAGCCGATGGGCGTCAGCAAAGGCACGGCGATTGCGGCTTTCATGGACGAAGCGCCGTTTGCCGGCCGCATCCCCCTGTTTGCCGGGGACGATGTCACCGACGAAGCCGGCTTTGAGCAGGTGCAGCGCATGGGAGGCCATGCCGTGAAAGTCGGCCCGGGGCCAACGCTGGCCGGCTACCGCTGTGCCAGTGTGGCTGAGCTGGCTGGCTGGCTGCAAGCGGCACAGGCGGCGCCCCGCGAAAACCTCAAAGGATCCGAAAGGCCTTCAGCATGAGCGTCGCAACGCCGTCTGGCCACTTTGGGCCGCCCGCCTCTGCTTCGCTGAAGCTGGGCGTCATCGGCAACTGCGCGTTCAGCGCCCTGCTGGACGAACGCGGGCGCATCGTCTGGTGCTGCCTGCCCCGCTTCGATGGCGATCCGGTCTTCAACGCGCTACTGGACGATAGCAACCAGGGCAGCGCCTTTGCCATCGAAATTGAAAACTTTTCTCACGCCAGGCAGTGGTACGAGCCCAACACCGCCGTGCTGCACACCCAACTGTTGGACCGGCTTGGTCAGGCCATCGAAATCACCGACTTTGCGCCGCGCTTTTACAGCCACTCGCGTTTCTTCAAGCCCATGACGCTGGTGCGCCGCGTGCGCCCGATTCATGGCGCGCCGCGCATCCGGGTCTCGCTGGACGTTCGGTTTGACTGGGGCCGCGCAAAGCCCATGGTCACCCAGGGCAGCAACCACCTGCGTTATGTGGGCGACACACTGACGCTCAGGCTTAACACCGACGCCCCGCTGTCACATCTGCTGTCCGGGCAACCCTTTGTGCTGACACGCGAGCACAACTTCCTGCTGGGTGCCGACGAATCGCTGGTTGACGGCATTGCCGAAACCGCCCGCTGGTTCGAGGAGGAAACTCTGGCCTACTGGCGCAAGTGGAGCCAGCGCCTGCACATTCCGCTGGAGTGGCAGCAAGCGGTGATACGCGCGGCGATCACGCTCAAGCTCTCGCTGTTTGAAGACACCGGCGCGATTGTTGCGGCAATGACCACCAGCATTCCCGAAGCACCGAACAGCGGGCGCAACTGGGACTACCGTTACTGCTGGCTGCGCGACGCTTTTTTTGTCGTGCGCGCACTCAACAGTCTGTCCGAAGTCGGCACCTTGGAAGACTACCTGCGCTGGCTCGGTAACGTCGTGGTGCAGGCCGACGGCGGACATATTCAGCCGCTATTCGGCATCGGCCTGGAGCGCGAACTGCCTGAATCGGTGTACGAGCATCTGGGCGGCTACCGCAACATGGGGCCGGTGCGCGTGGGCAACCAGGCACAGGAGCATTTCCAGCATGATGTTTACGGCAACGTGGTGCTGGGCGCGGCGCAGGCCTTTCACGACCACCGGCTGCTGCACCGGGCCGGTACGGCCGAGTTCATGCGCCTGGAGTCAGTCGGCGAGCAGGCGGTGCACAGCTACGACAAGCCCGACGCCGGAATGTGGGAACTGCGCACGCGCGTGCGCGTGCACACCTCCTCGGCGCTGATGTGCTGGGCAGCCTGCGACCGTCTCGGCAAGATTGCGGTCGTCCTGAAGCTACCCGAGCGCGCCAGCTACTGGCACGGTCATGCGCAAGTCATGCGCGAGCGTATCCTGCGTGAATCTTGGAGCGAAGAGCGCCAGGCTTTTACCGAAAGCTTTGGCGGGCACGAGCTGGACGCCAGCGCGCTGTTGATGATCGAAGTGGGCTTCATCGACCCGAAAGACCCCCGCTTTGTCGCCACTGTGGACACGCTGGAAAAGCACCTGTGCGACGGCCCCTACATGCGCCGCTACGAGGCGTCCGATGACTTCGGCAAACCCGAAACCGCCTTCAACATCTGTACCTTTTGGCGCATAGACGCCCTGGCGCGCATCGGCCGCAAGGACCAGGCCAGGGAGATTTTCGAAATCATGCTCGCTGCCCGAAACCACCTTGGCCTGCTGTCGGAAGACACGCACCCCGTGACCGGCGAGATGTGGGGCAACTTCCCGCAAACCTATTCGATGGTCGGCATCATCAACGCGGCGGTGCGCCTGTCAAAGCCCTGGGATAGTCAAGTATGAACACCCCCGTTGGCAACTCACTTCGTGTAGTGCCCTCCCCCCTTGCAGGGGGCCGGCGCCTGCGGCCCGGCAAAGCCGGTTCCGCGGCCCCTGCTTGTGTCGGAAGCTCACCCTCCCTGCCCTTCAAAGGTCGCGCGCAATGAGCCGGCTTGTGGTGGTCTCCAACCGCGTCGCCGACCCGCGCAAAACGGCGGCGGGCGGCCTGGCCGTGGCGCTGGGCGATGCGCTGTCCACCAACGGCGGGCTGTGGTTTGGCTGGAGCGGGACAATCGTCGAGCGCGGCACGCCGGGCGACGGCGACATGCACACCCAGCATGCCGGCAATGTGACGCTGACCACGGTGGACCTGTGCCGCGAAGACTACGACAGTTATTACCTTGGCTACAGCAACGGCGTGCTCTGGCCGGTGTTTCACTACCGCCTCGACCTGGCCGACTTTGACGCCGGCTTTATTGGCGGCTACCGCCGCGTCAACCAGATGCTGGCGCGCAAGCTGATGCCGCTGCTGTTGCCCGACGACATCATCTGGGCGCATGACTACCACCTGATTCCGCTGGCGGCCGAGTTGCGCGCGATGGGGTGCAAAAACCGGATTGGCTTTTTCCTGCACATTCCGCTGCCGCCGCCGTTGATCCTGGCGGCCATCCCGCAGCATGAATGGCTGATCCGCTGCCTGTTTGCCTATGACGTGGTGGGCTTTCAGAGCCAGACCGACGTGGATCATTTTTCGCGTTACGTTGGTCAGGAAGTCGGAGCCGAGGCGCTTGACGAGCACCAGTTCCGCGCCTTCGGGCGCAAGGTGCATGCCCAGGCCTTTCCCATCGGCATCGACGTTGACGAATTCGCCGCCCTGACTCACGGCAAGGACGCACTCGATATGTACGAGCGCATGAAGGACGAATACTCACGCCGCCGCCTGCTGCTGGGCGTTGAGCGGCTGGACTATTCCAAGGGCCTGCCGCAGCGACTGCGGGCCTTCCGCGCACTGCTGCAAAAATATCCGGAAAACCTCAATAGCGCCACGCTGATCCAGATTGCCTCACCCAGCCGCGAAGCGATGGACACTTATGTCGGCCTGCGCCAGGAGCTGGAAAGCCTGTGCGGCTCCATCAACGGCGACTATGGCGAACTGGACTGGATGCCGGTGCGCTACATCCACCGCAATGTCGCACGCAAGCGCCTGCCGGGACTGTACCGGGTGGCGCATGTGGCGCTGGTCACACCACTGCGCGATGGCATGAACCTGGTCGCCAAGGAGTTCATCGCCGCGCAAGACCCGGCTGACCCCGGTGTACTGGTACTGTCCCGCTTTGCCGGCGCGGCCGAGCAACTCCAGGAAGCACTGCTGGTCAACCCCTACGACATCCACGGCACAGCCGAGGCCATCCAGCGGGCACTGCAAATGCCGCTGGAGGAGCGCCAGAATCGGCACCAAAAGCTGCTCGAACGCATGCGCGCCCAGGATGTGCACTGGTGGCGCAAGGCTTTTCTGAAAACCCTGGCGGAGTGCGATACGGATTGACGGCGGCCGCCCGCTCAGAGTACCAGCGCCAGTGCGGCGTAATTGCCCACCTGATCCTGCAAGCCTGCGGGCACCAGCGCGCAGCCGTCGGTCAGAGCAGGCAGCTTGCCGCTGATGTGGGATTGCAGGCGCGGCAGCAAATAGTCGCGATGGTTCCAGAACACGCTGCCACCCAGGCTGATGCGCTGCAGATCGAGCGTCACGATCAGGTTGTACAAGGCCCGGCCCATGATCCGGCATGCATCATCAATAATGGCCGCGGCGCGCGCATCACCTTCGCGGGCGGCTGTCAAGACGCTGGCGGCATCGGGGTAAGCGGGGAAACGTCGCGGCAGGGCGTTGCCGGCGACCAGGGCTTCGAGATCGCCGACATTGCCGCAACCGCAGAGCGCATCATCGTTGTCGCTGACAAACATGTGGCCGGCATGGCCGGCGTTACCGTGTTTGCCGCGCAACACATGACCGTCAACGCACAAGCCAAAACCGATACCGGTGCTCCACGTGACGTAGGCGCAATTGGCAAACCCTTGCAGCGCGCCCCAGCGGCGCTCCGCCTGCAGCGCGCCGATGCCGTCGTTGGCGATTCGCACGTTCTGAAATTTTTCGCGCAGCGGCGCTTCGAGCAGCGCACTGGTCCAGTCGTTGGGCAAACCCCGCTTCGGCCCGGCCAGACCGCCGCAAATGTTGGGAGAGGCAAGCTCGATCAAGCCGTCCAACAGCACAAACGGGCCGCAGGACGAAACGCCAACCGCCTCTATCTCATGCTCACTGATCCCGCTTTCCCGGCTAGCAACCGCGAGCATGCGGAGAATTTGCAACGCTATGGCGTCACTGCCACCGGTTTTTGCAGTGGGCTCTGAGCATCGCGACAGCAAGGGCGCGGGCTGCTCTCCACTGATGTCTGCCACCAGGCTGACGGCAATTTTGGTGCCACCCACGTCAACACAGGCTTTCATACAACATCCTCTTCAAGCACTTCAAACATATTTGGCGATCAGGCTGGCAGCAACGCTCAGCAAGATCGTGGTGGTCAGGGGAATAAACCACTCGCGGCCAAACAGCCGAAAACGCAAGTCGCCCGGCAGTTTGCCAAAGCCGAATTTTTGCAGCAGCGGGCTGAACCAGCTGATGAACACCAGCGCCAGAAAAATGACAATGAACCAGCGAATCATGGCGCTAGTTTAGGGGCTGCGCATGGCGCGTTGTGAAAAACGTGGGGGCTATAAGGTATGCATGCGGTCGCCTGCGGAAAATCCCAAGGGCTCCCATGCAGTGCCATCGGCGTTTTTGACGTTTTCCGTGGCGAACGCAATCACCTTGAACAGCTCGCCCATTTCATGCTCGTTGACCAGCTTTTGCACCATGCCGCGCTCGGCCTGGGTGGCGCCTTCCATGCCGTCGAGCAGCCCGCAGTTGAGCAAGAACCGGCCCTGGCTGGTGTAACCCGCCACCGGCAAACCAGCCTCTTGCCCAGCCAGCGCGATACCGGTGAAATTGACATGGGCGGTGATGTCCTTGCTGCCCATGTCGGCCAGCGCATCGGCATCCAGCTGATGACCGCGATGGCACATCAGCGTGCCCATGCTGCGCTGGGGGTGGTAGTACTCATGCTCGGGAAAGCCATAGTCCAGCAACAACACCACACCCGCTTCAAGCCGGTCGGCCAGCGTGCGGATAAATCCTTCGGCTTGTGGGTGAATTTCGGTCAGATAGTCGTGCGTTCCCACCACCTCCAGCGGCGGCCGCAAATGGGTCGGCTGGTCGGCATGGACAAAACGGCCCAGGTGCATCACCACGCCACGTTCATGCCAGACGCCACTGAGTCGCATCAACAATTTCACCGGCATCGCATCGAGCAGTTCATTGCCCAGCACCACGCCGCGCATTTGCGCTGGCAGCTTGCTGGCCCAGCGCACCTTGCTGGCGTGCCCAGCCAGCCGCTCACGCTGGCGCTGGCGCAGACTGCCCGACACATCAACAATCGTGTAGCGCTCCAGCAGCGGCCCGAGGGTGTCGAGCAGTTGCAGCGCCAGTGCGCCGGAACCGGCGCCAAACTCCCAGACTTCGGCCGTCCCGCTGGCTTGCAGGGCCTGAGCCACCTGGCGCGCCAGGGTCTGGCCAAAACGCGGCGACAGCTCGGGCGCGGTCACAAAATCACTGCCCCCAGCGGGCATCAGGCCGAATTTTCGCAAATCGTTGGCGTAGTACCCCAGGCCCGGGGTGTAAAGCGCCAGCGCCATGAATTGGTCAAAGCCCAGCCAGCCGCCCGCGGCATCGATCGCCCTGGCGATGTGGGCCTGCAGGCCAGTCGTTAAAATAGGGGTATCAGTCGTTTGGGTCATGTTCGCCACCGCTCTCGATTGTCGGCGATTCACCCTTGACCACGCCACCAACTCCTTCACCCCACGCCCGCCTGATGAACCCAGCCCCGTCCCAACCCCTTGACTCACCAGTTGTTCTGGTCACCGGCGCCGCCAGGCGGCTGGGCCGCGAGATTGCGCTGACGCTGGCCGCGGGTGGCTGGCGGGTGGCGGTGCATTACCGCAGTTCCGAATCTGAAGCTACCAAAACAGTAGCAGACTGTGCCCATCTTTCGGGGACGGCCGCCGCTTTTTATGCAGATTTATCGGATGAAACCGCGGTCCGCGGACTGCTGCCGCGCGTGGTGGCCCATTTTGGCCGCGTCGATGCGGTGGTCAACAACGCCTCGATGTTTGAGCATGACACGGCAGCGAGCTTCAGTTTTGCCGGCATGGACCGGCACCTGCGCAGCAACACCGGCGCCGCCATCGTGCTGGCCCAGGCGCTGCACGCGCATGCAGCCGCCCGAAACGCCAGCGGCGTCGTGGTCAATATGCTGGACCAGAAGCTGTGGAACCAGAACCCTGATTTTTTCAGCTACACGCTGTCCAAGGCCGCGCTGGAAGCGGCCGGCACCATGCTGGCGCTGGCGCTGGCGCCACGGGTGCGCGTGGTGGGCGTGGCGCCGGGCCTCACCCTGAGCAGCCCTCTGCTGAGCGACGAGCAATTCGAGTCGCGGCACCGGCTCTCGCCGCTGGGCCGTTCCTCCACACCCGCCGATGTGGCGGCCACGGTGAAATTTGCGCTGGAAAACGCGTCAGTCACCGGCACCACCCTGCTGGTGGACGGCGGCCAGCACCTGATGAAGTTCGAGCGTGACTTTTCGCTGATGTGACCCCATGAAAACTCAAATTCGGACTCAGTTTCCAACGCCAAGGCGCGAAGACGCAAAGAACGCGGGAAAAATCCAATTTGTTTCCTTTGCGATTCTTTGCGCCTTTGCGCCTTTGCGTTAAAAATCCTGAAACTCAAAAAATGTTCAACACCCGAGGCACCCAGATTCTCACCCTCACCGGCTTGCGCTTTGATGCGAACCTGGGCATTTTGGCGCACGAAAAATCCGCGCCGCAGCCGATCCAGGTCGATGCAGAGCTGAATCTGGGCACGCAGCCGCTGCTGCCGCATGACGATGAGATCAACCATGTGCTGGACTATCGCAAGGTGCGCCAGATCATCATTGCCGAATGCACCGCCGAGCACGCCAACCTGCTGGAGAGCCTGATCGGAAAGCTGGCGCACCGGCTGATGCTGCTGCCCGGGGTGCTGGGTGTGCGCGTAAAAATTGCAAAACTCGAAATTTTTGACGACTGCGAAGTGGCCATTCGTGTCGAGACCGGGCAGTGGTAACCAACATGAGCGGCGCGCAGAACCGCTTCAAGCAGCGAACGCCCCCTCGGGGGGCAGCGCAGCGTATTTCGCAAGCGTGGGGGCAATATTTGTGAGTGCTTTATGGGCAGACGAGCAGGTGCAAAGCCCGGCGCGGGTGCAAAACGCCATGAAGATCGAGCGTGAAGACCACAAGCTGGAAAAGCGCCTGTGCCGCGAAGTCGGCCGGGCGATTGTCGATTTCAGCATGATTGAAGAAGGCGACCGGGTCATGGTGTGCGTCTCGGGCGGCAAGGACAGTTATGCCATGCTCGACATCCTGCTCAAGCTGCAAAAACGCGCGCCCGTCCATTTCGAGCTGATCGCCGTCAACCTGGACCAGAAGCAGCCCGGCTTCCCGGAGCAGGTGCTGCCCGACTATCTGACCGCGCTGGGCGTGCCGTTTCACATCGAAAACCAGGACACCTACAGCATCGTCAAGCGCGTCATCCCCGAGGGTAAAACACTGTGCTCGCTGTGTTCGCGCTTGCGGCGCGGCATTTTGTACCGGGTGGCCGGTGAACTCGGCGCCACCAAGATCGCGCTGGGCCATCACCGTGACGACATGCTGCAGACTTTCTTTCTGAACATGTTTTTTGCCGCCAAGCTCAAGGGCATGCCGCCCAAGCTGGTCAGCGACGATGGCAAACACGTCGTGATCCGTCCCATGGCCTATGTGACTGAAAAAGACCTGACGCGCTGGGCCCAGGTGCGCGGCTTTCCCATCATTCCCTGCACGCTCTGCGGCAGCCAGGAAAACCTGCAACGCAAGCAGGTTGGCAATCTGCTGCGCGAATGGGATAAAAAATACCCGGGCCGGCTGGAAAACATGTTTTCTGCGCTGCAGAACATCGTTCCCTCGCATTTGATGGACCGCCAGCGCCATGACTTCAAAGGCATCAAGGCAACCGGCGTTGCCGACGCCGAGGGCGACAAGGCCTTTGATGCGGAAGAATTTGGCGCGCCAGCGCTTCCGGCCGGGGCTGCCATCAGCATTCAACCCTCCCTTGATTCTTGACAAAATGCCACTGGAGCCCTTATGAAACGTGCGCTAACAGCTATTTTTTTGGTAGCAATCATGGCATTTTTCATGACCGGCTGCGCGACTGTGCGGCTGGTCGATAGCGATGTCACCGCGTTTTCGCGCTGGAGCGCTGCCCCGCCCGGCCCAGGCACGCCTTACCGCTTTGAGCGCCTGCCCTCGCAGCACGTGGTCGGGGCGCAGCAGGACCGCGTGGAAGCGATCGCACGCACCGCCCTGGCCAGGGTCGGCCTGGAACTGAACCCGGCCACGGCCCGCCTGAGCGTGCAGGTGATGCTCAACACCCAGATCGTGGAGCGTTGGCCTTATGGCGGCGGCTGGTATGACGGCTTCGGGTTCCCCATGTCAGGCGTTTTTCTCGAGGGCGGCAGCCGCGGCGCGGCGCTGGGCCTGTCATTTCCAATGCGCTTTCCCGAGCCCTACTACCAGCGCGAGTTGAGCATTTTGATGCGTGATCTGAGCTCTGGCGAATTGGTGTTTGAGACCCGGGCCGCGCATGACGGGGTCTGGAGCGATACCCTGGCCGTGCTGCCGGCCATGCTGGAGGCGGCACTGCTCGGCTTCCCCCAGCCACCCCCGGGCCCGCGCCGGGTCAACGTCGAAATCCCCCGCTAAAAATGTGGCCCCCACGTTCACTCACTGCGTGTAGCTCTCTGCCCCCCGAGGGGGCTGGCCTTGCTTGGGGCGGCCCGGCGCTGCGGCCGCCACGCTTGGCCACTTCCTTTAACTTTCTGCCCTTAGAGAGATCAGCCCGATGACTGAACCGACCCGCATCATTGCCATACGCCATGGCGAAACCACCTGGAATGTCGATACCCGCATTCAGGGCCAACTCAATATTCCATTGAACGATACCGGCCGCCGGCAGGCCGAGCGGATGGCGCTGGCGCTCAGTGACGACCCGATCACCGCCATTTATGCCAGCGACCTGGCCCGGGCCTGGGAAACGGCGCAGTATCTCGGGCGCGCGCTCGGCGTGGCCGTGACCCGCGAGGAAGGTCTGCGCGAGCGTGGTTTTGGCGAGTTCGAGGGCAAGACCTACGCCGAAATTGAAGCGCTGCTGCCCGAGCAATCGCAGCGCTGGCGCAAGCGCGACCCTGAATTTGCCCCCCCTGGCGGCGAGTCGCTGCTGACGCTGCGCGGTCGGGTGGTGGCAGCCGCCGAACGTCTGGCCGCCCGGCACCCCGGCGAGCTGATTGCGCTGGTCGGCCACGGCGGCGTGATGGACGTGCTGTACCGCGCCGCCACCCGGCTCGATATTCAGGCGCCGCGCACCTGGACCCTGGGCAACGCGGCCATCAACCGCCTGCTCTGGACTCCCGAGGGCTTCACACTGGTGGGCTGGGCCGACACCCAGCACCTTGATGATGAAGCGCTGGATGACAGCCGCCTTACGAGTGCTTACGCGGGCAATGCCGTCAATACACAATAATCCACCATCCTGACAACCCGACCCCCATCCCCATGAGCACCTTGCCACCTCGTTGGTCCGAACTGATAGACCGGCCGGTCAATGACATCGACACGCCCGCGCTGGTGATCGACCTGGACGCGATGAAGCGCAACCTGGTTCGCATGGCCGAGTTTGCCAAAAAGCACAACATCCTCTGGCGCCCGCATGCCAAGACGCACAAGAGCGCTACCCTGGCCAAGATGCAGATCAGGGCCGGCGCGGCGGGCGTGTGCGTGCAAAAAACCGCCGAGGCCGAAGTCATGATGGCCGGCGGGGTCTATAACGTGTATATCAGCAACGAGGTGATTGCGCCCGGCAAACTGGCACGGGTGGCGGCGCTAGCCAAAAAGGCGGCGGCGCACGGCGGCCAGTTGGCCATTGCGGTGGACAGCACCGAAGGCGTGATCCGGCTGGCGCAGGCCATGAACGAAGCGCGCGTGCGCAACGGCGGCGGCACGGTGATAGACGTATTTGTTGAAATCGACGTGGGCCAGGGGCGCTGCGGGGTCGAGCCCGGCAGCGCCGCGGTAACGCTGGTGCTGGAACTTCGCAAACACCCGGCCCTGCGCTTCGCCGGCCTGCAGGCCTACCACGGCAAGGCACAACACCTGCGCAGCGCGCAGGAGCGGCGCGAGGCCATCGCCAAGGCGGCAGCCGCGGTGCAACTGACGCGCCAGTTGATCGAAGCCCAGGGCGTTGCGGTGGGCCTGGTCACCGGGGCCGGCACCGGTTGCCTGGTGCTGGAGGCCGCCAGCGGCGTTTATGGCGAGTTGCAGGCGGGCTCGTTCATGTTCATGGATGCCGACTACGCGCTTAACGAGCGCGACCCGGCGCAGCCGCAGTTCGAGCACGCCCTGTTTGTCAAAACGCAAGTCATCAGCACCCACAGCGGCCACGCCGTGTGCGATGCCGGCCACAAGAGCCACGCCATCGACTCGGGAATGCCGCTGGTGCATGCCTTGAGCGCTGACAGCGCGCTGGAATATCTCAACGGCGGTGATGAACACGGAATCTTGCGGCCCGCCGCTGGCAGCAAGCGCCTGCCTGGCCTGGGCCGCATGTTGTGGCTGATTCCGGGCCACTGCGATCCGACCGTGAACCTGCACGACGTGATGATTGGCGTGAGCGGCGGCCTGCACAGCGGCGTGGTGCAGCGCATCTTCAAGGTGGATGCGCGCGGCGCGCTGACCTGAGCGAAGGCGCTTCAGGGTTCCCGTCAGTATCCGGCACTCGCTGCGGGCGGCACAATGATGGCATGCGCCCGAGCCAGATCATCGTCCTTGCCACACCGGTTTTTTTCCTGCTGATTGCCATCGAGTTCGCCTGGGGCCGGGCGCGGGAACGCAAGGGGGCCGGCCGCAACAGCTACGATTTTTTGGGGTCAGAGCCCAAATTTTCTCAGCCAAAGGCTGACCCTTCGGGT
>CAYJMW010000103.1:0-3185 GCA_964371235.1 uncultured Polaromonas sp.
GATGCCGGTTAGAGGCGGGGGCGTCCATCCCATTGAGCGTAGCGCGGCAATCCATGAACCCGCTTTTTTCGACGATGGATCGCCGCGCTACGCTCGCGATGACGGTCGCAGGTTCGTGGCGAGGAGCGAAGCGACGCGGCAATCGCGATGACGGCCGCCGGTTCAAGGTCCGTGTGCGGTGTCGGATAGATACAGGGCGCTCGCAATGACGAGTGTGGCGCTAACCGCGAATGGCCTGCGCAATTCCAGCTTGCAATGCAGTGATGCGCTGTGTACACTGGTCGCATCGGGGCCCAATGGGTCTTTTTTGAAGGGAACACCCATGAAAAAATTCTCATTTGCCATTCTGCTAACCGCCTGCGTAAGCACCGGGGCTCTTGCCCAAGCGCCAGCCGCGCCAGTTGGTGTGGTTCAGGATGTCCAGGGATTGGTCACGGTAAGTCAAGGCAATACCATGGGGAGCATGGTTAAAGATTCCAAGGTTTTCGACGGTGCCCGCCTGGTGACCACGTCCACCGGACGCGCCAGCATCAGGCTTGACAACGGTTGCCTCATCAATTTGGCACCGAACCAGACCATAATCATTAATTCCAGGCTCGACTGCAAGGCCCTCGTTGCCAGTATTAAGCCGACGGGCGGTTTGACCGTGGCTTCCGGTGGCGGTTCGGGCCTTCCGGGCTTGCCCGTCTTCCTCGGCGTCAGTGCTGGCATCGTGCTGCTTGGATCCCAGGACGCCAATAAATCCCAAAATTCGAGCGGGAGCTGATGCTGTTGCCGCTTCAGGCTAAACAAACGGGGCTTTCGGGCCCCGTTTCTTTTGGTGCCGGGCTTTTGCTCCTGGCACTGGCGCCCATCATTCGGGGCGGAAACCGTTATGTGGCGCTGATTCCGCTCGAATGGCTGGGGCTGCTGGTGCTGTGGCTGCTGGCGCTCTCGTGGGCCTTGGGCCGTCACGCACCCGTCAAAGGCCTGGACACAGCCCCCTTGTCCCTTGGTGAATGGGTCTTGATCCTGTCGCCACCAGGGTCGGCATTACTTTTCCTTACACCGCTGCCGATCGCGCTGTGGGCCGCGCTACCCGGGCACGCCATTTATTCGAACGCGCTTGCCGCGGGCTGGCGGCCGCTCTCGCTCACGCCAGACGCCACCATGACCTCCCTGCTGGCCGGTATTGCGATGGTGGCCGCGTTTGTGCTGGCACGCACCGCCACACCGGCGCAGTTCCGCATGCTGCCGCCGGTGTTGGTGCTGATTGCTCTGGGGCAGGCTGTTTGGGGGTTGCTGCAAGCTGGGCCGTTGAAAGAGCTGTACTTTGGCGCGGAGTTTGCCAACGGGCTCATTGGCAGCTTTGCCAACGCCAATCACTTTACCAATTTCATCGCCATGACGCTGCCGCTGGCAGTATTTTTGCTGTGGCAGGCAATGCCCAACGCGCGCGCGGGGCGGCGCCAGCGTTCGCCAGTGGCGGCGGTGCTGTGGTCGCTGGTGCTGCTCGTGCTGGTAGCCGCAGTGCTGGCCTCGGGTTCCCGCGCGGGTGCGGCCACAGCGATGCTGGTCGCACTGTTCACTGTGCTTTTGCTTCTCGTCAATGTTTCCAGGCCATTGCGGCGCTGGTACGTACTGGGCGCCGGGGCGCTGCTGCTGGCGGTGATTGTGATCGTCGGTGTGAACGGTCTCGTGACGCGGTTTGATGCGGGCCGTCTGGCCGAGGATGCATCGATCCGATGGAAACTCACTGAAAGCAGTTGGCAGGCGGCACTCGCATTCTGGCCGACAGGTGCCGGTCCGGGGTCTTTTGCCAGCGTTTACCCACAGTTTCAGCCGCCCGGCTTGCGTGCTTCCATCGAGCACGCGCATAACGACTATGTTGAACTGTTAATCGAATATGGGGCCTTGTTCGTGGCGCTGGCCGGATTGGCTGCGTGGCTGATCGTGCGCCAAGGTATCTCATTGTGGAAACAGGCGCGCGCAACCAATCGCGCATTTGGCGCAGTGCAGTTGCAACTGTGCTGCGCGCTGGGTTTGCTGGCGGTGCTGCTGCATTCCTGGGTTGACTTCAACTTGCGCATTCCCGCCAACGCCATGCTGGCCGCCTGCCTGCTGGGTGCCTTCATGCGCCGCGACGCTGTTGGAGAAAGCGCGTGCTGACCTATTGGCTGATGTTTCTGGCGCCCGCGTGGGCCAGCGTGGCCGCGCCTGGCAAGCCGCGCCCGGCAGGCAGGAAACTGGAACTGTCGTGGCTGCTCGCGGGCGTGTTGCTGGCGCTGTTGATAGGGCTGCGGCATGAAGTGGGTGGCGACTGGGGCAATTACGAAGCGAACTACCTGAACATGATGGGCGCCCCGCTGTCCGAGATGCTGACCCATGACGACCCCGGCCACGCCCTGCTCAACTGGTTATCCATGCAGGTCGGTGGTGGCGTGGCCCTGGTCAATCTGATCTGCGGTGTGCTGTTCAGCGTGGGGCTGGCGGCTTTTTGCCGTCAGCAGCCCCGCCCCTGGCTGGCGCTGGCCGTGGCCGTGCCTTATATGGTGATTGTCGTGGCAATGGGTTACAGCCGGCAGGGCGTGGCCCTGGGCCTGGCGATGCTGGGCCTGGCGGGTTTGGCGAACAGGAACAACGTGCAATTTGTGCTGTGCGTGGCGCTGGCGGCCACATTTCACAAGTCAGCCGTCGTGCTGCTGCCGCTCGCCGTGCTGGCCACGCCACGCGGTCGGTTGTGGACGGCGCTTTGGGTGGGCATCGCGACAGCCTTGCTCTATTACCTGCTGCTGGCCGACAAAGTGGAAACGCTGGTGACCAACTACATTGACGCGCAATATCAGTCTGAAGGCGCAGCGGTGCGCGTCGCCATGAATGCGCTTCCCGCCGGGCTGTTGCTGCTGCTGCACAAACGCTTTGCCTGGCAACCCGCCGAGCGCAATTTGTGGGCGATGCTGTCGCTGCTGTCGCTGGCTGCCGTGGGCTGGCTGCTGATGGGGCAATCGTCCACCGCGGTCGATCGAATCGCCCTGTATCTGATACCGCTGCAGCTTTTTGTCTTTTCCCGCTTGCCTGATCTGCTGGGCCGTGGCCGTAGCCGGCGTAGCTGGGTGCTGGCGGTCGTGGCGTATTATGCGGTGGTGCTGTTTGTGTGGCTCAACTTCGCCGTGCATGCTCAGTATTGGCTGCCCTACCAATCCTGG
>CAYJMW010000103.1:3285-11385 GCA_964371235.1 uncultured Polaromonas sp.
CGCACTGCGCCGCTGGGCACACTGGCCAGCCTGGGCGCGGACTATCGAATTGGCCCCAACGACCTGCTCGACGTGGAGGTGTTCGGTGTACCCGATCTCAAGCGCACCGTGCGCGTCAATTCATCGGGCCAGGTCTCGCTGGCACTGGTAGGCAACGTGCTGCTGGCCGGCCTTTCAGCGCAGCGGGCCGAGGAACTGATTGCCGGTAAATACGCCGAGAAATACCTGCAGAACCCTCAGGTCTCGGTGTTCATCCGCGAGTTCACCACCCAGCGCATCACCATCGAGGGCGCGGTGGCCAAACCCGGTATATATCCGGTGACAGGGCAGGTCACTCTGCTGCGGGCTCTGGCGCTGGCTGGGGGCGGCGCGGCCTATGCCGACCTGTCCCAGATCATGGTGTTCCGCGTCTCCCAAGACGGGAAGAAAACCACGCAGACCTACAACCTTGACGATATCCGCGCGGGCGAATTGCCCGACCCTTCGGTACTGGCCGATGATGTCATCGTCGTCAAGCGCGACCCGGCGCGCGCGGCACTGCGCGATTCGTTGTTCCGCGATGTGCTCGATTCGATCAACCCGTTCTCGTTTCTCACTCCCCGACCCTGATCCTGACGCACCATGTGAGATCTCGCCGGTCCGCTTGTCGCCTGTTATTTCCCTATGACCTCTCCTGACCACCTCCCCGCCGGGCCTTCCGGACCCACCGATCCCGTCACCACCGCGCTGCAGCTTCGCCAGCAGTCCTACCTGCTTCAGACCGGCCTGGCGCGCCCCGAGTCGGCCGAGGAGGCCGACGATTCCATCACCGCCAGGGATGTTCTTCGCATAGTGGCCAGGTACAAGTGGCTGCTGCTGGCGGCCGCGACGCTATGCATGGTGGTGGCCCTGGTCTATGGGCTGACCAGCACGCCGGTGTACCAGTCCACGGTGCTGTTGCAGATTGACCGGGCCTCGGCGCGGATTGTGCAGTTCAACAAGGACGTCGATCCCTCCCAGGAAAGCGACTTCCTGGCGCTGCAGACGCAATACGAGCTGCTGCATAGCCGCTCGCTGGCCGAGCGCGTGATCGACGATCTGCAACTCGACCCCGCACGGGGGCGGGTGGCGGGCATCGCGCCGGGCGCACCCGTTGGCGACGCGGCGCGGGGCGGCGCCAGCGAGGTTGCTGCGTCCCAAGGCGGCTGGTGGGCCAGTGTCCTGGCCGGCTACCGCCGTTTGGGCAAACCGTCGGTGAATGACCGCGAATTTTTGGGCCGCGAGGCAGTGGTGCAGCGCTTCATGAACGCGGTAACGGTGGAGCCGGTGCGCAATTCGCGCCTGGTCAAGGTCAAGGTGGCAAACTCCAACGCCGCACAGGCCGCACGCATTGCCAACGCCATTGCACAGGCTTTTATTGCCGTGAGCATGGAGCGGCGCACGCAATCGTCCGACTATGCCAAGTCTTTTCTGGAAGACCAGCTCAAGGTGACCAAGGTCAAGCTCGAACAGTCCGAGCGCGAACTCAACGCCTACGCCAAGAGCAACTCGCTGCTGACGCTGGATGAGAAGACCAACGTGATCAACCAGACCTACACCGAGTATTCGTCGGCCCTGTCGCGCGTCGAGCAGGACCGCCTCAAGGCCGAGTCAATATACAACGCCGTGGCCGCCAACCCCGCAAGCGCGTCGCAGGTGCTCGACAGCAAAACCGTGCAGGCCTACAAGGAACAAAAGGCCAAAATCGAGGCCGATTACCTGAGCAACATGGCGGTGTACAAGCCCGAGTTTCCAAAAATGCTGCAACTCAAGGCGCAGATTGGCGAGCTCGATGAGCGCATCAAGGCCGAAGTGGCCTCGGTGCTGGCATCGATCAAGGGCCAGTTCGAAGCAGCGAAGAAACAGGAGGAGCAGGTGCGCGCGCGCCTGCAGGAAACGCGCAGGGAAGTGCTGGTCACGCAAGACAAGAACGTGGACCTGAACCTGCTCAAGCGCGAACTCGACACCAACCGCCAGTTGTATGACGGCCTGCTGCAGCGCATGAAGGAAGTGGGCGTTACCAGTGGCGTCACGTCCAACAACATCTCGGTGGTGGACGATGCCACCACGCCGCTGTTTCCCATTTCGCCCAACTTCATGTTGAACGCCGGCATCGGGCTACTGGCCGGCCTGATGCTTGGCACGGGCTTCATTGCCCTGCGCGAGCAGATGGACGATTCGATAAAGGATGCCAACGAGATCGAAGCCAAGCTTGGCCTGCCGCTGCTGGGCATCATCCCGCTGGTCAAAAGGAAACTGGCGCAGCGCACCGATCTGGCGCTGCTGACGGTGGAAGATCCGCGCAGCATGTTTGCCGAAGCCTACCGCTCCATGCGCACCGCGCTGCAGTTTTCCACTGCCGAAGGCGCTCCTCGCCGGATGATGGTGACCAGCAGTGTCAAAGGCGAAGGCAAGTCCACCACGGCATTGTCGCTGGCCATCAATTTTGCGCAGTTGGGCCAGCGCGTGCTGCTGATCGATGCCGACCTGCGCAACCCGTCGCTGCACAAGGCGGTCGCGCGCTCCAATGAATCGGGTCTGTCGAGCTACCTGTCGGGCGACGCGCAGCGCGAGGCGCTGATCCAGGCGACCGGCATTGCGAACCTGGCTGTTTTGACCGCTGGCCCGCACCCGCCCAGTCCGGTGGACCTGCTGATGGGCCCGCGCCTGCTCGAACTGCTGGACCGCGCCGAAGCCATGGGATTCGAAAAGATCGTGATCGACGCGCCGCCCGTTCTGGGCATTGCCGATGCCATTGTGCTGGGCAATCAGGTGCAAAACATTTTGTTCGTGGTGAAGGCGGGCGACACGCGGCTGTCGAGCATCCGCGACGCTCTGCGCCGCATGCGCCTGGGCGGGCTGATGCCGCTGGGCGTGGTGCTCACCAGCGTCAGCGTCAACGGCGGTTCGTATTACGACTACTACGGCGGTGGCTATGGCGCCGCAAACGCGCCGCGAGCGGCTGACAACCGGTTGGCCAGGCCGGCCTCGACCGGTCGGGCGCCTGCGGGCGCGCCCGCCTGAACGCAGGCGCAGGCACCATGAACCAGCACTCTTCAGACGCGTTAAGCAACGCGGAGCGCCGCCACCTGATAGAGGCACTGTTTGACTTCGAGGCGATGCCAGGGCGCTACCCCTTGACGCTGCGTGAGCCGCGTGCGCTGTTTGACCGAAGCCACCAGGTGTTGTTGCTGGCGGCGGGCCGTTCCGTAGAGGGGTTGACGCTGGAGCCAGCCGATGCGCCACGCGTGCAGCGTGCCGCCTGTTTTTTTGTGCGTATGGCCATGCTCAGGCCGGGTGCCGACCACTACACGCTGCTGGGGTTGCCACCGGACTTTCAAGACGACGCGCTGCGCGACCATTACCGCCTTCTCATGCGCCTGACCCATCCGGACTTCGCAGGCAGCGCCAATGCATGGCCCCGTGATGCCGCCACGCGCATCAATCAGGCCAATGACGTGCTGGCCTCGCGCGTGCAGCGCACTGAATACGAGCGGCAATTGGCGAGCGCCGCGCCACGCTGGATCCCGGTGAACAGTCTGGCTGCCGTGCTGCCTCGTACATCCCGTCAACACAGGCCTGTTGCATGGGGCTGGGGACTGGCTGCTGGCGGCTTGGGCGCGCTGGTGCTCACGCTGATGCAATGGACCAGCAGCACCGACGATTCTGAACTGGCGCAGGCCACGCAAGCAGCGCCCAAAGTATCTGAACAGGCTCCTGAACCCATGCAAACGATGCCGGCACTTCGTTCCAATGAATCTCGTCAACTGGAGCTTGCGTCTGTTGCGGCCCCGGACCAGGCAGCCAAAACCGCCAAGGCAAAGTCAGATCGGGCCGCCAAAGATAAGGCAGCGCAGCTTGCCCAGGCAGAGCGCGCTGCCAAGGAAAAATCAGCGCAAGTCGCCCAGGTCAAGGGGGCTGCCAAGGCGAAGGCAGAGCAGGTTGTGCAGCTTGCCAAAGCCGAGCAGGCCGTCAAAGCACAGGCAGCTCAGGCTGCCAAAGATAAGGTGGCGCAGGCTTTGTTACTCGCCCAGGCCGAACAGGCTGCCAGGGCAAAGGCCGCTCAGGCCGCGCAGCTTGCACAGGCAGAACAGGCTGCCAAAGACAAAGCGGCGCAGGCTTTGTTACTCGCCCAGGCAGAACAGGCTGCCAAGGCAAAGGCAGCTCAGGCCGCGCAAGTCGCCCAGGCAGCGAAGCCAGTGTTGGCCGTTGCGTTGGTTACGCCACCGATCAGTGCGCCTGCCCGAAATCCAAGTCTGGCCGATGCCCAGCTTGCCATGAGCCAGTTGATTCAGGTCATGCAGGGCGGCCGCGGCGAGGAGCTTCTGAGCGGTCTGGACCGCTCCGTGCGCCAGAGCGAGGGTGCAACCGGTCTGGTCAATGCTTACAATCTCCTGGTAGGCGATTCGCGCGCGGTGCGACTGGGGCCGGTGCAACTGCGCAGTCATCCCAATGCGGACCAACTGGTGGTGGACGGAATTGTGCAGTTGGTCCTGCATGACCAGGGGCGGCCGCCCCCCGTGCGCGAACTGCGTTTGAGAGCACTGTTCGCGCAGCGCGGCGGGCAGGTGGTCATGACCGAACTCTCGACCGGCGGAGCCCGGCCGTGACCCGGCAAAAAACCGCAGTCAATAGCCTCCTGTCCCACATGAGCGTTCGCCTGGCAGTCTGGGTGGCGTTTACCGCCCTGGCATCGGCACTGGCCTGGCTCGCCTGGGGCTACAACCTGGAACGTGCCTGCACCCTCAGGCAATGGCCCGAACTGGCATCGTGCGCGCGCACCGCTGATGATGTGCCCGCGCAAGCGAAGTCTTTGCAGGAGCGCATCGCGCGCAACCCGGGCGATTCCGAGGCCTGGATCGAGCTGGCCGGACTCGACCAGGGCGCCGCGCTGGACACCGCGACCCAACTGGCCGTGCAAGACTATCGGGTGCAGCGCTTGCAGGCGGCGCGGGCAATTGCGCAGCAGCAGTGGCCGCAAGCCGTGAGCTGGCTGGTGCGGCTGGTGCAGGACAGCGGCGACGGCCGGGCCGCATTGGCGCTGGCCGGGCTGGTACCGCAGCCACAGGCTTTGGTGGCCATGCAGACGCAGATCAAGCCTGGTGGCCGCTGGCTTGAGCCGGTCATCAATGCCATGCCACAGGCCAGTGTTCCGGTGATCGCGGCCATGCCGCTGGTGGTGCGCGCGCTGCCACGGCAAGGCGTATCCCCGGCATTGGTGCAGCGGCTCTTGCGCGGCTTTAAAGCCGATGGCCAGTGGCTCGAAGCCCATGCGTTATGGACGGCCTGGCTGGGCCATCCGGTGCCATTGGTGTTCAACGGCGATTTTGAGCATGGTTTCATCGCCGGGGGCTTTGACTGGGACGTGATGCCCGTGCTGCCATCAAAAGCCGGCGCACTGGTTGGTCAAGTCACAGCAAGCGGGCACGGCGGCGTGCTGGAAATTGACTTTACCGGAAGACCCGTCGCGTTGCCAGTGGTACGCCAGCACCTGGTGTTGCTGGGCAATCGCTATGTCTTTCAAGGGCAGTTCATGGCTAACCGCCTGCACGTGAACGAAGGCCTGACCTGGGCCTTGCTTTGCGTGGCTGGCAGCCGCGAAGTGGCGCGCACGCCTGCCCTGAAAGACACGGGTGGCGAGTGGCGGCCATTCATGATCGAGTTCGAACTCCGGCCAGGCTGCGGCCCGGCTGTTTCGCTGCAGTTGCAGACCGTTGCGCCCTACGAGGCTTTGACCGGCTTGCGCGGGCAGGTCATGTTTGATAATTTCAAACTGGAAGAGAAGATGTGATAGACCTGCACAGCCACATCCTGCCCGGCATCGACGACGGCGCCAAGAGCCTGGACATCTCGCTCGAAATGGCGCGCCTGGCCGTGGCCGACGGCATTCACACCATGGCCTGCACGCCGCACATCTATCCTGGCCTGTACATGAACAATGCGCAGGGCATCGCGCTCGCCCGCGATGCGCTTCAGGCCGAGCTGAACGCGCGAGGCATTGCCTTGCGGCTGGTGACCGGCGCCGACGTGCACCTGGTGCCCGGCTTGCTGGACGGGCTGCGCGAGGGGCGCATCCCCACGCTGAATGGTTCGCGCTACGTGCTGCTCGAGCCCTCGCACCATGTAGCGCCGCCGCAGTTTCAGGAATCGGTGTTCCAGTTGGTGGCGGCGGGCTATACGCCGGTGATCACGCACCCGGAACGGCTGACCTGGATCGAAACCCACTACCAGGTTTTTGTGCAGATGATCGAGCAGGGCGCCTGGATGCAGGTCACGGCAGGCGCCCTGACCGGGCTGTTCGGCCCACGCGCCCAATACTGGGGCGAGAAGTTCCTGGGTGAGAGCCACACCCACATTCTGGCCACCGATGCGCACTCCAGCGGTGGGCGCATTCCGTGCCTGTCCGAGGGGCTGGCCATAGCCGGGCGCTTGCTGGGCCAGACCGAGGCAGGGCGGCTGGTCAATGAACGTCCGCAAGCCATTCTGGATGATCTTTCCCCGGCCATGGTGGCGCCATTGGTAGAGCAGAAGCCCCGGCATGCCTGGCTTAGGAAGCTTTGGCCCGGCTCCAGCGAATGACGCAGGTGCCTGATTCGGCGGTGGTCACCCGTCAAGACAACGCAACTCTGGCGTGGTAGGCTGTGCTGGCCTGCCATAAAGTTCCCCCTGTCGTATGGGTCAACGGTGTAAACGGTGTAACCAGTTAAAGCCAGCTCATTCAATGTCCACGCTTCAAAGTCTTTTCTCTTTTGACTACCGGCCTGCGCTGGCGGCTGCTGTCGTGTCGCTGCTGGTGTCCGTGTTGTTGGTCCTGACCCAACGCTGGCACGGCCGCTTCTCCATGGACTCGCATGAGGGCATTCAGAAGTTTCACACACTCCCCACGCCCCGCGTTGGCGGCATCGCCGTCGTCGCGGGCGTGCTGCTCGCCTATGCACTCGCGCATCCCGGTCGCCAGGCCCTGCTCGGGCCGCTGCTGCTGGCCAGCGCCCCCGCCTTCGCCTTTGGCCTGCTGGAAGACCTGACCAAACATGTCAGTGTGCTCACCCGCCTGCTCGCCACCATGGCCAGCGGCGTGCTGGGTTGGGCCATTACCGGCCAAGCCATTACCGACGCCAATATGCCCGGGCTCGACTGGCTGCTGCAATTTACCCTGATTTCGGTTGCCTTTACTGCCTTTGCCGTGGGTGGCGTGGCCAACGCGATCAACATCATCGACGGTTTCAATGGCCTGGCAGCCGGTGCCGTAGTCATTATTCTGACGACCTTCGGCTATATGGCCGCGTCCCTGGGCGACACCGACCTGGCGCGCACCTGCCTGTTCCTTGCCGGCGCCGTGGTCGGGTTCTTGCTGGTCAACTGGCCGTTTGGCAAGCTGTTTCTGGGTGACGGCGGAGCCTACTTCCTGGGCTTTGCAGTAGCCTGGATCGCGGTGCTGCTGCTGGCCCGCCACACCGAGGTTTCGGCCTGGGCGCCCTTGCTGGTGTGCGGCCTGCCCATCATGGAGGTGGTGTTCAGCATCGTGCGCCGCCACCGCCGCAAGACAAGCTTCGGCAAACCCGACCGGCTGCACCTGCACAGCCTGGTCAAGCGCCGCATCGCGCGCCACTTGCTGCCCCATGGCAGCCGCCTGGCGCGCAATTCCCTGGCCGGGGCCATCATGTGGAGCGCCGTGCTGCTGCCCGCCCTGATCGCCCGGCAATGGCCTACCAATACTCCGGCCCTGGTCACAGGCTTGGCCGTCTGCGCGCTGCTGTACAAGGCCCTCTACACCCGAATGACGCAATTTCGCTGGTGCTGGAAAGCCGCCACGCTGCGGTTGGTACCGCCCAATCAATTCCAAAACTCCCAGGCCACCTGAAGATTGCCGTTGCTGGGTTGGGCTGAGCATGGCGAAGGGCTTTCCATCTACCGGCTGTCATTGCGAGTGCCGCGTCGCTGCGCTCCTCGCAATGACGGCCAGTGAAGCAATCCATGGCCCCCAAGTGAATGGATCGCCGCGCTGCGCTCGCGATGACGAACCGGGGCCGTCATTGCGTACATGGACGCCCCCTTTGTGCAAGCTTTAAATTCAGTGATGCA
>CAYJMW010000104.1:0-11329 GCA_964371235.1 uncultured Polaromonas sp.
GGGTGGTTGATGCTGATGCTCCAGGCGCGGTAGAGCTGCTCGATCAGCAGCACGCGCACCATGGCGTGGGGCAGGGTCAGGTCTGACAGGCGCAGGCGTTCGTGCGCTGACTGCTTGAATCCGGCATCGAGCCCGTCCGGCCCACCAATCACGATGGCGACATCGTCGCCAGACAATTGCCAGCCCTTGAGTTTTTCGGCAAGTGCCATGGTGGTCACGGCGCTGCCGTGCTCATCGAGCGCCACAATGTGGCAACCCCGGGTGATGGCGCTCTCGATACGCGCGCGTTCAGCCGCCAACAGCGTATCGAGGGTTCTGGAGGAGCGCGGCTCGGTTTTGACGGCCTTGAGCTCAAGCTTGAGCTCGGGAGGGAAGCGCTTGGCGTAATCGTCGTAAGCCGTCTGCGCCCAGTCCGGCACCTTCTGGCCTACGGCGATGATCGTCAGTTTCATTTGCTCCGCGTCGTGATTTTCTTCGCAGCGGGTTTTTTCGCTCCGGCCGTGACAGCCGCTTTTCTGGCAATCACTTTCTTGGGAGCGGGAATTTTGACAATCGGCGTTTTTGCTGGCGCCTTCTTCACCGCCGGCTTTGATGCGGCCCGGGCAGGCTTGGCCACAGGGGCCGTGGCGGGCGCGGCGGCATTGCGTTTGGCGGTCCAGTCATTTGTTTTTCCGACCCTGCCCACATAGGCGCCGTCATCGGTCCTTGCGGCTTTTTTGGCGACGGGTTTAGCCGCCGGTTTTGCCGACTTGCTGGTGGATCGGGTGCCTGCTCGAAGTTTTGACGGCTTGACCTCTTCTTTCACTTCAGGTTTGGCCATCTTCACCTGCGGCGCCGCTGCCCCCAGCTTGAGCTTGACGGGTTTGTCGCCCCAGAGCTCTTCCAGGTGGTAGTACTGGCGAATGGTCGGTTGCATGATGTGGGCAACGGCAGCGCCGCAATCGACGATGATCCATTCACCATTGGCTTCACCTTCAATGCGCGGTTTGGCAAAACCGGCGTCGCGCACGGCATCACGCACGCTGGCGGCCAGAGCCTTGGTCTGGCGATTGGAGGTTCCCGAAGCGACAATCACGCGCTCGAAGAGCGCTGTGATGTGCTCTGTGTCAAAGACCTGAATATCCTGCGCCTTGACGTCCTCCAGACCGTCAATGATGGCGCGCTGAAGTTTCTGGACATCTTTCTTGTCGGTGGTGCGGATGGTTTTGCCGGTGGTGGAGGTCATTCAGTGCTTTGCTTCAATGAGGTGGAAATAAACTGGAACGGTAGAGTTGGTGAGCTGAAATATAACGCGCAACCGGCTCGGGAACCAGCCTGGCGACTTCATCAGCGGTTGCGACACCCGAGGCCATCAACTGACGGATCCGGGTCGCGCTGACAGGCATCAGCGGCAGCTTGACCGTGAAAAAGCGGTTGTTGTGCCCGCTATAGGCGTCGAATTGGGTCTTGGCCAGCGTGGATTGTGCCCGATCAGCTATACAAATTATAGCAATAGCGAGAATTTCCTGCCATCGATGCCATTGCCTGAAAGCCGCAAACTGGTCTGCGCCCAGAAGCAGGTAGAGCTGGGCGCCAGGATTCTCGCCTTGCAGGGCTTGCAGCGTGTCAATCGTGAAGCTCGGCCCGGCCCGCCGCAGTTCACGCTCATCCACCCGAACCCGTGGCATGCCTTCAAACGCCAGCCGCGTCATGGCCAGCCGATGCTCCGGCGCGCTCAGCGCCCTGGCCTTGTGCCAGGCTTGCCCGGTTGGAATGACGTACAGCGTGTCCAGGCCAAACTGCTCCAGCGCCGCCTGCGCCAAGGCAACGTGGGCGTTGTGCGGCGGATCAAATGCGCCGCCAAATACGCCGATGCGCTGTGTCCCCTGAGAAGTAGAAGTGTTCAAACCCAGTCCCGCCCGATCAAAAATTCTTTGTACAAGCGCTCTTCAGGGGAGCCAGCCTCGACCTGGCGCCGGTAAGCCCAGCTCGCCAGCGGCGGCATCGACATCAGGATCGACTCCGTGCGCCCGCCCGACTGCAAGCCAAAGTGCGTGCCGCGGTCCCAGACCAGATTGAACTCGACGTAACGGCCGCGCCGGTAGAGCTGGAATTCGCGCTCGCGCTCGCCATAAGGCGTGTTCTTGCGACGCTCCACAATCGGCAGATAAGCGGCCAGGAACGAATCGGCCACGCTTTGCATCATGGCAAAACTCTGCGCCAGGCCCAGCTCCTGAAAATCGTCGAAAAACACCCCGCCTATGCCGCGCGGCTCCTGTCGGTGCTTGAGGTAAAAATATTCGTCGCACCACTTTTTGAAGCGCGGGTATTTGTCGTTCCCGAATGGCGTCAGCGCATCTTTGCAGACCTGGTGAAAATGCACGGCATCCTCAGAAAAACCATAGTACGGCGTCAGGTCCATGCCGCCGCCAAACCAGCAAACGGGCTCGCCTGAGCCAGCCGCAGGTGTTGCCGCCAGCATCCGCACATTCATGTGCACGGTCGGCACATAGGGGTTGCGCGGGTGAAACACCAGCGAAACACCCATGGCCTCAAAAGGCGCGCCCGCGAGTTCGGGCCGGTGCTGCGTGGCGGAGGGCGGCAGCGACGGGCCCCGCACCTGCGAAAAGCCGCAGCCGGCGCGCTCAAACACCTTGCCGGGCTCCAGAATCAGGGTGATGCCGTTGCCCTGCAACACCTCACCCGGCTCTTTTTGCCAGGTATCCGCGACAAACGGCGTGCCATCAAGTTCGGCAACGGCGCCGGTAATGCGCTCTTGCAGCGCCAGCAACCAGGCACGAACGCTTGAAGGATTGGTCTTATCCATCAGGTTTTGATGGCCCGATGCCCAATGTCCTTGCGGTACTGGGCGCCCTCGAATTGAATCCCGTGAACCACTTCGTAGGCGCGTTGCTGAGCCGCCCTGACCGTGCTTCCCAGCGCCGTGACACACAGCACGCGGCCACCGGCGGTGACGGTGGCACTGTCCTGGCGGCGCGTTCCCGCATGGAACACCACGGCATCTTCATCACCTTGAGCCTCTTTGGGCAAGCCATGGATGACATCGCCCTTGCGTGGATCGAGCGGGTAGCCGTGCGCGGCCATCACCACGCCCAGGGCGGGTCGGCGGTCCCACTCCAGCTCGATCTGATCGAGGGTGCCGGAAGTGGCCGCCATCATGACGTCAAACAAGTCGGTTTTCAGGCGCATCATGATCGGCTGGGTTTCCGGGTCGCCCATGCGGCAGTTGAACTCCAGCGTTTTGGGCAAGCCTTGCGCGTCGATCATCAGGCCGGCGTACAGGAAGCCGGTATAAGGGATTCCGTCGTTTTCCATGCCCTTGACGGTGGGCAGAATGATTTCGCGCATGGCGCGCCCATGCACCTCGGGTGTCACCACGGGAGCCGGAGAATAGGCCCCCATGCCGCCGGTGTTCGGGCCCTGGTCGCCATCAAGCAGGCGCTTGTGGTCCTGGCTGGTTGCCAGGGGCAGCACGTTTTTCCCGTCGCACAGCACAATGAAACTGGCTTCCTCGCCTTGCAGGAATTCTTCAATGACGACGCGCGGCAAAGCCGTGCCATCCTCGCCCTGGTTGTGTGTCACGCCCAGCACGTTCTGGTCCGGCCCTGTCGTCAGCATGAACTCAATCGCCTCGTGCGCCTCGTGCAGCGTCATCGCCACCACCACGCCCTTGCCAGCGGCCAGGCCATCAGCCTTGACGACAATCGGCGCGCCTTTTTCATCGACATAGGCATGCGCGGCCGCCGCATCGGTAAAGGCTTCGTAGTCCGCCGTTGGAATGCCGTGGCGCTTCATGAAAGCCTTTGAAAAAGCCTTGGAGCTTTCCAGTTGTGCCGCCGCCTGGGTCGGGCCGAACACGCGCAGGCCATGCCTGCGGAATTCGTCAACAATTCCAGCGGCCAGCGGCTGCTCCGGGCCAACCACCGTAAGTGCTATCTTTTCAGTAGCTGCCCATACCCGCAACTCCTGGATGTCCGTAATGTTTATATTTTCAAGCCGGGCATCCAGCGCAGTGCCGCCGTTGCCCGGCGCGACATACACCACGCGCAGTTTGGGTGATTGAGCCAGCTTCCAGGCCAAGGCATGTTCTCGGCCCCCCGCGCCCACGACCAACACTTTCATGCAGCAGCTTTCATGTTTAGAGTTTGTCCGGCTTGGGTCACAAGCTTACTCGGCAATCTCGGCGTTGTGAAAGACTTCCTGCGTGTCGTCCAGGTCTTCCAGCACATCGAGCAGTTTTTGCATCTTTTGGGCATCGCCACCCGTCAGCTCGATGGTGTTGTCGGCGCGCATGGTGACCTCGGCCAGTTCGGGCTTGAGGCCGGCCGCCTCCAGCGCGTGCCTGACGGATTCAAGGTTGGTATAAGGGGTAAGCACTTCAATCGTGCCGTCCTCATTCGTGATCACATCGTCGGCGCCGGCCTCCAGCGCCACTTCCATGACCTTGTCCTCGTTCGCGCCCGGAGCAAAAATGATTTGCCCGCAGTGTTTGAACTGAAACGCCACGGAGCCTTCGGCGCCCATGTGGCCGCCGTGCTTGGCAAACGCATGGCGTACTTCAGACACCGTGCGCACCTTGTTGTCGGTCATGCAGTCAACCAGGATGGCGGCACCGCCAAAACCGTAGCCTTCGTAGCGGATTTCCTCGTAGTGAACGCCTTCCAGGCTGCCCGTGGCCTTGTCGATATTGCGCTTGATGGTGTCGGCCGGCATGTTGGCCGCCTTGGCCTTGTCCACGGCCAGGCGCAAGCGCGGGTTGGTGTCCATGTCGCCCCCGCCCAGGCGGGCAGCCACCATGATTTCGCGGATGACCCGCGTCCAGACCTTGCCGCGTTTGTCGTCCTGGCGACCCTTGCGGTGTTGAATATTCGCCCATTTGCTATGACCAGCCACGACAGAACCCCTTGTTTGACGGATTAATTGATTTAATCTACAGACCTGCATTTTACTTTTTCACTTACCGGACAAACCGATGGCTCAATCTTCAATCCCTCCCCTGCTGGTCGCCAGGAACGCCTCCACCCAGTGCGAACTGCTGCCCGGCCTGGCCAACCGCCACGGCCTGATCACCGGCGCCACCGGCACCGGCAAGACCGTCACGCTGCAAACATTGGCTGAAAATTTCTCGAAAATCGGTGTTCCCGTCTTCATGGCCGACGTCAAGGGCGACCTGACCGGCATCAGCCAGGCGGGCCACATGGGCGAAAAAATGGCCGGCATCATCAAGGAACGCGGCATTGAAACGCCAACGCCGATAGCCTGCCCGGTCACGCTGTGGGACGTGTTTGGCGAGCAAGGCCACCCGGTGCGCGCCACCGTTTCCGACATGGGCCCGCTGCTGCTGGGCCGAATGCTCAGCCTGAACGAAACGCAAGAGGGCGTGCTCAACCTGGTGTTCAAGATTGCCGATGACAACGGCATGCTGCTGCTCGACCTGAAAGACCTGCGCGCCATGCTGCAGTATGTGGGCGACAACGCCAGCGAGTTCACCATGAAATACGGCAACGTCAGCGCGGCCAGCGTCGGGGCCATCCAGCGCGGTCTGATGCAGATCGAAAGCCAGGGCGGGACGAAATTTTTTGGCGAGCCCATGCTCAACATCAGCGACTTCATGCAGACGGTCGATGGCCAGGGCGTGGTCAACATCCTGGCCGCCGACAAGCTGATGAATTCGCCGCGCCTGTATGCCACGTTTCTGCTGTGGATGCTGTCCGAGCTGTTCGAGCAATTGCCCGAGATTGGCGACCCCGAGAGCCCGAAACTGGTGTTCTTTTTTGACGAAGCGCATCTATTGTTCAACGAAGCGCCCAAGGTGCTGCTGGAACGCATTGAACTGGTGGTGCGGCTGGTTCGCTCCAAGGGCGTGGGCGTTTATTTTGTGACGCAAAACCCGCTCGACATCCCCGATTCGGTATTGGCCCAACTCGGCAACCGGGTGCAGCATGCCCTGCGCGCCTACACCCCGCGTGACCAGAAGGCTGTCAAGGCCACGGCGCAAACCATGCGGCAAAAACCCGGGCTGGACATTGAGGCCGCCATTACCGAGCTGGCGGTGGGCGAAGCGCTGGTGAGTTTTCTCGATGCCAAGGGCCGGCCCAGCGTTACCGAGCGCGCCTACGTGCTGCCGCCGGGCAGCCAGATCGGCCCGATCACGCCCCAGCAACGCCAGCAACTGATACAAGGCTCGCTGGTGGCCGGTGTCTATGAAAAGGAAGTGGACCGCGACTCGGCGTACGAAAAACTGCAAGTGCGTGCCGCTGCCGCAGCCAGCGAAGCGGCCCAGGCCCCCGGCGGCGGCGCGGCCGGCCAGAGCGCGTCGGGCGGCATTCTGGGCGGGCTCAACGATGTGCTGTTTGGCCGCACCGGACCGCGCGGCGGTGTGCACGATGGGCTGGCGCAAAGCATGGCCAGGTCCGCCGTTCGCACCATGGGCTCTACGGTGGGGCGTGAGATCATTCGGGGCGTGCTGGGCAGCCTGTTTGGCGGCAAAAGATGATAAGCCTGACCGGAAAAACAATTCATGAATAACGTTCACCTGATCAACCACCCGCTGGTGCAGCACAAGCTGACGCTGATGCGGTGCAAAGACGCCTCCACCAACACCTTTCGCACCCTGCTCAACGAGCTGAGCAGCCTGATGGCCTACGAAGTCACCCGCGACATGCCGCTTCAGGCGGTTGAGATCGAAACACCGCTGGAAACCATGACCAGCAATGTCATTGACGGCAAGAAGCTGGTGTTTGTCTCCATCCTGCGCGCCGGCAGCGGCATTCTGGAAGGCATGCTCAATGTGGTTCCGGGCGCCCGCGTCGGCCATATCGGCCTGTACCGCGACCCCGCAACATTAAAAGCGGTCGAGTACTACTTCAAGATGCCGCAGGAAATGCAGGAGCGCGATGTGGTGGTGGTCGATCCCATGCTGGCCACCGGCAATTCGGCTATTGCCGCCATCAGCCGGATCAAGCAGCTCAAACCCAAATCCATCAAGTTTGTCTGCCTGCTGACCTGCCCCGAAGGCCTCGCCGCCCTGCAAAAAGCCCACCCCGATGTGCCCATCTACACCGCGGCCATTGACCGGCAGCTTAACGAGCACGGCTATATCCTGCCCGGCCTGGGCGACGCGGGTGACCGGATTTATGGAACGAAATAGGCCTCTAGCCCACGCGGGTACTGCCTGAGTAGCTCCTTATTTTGTAGCAACTTAAAGGTGTGGCGCTGATGCTCGACCTGCTTGTCAAGAACGCCACTTTGCCCGACGGGCGGCAAGGCATGAGCATCGCCGTGCAAAACGGCCGAATTGCGGAAGTCACCGCCGCGCTGGACGCCCCGGCCCATGAAACGCTGGACGCTGGCGGTTACCTGCTGAGCCCGCATTTTGTGGACCCGCATTTCCACATGGACGCAACCCTCAGCTATAGGTATGCAAACGATCAACGAATTCATCATCGAAGACGCCGCCTCCGAATGGTTCGGGAAACAGGGCTATTCGATCGGGCGCGGGCAACTATTAAGCGTTACTTACAAGTTCGATTTGATAGGCGACTGAAACCATGAGCGAGCAAAACCAATTCCTCCTCTACACCGCGCCGGATGGGGCGGTGAAAGTCGAAGTCATTCTGAAAGACGAGACGGTGTGGCTGACGCAAAAGGCGCTGGCGGAGCTTTTCGGGGTCAAAGTGCCTGCCATCAACAAGCACCTGAAAAACATCTTCGACTCCGGGGAATTGGTAGAGGCTTCAGTTATTTCCATTTTGGAAACAACTGCCGCCGACGGGAAAAACTACCAGACCCGCTACTACAACCTCGATGCCATCATCGCCGTCGGCTACCGGGTCAACAGCTACCAGGCCACCCAGTTCCGCATCTGGGCGACGAAGACACTGCGCGAATTCATCATCAAGGGCTTCGTCATGGACGACGAACGCCTGAAGCGCGGCAAGCAGAGCTTCGGCAAGGATTATTTCGAGGAACTGCTGGAGCGCATCCGGGAAATCCGCTCCAGCGAGCGACGGTTTTATCAGAAGATCACGGACATCTACGCGCTCTCCATCGACTACCGCGTCGACGCGCCGCTGACGCAGGAGTTTTTCGCCAGCGTGCAGAACAAAATGCATTGGGCCATCACCGGGCAGACGGCGGCGGAACTGATCTATACCTCTGCAGATGCAACGAAGATTTATATGGGCTTGACCACGTGGAAGCAGGCACCAAGCGGCAAGATTCTGAAGTCCGACTTGACGGTGGCAAAGAACTACCTGAGTGAAGCGCATGTGAAGGAACTGAACCGCATCGTTTCTGCCTACCTCGATCTGGCAGAGAACCGGGCGCTGCGCGGCACGCTCATGAAGATGGCAGATTGGGTTGGTTTCTTGCACAGCTTTCTGGAGCTGTCCGACTACCCGATTCTGCAAGACAAAGGCAAGGTGAGCGCGCTGGAGGCCAAGCTCAAAGCCGAGGGTGAATACGATGTCTATCGCCAACGGCAGGACGCGGACTACCTCTCGGACTTCGACAGGGAAATCAAACGGCTGGAGGGGAAGAAACCATGAGCCTCAACGAATCCACCGTTGAAACAGCTTGACTCATGACTTGACTTACGGTTTACTTATCGCGTGTCTTATCAACCTCAATTCACCATCACGCCGAGCCTGCTCTCAACAGTGGAAGCGGTCGCGGCGTTGCGGGAGCGGATTCTGGGAGCGGCGGTCGAATTGACGTGGATTCCGGCGCTGCAAAAGGATACCCGCTCGCGCAATGTCCATGCTTCGACCGCCATCGAGGGCAATCCCCTCACGCTGGAGCAAGTGCGCGCGCTGGAAGAAGGGCGCGAATTGGCCACCACCGGTGTTCGGGCCAAGCGAGAGGTGGTCAATTATTTCGCTGGTCTTCGCTATCTGGAAAAGCACGCCGCCGTGAAGCGTATCGGCCACGACCATATTCTTGAACTGCACCGCGTCCTGGCTGGCGAGGTCATGGATCAGGGGGAGGCGGGACGTTACCGGGCAATTGCCGTGCGTGTGGGCCGTTATACGCCGCCACCTGCGCAGGAGGTATCCGGTCTGATGTTCGAATTGCTCGAATGGTGGAACAAGGAATCGGTGAAACTCTCGCCAGTTTTGAGCTCAGCCATACTGCACTACCGGTTTGAGTCTATCCATCCATTTGCCGATGGCAACGGACGAACGGGCCGGGCGTTGGCTTTGTGGGAGCTCTACCGGCGCGGCTTTGATACGCACCACATTTTTTCCGTCGATGAATACTACTGGGAAGATCGACCGCGCTATTACAAGGAACTGGAAGCGGTGCGCAAGGCGGGCGATGATTTGTCCGGCTGGCTGGAGTATTGCGCCGAGGGACTCCGGCAGACGCTGGAGCGTGTGTGGTTGCGGGTGCAAACGTTTAGCGTGAACGCACCGGTGAAACTGGTGCTGCGGCCCAAACAGGAGCAGTTGCTCAATCTTCTGCGCGACCACCGCAGTCTGGCTCCATCTGAAATCTGGGCCACGCTCAGTGTCTCCCGCCAGGGCGCCATGGATATGCTTCGTCCGCTGCTGGAAGCCGGATTGGTTGAAAAAGTAGGTGGCAAGAAGACCGGGCGTTACGCACTCAAGAAACCATGAGCCTTAACGAATCCACCGTAGAAGATGCCGCCCTCGTTCTGAAATCCACTTTGAAATGATCATGGCAACCACCATTCAACAAATTGACTCTTGGCGGGCGGCCCGCTCAGAGCATCAGCGTCTGGAATTCAAGGAGGCGAAGACACAGTTTGACAACCGCAAGCTCTACAAATACTGCGTGGCTCTGGCGAATGAGGGAGGCGGACATTTGCTGCTGGGCATCGAGGACGCGCCGCCGCGCCGCGTGGTGGGAACGGCGGCGTTTAACGATCCGGTGGGCATGGCGGCGAAGATGTTTCAAACGCTGGGTTTCCGGGTGGAGATCGAAGAGGTTGCGCATCCCGATGGTCGGGTGCTGGTGTTTCACATTCCGGGGCGTCCTTTGGGCACGGTTTACGACTTCGAGGGTTCCTACCTCATGCGGGCGGGCGAGGAACTGGTGCCTATGAGCGAGGACCGACTTCGCGCGATCTTTGCCGAAGGCCAGCCAGACTGGCTTGCCCAACCTGCCCTGCAAAACTGCGACGATGACAAGGTAGTGCAACTGCTGGATACGCAGAGTTATTTTGACCTGCTGCACTTGCCTTACCCGGTAAATCGGGCGGGAGTGCTGGAACGCTTCGAGAGCGAGAAGCTCATCCAGCGCGAAGATGGCGGGTGGTTGATCACCAACTTGGGTGGAATGCTATTTGCAAAGAAGCTGGCGCAGTTTGACCGGCTAACCCGCAAGGCGGCGCGGGTGATCGTTTATGAAGGCACGAACAAGCTGAAAACGAAGTCGGACAAGCCGGGCACCAAGGGTTATGCGGTCGGTTTTCAGGGACTGGTTGAGTTCATCAACGGACTGGTGCCATCGAACGAGGTCATTGAACAGGCGCTGCGCCGGGAGGTAAAAATGTTCCCGGAGATCGCAGTGCGTGAGTTGGTCGCCAACGCGCTGATTCACCAGGATTTCACCGAGTCCGGCATGTCGGTGATGGTGGAGATTTACGATGACCGCATGGAGATATCCAACCCCGGGAAGCCGTTTATCTCGCCGGACCGCTTCATCGATGAATACCAGTCACGCAATGAACGCCTGGCCGACCTGATGCGTCGGCTAGGCATCTGCGAGGAGAAGGGCAGCGGCGTGGACAAGGTGATCCAGGCGGCGGAAGCTTTCCAACTCCCGGCCCCGGACTTTCGCGTGGGGGAAAAGCGCACGTCGGTAGTGCTCTTTGGGCACAAGGATTTCGAGGATATGGACCGCAACGACCGCATTCGGGCGACCTATCAGCACTGCTGCCTGCGTTATGTGATGAACGAAAGGATGACGAATCAGAGCCTGCGGGAGCGCTTCAAACTGCCAGAGGACAAGGTGGCTACGGTTTCGCAGATCATTGCCGCGACTGTTGATGCCGGGAAGATCAAGGTCGCCGACCCTTTGCAGACATCCACTCGATACCGGAATTACGTGCCGTTCTGGGCCTGATCTTTGTTTAATCGGGAACCGCTAGTTCGCACCCCAGACCACATAAGTCATTGATTTTCAAAGAATTTCTTGTTTAAACGCAAAACCGCAATGCACGTATGAGCCTTAACGAATCCACCGTAGAAGATGCCGCCCTGGAATGGTTCGGGGCGCTCGGTTACGCCATTGGTTACGGGCCGCAGCTCGCGCCCGGTGAATTGGCGGCGGAGCGGGCGTCGTTTGGCGACGTGGTGCTGGT
>CAYJMW010000105.1:0-11273 GCA_964371235.1 uncultured Polaromonas sp.
CTGGTTGACGGACTTCCTGGAATTTAAGTTGGTACGGCTGGGAGGGGGCAGGTCATCGGCACGGACCAGCAAGATGCCGGATATACGACTGCAGGTGCATCCCAAAAAGCCAAACTATCGGTTAGTTTCTTGCACTTGTGGGGGAGTCCCCGTATGAAATATTAACGAGCAGTTTCGCTGGGCAGATTAGAAACACCACGGATACCAAATGCAAAAAACCGGAGCAGCGCCGTCCAGCTGTGTGTGGAATCGAGTGCAACTTAAACTGAGTTCAAAATTGTCTTGACTCAGGGGTCCACTTTACAATTCATTTGGACAAGACAGAGGTGGCTCACCCCAAGTCTTTCAACAGCCGACTGAGGTTGCCAAAAGTTTTATCCGCGTCCGGGCCCGGTCGATTCATGCTTTCCAGCCACGCGCCGGTCAACCATAGTGCATAACCCTCGGCCATATTTAGATCAAAAGTTTTTCTTGCCTCCTTTTGGAATCTGATGGCTGTCTCAATTCTTCCATCAACACTCATGTTGTCCAAGTAAGGGGCGAATCTCACGCACTTGTCATGAAACCCGGATAAGGCCCTATTTCGGATAGCCTCTTCCAGACTATCAAGTTTCACCATGGTGTCTTGCAATTGGCCCCACAGAATTCGACCCGCACTCTCCCGAAGTGACTGTTTGAAATCGCCGATTAGCCCCATGTTGATTCCTTCCCTGTTGGCAATAACCTCTTCGACTTGTTTGATCGGATCAAGAGAAGACGCAACCCAATCTCCCCGTAATGTCGTTGCGGCTATCGCTTTCTCAGCCACACCTCTTGAAATTGCGCTGCTGACATTCACGCGCCATTCTTTGCGCCTCT
Organism: uncultured Polaromonas sp.; assembly: GCA_964371235.1. Lineage (GTDB taxonomy): Bacteria > Pseudomonadota > Gammaproteobacteria > Burkholderiales > Burkholderiaceae_C > Polaromonas. Next base: position 859 of record CAYJMW010000105.1, read on the forward strand.
GCGATTTGCCGCTGCGTCATTTTGCTTGCAGCGAGGTCTCGCTTCCGAGCCGCATCTGCATCGCCAGACATGGCGCCAAGACTGCACCACATGTAGGCGAGCACATCATTCTTTGCGACGAGCCGCCCGTTGTAGTACAACGCGCCGAGATTTCCCTGGGCTGTCGAATTTCCCTGTTCAGCCGCCAGTCGATACCATTTAATAGCCTCAACATAATTCTGCTGGACACCGAGCCCGTCGTAGTACATCGCGCCGAGATTTCCTTGGGCTTTTGAATTCCCTTGCATAGCACCAAGCCGATACCACTGGACGGCCTCAGGCAAACTCTTTGCAACTCCACGCCCATCTTGATACGTCCAGCCAAGTTGAAACTGCGCATTCGAGTCTCCCTGCGCCGCCGCAAGTCGATACCACTTCACGGCTTCTACGTAGTCCCGTTTAACGCCCTTCCCGCGCTCGTACATCCCGCCGAGGTAGAACTGAGCTTTCGCAGCCCCCTGCACTGCGGCGAGGCGATACCACTTGACCGCTTCCGCATAGTTCTGAACGACGCCATCGCCACTGTCATACATATTTCCCAGATTGAACTGAGCCGGTACATTCCCTTGTGCGGCTGCAATCTGATACCACTTGCGCGCTTCCAAATTATTCTGCGAGACACCTTGGCCCTTCTGGTACATCAAGCCAAGGTACAACTGCGCTATCGCATTCCCTTGCGACGCAAGCGGTTGAACGGTCCTCAAGACGGTTGCGTAATCGCGACGTTTGTACGCCGCAGCAATATTTGCATCTTCGACAGTACCTGCCCAGGTTGTGCCGACACTCAACATCAAGACAGACACGGCAATCAGTGATCCCTTCGCCACCTGTAGCAACGCAATGACAACGCCCCTAATTTCGGTTAAATAGTGCATAACCTTCCATCAGCGTTTCACCGCAATTTGAAGAGAGACCGGAGGTTCCATCGCCACAGTCAGTACTTTCGTCTTCAGCATACGACGTGGCAGCTTCCCGCTCGAAGTCATCATCTGCGTCTGAACTTCCGAAAACGCCATTTGACATGGCGCTGTAATAGGGCAGTTCCCATCCCCCGTTAACTCTGCGCACCACAATCACCGTGCCGAGCGCGACCGCCCGGCTGCGAGCATATGCGGCAACCTCTTGGTAGCTGGTCCAAAGCCTAGACACTGGTCTTCCTGGGTAGCTGAAACTTTGTGGCGCATTTAGGGCACTTCGGGTCGTCAGCAAGTGAGCGCCCTGCTTTGCCACCGAAGAATAAACCGAGAGCAGCGCCAGGGATGGTTCCGGCGATTGCACCGAGTGGACCGCCAACTAGGCCTACTCCAGCACCAACTTTGGCTCCCGCTATTGCGCCACCAACCGCGCCGAGTGTCTTCCCGGCCGCCTTTCTCTCATGGGTAAACCCGTGCCCGCATGCGGGGCAGTAGATTGAGACGAGTTCAATCACCTTGCCATTCGTCATGACATTGCCTCCCCTGTTTATATGAATTGGTGTGTATGTGATTCAAAGCATAACTCAGATATTCCAGCTTGTGAATATCTCGCTGGCTCAGGTCATGGTTCAGTATGAATTAGGAGTGTTACAAATGAATTTAGAACAAGGTGTGCCCAAGTCGAATACATCGTATGGCCCCGAAGGGAAGACGCTGAATGCCGGGGTCTCGCACAGCGAGTCTCACGGCGTTCTGACGATGCAGTTGGTCAGACACGACGGCGTGCACGAGACGACGACTATCGAGAACGGGTAGATTGGGTATCACGTCAGTGGCCGAACGTTGCGCCGGGGCAGGGCGAACGGTTGGAGTTTGATGCGTCTCGGGCGCTTACACCCATAGAACAACAGGCACTGGAATTGTTCTGCGGCGAGGCTACTCGCGACCAGGATCACGACTGAGGCACTCGGCGATCATCATTGTTCGGGCGACGCTGTGGCCGTCTCCTCCGAGTTCATCACTTCGAGGCGCGCGGATCACAAATACGTGATCAGCTTTGCAGGCCCTAGCCTTGTCGCTCAGCTTCCTGCGGGTCTCCGACTTGGTCACTTCGGGCATGCTGGCGATGTGCTTTTCGCTTGACGCATCGATGTAGAACTCCACGCACGTCCTGCAAGTGAAATGCTTGCAGTAAGGCCGGTCCGAAATCTCGTAAGTGGCCGGCTCGCCGCACAGTGGGCACGCCTGTTCAATGTCGTTGCTCATTCATCCTCCGTGATTAGTTGCCACCGCTTGGGATTGCGGGCGTTGTGAATGACAGCGAGGATGTGAACCAGATCACTTCGAACAACATAGAAAACACCGTAAGGAAACCTGGGCAGCAAGCTACGTCGAACACCGGGAATAACTTCTGCATAAAGCAGCGGCACTTGTTCGAGCCGTTTTAGTTGAAGCTCAAACGCCACCTCAAACTCCGAACCCAGCCCCTAGCTTTGAGCCTCCTACCACTCGTACGCCTCACCCACCTCACGGGCAGCACGACCCGAAAATTTCAGGCGGTACGCCACGACCCGTTTTTCAGTTGTTCCTTGACCTGATCCCATGAGTACCCGGCTTCGGGGTTGCGCTCGAAGTCGGCCAAACGCGCATCCAGCTCAGACTTGAGCTCCGGTGAAACTTCGATGGCTTGCGGAAACGCTGCGATGCTTTCCCAGATCATTTCTACGAGGTGAGTCCGTTCCTGAACGGGCAGTTCAAGAATGTCAGCGACTGAAACATGGGTCATGGGCACCAGATTACCACGGGACGGCAATTGCACGTTAACGAATGAAAGGGACCTCCCCGTCCCAGGCGAGCCGCGCGTCTTTCGAGTTGCGGTTTACGGCATCAATGGGCCACGATGGAGAGGTCAAACTTTTAGCTCCGACGTAACTTGAATACAAGTTAGTCTGCCTACTTCACCAGCCCCAGCACTTCCCTGAACGCCGGATGCTCCGCGCTGCGCAGCCATTCAAACGCCACCATTTCGGTCGTCACCAGTTCCGCGCCCGCGCCGGCCAGGCGGTCGAAGGCGGCGTCGCGGTTGCGCTCGGTGCGTGAGCTGCAGGCGTCGGTAACGACCCAGACGTCAAACTCTTCTTCGAGCAGGCCGAGGGCGGTCTGCATCAGACACACATGCGCTTCGCAGCCGGCGACGACGATGATGCCCCTGCCTTCTTCTTCGGGCGGCGGGGCCTTCTGCAGGTGTTTGGGCAGGCTGCGGGCATTGCCTCCACCCGCTGCGCCGGTGGTCGCCCGGCGCAGCGGCGGGCGCAGCCAGTCCCCCAGGCCGTCGTCCACGGCATTGAAATGCATCTTTGCCAGCGTTTTCCCGCCCGCCGCTTCAATGGCGGCCTGCAGCTCGGGCACGTTGGGTCCCAGCCCATCGGGATTTTGTACGGTACCCCAGACCGGCACCTTCAGTAAACGGGCCATGCGGGCCAGGCTCAGCGCGTTGGCGACGACAAGTTCGCCTTCAAAAATGGTGGGCATCAGGCGGGCCTGGTAGTCCACCAGCACCAGTTGGGAGTCATCGGCGTCAAGCAGCATATTGATTCCTGAAAGTTATTTTGGGGCTGAGCGTGTTAACCGGCAGGCGCCTGCGCAAACTTGAGCAGCCGCGTGGCCACCAGCGTTTCGGCCAGAAAACACACCAGCGCCAGCAGAAAGCAGGCCACACCCGCAAGAAAGCTCACCGTGGCAATTCTGGGGATGGGCAGGTCACTGGTCTCGCCCAGGAACAGCAGAACAATGGTGGTGCCGATCAGAAGCGCGCAGAAGGTCAGCAAGGCAATACAACTGTTGACCAGCCAGCCGCGGCTGCGCAGCTGCCGCAGTTCCGCGTACATCTTGCCCGCGCGGGACTCTTCAACGCCTCCCGCTTCGAGCCGGTTTTCGAGCAGCCGGGCCCGGTCGATGATTCGGGCCAGACGGCCCGCCACGGCGGCAATCATTCCCGAGACGGCTGTCAGCAGAAACACCGGCGCCACGGCCAGTTGTATGCCGTGGGTAACCGCTGCAAGGTCAGGCGCAAAGATCATGGAGGGCTCCGGCAGTTCGCGTGCAACACCACGCTCGAAAAAATGGCTGACATCGCTGTCGTCCTTGTCCGACAGACACTGCAACCGCCGCATGGGAAGATAACATTCTTTCGCCGTCGCAAGGCGAATCTTCAAACCAAAGGAATCTTTTATGCTGCCCAATAAAGAAGGACAACGCGTTCCCGATGTCACATTCAAAACACGCCAGGATGATAAATGGGTTGACGTGAAAAGCTCAGAGCTGTTTGATGGCAAGACCGTCGTGGTTTTCTCTTTGCCTGGCGCCTACACGCCGACCTGCTCATCGGCCCACCTGCCGCATTTCAATGAACTCGCCAGCACCTTCAAGACCCATGGCATCGACGACATCATCTGCCTGTCGGTCAATGATGCCTTTGTGATGAACGAATGGGGCAAGGCGCAGGAAGCCGAAAACATCACCCTGATCCCGGACGGCAATGGCAAATTCACCGAAGGCATGGGTCTGCTGGTTGACAAAAGCGATCTGGGATTTGGCAAACGCTCCTGGCGCTATTCGATGCTGGTCAAGGACGGCATCATCAAGAAAATGTTCATCGAACCGGAAAAAGAAGGCGACCCGTTTGAGGTGTCAGACGCCGACACCATGCTCAAGTACGTGGCCCCCAACGCGAAAGCACCCGAGGCGATAACCCTGTTCACCAAACCGGGCTGCCCGTTCTGCGCCAGGGCCAAGTCCCTGCTCAAGGCCGCCGGCCTGCATTATGAAGAGATCACGCTAGGCAAAGGCATCACCACCCGCACGCTGCAGGCGGTCGCTGGCGCAGGCACGACGCCCCAGGTGTTTATCGGCGGCAAGAAAATTGGCGGCTCCGAAGAGCTTGAGGCCTGGTTGAAAAAGTCCGCGAAAAACTGACCTGACCGGGATCACCGCGTGCCCTCCTTCCCGGGCTCTGGCGGTTTGTAATTTGCTATTGTATTGATAGCTACTCAAGCACGTTTTATATGGGCTAGAGGCCAATTTCGTATGTAACTTACGTCAAAACTGGACAGGCGCGAAGACCCGCCATGCCTGCACTGGTTATGCTTGAGGGCCGTCGCCACGGCATCCAACAACAATACGAACCGCGCAGGAACGTGACCGTCAGGCAGCATGAATAAAAGCGGCATTCTTCTTCACATCGGCGGCCTGTGGCTGCTCTCGACGCTCGATGCGTCGGGCAAATGGCTGGTGCTGGCCGGCGTGCCGGTGCTGATGGTGGCGTGGTTCCGCTACACCGTGCATATTGCGCTGATGACGGCCGTAGTGCTGCCATCGCGCGGCAAGGCGATTTTCAGAACGCAGTCGCTGCCGCGCCAGTTGATCCGCGGCTTGCTGATGATTGCCACCACCGTGCTGTTTTTTTCGGTGCTGGGCCGCTTGCCGCTGGCAGAAGCCACGGCGATCAATTTCATGGCGCCGCTGTTCCTGATGGCAATGGCGCCGTGGCTGCTGCATGAGGCGCACCGGCTGCACCGCTGGCTGGGGGTGCTGGCCGGGTTTGCCGGCATGCTGATCGTGCTGCGGCCCGGCAGTCAGTTGGACCCGGTGGGTGTGGTGCTGGGGTTGCTGACGGCGCTGACCTTTGCCCTGTTCCAGATTGCCACGCGCAGCGTCGCCAGGGACGACCCGCTCACCACCAATTATTACGGCGGCCTGTTCGGCACGGTCGCGCTGACGCTGGCCCTGCCCTGGTTCTGGGAAACACCCGCGCTGTCGGCCTGGCAATGGCTGCTGCTGGGCTCCACCGGGGTCAGCGGCTTTCTCGGGCACTGGCTGCAGATTGCCGCATTCAAAAAAAGCCCGGCCACCCTGCTGGCGCCCTTCAGCTACCTGCAAATCGTTGCCGCGGTCGCGCTGGGCTGGCTGGTGTTTGCCCAGTTGCCGGACCGGATCACCGCCGTCGGCATCGGCCTGATCTGCCTGGCCGGTCTGGGGGTGGCGCTGGCCGAGGCGCGTCTGGCGTTTGTCAGATCGCGAACGCCGCAGCGCTAGAGCCACATGTGGTTCCGTTCGGCGCCACACCCCCCATTCGGGCTGAGCCTGTCGAAGCCATGCCGGTCTGCAAAAGGACCTTTCGACCCTTTGATATGCTCAGGACAGGCCAAACTCTGGGCGAACGGGGCTTGACTGAATGGTCATGGTGCCAGGGTCGCAGCCCAGCAGGCTTTTGAGCAAGCGCATCAAACGCCCCTCATAACCCGCAAGGTAGCCGGCCAGCGCGACCCGGCCATAACTGACACGCGCGTCCTCGGCATCAGAAAAACGCTGTTCGTTAGCGATCCAACCGACCCTTGCCCGGACTCCGAATCAAAGAAACTGGTTTTTTAGACCTTTGATTTGTAAAGATATTTTTCAAATTTCTTAAGAGCTACCAACCACATAGTACTGAACGAAATAGTGAACGCTGAGCCCCAGGCCAACCATGATTACCATGCGACGAAGCCATACAGCCGACAGAGCACGCGCAAGCCGGGCACCAAGCAGACCGCCAATTACGGCACCGACAAAAGCAATCGCGGTGTGCGGCCACGAAACCAGACCGGAGACCGAGAACACTATGGCAGCAACACTGGTGATGACCGCTGCAAGCAGGTTCTTTAGCGCGTTATTTTCTTGCACGTTATGTACGCCCAGCATGAGGAGGCCGGCCATCAGCATGATGCCTAGGCCGGCACCGAAGAACCCGCCGTAAACGGCAAAAAGGAACTCGCACGTGCGAGAAAACAGGCTGGGGTTGGCTAGCGCCGATGCGGCAGTACGGGCATTCAGCCATGCACCCAGCGAGCGCCCGAAAGCAAATAACACAGTCGCGAAAAAAATGAGAAACGGGATCAACTTCGAAAAAGCTTTGTTATCAACATACACCAGGAGAAGCGCTCCGACGATCCCGCCGAGCAACGCGAGGATGATTGAGGTGCACATGCCCTTGGAGGAGTGTTGTAGCTCCCGACGGTAACCGACGACAGCAAGTGCATGACCAGGCCACACCGCGATGGCGTTGGAGGCATTGGCGACAACCGGCGAAATGCCGGCACTGAGGAAGGCTGGGAAAGTGAAAAAAGTACCACCACCTGCGATGGCGTTGCTGATGCCAGCCAAGACTCCCGTGGCGAAGAGAATGATAGCAATTGAGATATCAGGCACGGTGACTGTCTCCTTGATGGGTGGCCAACAAAAATTGGGGGAGTTCTATAAATTCGTTTGAGCGTTAGGGTTGGGATCGCTGATAGGGATTACGCTTGGAGTTACAGAAACGCGCTCTCAAGCTGTTTCAACTGCGTAATGTATCGTCGTGACGCTATTTGGAGTACGCGCCTTCCTCCTTGACGAAGGTCAGTTCCACGTAATCACTGCCGTTGCGCCGACGACCATCGAAATGCACGCGCATACCGCTGAAATCGGCATCCAGACTCTCAAGCGCTTTTCGGAAACTCGCCCTAGTCGGCTTGGGGCCAGCCTTTTCAAGAGCCGATACGCATACGGCGGCATTGATCCAGCCTTCAAGCAACGCATAATTGGGCTTGAAACCTGCTTTCACGACCGCTGCGCGGAACGCCAAGGTATTTGGCTGCGAGAGGCTTGCCGGGTTCGGGATAACCTGAGAGACAACCAAGCCTCGTGCAAGCTGATCCAGGGCCTTGATTTCGCCTGCAGACAATGCAGCGGCGAGTGCGTACATCTGGTCATTGCGTATTCCTTGCCGCCGTAGCGCACGAACCGCAGCGACCGTCGCCTTCCCGGCAGTGACCAGCAGGATCCCGTCTGGCTTTTTTGTGGCCATGGATAGAGCCGCTCTTTTTGTTGCCTCTTCGTCGGTGCCAGTTGCAGGTATGGCATCGTCTCCCACATAAGTCAGCCCGTTTCGTTGAGCGGCTTTTACCGCCACCGCCCGGCCCTGAAGACCATACGGCGCATCCAGGTACATGACACCGATACGCTTGCGCCCGATGGTGCTCAGGTGCCGTGCGATCACGTTGATTTCTTGCTCGTTACCGGCACGAACATAAAAAACGTTGTCAAACCGTTGCGCCCGAAGTTCCGGACCCGTTGCCACCGCAGCGCACAAAGGAGTCTGCCGCTGATCGGCTAAGGGGGCGACGGCCGCAACCGATCCTGTGCCGGCGAACTGAAAGAGCGCAAACACATTTTGCTCATCAAGGAGCTTCAGCGCGTTAGCTTTTGCCCTCGTCGGGTCATAAGCATCGTCGATTGTTTCCAAAAGAAGCTTTCTGCCATTTACACCGCCCTGACTATTGATGCGATCGAAATACAGTTTGGCCCCAGTATTGAGGTCATTGCCAAGACTCGCGAGGCCGCCTGTGAGATATATCGATTGGCCGAACGTCAAAGAGGTTGCGGTTACCCCTGGCTCTGACCGGGCGGGATAACTCGACACAACGCAAAGAACACTGATCATCCAGAGCGAGACTTGCTTCGCATTGAAAAATAAAATGTGACCCTTCAGACAGACTTTCATGATTGCATCCTTTAAAAAGATCACTCAAAAGCACTGAGGCGCTGCAAATTTTTTCTCCAGCGCTCAGTTGAATACTGCCGACTGTTATGTGGCGTCACTACTTTGAACTTGGCAACTACTTGCATGAGATACGGACTTGGCGTAGTTCATGGCGCGAGGTGGCTTTAGGCTCTAACTTTGAGGCGTCAAAGAAAACCGATCGAAATCCACGGCACCGCCGCAACGATGATGATGCCGATGAATAGCGCCACCATGTAACCGACGATGGGCCGCATGCCTTTGTCCGGGTTGACGCGCGAGATCACACAGGCGGCGTAGTAGCCGACGCCGAACGGCGGCGAAAAAAGCCCCAGCCCCATCGACAGCACCGCGACCATCGCATAGTGCACCTCGTGGATGCCTACCGCCCGTGCGATCGGGAACAGCAGCGGGCCAAACAGCACGATCGCCGGGATGCCTTCCAGCACCGAGCCGAGCACGATGAAGGCGATAATGGACGCTGCCATAAAGCTCGCCGCGCCGCCGGGCAGGTGCGTCATCGCGTAGGCCAGCGAGCGCGAGAAGCCCGACTGCGTCAGTCCCCAGGCCATCGCGGTCGCGGTGCCGATGATCAGCAGGATCGCCCCCGACAGGCAGGCGGTGTCAACCAGCATCGGCTTGAGGCGCCGCCAGTCGAACTGCCGGTACAACAGCAGCCCGGCGACGATGCTGTAGGCGATGCCGATCGTCGACACCTCGGTCGCGGTCGCAACACCTTCGATCACCGCCGCGCGGATCAGGAACGGCAGCGCGATCGCCGGCGCCGCGATCAGCAGCGTCTTGCCGACGTGCGTCCAACTGGCGCGCACGACTTTGCTCAGGTCCTCGCCGCGGTAGCGATGCCAGACGATCGCGCACAGCATCACGCCCAGCACCGCGCCGGGCAGCATGCCGCCGGTGAAGAGCGCGGCGATCGAGACGCCGGTGACCGCGCCGATCGTGATCAGCACGATGCTGGGCGGGATCGTCTCGGTCTGCGCGCCGGATGCCGCAAGCAGCGCCACCAGATCGCCCGGGTGGGCGCCGCGCCGCTTCATCTCGGGTAGCAGCACCGGCGCGATCGCCGCCATGTCGGCAGCCTTCGAGCCCGAGATTCCCGACACCAGGTACATCGCGCCCAGCAGCACATAGGAGAGGCCGCCGCGCACGTGGCCCAGCAGACTGGTGAGAAAACTAACCATCGCGCGAGCCATCCCCGTCATCTCGATCAACAATCCGAGGAAGACAAACAGCGGAACCGCAAGCAGGATGAGGTGCGACATGCCCTCGTCCATGCGGCCGATCATTACGATCAGCGGCGTACTCGTCGTCAGCGCGAGGTAGCCGAAGGTTGCGAGGCCAAACGCGAATGCGATCGGCACTCCGGCGCAGACGCAGATCGCCACGCCAACAACGAAGAAAAGGATCAGGTTGAGGTTGCCGAGGTCGCCAAAGAGCGGCACGGCGAACCGCAATACCGCAACCGCCAGCGCAACCCCCACGACCGTCGCTAGCATCCGGCGACGATCGGCCTCGCGCCACAGGCGCAGCAGGGCAAACACCGCCATCAGCGCAATGCCGACCGGCAGCGCGGCGGCGCGCCAGATGTTGGACAACCCGAGCGCCGGTGTCGTGATCGCCGCCTCTTCGATCGCGTACTCATAGGCCGGCCAGCCGACGAGCAACAGGAATGCGAGCGGCGCGGCGACCGCCAGCAATTCCAGCAACGCCCGCCGCGTCGGCGCCGCCTTGCTGACCAGCGCGGTCATCCGCATGTGCTCGCCACGCTGGAACGCGACCACCGCGCCAAGCATCGCCAGCCACAAAAAGAGGATTGACGACAACTCGTCGGACCAGATCAGCGG
>CAYJMW010000106.1:0-11249 GCA_964371235.1 uncultured Polaromonas sp.
TTTGGCGAACCTGATTTCGGGATGAATTTTAAAAATTTTTTGGCTGCCCGCACCGTCCAAACGCCAATGTAATGGTACACTGCCCGCTGTGCCCGGGTGGCGGAATTGGTAGACGCGCACGGTTCAGGTCCGTGTATCGCAAGATGTGGAGATTCGAGTTCTCTCCCGGGCACCAAAATTTGAGCGGACTGTTGGTTCACTGCAGTCAAGACAAAAAGCCACTGCAAGCCGGTGGCTTTTTTGTGCCTGCCATCAAATGGGCAGCGCCACCAGGTCGTGCCCCTGGGTTCCCACAATGCGGGCCCGGGTGAATTCACCCACCGTCAGCGTCTTGCTGAATTTCTCGGGCGGCAGCAATTTGACCATGCCATCGATCTCGGGCGCGTCGGCATACGAACGGCCGGCGCCCCCCCTTCGGCCCAGCGCCGGCGCCGAATCGACCAGCACCTGCATGGTGGCGCCCACGCGCTGGCGCAGCTTCTGGCTTGAGACCGCTTCTGCGACCGCCATGAAGCGCGCGCGCCGCTCCTCGCGCACCTGCAGCGGCAGCATGCCGGGAATGTCGTTGGCGGCGGCTCCCGCCACAGCGCTGTAGGCAAAGCAACCCGCGCGGTCAATTTTGGCCTCTCGCATGAAATCAAGCAGGTGCTCGAATTCGGCTTCAGTCTCGCCAGGGAAGCCGGCAATGAAGGTGCTGCGAATGACAATCTGGGGGCAGAGCTCGCGCCAGCGCGCGATGCGCTCCAGGTTTTTCTCCCCGCTGGCCGGCCGCTTCATGCGTTTGAGCACATCCGGGTGGCTGTGCTGCAACGGCACGTCCAGATACGGCAACACTTTGACCGTGGCCATCAGAGGCAGCACATCGTCCACGCCCGGATACGGATACACGTAGTGCAGGCGAACCCACGCACCGTAAGGCTCGGCAATATCACCGAGTGCCTGGACCAGTTCCAGCATCCGGGTCTTGACCGGCCTGCCGTCCCAAAAGCCGGTTCGGTATTTCACATCCACGCCATAGGCCGAGGTGTCCTGGCTGATCACCAGCAATTCCTTCACGCCGCCCTCAAACAAGGCGCGCGCTTCGTTCAGCACATCGCCAATCGGCCGCGACACCAGATCACCACGCATGGACGGAATGATGCAGAAGGTGCAGCGGTGGTTGCAGCCCTCGCTGATTTTCAAATAGGCATAGTGCCGGGGTGTAAGTTTGATGCCGGCAATGCCAAATGAATTGGGCACCAGGTCAATAAATGGATCATGCGGCTTGGGCAGGTTCAAATGCACCGCATCCATGACCTCTTGGGCGGCGTGCGGGCCGGTCACGGCCAGCACACTGGGGTGCATCTGGCGCACCAGGTTGCCGCCGCCCTCACCCGCCTTGGCACCCAGACAGCCAGTGACGATGACCCTGCCGTTTTCAACCAGTGCTTCGCCGATGGTGTCCAGGCTTTCCTTGATGGCATCGTCAATGAAGCCGCACGTATTGACGATCACCAGATCCGCGCCCTCAAACGTTTTGGAAGTCTGGTAGCCCTCGGCGCTCAGGCGCGTGAGGATCAACTCGGAATCAGTCAGTGCCTTGGCGCAACCCAGGCTGACAAAACCGACGCGCGGGGCGGGCTTGACACTTGGGGGCGACGCAGGGGAAATGGGTATCGGGGATAGAACTTCGCTCATGGCCGCTATTGTCTCAGAGCGGGCAGGGCAACACATTCGCGGCGCATGGCTTCATCGCTTCAGCCCAAAAGCCGACAGCATCTGCTCGCTTTGTTTTTGCATCTGCTCCTGCATCTGCGTAAAGACACTTTTCGACTGTTCAACATAGCTGCCCATCATGCCCTGCATCATGGGGGATTTCGCATTCATGAACTGGGCCCACATTTCGGGGCTCAAGCCTTTGCTTTGCTCCGCCATCTTGACCTGCAAATCCATGAAGGCCTGGACATTTTTTTCAAGGTAGGTTCCCATGAAGCCCTGCATCGCGTTGCCGTAAAAACGGATGATGTTGGCCAGCACCGCCTCCGTGAACATGGGCGCTCCGCCAGTCTCTTCCTCAAGAATGATCTGCAGCAATATGCTGCGCGTCAGGTCTTCGCCGGTCTTGGCATCGCGCACCACGAACTGGGCGCTGTCCATGACCAACTGCCGAACATCGGTGAGCGTGATGTAGGCAGAGGTCTCGGTGTCGTAAAGACGCCGGTTGGGATATTTCTTGATGATGCGCATTGCTGCGCGCTTGCCGGCAGCCGGATCGCCGTCTTGAGCGGCTGAAGGACCGTCCCCGGAGGCGTTGCCCTGAGAAGGCGCGATGCCGGATTTTGGGCTGATGGTTTTACTTTTTTGCACGGATGGTTCCTCTGAATGACGGCCTGCTTGGCTACGCCATGTTTGGCGTGCCAGGGTTTGCTACATTCTAGGAAGCTTGAAGGGCCTCAATCCCCTTGGTTTACCCTGTGAGAATGTTCTGCGCCACAGGTAGGCAGCATTCTGAAGAGAAAACCGTAACAAAGGAATTGGTAGGCGCGATTGGACTCGAACCAACGACCCCCACCATGTCAAGGTGGTGCTCTAACCAGCTGAGCTACGCGCCTAAGGACTGTTCGAAGGCGCAATTGTAGCAGGGTGAAACGCCGTCCATGCCCCGACAAGAACAATTTTCCAAAATAAGCGCATCAACAGACCCATCGGCGTCAGCGCCGTCGTGCCGACCGCACGCCAGGCACCTCGGCCACGATGCCCAGCACCTGATTGAGCCGGCCCGACTGCGCAACCTCGACGGTGAAGGTCATCCACGCCGTGCCGCCGCGGTTGTCCTTGACTGATTGCGTCTGCACACCGATCACATTGACTTTTTCCTTGGCAAACACCTCGGAAATATCGCGCAGCAAACCCTGCCGGTCGGCCGCTTCGACGGCCACATCGACCGGATACATCGCGCCATCCGGCGTTTCAGGTGAATTCCACGCCACCTCAATCACGCGGTCCGGGCTGCCACTGGCCATGTTGCGAAAATTGCTGCAGTCGCTGCGATGGATACTCACGCCCTTGCCCCGGGTCACAAAACCAAGAATCGCATCCGGCGGCGCGGGTTTGCAGCACCTTGCCAGTTGGGTCAGCAGCGAGTCAATACCAACGACCAGCACATTGCCCTTGCTGCCCTTGCCGGCCTGGCCGGCCTTGTCTGGCTGGCGTGCTTTTTTGGTCAGGGCGTAGTCGTCGGCTGACGGCACCGACTCCTGGGGTCTGAGCATGTTTTCAATGGTGCGAAGGGACAACTCGTCTTTCCCCACCACTTCAAACAGCTCGTCCGCCGCCTTGAAACCGAGTTGAAGCGCCAGGGCGTCGAGCTTCATGGCGGTCTTGCCTTCGCGCTGGAGCAGTTTTTCAACCGCTTCCCGCCCCTTGGCCACGGTTTTCTCCATGGCCAAGGCATTGAACCAGGCACGCACTTTCGATTTGGCACGGTGGCTGACCAGAAAACCCAGCTCGGGGTTGAGCCAGTCGCGCGATGGCCCGCCCTCCCTGACGGTGATCACTTCCACGGTCTGGCCGTTTTGCAGCGCTGTGTTGAGCGGCACCATGGCGCCATCAATACGAACGCCGCGGCAGCGGTGCCCCAGATTGGTGTGCACACTGTAGGCAAAGTCCACTGCCGTGGCGCCCTGGGGCAACTCCACAACCGCAGCCTCGGGCGTGAGCACATAAATGCGGTCTTCAAACAAACCTTGATTGGCATCGCGCGCGCGCTGCGCGGCCGGGCCCGACAGGTCACGCTCCCATGCCAGCAGTTGCCGCAGCACGGCAATCTTGGCGTCGTACTCGCTGCTGGCCGACACCCCGGCGTAGCCCTTGGCGCCCGCCTCCTTGTAGGCCCAGTGCGCCGCCACGCCGTTTTCCGCATGGTCGTGCATGGCCTGGGTGCGGATCTGGATTTCAAACGCACGCCCCGCTTCGTCGCGCACCACGGTGTGCAGGGACTGGTAACCATTGGTTTTGGGTTTGGCGATGTAGTCGTCGAACTCGCCCGCTACCGGTTTGAAACGCGAATGAACAAACCCGAGCGCCGCATAACAGCCGTTCACATCGGCGGCAATAACGCGCAAGGCACGAATGTCAAACACCTGCGCAAAATCGAGCGACTTGCCGCGCATTTTCTTGACGATGCTGTAAATGTGTTTGGGCCTGCCTTGCACCAGCGCGGCAATACCGTTCTGGTTCAGCTCACGCTCGAGTTGCGCACGCAGCGCGGCCATGAAGTTCTCGCGCTCAACGCGTTTCTCGTCGAGCAGGCGGGCTGTTTTCCGGTAGGTGTCCGGCTCCAGAAAACGAAAGGCCAGGTCTTCCATTTCCCACTTGATCTGCCCTATCCCAAGGCGGTTGGCCAGCGGCGCGAAAACATGCAGCGACTCGTGCGCCAGCGCTGGCGGTGCTTCCTGCTTGCTCGCGGCATAGTGGCGCAAGGTTTGCAGGCGCGACGCCAGCCGCAGCATGACCACCCGCAAATCGCGAGAAAACGCCAGCAGCATTTTGCGCACATTCTCGGTCTGGGCCGCGGGATCATCGAGCAGTTGCGCCTTGGCGTTCGCGCTGCGTGCCTGGCGCTGCACCTGCACCAGTTTGGTGGTTTCCATGGCCAGCGCGGCATAGTTGGCGCCGAAGGCCTTGGCGATGACTTCCTGTGGTTTGTTCAGGTGCTGGCAGGCATAGACCAGGAAGGTGGCCGCCTGCATCGCCTCGGAGCCGCCAACCGATTTCAGGATCGCCGCCACGGCATCGGCATGCGCCAGAATATTTTCTCCGGTGTCCAGGGTTTCGCTGGCGATCAGCGGCTCCGCGAAAGCGCGCGCTCGCGCCAGAGCATGCGGCTGCGTCGGCAGGCTGTCGGCCGTAGCGGCCATGATGGAGGCATTGGCACCCTGGAATGCGGCCGGGCCATCCAGCCCGGATGAATGATTTTTTTTCATGAGAATTCAATCAATGGCAGGTGTCAGCCCAGCAAAAACCCCGTCACCGCCGCGACCTGATCTTTCGCAATCAGCGTCGGCGCATGCCCGACCCCCGCAAACTCAACCAGCCGGGCGCGCGGGCCGCGCTGCGTCATGGCGTCAGCCGTCTGGCGGCTCAGCAAATCCGACTGCGCGCCGCGAAGCAGGAGCGTCCCCGCTTTGATCTGGTCATAAAGCTGCCAGAGCAGCGCCCCGCCCTGCTTCGCGGTTTCTTCAGTCACCTGCGCGAAAGGCAGCGCGATTGCCGGGTCGTAATGCAGGCGCAGCCGACTGTCGGCGGCGGCTGACACCGGCCTGACCATGGGGCGCGACAACGCCAGCCATTGCTCCGGGGTGTGGGGGCCGAAGCTCCCGGAAACCGCACACATGGCATCGGCGGCTTCCTGAAGGCCGTTGAAATACTGCGGCTGTCCGAGGTACGCACCAATCCGCTCAATCGCCTGCCACTGTATGACGGGCCCGACGTCATTGAGCACCAGTCGGCGCACAGGCACCGCCATGGGCAGATCAGGCTGACCGCACAGCGCCATGCCAATCAGCCCGCCCATGCTGGTGCCAACCCAGTCCAGCGTGATGATGGGCGACTGGGCGTGCAGATGGGCCAGCAACACCAGCATGTCGGCTGCATAGCCCGGCACCTGATAGTCCATGGGGTCCTTCAGCCAGTCACTTTCGCCCCGGCCTGCCACGTCAGGACAAATCACACGAATGCCGCCAGGCTGCGCCGCGCCCTGCTCGCACAAGGCCTGCGCCAACACATCAAAATCACGCCCCTGGCGGGACAGGCCATGCGCACAAACGACGACATGGCTGGCGTCAGGCCGACCCCATTGCCAATAGGCCATGCGATGGCCGTCTGCGGCATCGGGGCAATTGACGTGGTACAGGGCAGGTTCAATCATGGTGCAGGCAATCCGCGGCTCAGGGTTGATAATGATTTTTGAATTTTTTCGAGGTGCACTGTTCGACGTGCGCTAAAAGCATCGTAAATCATATGGAGAATCATCATGCTCAAAGGTAAGACAGCGCTCGTCACAGGCTCCACCAGCGGGATCGGTCTGGGTATCGCCAAGGCCCTGGCGGCCCAGGGTGCCAACATCGTCCTTAATGGCTTTGGTGATGTGGACGGCCCGAAGGCCGAGATTGCAGCGCTGGGCGTCAAGGTGGCTTACCACGGCGCTGACATGAGCAAACCGGCCGAGATTGAAGACATGATGAAGTTTGCAGCGGCGCAGTTTGGCCGGGTCGATATTCTGGTCAATAACGCAGGCATTCAGCATGTCGCCAAAATCGAAAACTTCCCGGTTGAAAAATGGGATGCCGTGATTGCCATCAACCTGAGCAGCGCCTTTCATGCGACCCGCCTGGCGCTGCCGGCCATGCAAGCGGCCAACAAGGGCAAAGGCTGGGGCCGCATCATCAATGTTGCCTCGGTTCATGGCCTGGTGGCGTCCGCTGAAAAATCAGCTTACGTGGCCGCCAAGCACGGCATTGTCGGCCTGACCAAAGTGACCGCCCTTGAAAACGCCACCACTGGCGTGACCTGCAACGCCATCTGCCCCGGCTGGGTCCTGACGCCGCTGGTGCAAAAACAGGTGGTTGCCAGGGCTGCGGCGGAGGGCATCTCCGATGATGCGGCCAAGCAGCAACTGCTGGGTGAAAAAGAGCCCTCGCTGCAGTTCACCACGCCTGAAGAACTCGGTGCGCTCGCCGTGTTTTTCTGCTCGTCCGCGGGCAACAATGTGCGCGGCGTCGCCTGGAACATGGACGGCGGCTGGACCGCGCAATAAGCGGTTTTCAAAGCAGTCGGCAGACGTACTCGCCGATCGCCAGCGCGCTGGTCAGGCCCGGCGATTCAATACCAAAAAGATTGACCAGCCCGGCCACGCCATGCCCGGCGGGGCCCTGAATCAGAAAGTCGCGGGCTGGCTCGCCCGGCGCCTGGAGTTTGGGGCGAATGCCGGCGTAGCCCGGCGTCAGGGCGCCGTCCTTCAGCGCGGGCCAATACTTTCGCACCTCCGCGTAAAACGCATCGCCGCGCGCCGGGTCCACCACCAGATCTTCAGGAGCGCTGACCCACTGCACATCAGGGCCAAACCTGGCCTGCCCGCCCAGATCCATCGTGAGATGAACGCCCAGGCCAGCGGCCTCAGGCAGCGGATAAATCAATCGCTCGAACGGTGAGCGCCCAGCAAGAGTGAAGTAGTTTCCCTTGGCATAGTAACTGGGCGGAACAAAATGCGCCGCGAGCCCCGCAAAACGCCGAGCCAGCGCCTGGGCCTGCAGGCCCGCTGCATTGACCACGGTTTTGGCTTCCATTTCGGTGCCGTCTTTCGCTACCAAAATAATAGCCGCATTCGTACATTCTGCCTGGGTCAGTGGCGTATTTAGCACTACAACACCGCCAGCATTTTCCAGATCGCCTTGCAGCGCCAGCATCAGGGCATGGCTATCGACAATGCCTGTGCTGGGCGAATGCACTGCCGCCACGCATTGAAGTTGCGGCTCCAGCGCCCTGGCCTGCACGCGCGTGAGCAGCGTCAGATCCTGCACGCCATTGGCCGCCGCCTTGTCGATAACGCCTTGCAATTGCGCCACCTGCGCGTCGCTGGTGGCCACAATCAGCTTGCCGCAACGTCGATGGCCAATACCACGCGCGGCGCAGTAGTTGTACAGCCGTTCCTTGCCCTGAACACACAGACTGGCCTTGAGCGAACCCTGCGGGTAGTAAATGCCGGCATGAATGACTTCACTGTTGCGCGAACTGGTGCCGGTCCCGATGGCGCTGGCCGCCTCCAGCACCACCACCTCCCTGCCCCGCAGGGCCAGGGCGCGCGCCACCGCCAGCCCCACCACCCCTGCGCCAATCACCACGCAATCAAGCTGCTCCATTCATATCCCCTCAAACCCATCAATCACATTGACGGCATTGCTGCCGAGCGCCGCCGCGGCATAACCGCCCTCCATCACAAACACGGTCGGCAGACCGAGCGCGCCCAGACGTTCCCCCAGGCGGCTGAAATCGCTGGCCTGCAGCGCAAAGGTAGAGATCGGGTCTTCAGCGAAGGTGTCCAGCCCGAGCGAAACCACCAGTGCCTCGCAGCCGCAAGCGCCAATGCAGCGGCAAGCCTGCTCAAGCGCTTCAAACCAGCGCGCGGCGGTGCAACCGGCGGGCAGCGGCAGATTCAGGTTAAAGCCCGCACCCGCGCCGGCGCCGGTCTCGTCAGCGTGTCCGAGGTAGAACGGATATTCAGTGAGTGGGTCCCCATGCAGGCTGACAAACAGCACGTCGGCCCGTTCATAAAAAATGCTTTGCGTGCCGTTGCCGTGGTGGTAATCCACATCAAGCACGGCCACCCGGGCGGCACCGCCATCGCGCAAGGCCTGGGCTGCCACTGCCGCGTTGTTCAGAAAGCAGTAGCCGCCCATGAAGTCGGCGCCGGCATGATGGCCGGGCGGGCGACTGCAGCAAAACGCTGCGCGCTCATGGCCGCTGCCACTCGCCAGCAAAGCGGAAGCGCTGGCGGCAGCATCGGCGCCCGCCTTGGCGGCCAGCCAGGTTCCCGCCGACAGCGGCGAACCGTTGTCCATGGAATACAGCCCGAGCCGGGCGATGAAATTCACCGGTTCCACGTCGCTGCGCAGCGTGCGAACCGGCCAGACCGAAGGAAAGGGCTGGCGCTGCCCGTTGCCAGGCTCCAGCGCGCACCAGTCGCACCAGGCGTTTTCCAGAAACGCGAGGTAGCGCGGCGCATGCACCCTAAAAAGCAGCGCGCGGCTGTCGGTTTGCGGCGCGCGCAGAACATGGCCGCGCGCGCTCAGTTGCTCTTTGACATACTCCGCGCGTGCCGGGGTTTCGAAACATGGCACGCGTTCTCCCCTGAAAAATTCGAACGCGGGGGCGTGCGCCTGGTGGCTGTCGTTGAAGAAAGTAATCATATGGGCGTGGGCACCAGTGGACGCAGATATTCAGAGCACGCGCGGATCAGTCTTCAGCAGCAGATCGACCAGTGAGCGCAAGGTAGCCTTGAGGGGCTCAAAACCCGGCGTGAGTTCCAGGGTGTCTTCGTTCATATACAGCTTGCGGTTGATCTCCAGCTGCAGGCTGTGCCGGTGCTGCGCCGGGTTGCCATAGCGGCGCACCAGCTCCACGCCCTTGTAGGGGTGGTTGTAGGACACGCTGTAGCCTCTTGCGACCAGATGCGCGCGCACCAGCCGGGACAAAGCCGCGCTGGCGGTTGTGTCCTCGCGGTCGCCGACCACAAAGTCCGGGTGCGCCTCGCCCGGAAAATCGGTGGCGCTGATGGACGCGATGGCAGGCATCGAATGGCAGTTGACATGGATGCTGTAGCCGTGCGCGTAGCGCGCTGCGTCAATGGCTTGCGCCACCGCAGCGTGGTAGGGCTTCCAGCACTGCTCAATGCGTGCCTGCACCTCGGCCACGCTCAGTTTGCGATCATAAATGGTCACGCCTTCGTCGGTGGTGCGCCAGATCAACCCCTTGCCAAGGCGAACCTTGGAAAGTGTTTTCGGGTCCGTTTCCACCGGGTCCGGCCAAGGCGCGTCGAACAGGGAAACGTCAATTTCGGTGGTATTGCGGTTGGCGTCAAGATAGCTGCGGGGAAAGTGCGCTTCAATCCAGTGCACGCCCAGGGCGGGCGCAAAATCGTAGAGCTTTTCGACATGCGTGTCTTCGGCGCTGCGCAGTGCAGTCATCTCACACGCAGGCAAAAAATCCAGCGGATAAATGGTTCCGCTGTGAGGCGAGTCGAGTACCAGCGCACGGCTTCCTGGCAGATGGGTAATGAACGGCATGACCCGACTTTAGCAGCAGGCTTTTGCCCCTGCCGCATGAACCCTGTTCAGAAAATTACCGGCCGCGAACGTTTGAAAACCGCTGCCAGACACGGCGGCTGGGTGCCTGGCAAATTTCCCTCTCTCCTGCAAGTAGTTATGCCGTTTATCCACAGACGCATCGACATTTCCCGTCCTGACTCCAAGTCTCGAAATAGAGCGCCATAACAAGTGGCCACTTTTCGAAGCAGAGCGGCCAGATTGTTTAATGGATCAACGCACCATGCCTTCATTAACACAACCTTCAGTCTTCGCTACCGCTTGCAACGGCGCTGCCCCAGCGCCGACCCTGAGCCTGCAAGCTCGCCCCAAAAACGTGGGGACGACAGGCTTTTTTTCGGGTGTCATCTGGCATGTGATCGCCCCGCGTCACTCGCTACCAAATTAATAGCGGTTAACGCCTGTTCCATATGGGGCGGTCTCAAATAGAAGTGCAACACGGGGGTTAGTTTATTGGATAGCGTTGGGGTCTTGTTCAAGGCGGGCAAGCCACTGGCTGTAGACCTCAAAGGGCGTAGCCCAGTTCAGGGTTTTGCGCGGACGGGCGTTCATTTCATCGGCAATCGCATCAAGCTGCTCCTGGCTGAAACCTGAGAGGTCGGTGCCCTTGGGTAAATACTGACGCACCAGCCCATTGGTGTTCTCGTTGGTGCCGCGTTGCCATGGACTGTGAGGGTCACAGAAATACACCGCTATAGCCGTGGCTAGCGCAAGCTGTTGGTGATAGGCCATCTCCTTGCCCCTGTCGTAGGTCAAGGTCTTGCGCATCGGTTGGGCAATGCCAACGAGCTTGTCAGTAAATGCCTGCAAGACGTGAGCCGCGCTGGCCGGATTGGGGTGGGGAAGTTTGACCAGCATCAGCAAGCGCGTACTGCGCTCCACCAGCGTGCCCACCGCGCTGGCATTGAGCTTGCCCTTGATCAAGTCACCTTCCCAGTGGCCAGGGAACTGTCTGTCATCGACCTCGGGCGGGCGCACATGAATGCTCAAAAGATCTGCAATCTGGCCGCGTCTGTCCTCCCCCTTGGAGCGTGGCCAGCGTTTGGCGCGCGCCATGCGCAGGCAGCCAATGAGCTCGCGGCGCAACTCTCCTTTGGGGTGGGCGTAGATAACGTTGTAGATGGTTTCGTGTGAGGCGCGTTTGGCGGCCTCATTGGGGTGCAGTTTAGCCAGGGGGGCTGCAATTTGTTGGGGCGACCAGTGCTGACGCAGCAAGGGCACGATCATTTCAAACAAGGCATTGCCGGCTACGAGTTTGGGCCCTGGACGAGCAAAGCGTCGTCGACGCGCGCAGCGCTGCTGGGCGAATCGGCAACCATAACGGTCGCCAGGGGCCGGAACGTGTCAATGACTTTGCGACACCTGGCGTCATAAATTTACTGTGCAGGG
>CAYJMW010000107.1:0-10895 GCA_964371235.1 uncultured Polaromonas sp.
CTCAGGACGAACGGAATAAGGCAAGCGTGAGGGCCAACGGCCGCAGCGCCGGGCCGCCCCAAGCGAAGTTCAGCCCCCTCGGGGGGCAGAGAGCTACACGCAGTGAGCGAACGTGGGAGCATTATCTTCACACAGCCATGATGTCTTGTTCCTTGCCAGCGACAAGCTTGTCAACCTCGGCAATGAAACGGTCGGTAAACTTCTGGATCTCATCCTGCGAGCGGCGCTCGTCATCTTCAGAAACCATTTTGTCCTTGAGCAGCTTCTTGACACCCTCATTGGCATCGCGGCGCAGGTTGCGAATCGCCACCTTGGAATGCTCGCCTTCGGCCCGCACGACTTTGGTGAGTTCCTTGCGGCGCTCTTCCGTCATGGCGGGCATGGGCACCCGAATCAGCTCTCCCTGCGTGGCCGGATTAAGTCCCAGGTCAGAGTCGCGGATAGCCTTTTCGATCTTGGCACCCATGCCCTTTTCCCAGGGCGCGACGCTGATGGTGCGCGCATCAAGCAGCGACACATTGGCGACCTGACTGATCGGCACCATGGAGCCATAGTAGTCAACGTGAACAGTATCAAGCAGACCAGGGTTGGCGCGGCCGGTACGGATTTTTGTCAGGCCGTGTTTGAACGAATCCAGTGACTGCTGCATTTTTTGCTCTGCGTGCTGCTTGATATCAACAATACTCATGGTCGAAACTCCGGATTTCTAGAGTCAAAAAAAATACTAAAGCAAGCTTCCCGGCCAAAGCTAAACGTGAACCAGGGTTCCTTCGTCCTCGCCCTGCACCACGCGCTTGAGTGCGCCGATCTTGAAAATGCTGAATACCTTGATGGGCAGTTTCTGGTCACGGCACAGCGCAAACGCGGTGGCATCCATGACCTCGAGATTCCTGCGCATGGCTTCATCAAAGGTAATGCTGGTATAGCGTGTGGCTGCCGGGTCCTTTCTGGGATCCGCACTGTACACGCCATCAACCTTGGTGGCTTTCAGGACAATTTCAGCGCCGATTTCAGCGCCGCGCAAAGCGGCGGCGGTATCGGTCGTAAAAAACGGATTGCCAGTGCCGGCCGCAAAGATGACGACCTTGCCTTCTTCCAGATATTGCAATGCCTTGGGCCGAACATAGGGCTCAACCACGCGCTCGATACCGATGGCGGACATGACACGTGGAATCAGGCCGGCCTTGTCCATGGTGTCGCCCAGAGCCAGCGCATTCATCACGGTCGCCAGCATGCCCATGTAGTCGGCGGTCGCCCGGTCCATGCCGACCGAGCCACCCGCCACGCCGCGGAAAATATTGCCGCCGCCAATCACCACCGCCACCTGCACGCCCATGCGGGTGACTTCGGCAATTTCCTCCACCATGCGCACGATGGTGGCGCGATTGATGCCAAAAGCATCATCGCCCATCAATGCCTCACCTGACAGTTTTAACAAGATTCGCTTGTAGGCTGGCATGTGCGGGCTTTCCGGGGTTGAATTGGACTGAAGTTTAGCGGCCTTTCGGCTGGACAGAAATGCAAAGCAGCTTTCGCGGCTTTGGCAGTTCAGGCAGCCTTTGCGGCAGCAATCTGGGCTGCAACTTCAGCGGCGAAATCGTCCATCTTCTTTTCAATGCCTTCGCCCACCACATACAGCGTGAACGACCTGATCGTGGTGGCCTTCTCCTTGAGCATCTGCTCGACCGTCTGCTTGTCGTTCTTGACGAAGCTCTGGTTGTGCAGGCTGACTTCTTTCAGGTACTTTTGAACGCCACCCTCAATGCGCTTGGCCACAATTTCAGCGGACTGCACCGCCTTGCCCTCAGCTTGAGCCTTGGCGGCATCTTCCGCCGCCTTGGCGGCAGCCACCGAGCGCTCCCTGGCGACCAAATCAGCCGGCACATCCGCGCTGGACAGGGCAACAGGTTTCATCGCGGCCACATGCATGGCAACGTCCTTGGCGGCGCTTTCATCGCCCTCAAATTCCACGACCACGCCAATACGGGTGCCGTGCAGGTACGAGGCCAGTTTGCTGCCGGAAAAGCGTTTGAAGCGGCGCACCGTCATGTTCTCGCCGATTTTGCCAATCAGGCCCTTGCGCACGTCCTCGACCGTCGGGCCAAAGTCGTCCTGCGACAGTGACATGGCGCCAATGGCGGCAACATCGACCGGGTTGTTCTTGACAATGCCGGCGGCAATCGCCTTCGCAAAGGCCAGGAAGCTGTCATTCTTGGTGACGAAATCGGTCTCGCAGTTGACCTCAACCAGCGCACCCACATCGCCCTCGCGGTGAATCGCCACCACGCCTTCAGCCGTGATGCGCGAAGCCGCCTTGCCGGCCTTGCTGCCCAGCTTGACACGCAACAGCTCTTCGGCCTTTTCAAAATTACCCTGCGCTTCGGTCAGCGCTTTTTTGCACTCCATCATGGGGGCATCGGTTTTGGCGCGCAGTTCAGCGACCATACTTGCAGTAATTACCATTTCTTGATTCTCCGTTTATCGTGTTCACTTCGACGAGATGCTCGCGTCGTATCCGTCGTGTCTTTCAGCTTGTGAAAAAGGGGCTACGCGAGCCCCTTTTTCGGGTCTGGCGCAGCGCCAAAACCAAGCGGTGCCTCTAATCAGGCGGCTGTGTTTTGTACTTCCACAAACTCATCCGAACTCTCAGGCGCGACAGTCTTGACGAGTTCGTTGCCGGCGTTGGCACGGCCTTCAATCACCGCGTCGGCAAGTCCACGGGCGTACAGCGCCACGGCCTTGGACGAGTCGTCGTTGCCGGGGATGACGTAGTCGATGCCAATCGGGGAGTGGTTGGAATCGACGACGCCAATCAGTGGAATGCCCAGCTTCCTGGCCTCCAGAACCGCAATCTTGTGGAAACCCACGTCAATCACGAAAATGGCGTCAGGCAAGGCGTTCATGTCCTGAATTCCACCAATATCTTTTTCAAGTTTCTCGATTTCACGCTTGAAAGTGAGTTGCTCTTTCTTGCTGATGGTTTCAAGGCCGGCTTCCTGCTGGGCTTTCAACTCTTTCAGGCGTTTGATGGAGGTCTTGACGGTTTTGAAATTGGTCAGCATGCCGCCCAGCCAGCGCTGGTCCACGTAGGGAATACCGGCGCGTTTGGCTTCCATGGCGACCGTTTCGCGGGCGGTGCGCTTGGTGCCAACCATCAAAATGGTGCCGCGGTTGGCGGTGAGCTGTTTTGCGAAATTCATCGCGTCCTGGAACATCGGCAGCGATTTTTCCAGGTTGATGATGTGAATACGGTTGCGATGGCCAAAAATATAGGGGGCCATCTTCGGGTTCCAGAAGCGGGTTTGGTGACCGAAATGGACGCCAGCTTCCAGCATTTCACGCATACTTGTTGACATAGATTTAACTCCAAAGGTTGTGTCTAAAATCAGCGCTTATCGTTCGGAAATATTTCCGCACAACACCTTGAATGGCTGATTTGCGATTTACCTTGCAAACAACCCATTCGTCATTCACAAAGCCTGCTGAGTATAGCACCCCAACCCCCATGAGTCAGCCAAGCCGCAAGCCCGCCAGAGACGATTTCCATGCCGCTGCCAAGGCGCTTCAAGCCGGCCAGATCAGTTCCCGGGAAGTCCTCGAACGCGCGGCCGCCATTGCCCAAGGCCAGGCATGCCGCCACGCCTTCATGCCAGGGGAGGCGCAAAGCCGGCTTTTTGCGGCTCAGGCACTGCCCCAAACGGTCCTGCACAACCCCACCCTGCCGCTTGCTGGCATCCCGGTCTCGGTCAAAGACCTGTTCGACATTGCGGGCCAAACCACCACCGCCGGATCAACGGTGCTTGCAGGCAGCGCACCGGCCACTGCCGACTGCCCCGCCGTGGCGCGGCTGCGCGCGGCCGGTGCGGTGCTTGTGGAGCGCACCAACATGGTCGAGTTCGCGTTCTCCGGGGTCGGCATCAACCCGCATTTCGGTACGCCCGTCAATCCGGCCGACCCCACGGCAGAGCGGATTCCGGGTGGCTCCTCGTCAGGCGCTGCCGTGTCGGTAGCAACGGGTGCCGCGCTGGTGGGTCTCGGCTCCGACACCGGCGGCTCGCTGCGCATTCCCGCTGCCCTGTGCGGCATTGTGGGTTTCAAAGGCACGGCGCGCCTGGTGCCTGTTCAGGGGGCGGTGCCGCTCTCCACCACCCTGGACACGGTCGGCGCCCTGACCCGCTCGGTACGCGACGCGATCACGGTGCATGAAATTCTGGCGGCGCGCACCGTGCGGCTGGCGGGCAAACCGCTTCCCGCCTGCCGCCTCGCGGTGGCGCGCACCCAAATGCAGGACGCAATGGACGACACCGTCGCCCAGGCTTTCGGGCGCAGCCTGCAGGTTCTGCGCAAGGCCGGCGCGCATATCGAAGAAATCCCCCTTGAAGAAATCAGCGAACTGACCGCCATCAATGCAACGGGCGGCTTTTCGGCCGCGGAGAGCTATGCCTGGCACCGCACCCTGATTGCCGCGCATGAAGCCGAGTACGACCCTCGCGTGGCGCTGCGGATTCTGCGCGGCGCCCGCATGAGCGCCGCCGACTACATCGATTTGCTGGCAGCACGCAAGCAGTGGATCGTGCGCATGGAGGCCCGCCTGAACGGCTTTGATGCAGTGCTGTCGCCCACCGTGCCCGTGGTGGCGCCCCTGATTGCCAGCGTGCAGGATGATGACACCGAGTTCTTCCGCGTCAACTCGCTTTTGCTGCGCAACACGGCGGTGGTGAACATGCTCGACGGCTGCGCCATTTCACTGCCCTGCCACACGCCCGACCAGTTGCCCGTGGGCCTGATGCTCTGGCATGCGGCGCTGCATGACGACGCGTTGCTGGAACTGGCCCTTCAAGTTGAATCCACGCTGACCAATTCACTATAAAAATAGTAGCTGCTTGCGCTTGTATATCAAGGGCTGGAAGGCTATTTAATGCATAAGAGTAATGAAACATCCCCAGCTCCACTTTGAGTTCATCCCCATCCTGCCTGGTGCCGCCGCATGAAGGTCGCTGTCATTGGCGCCGGCATCATCGGCATCACCACCGCCTATGAGCTGGCCGCGGACGGTCATGAAGTCACGGTTTTTGAACGCCGCGGCACGGCAGCAGAGGAAGCCAGCTTTGCCAATGCCGGCGTCGTTGCGCCGGGCTATGTCACGCCCTGGGCGGCACCCGGCATGCCGGCAAAGGTGTTCAGGAACCTGTTCAGTCGCCACGCGGCAATCAGGCTGAGCCTGCCTTTGTCGGGAAGTGAGTTGGAGTGGATGTGGAAATGGCTGCGCGCCTGCAAGCTTGAAACCTACCTGGCCAACCGCGCGCGGATGCAGCGGCTGGCGTTTTACAGCCGCGACCGGCTCGACCAACTGACCGAGGCGCTGCAACTCGACTACGACTGCAGTCCCGGCTACATGGTGCTGCTTCGCTCTGAAAAAGACAGCCAGCTGGTTCAGCCGGGTCTGCAGGTGCTGCGGGACGCGGGCGTCAAGTTCAGGCAAATCAGCGCCGCCGACGCGCGCCTGGTCGAGCCGGCGCTCAACCCCGACACCGCCTTGGCGGGAGCCGTGCACCTGCCCGACGACGGCGTGGCAAACTGCCGGCAGTTTGCGCTGCTGCTCAAGAACGTGGCCCAGCAAATGGGTGTTAAATTCGAGTTCAATGCAACTGTAGCCCACTTGGAACGGGGGCAGGAAGCTAGTCTTTTGATAGCAGGTGAGAGTTCGCCACGGACTTTTGACCAGGTCGTTTTGTGCGCCGGCCTGGCCTCCGCCCAGTTGCTCAGGCCGCTCGGCCTGAAAATTCCCATGGCGGCCGTGTATGGCTACTCCATCAGCGCACCGATTCACGAAACGATGAATGCGCCGCGCAGCGCACTGATGGACGAGCGCTACAAAGTGGCCATTTCACGCCTGGGCAATCGGGTGCGCGTGGCCGGCAGCGCGGAAATGGGCGGCTCGCTGGAGTACAAGCGCGCCGCGTCGATCCGCACGCTGCACAAGGTATTGCGCGACTGGTTTCCGGCTGCCGTGCAGATCGGCAACCGGTGCATTACGGTGCAGGAATGGAAAGGCGCGCGACCGATGCTGCCTGACGGCCCGCCCATCATTGGCCCGAGTGGGTTACCGGGCCTCTGGCTCAATCTGGGCCACGGCTCCAGCGGCTGGGCCCTGAGCTGCGGCAGCGCCAGGGCGCTGGCCGACCTGATGACCGGAAAGCCCACCGGGATCGACATGGAAGGGCTGGACATCAGTCGCCTCGGCTGACGCCGGCCGACTGGCGGGTCACCACGTAAGCCCTCACAATCAGCCCATGCAAAGAATCTCCAGCCTATTGAGCCAGCCGCTATACAGCATTGCGGCAACCCGCCAGATGGAGCAGCACGCCGCGGCCAGCCTGCCGCCGCACACACTGATGCAGCGTGCCGGTCTTGCCGTCGCCCGCCTGGCATTGGCGCTGGCACCACACGCGAAGTGCATCTGGGTCGCCTGCGGGCCGGGCAACAACGGCGGCGACGGCTTTGAGGCGGCGCTGCACCTGCACCAGTGGGGCAAGGCGGTGGTACTAACTTGGACCGGCCTGCCCAGCGGAAAAACCGGACTGCCGCCCGATGCCAACGCCTCCCGTGAGCGCGCCCTGGCCGCCGGCGTGCCGATGGCGACAGAGCCGCCAACGGATTTTGATTTATGCATTGATGCGCTGCTCGGCATTGGCGCAACGCTGGACCCTGATCGCCCCGGCACCGCGCTGATGCAGCAGTGGCTGGCGCTGATGCGGGCCAACCCGGCACCACGGCTGGCGGTCGATGTGCCCACCGGACTGAATGCTGACACAGGCTTCACCTCACTGACAAATGCTGCATCTTTGATAGCTGACAAAGACCATTTTGCGTGGGCTAACGGCATTTTTACCTTGAGTTTTTTAACCTTGAAGCCGGGCCTGTTCACGGCCAGCGGACGCGACCGCGCTGGCCAGGTGTGGTTTGACGATCTCGGCGTCAACGCGGCAAGCACGGCGGCGCCCTGCGCCTGGCTGGGGGGCGCCGATCGTGCGGCCTGGCCACAGCGCGCACATGCCGCGCACGCCAGCCACAAAGGCAGTTTTGGCGATGTCGCCATTCTGGGCGGCGAATCGGCCGCGACCACGCACATGACGGGCGCCGCTTTGCTGGCCGCCCGCGCGGCATTGCACGCTGGCGCGGGACGGGTGTATGTGGCCCTGCTCGGCCAAGCCAGCCTGACGCTTGACCCCGATCAGCCCGAACTCATGTTTCGCAGCCCCGAGGCGATCGATTTGACGCATCAGGTGGTGGTGTGCGGCTGCGGTGGCGGTGACGCGATTCGAACCGTCATCGCCAAGGTGCTGTCAACGGCGACGCATGCCGTGCTGGACGCGGACGCTCTCAACGCCATTGCCGCTGACCCGCAACTGCAAACCCTGCTTGCGGCACGCCATCACCGCGCCTGCGGCACCGTCCTGACGCCCCATCCGCTTGAGGCAGCCCGTTTGCTGGGCTGCCCTGCGGCTGAAGTACAAGCCGACCGGCTGGGGGCGGCCCGTCAACTGGCCGATCGGTTTGGATGCGTGGTGGTGCTCAAAGGTTCTGGAACCATCATCGCCGCGCCGGGCCAGCAGACCGTCATCAACAGCACAGGCAACGCGTTGCTGGCCAGCGCAGGCACGGGTGACGTGCTGGCGGGCATGACGGGCGCTTACATCGCCGGTGGGCTGAGCGCTTTTGAAGCGGCCCGCAGCGCGGTGTTCAGGCATGGCGACATGGCCGACCAGTGGGCGATCAGGCATCCCGGCCAGACTTTGACGGCGTCGGCATTGGCCCGGTCGCAGTAAAACTAGATCAGCACCATCAGGCCGATTTGCAGCAGCACCAGCAGCACCAGTGCTGACAGGTCCACACCGCCTAGCGCGGGAATCACGCGCCGCAGCGGGCTCAAGAGGGGTTCGGTCAGGCGCGCCAGCAAGGCATAAGCCGGCGAGCCGGGCTGAACCCATGACAGGATGGCGTAGCCCAGAACCAGAATAAACAGGGTTTGCAGTGCCACCCGGACCAGCAACTTCAGGGCCAAGGCCATCAGCGTCAGCAAAGCCATGGGGGCCGAACCCGAGGTCCAGTACCCGGCCTCCAGCAGCACGCCAAACAGCACCCCCCACACCAGGGCATAGACCAGCGCCAGCACCACGGCGGCCAGCACACTGGCCCAATCCAGCCGCGACTGGGCCACGGACATGGGCAAGGCGCGCCGCAGCGGTTTGACCAGCCAATCGGTCAACGCCATCACAAAGGTACCCGGTTGCCCATTCATGTTGACCCGGACCCGATTCATCCAGGCACGCAGCAGCGCGGCCGCGATCAGCACGAAAAAAAGGGTCTCAAGCAAGAAGGCCAGAATCCGGATCAGCATAAATCTCCAGGCTTGCAACTGCAAGAAAAAACATCTTCACAAAGTCTTAGCGCCGGGGCTTTTTACCCTGCTTCCGGCCGGCATTGCTGGCTGATTTTTTCACCGCCGCCTTGAGCGCCTGAATCGGTGATTTGGGCGCTCTGCGAGCCGTTCTGTCGGCTTCGGCATGGCTGACGCCGGAACGCGGCTCCGAGTGTTTTTCAGCGCCTTTGCTGCCCCCCCTGCCGCCAGCGCGGCGCGGCACCGCGCGCTCTTGCGCCGGCAACTCAGCCAGATGGCCAGCGGTCTTGTCTTTCATGGCCCGGCCCAGCAGACCTGCCTTGTCCTCGCCCTCATGCACCAGGCGAAAGTCGATCTTGCGGCCATCCAGATCGACCCGGCTGACCTGCACCCGAACCCGCGTCCCGATGGCATAGCGCATGCCGGAGCGCTCGCCGCGCAACTCCTGGCGGGCCTCGTCAAAGCGGAAGTATTCGCTGCCCAGCTCGGTAATGTGCACCAGCCCTTCCACATACATGGCGTCGAGCGTGACAAAGATGCCAAAACCGGTGGCCGCGGTCACCACGCCACCAAATTCTTCTCCCAGATGCTCGCGCATGTACTTGCACTTGAGCCAGGCCTCAACGTCGCGGCTGGCTTCGTCAGCGCGGCGTTCATTGGCGCTGCAATGCAGGCCGGCCGCCTGCCATGCAAGTTGATCAGTGCTGACTTTTCCGGGCTTTTCGGTGGGCACCTTGACGCGGGAAGCCAGCCGTTTGGACAGCTTGGCCTCGGCCTCGCCCGGCGTAGGCAAGAGGGGCAACTGGTAACTGGTCTTGTTCAGAACGGCCTTGATGACACGATGCACCAGCAAGTCCGGGTAACGGCGGATCGGGCTCGTGAAGTGTGTGTACGCCTCGTAAGCCAGACCGAAGTGCCCAATGTTCAGAGGCGTATAAATCGCCTGCTGCATGGCGCGCAGCAGCATTGAATGGATTTGCGGCGCGTCGGGCCGGTCCTTGGTTGCGGCGGCGATCTGCTGGAACTCACTCGGCGTCGGGTCGTCGCTGATCGACATGCCCAAACCAATCGCCTTGAGGTAGTTGCGCAGCAACTCCTGTTTCTCTGGCGTCGGTCCCTCATGCACACGAAACAGGGCAACGTGTTTGCTCTGCGAGATAAAGTCAGCCGAGCAGACGTTGGCCGCCAGCATGGCTTCCTCAATCAGCCGGTGCGCCACGTTGCGGGTGCGCGGCACGATTTTTTCAATCCGCCCGGCTTCGTCGCAGACAATCTGGGTTTCTGTCGTTTCAAAATCCACGGCGCCACGCACACTGCGTTCCTTGAGCAGCGCCTGGTACACATCATGCAGGTCCAGCAGATGAGGCACCAGGTCCTTGCGCTGCGCCGCTTCCGGGCCACGCGTGTTGGCTAGAATGGCGGCTACTTCGGTATAGGTAAAACGCGCGTGGCTACGCATCACGGCCGGGTAAAACTGGTAGGCGTGAACCTCACCCTTGGCATTGACCAGCATGTCGCACACCATGCACAGCCGCTCCACATTCGGGTTGAGCGAACACAGGCCATTGGAAAGTTTTTCCGGCAACATGGGAATCACGCGGCGCGGGAAATACACGCTGGTGGCCCGGTCATAGGCGTCAATATCAATCGCGCTGCCGTTTTCCACGTAATGGCTGACATCGGCGATGGCCACTAGCAGGCGCCAGCCCTTGCCGCGGCTTACCTTGGCAGGCTCGCAATAGACGGCATCGTCAAAGTCCCTGGCATCTTCACCGTCAATGGTGACCAGCGGGATATCCGTCAGGTCAATGCGGTGCTTTTTGTCCGCGGGGCGCACCGCGTCCGGCAAAGTGCGGGCCAGAGCCAGCGCTTCTTCACTGAATTCGTGCGGCACGCCATATTTCCGCACGGCAATTTCAATTTCCATTCCCGGATCGTCAATTTCTCCGAGGACTTCGGTGACGCGGCCAACGGGCTGACCAAACAGCGCAGGCGGTTCGGTTAACTGAACCACCACCACCTGGCCCGGCGAGGCGGTTCCAGTGGCGCCCTTGGGAATCAGTACATCCTGCCCGTAGCGTTTGTCTTCTGGCGCGACCAGCCAGACCCCGCTTTCCTGCAGCAGCCGCCCGATGATGGGGTTGGGCGAGCGCTCGATGATTTCGGTGACCCGCCCTTCAGGCCGGTTTTTTCGGTCATGCCGCACAATGCGCGCCTTGACCCGGTCCATGTGCAGCACCGCGCGCATTTCGTTGGGCGGCAGGTAAATATCGGCCTCGCCGTCGTCGCGCAGAACAAAGCCGTGGCCGTCGCGATGGCCGGAAACGGTGCCCTCGAATTCAGCGAGGAGTCCGGACGAAGCGCCGGAAGCTGGATGCGTTGTTTTGATAAGAAGTCTCGTCAGTAAATGAACTCAGGAATACCCGCGTTTATAGCGGTTTTGGCGAACCTGATTTCGGGATGAATTTTAAAAATTTTTTGGCTGCCCGCACCG
>CAYJMW010000108.1:0-10853 GCA_964371235.1 uncultured Polaromonas sp.
AGAACACATGGCCCGGGTGTTTGGCAAGCTTGATGTCCTGCGCGTAATCGGTTTTGAAAATAAAGCGCATGACTCAGATCACCCTTGGAGCATTGCTCGATGTGAAAAGCGTGGGGGCCAGCGAGCGCCGCGCCGGGCCGCCCCAAGCAAGCTCAGCCCCCTCGGGGGGCAGAGAGCTACACGCAGTGAGCGAACGTGGGGGCCACGAGCGCCGCGCCGGGCCGCCCCAAGCAAGCTCAGCCCCCTCGGGGGGCAGCGTATTACACGAAGTGAAAAGCGTGGGGGCCATATTTTTAGACTTTTTTGCTCAGCTTTTCGCCGAACAGTCCGCTCGGCCTGACCATCAGCATGATCAGCACCACGACATAGGCGGACACGTCCTTGAAACCGTCAGGCAAATAAAAGCCCGAGAACGACTCCACCAGCCCGATCACCAGCCCGCCGACAATGGCGCCGGGCAGGCTGCTGAAGCCGCCCACCACGGCGGCCGGAAAGGCCTTGAGCCCGATGAAGCCCATGTTGGCATGAACAAATGTGATGGGTGCCAGCAGCAGGCCGGCAATCGCCGCCACGCCAGCGGCCAGCGCCCACACCAGGCCGTTGAGCCGCTTGACGGGAATGCCCATGTAATAGGCGGCCAGCTGGTTTTGCGAAACGGCCTGCATGGCGATGCCAATCCGGCTGTACTTGAACAGCGCAAACAGAAGGAAGCACAACACGGCGGTGCTGCCGATGATGGCGATCTGCTCGGCATTGATTACCAACTCACCGACAGCCCAGATCTGGTCTTTGTAGGGAACCGGCAGCACGTAGGTCTCGGTGCCAATGCCGGGAATCATGGTGACGAGGCCGCGCGCCGTGTAGCCCACGCCGATGGTCAGCATGATGATGGAAAACGCGGGCTGGCCGAGAATGGGGCGTATCACCAGCCGCTCAAGCGCCATGCCAAAAAGCGCCATGCCCGCAATGGCACTGGGCACAGCGATCCAGAAGGGAAAGCCCAGCAGCGTCATGCAGGCCAGACCGCCGAACGCGCCCAGCATCATCAACTCGCCCTGGGCAAAACTGACGGTTTCAGTGCCTTTGTAGATCAGCACAAAGCCCAGCGCGATCAGCCCGTAAATGCAGCCTTGGGCGACGCCGCTGATGGTCAGCTGCAAAAATTGCACGTTGCGGTCTCCCTGGAAAATTGGTGAGACCTGTTTATAACTGTCCCCCACGGGTCTGTCGCTAGGGGTTGTTCCGAATACGGGTCGCTTTCGTGATACGGCGTAATCAGGCCATGCAGGGAAGTGTTCGAATTGGCAGCCGCCGCGGCGGGTGGGGAGATGCAGCATGACAGTGCGTGTGGAGAATGACGGCGACGTGACCGTGGTGACCTTGGCCCGCCCCGACGTGCGCAATGCAGTGGACAGCGCCCATGCCCGCGCCCTGTACGAGGCCTTTCTGGCCTTTGACGCGGACACCAGCGCGAAGGTGGCGGTGTTTCATGGCGCGCACGGGCACTTTTGCGCCGGCTGGGATTTGCAGATGGGCGCGAAGCTGCTGCGCGAACCGCCAGCAAATGAAACGGGCATGTTTGCCGAACTGGACTTTCAGGCCGATGACAGGCAGCCGCTCGGGCCGATGGGGCCGTCGCGCCTGCTGCTGTCCAAGCCGGTGATTGCCGCCGTCAGCGGCGCGGCGGTTGCCGGCGGCATGGAGCTGGCGCTGTGGTGCGACCTGCGGGTGATGGAGGCAGACGCGTACTTTGGCGTTTATTGCCGCCGCTTTGGCGTGCCGCTGATCGACGGCGGAACGGTTCGCCTGCCGCGCCTGGTCGGCATGGGCCATGCGATGGATCTGATCCTGACCGGCCGCAAGGTGGAGGCGGCCGAGGCTTTGCAAATCGGCCTGTGCAATCGGGTGGTGCCCAGCGGAACGGCGCGCGAAGCGGCGCTGGTGCTGGCGCATCAGCTCGCGGCATTTCCGCAAAAAACCATGCTCACTGATCGGCAAAGTGCCTACGCGCAGTGGGACTTGCCGTTGCCGCAGGCGCTGCAGCAGGAGTGGGACCGTGGCAGGCGCTGCATTGGCGAGGGCCTGCAGGGCGCGGTCCGCTTTGCCGCCGGGCAGGGGCGGCATGGCGAATTTTGTGAATGAAATACGCCTCCCGCCCTTATGTAACGGGCTTAAGAAGCTATAAAAATCATAGCGACTGAGGCAGCGGTCTGTTTGGCACCGGGCGCGGCCTGCCGTTGTCGTCAATCGCCACATAGGTCAGGCTCGCTTCCGTGACCTTGATGTAATGCCCCTGCGCGCGAAAGCGCTCGGCATAGACCTCCACCTGCACCGTGATGGAGGTGGTGCCAATGCGGGTGACGCCCGCAAAAAACGACAGGATGTCGCCGACCCTGACCGGCTGCTTGAAGATGAACTGGTTGACCGCCACGGTGGCCATGCGGCCATCGACATAACGCGCCGGGACCACCGCGCCGGCCAGGTCCACCTGGGCCATGACCCAGCCGCCAAAGATATCGCCGTTGGCGTTGCAGTCGGCCGGCATCGGAATCATCTTGAGCACCAGTTCCTTGTCTGTGGGAAGCTGGACCTTGATGGTCTGCAACTGCGCCTCGGCGCTGGCGTTGGCGCTGTTGTTCACTGAATTGTCCGGGGCGGCACTTGATTTGGAAGACATGGGCACAATCCTGATAAGCAAATTGAAATTATTCCAGTGATTGTGACTCATGCATTTCCGCGGTTCCAGGGCTGATTCTTCCCTTCCGATGTCCATCGTGGCAGCAGATTCTCCACCCGCGCCAGCGCCTGCGCGCTCGGACCTGGCGACGTTACGGCGCTTGTTTCCCTATTTGTGGGACTACAAGTGGCGCGCGGCGGCGGCGCTGAGCTTCATGCTGGGCGCCAAGCTGGCCAATGTGGGTGTGCCGCTGCTGCTGAAAAATCTGGTTGACGCCATGAACATCAAGCCGGGCGATGTGCAGGCGGTGCTGGTGGTGCCGGGTGCCTTGCTGCTGGCCTACGGCCTGCTGCGGCTGTCCACCACGATTTTTACCGAATTGCGCGAATGGGTCTTTGCCAAGGCCACCGAAGGCGCGGCGCGGCGCATTTCGCTCGAAGTGTTCCGCCACCTGCACGCGCTCAGCCTGCGCTTTCACCTGGAGCGGCAAACCGGCGGCATGACGCGCGACATCGAGCGCGGCACGCGCGGCGTGCACTCGCTCATATCGTATTCGCTCTACAGCATCATCCCGACGCTGATCGAAGTGACGCTGGTGCTGAGCCTGCTGGCGGTGAAGTTTGATGTCTGGTTTGCCGGCATCACCGGCATTGCGCTGGTGTTTTACATTTTCTACACGGTCACGGTGACCGAGTGGCGCACGCAGTTTCGCAAGACCATGAACGAGCTGGACTCGACCGCCCACAGCCGCGCCGTTGACTCGCTTTTAAATTACGAAACCGTCAAGTACTTCAACAACGAAGACTTTGAGGCCGCGCGCTACGACGAAGGCCTCAAGCGCTACCGCCAGGCCGCCATCAAGAGCCAGAACACCCTGAGCCTGCTCAATGCCGGCCAGCAACTCATCATTGCCATTGGCCTGGTGGCCATGCTCTGGCGCGCCACGCAAGGGGTGGCCGATGGCCGCATGACGCTGGGCGACCTGGTGATGGTCAACGCCTTCATGATCCAGCTCTACATTCCGCTGGGCTTTCTGGGCGTGTTGTACCGCGAAATCAAGCAGAGCCTGACCGATCTGGACAAGATGTTCGCGCTGATGGAAAAAGAGCGCGAAATCGCCGACGAGCCGGGTGCGCAGCCGCTGCGCATTGAGGGTACGCCCGCGGTGCGCTTCGAGAATGTCAGCTTTTCCTACGACACGGGCGCGGCCGGCCATGCCGCAGCGGGGCGCGCCATCCTGCACGACATCAGTTTTGAAATTCCTCCCGGGAAAACGGTGGCGGTGGTGGGCTCGTCGGGTGCCGGGAAATCCACGCTGGCGCGCCTGCTGTACCGCTTTTACGACGTTCAGCACGGCCGCATCACCATTGCCGGGCAAGACATCAAGCACGTCACCCAGGCCAGCGTGCGGCGCGCCATCGGCATCGTGCCGCAAGACACGGTGCTGTTCAACGACACGGTCGAATACAACATTGCCTACGGCAAGCCCGGCGCCACGCACGCTGAGGTTGAAGAAGCCGCGCGCGCCGCCCACATTCACAACTTCATTGCTTCAACCCCGCTCGGCTACCAGACCATGGTGGGCGAGCGCGGCCTGAAGCTCTCGGGCGGCGAGAAGCAGCGCGTGGCGATTGCCCGCACCCTGCTGAAAAACCCGCCGGTGCTGATTTTTGACGAAGCCACCTCGGCGCTGGACTCGGCCAACGAGCGCGCCATTCAGGCCGAGCTGCGCGCCGCCGCCCAGAACAAGACCACGCTGGTGATTGCGCACCGCCTCTCCACCGTGGTTGATGCGCACGAGATTCTGGTGCTGGACGCGGGCCACATCATCGAGCGCGGTAGCCACGCGGAGCTGCTCGCCGCCAACGGGCGTTATGCCGAAATGTGGGCCATGCAGCAGCAGGCGGGTGAGCAGGTTGAGGATGAAATCAGTGCTTAGCCCATATGAAATGGGCACGAGCAGCTATCAATAATGGAGTGAATTGGGTTTGCGGGTGCTGCTGCCGGGCCAGCGGGATATAGTGCAATCTCCGGATGCGCTGGCGACTCTGCTCAGGCAGGCGCGTCGCTGCGTCACTCATCAACCCCACAGGAGAGAAACATGTCGAGCGTTGGCTATCACGAACCGGTTGAGGAATTGTCAGACGAAACCCGCGACATGCACCGCGCCATTGTGTCGCTGATGGAGGAACTGGAGGCCGTTGACTGGTATAACCAGCGCGCTGATGCGTGCAAGGATGAGGACCTCAAGGCGATTCTTGCGCACAATCGCGACGAGGAGAAGGAACACGCGTCCATGGTGCTCGAATGGATTCGGCGCAAGGATGCTGCTTTCTCGAAAGAATTGAAGGACTACCTGTTTACTCAAAAGCCCATCGCGCACAAGTAGGCTACCCAAGGCCTTAGCGCCGTGGTGAGTTGCCCCGCATGGGCTGCCTTCAGGCCGCTTTTGAGCCGCTGCCTTCGCCCAGGCGAACCACCAGCACCGGCACCGGGGCCAGGCGGATGATCTGCTCGGCGCCACTGCCCAGCAGCGCGCGGCCCACGCCGCGTCGGCCATGGGTGCCAACCACGATCAGGTCAGCGTTCCACTCTTTGGCGGCATCGGCAACCACTTCGGCCAGGCGACCGCCCAAGTTGTCGAGCAGCAGGGTGTCGGCCTCAACGCCCGCGGACTGGGCAATGGCCAGGCTGTCATTGAGTATCTTGGTCCCGGCCGCGCGTATCGCCGTGATCAGATCGCCTGAATAACCGCCGAACTGCCCATAGCCGCTCAGGTAGCTCAGCTCTTCAACGACGTGAACGAGCCGAACCCGCGCTGAAGTAATCCGGGCCAGTTGCAGTGCCGTCACCAGCGCTTTGTTGGAGGTTTCGCTGCCGTCCACGGGGACGATGATTCGCTTGTACATGGCTTGCCCCTTGAGGAAGTATTTGACGGCCTCAGTGTGGTCCAGGGCCGGACGGACGGCATTGACGTGGATCAACAACACCTATTGATGAATGTCAAACCGGACATGTGTCGCAAAGAGCATAGTAGTGGCATGAACTATCGCCTGATAATCCCGGTTCTTGCCTGCGCTGCCCTGTCTGCCTGCTCCAGCCTGTTGCCGCGCAGCAGCAGCGACACGCCTGGCACGTTTGCAACGTTC
Organism: uncultured Polaromonas sp.; assembly: GCA_964371235.1. Lineage (GTDB taxonomy): Bacteria > Pseudomonadota > Gammaproteobacteria > Burkholderiales > Burkholderiaceae_C > Polaromonas. The sequence goes on from CAYJMW010000108.1 coordinate 5,827, forward strand.
CAGTCCGCCCAGGCCGCGGCCGAGCAGATTGTTCCCCTCAAAACGCGGTTTTCGGAGCTCAAAGGCCTCGGCTTCGATCCCGAGAACGGCGCCAACGTCACGCTGATTCCCTACCCCGACATTGTTGCGCGGCTGGCTCCCTATTCAGCCCTGCCGCTGTCGGCACTCGACCCCGGCGTCAGGAAGTGCGTCGAGGCCCAGACGGCATGCCGGGGCTACCTGTTCAACTTCGAGCGCCAGGACCGGCGCCGCAGCGGCAGCTTCTGGCCCGACTTCCTGAATATTCGCCGCACCACCTACATTACCGGCTGGTCATTTCAGGCCCTGGTGGTTGTGAGCAACGGAACGGTGCTGTTTCGCAACTATGCCGGACTGCCGCAGATCGACCGGGTCGAGCGCCAGAGCAATCCGCTCGGGCCGTTCCAGCCGGCCGGTGAATCGGCCGGCTCGCTGCTGCTGCGATAACGTCTGCACGCTGTCAGGCAGCAGGGCGCAGTGCCTTGCCGGCATCGTTCCCCATGGTTGCGGGATCGCAACCTTTTTAAGGAGTGGGTCCATGAAAGCTTCACTGTCACAACTATTGGTACACCTGGATGCTTCGGCGCAGGCGCAGCCGCGCCTGGAGGCGGCGTGCCGGATCGGACAGGCGCACGGGGCCGCGGTGACTGCGCTGTACGCTGTCACGCCGAGCTTTGTGGATCTGCCTTTCTCGCCCACGGTCGGGCCGGGCATGGCAGACGCGTTGCGCGACATCGACGACGAGCGGCGGGCCCGTGCCCGCGTTGCGTTTGAACACTCGCTGACCGCGACCGCGGGCAAGGCGGCATGGGCCGAGGTTCAGGACGACCCGATCATCGCCGTCTTCGCGCGGCAGGCGCTCTATGCGGACTTGCTGGTGCTGGGGCAGCACGACCCTTCCAGCACGCCATCGGACGGCGTTCCGTCCGATTTTGTCGAAGCCGTGATGGCCGCAAGCGGCAAACCGGCCCTGATTTTTCCTTACATAGGCGCAGCCCGCGAAATTGCCGAAACCGTCGTGATCGCCTGGAAGCCCACCCGCGAGGCGGCCCGGGCTGTCAGCGCTGCCATGCCCCTGCTGCAGCAAGTGCGGCGCGTTCACATCCTGTCGTGGTCCGGGGCAGAGGAGGGGGTGATTGGTGGCGACGGCCTGAACCTGAACGGCTACCTCAAGCTGAACGGGGTGGAGGCGACTTGGCACCGCCAGGGCGACGAGCCGGAATTGCTCGGCGAGTTGCTGCTGTCGCGGGCGTTCGATCTGGGCGCCGACCTGCTGGTGATGGGCTGCTACGGCCACAGCCGGACCCGCGAGTGGGTTTTGGGCGGCACCTCCCGCACGGTGCTGCGGTCCATGACGCTGCCGGTCCTGATGGTGCATTGATGGAGCCGCACTGCGACAGCCGGGATTGATGCACGTCAACGCGGGGCGGCATTCCCGAGACTATCATGAGTTCATTCTTCAACAACTGAGTCACAAATCATGAAACCCGACTGGATCCTGATTGCCAATGCCACCCATGCGCGGTTGCTGCGTCGTGAAAGCGGCGGTCTGATGGTGGTTCTTGAAACCTTCGAACACCCGGAGAGCCGCAGCAAGGTCAGCGATCTGGCCGACGACCGTGCCGGACACGAGAGCAGGGACAGCAGCTTCGGCGGCTCGGCCTACCCGCCACGCGTGGACGCCAAGCAGAAAGAGCACGCACGTTTCGCGCGCGAACTGGCCGATCACCTGGAACGGCAGGCTCAGCAGGGTAGCTTGCGTTCGCTGGTCATCTTCGCGTCCAACCCCTTCCTGGGAGAGATCAAGGCCGAACTTGGTGAGGTCACGACACGCCTTCTGTCCACCACCCACGACCTGGACCTGACCAGTTTCGGCCTGACTGAGCTGGAACAGCGCGTCAGGAACGAACTCAGACCAGCGGCACGCTGAATCGGACAGCTTGCCCAGCTACCGGGTCGCGTCATCAGCCCTGAAATTGCCGACCATGCCGATCAGCGTTTCCTGAACTGGTGCGATGCCGACGAAGCCCAGTACGTTGCGCTCCAGCGACTTGGCACTGTGGGCGCAGAAATACCAGCGGTAGATCAGGGCCGGCATGCCCATGGTCACCACCAGCCGGGTGGAGCGGCCTTTCAGCCCCTTTCTGGAATAAGTGGCGCTACCCGCCTCGCGCTCAAATGCAAAGCCGGGCCGCGCCACCTGTTCCAGAAATCCCTTGAGCATCGCACGACGTGGCCGGACTCCTGTGCGCCGGTAGAGTACGAAGCGGCCAGCACGTGGCACAGGTGGGGAACCCTGTCATCGGGATGGCCCTGAATCAGGAGGATGCGTCTGGGAGGTCATGCGGCAGGGTCTTTGGTCGTTAAAGGCGACCGAGTGGTTTGGGTCAAGGCGCGCGCACCCTGGCTTTGCCGCCGTCGGCCAGGGCCGGTGGCGGATAGAGAACAACCGCCTGGCCCGGCGCCAAGCCGCTGCGAATCCAGGCCTCGGTGGCGTTGCGTGCACCCACATCCACCGCCTGCAGCCGGGCCGTCCGGCCGTCGAGCAGGTAAACGGCCATGCCCTGGCCGTGCGGGAACAGGGCGCCCACGGGGACCACAACCGCCTGTTCGACGCTGGCGACGATGATTCTCACCGCGACACGGAAACCGTCGCCCATGGAACGCCAAACCTCGGGCGGCGAGGCGATGTCGATCAGGACATTGACACGCTGCTCCTCGATGCCCAGGGCTGAGACTTTGGTGAACGCGGCGGGTTCCACACGGTGAACCCGCCCTTCGACGGCTGGCCCGCCCCAGCGCTCAATGACAGCCCGGCGTCCGGCCTGGGCCTGCACTGCATCGGTGGTGAGCAACTCGCTGACGACTTCCATGCGGGCGGGGTTGCCGACATCGAGCAAGGCAGCGCCAGGCGCCAGTGTGGCTTCGCTCGGTTGCGCCACGCGCAGCACCACTCCGTCCACCGGGGATCGCACCGTCAGAGGGTGCGCGCCACTGCCGCTGCCAGTGGCAGGCTGCAGCGCTGCGCTGGCCTGAGCCCGCTCCTGCACCGCGACCTCGCGTTCGGCGTTCGCGATTTCCAGCTCGCGCCGGGCGCCCTCCAGGGCCAGCCGCGTCGCATCGAGCCGCGACGCCGCCACAAAGCCGTCGCTGGCCAGTTTCCTGGTGCGCTCCTGTTCGAGCCGGGACTCTTCCAGCAATAGCCTGGCGCGCTCCACCCGGGCGGTCGCGCGCTCGACGCCCGCGCTTGAGGCCTTCAGTCGGGCGGCCGCTTCGCGCGCGCTGCGCTCGTCCACCATCGAGGACATGACCGGCGTGAGCACGGCCACAACGTCACCGGCAGCCACGTGATCGCCCTCGCGCAGCGTGATGCGCGCCAGACGCGCCGCGACCGGTGTTGAAATCGTGTAGCGTGCCTTCAGGCGTGTGCGTCCATCTTCCTCGATGCTCTGCTCGAAGCGGCCTTGCCTGACTGTTGCGGTTTCCACTTCGATGGCGCGTGGTGCAAAGGCCCACGCCAGCGCCGCCACCACGACGATTGCGGCGGTGGCCAAGCCCCAGTTCTTCTTGTTTCGCATGGCTGGTTTCCCCTGTTCCCTTATTCCCTGGTCTTGAGTGCGGCCACCATGTCCAGCCGGTCGATACGGCGGCGCACCACCATGGCGCTGGCCAGGCCTGCACCGACGACGCACAGTGCAGCCCAGGCATAGGTCCGCGCGCGTATCACCACCGGGAAAAAGAACTGGTCCGAGCGCATCAGTTCCACCAGCGTATGCGTCAGCGCCCAGCCGAGGAACATTCCCAGGGGCAGGGCGACGGCAATGCCCAGCGCCAGCTCGCCGAGCAGCAGGGTCGAAACCTCGGCCCGGGTAAATCCCAGCACCCGCAGGCTCGCCAGTTCCCAACTCCGCTCGGCCAGCGCGATGCGGGCATTGTTGTACACGACGCCCACCGCGATCACGCCTGCAAACAGTGTGAGAATGGTGCTCATGATCAGGATGTTGCGGGCCGAGATTTCCTGCATGTTACGCAACATGGTTGCTTTGCTGAACGCCCCGGCCACGCGCGGCATCGTCTGCGTGGCCTCCAGTACCCGCTGCGCAGCGCCGCGCTCGATGGCAATGCTGAACAATGACGCGACATCGCTGTCGCCCAGCATTCGGTTCAGTGCCTGCCGCTCCATGTAGGCGTTCAGGCCCATCATGTCGCGGACGGTGCGCTCGACGACTACTTGACGCACCGGGCGCTTCCCCTCGCGCACCTCGACCGTCACCGTATCCCCGACACGCAGGCCAAGTTTATCGGCCAGGCGATCAGTCATCAGCAGACCCTCCTGACCCGGGAAGACCTGCTTGCGGTCAACGTCAATGATGCGGCGAAGTTCCGGACGCGCCGCATAGCCCTGAATGACGCCGCTTTCGCTGCGCTGGCCGTGAATAAAGCGCACCGCCACGTTGCGGCCTGGCTCGACCTGCAGGACACCCGGGATGCGCGCCAGGCCCCGGGCCGCTGATGCGTTGACGGGCTCGGTGGTCCAGACCGCGATGTCGCCGCGCATCGCCAGCGTGAAGCTCGTGTCCACGATCACCTCGATGGCGTCGCGGAAGAAGTTGCCCATGATGACGATGGCCACCGCAGCTGCGATGCCGCCCGTGGTCAGTGCCGAGCGCAATGAGCGCCGCTCGATGTTGCGCAGGATCATGCGCAAGGCCGGGCTGGTGCGCAGGCGGGGAACGCGCTCCAGCAGCGAACGGCGGTAGCGGCCGGGCGCCAGCGGGCGCATGGCCTCGGCCGGGGACAGTCGTGCCGTCGCGGCGATGGCAGTCAGGGTTCCCAGCAGCGCCGTGATGGTGATGATGACCAGACTCACCAGGACCAGAGGCAGCGACACGCGATGGGTAAAGTCGGGAAAGTGAAAGAAGTCGGCGTACAGCGCCGTGAGCTGTCCGCCCAGCCAGTCCCCCAGCAACAGTCCCAGAAGGTAGCCGCCCCCGACCATGGGCGTGACC
>CAYJMW010000109.1:0-10822 GCA_964371235.1 uncultured Polaromonas sp.
CCTTGCAGACGCTGGCTCAGGGGCCGATGGCTGTAAGCGGCGGGGTCCACGCGCTGGCCGTTGCTGGCCATGGCCTTGAACAGACGGGCTCTCAGATCTTCAGCAAATACCCTGCTCTCTACCACCACGTTGGCTTCCCGCGCCAGCAGCAGGCTCAGGGGGTCCAGGTTGGACGAGCCCACAGTGGCCCAATGCCCATCCACCACGGCCACCTTGGTATGCAGAAAACTGGTCGTGTATTCGTAAATTTCCACGCCCGCGGCCAACAGCACGCCGTAGACCGGCCGCGCCGCATGGTATTGCATGTAGTACTCGTACTTGCCCTGCAGCAGCAGTGTCACACGCACACCCCGTTTGGCAGCCTTCACAAGGGCGCGGCGCAATTTGCCGCCGGGTACAAAATACGCATTGGCGATGATGATTTCATCGCGCGCCTGACCAATGGCTTTGCGGTAGGCGCGCTCGATGCCGCTGCGGTTGCGCAGGTTATCGCGCAGGATCAGCGCCGCCCTGGGGCCTGGCGTGCCGGATGGATACGCCACTCCGAAATCCACCGGATTGGCGGGTTGCGTCGTACCAGTGCGCCCACCATACCCTGCCGCCTTGAACTTTTCCCACGCTGCGCCCAGATGCCGCTGGCGCGCGCTGTACCCCGCCTGAACGCGCCACCAGAGCAGCGCCATGGCATCGGCCGCATCCAGCGCAAGCGGCCCGGTCACGGCCACGGCAAAGTCAAAGCGCGGCGCTTGCAGTTCACCGTAGGCAGGGTCGAAAAAATCGTCCAGCACATTGATGCCACCGCAAAAAACCAGCTGCTGATCGACCACGCACAGCTTGCGGTGCAGGCGGCGCCAGCGTTCCGGAACCAGCAGACCGAGCCCGCCCAAGCCATGCAAACCAGCACCCAGCGGGGAGTACACGCACCAAGCGACCCCTGACAGGGCAAATTTTTTCTGCCACTCGGCCGGCAGGGGATCGGTGCCAATGCCATCGACCAGCACCTGAACCGTGACGCCGCGCGCGGCTGCCCGCGCCAGGGCATCGGCGACCTCAGCCCCAGCCCCGTGAAAATCGAAAATATAGGTTTCCAGTTGAATCCAGCTTGCCGCAGCGTCAAAAGCCTTGATGAGCGCGGGAAAGAACGCCCGCCCGCCATCGAGCAATTGCAGTGCCTCGGACTTATGGAGCGCGGGCATGGGCCGACTCAGGCCACGAACCGTGGCAGAAGCAAAATGGCTTCAGCGTTGGAAGGAGAAAAGCACAGATCAGCGGCCGCCCGATACGGCAGCCACTGCCAGGCCGTGTGCTCACGCGGATCGAGCCTCACTTCACACGCCCTGGGCAGGCACAGTCCAAACACATGCTCGGTGTTGCGGGTGACGCCAGGCGCATAGCGGTGGCGCCACGCCGGGTAAATTTCATAGACATTTGTCAGCGACCAGTCACGCACTTGCGCCGCCGTGGCGGCAATGCCGGTTTCTTCCATCACCTCGCGCCGCGCGGTCTGCGCCAGCGGCTCGTTAGCCGCATCTTTTGCGCCGGTGACGCTCTGCCAGAAACCCGCGTGGTCGGCCCGCTCGATCAGCAGCACCTCAAGCTGGGGCGTATGAATGACAACCAGCACCGACTCGGGGATCTTGAAGGCTTTCAAAGTATCCCCCGGGTTGATTCAACGGCCTCCCTGGCGGACCGACTCTAAGCCGGCAGCGGATTGCGCAAGCGGATGTGCAGCTCGCGCAATTGCTTTTCGTCCACCGGGCTAGGCGCGTGGGTGAGCAGGCACTGCGCACGCTGGGTTTTGGGGAAGGCAATCACGTCGCGAATCGACTCAGCACCGGTCATCATGGTCACGATGCGGTCCAGGCCAAAGGCCAGGCCACCGTGCGGCGGTGCGCCATACTGCAGGGCATCGAGCAGGAAGCCGAACTTCTCCTGAGCCTCCTCGGGGCCAATCTTCAGGGCATTGAAGACCTTGCTTTGCACCTCGGCACGATGAATACGCACTGAACCGCCTCCCAGTTCCCAGCCGTTGAGCACCATGTCGTAGGCCTTGGCAATGCAGCGACCGGGATCGGTATCCATCCAGTCTTCATGGCCGTCCTTGGGCGCCGTGAACGGATGGTGTACCGCGCTCCAGCGCTGGTTTTCCTCATCAAACTCGAACATCGGGAAATCGACTACCCACAGCGGCTTCCAGCCCTTGCCGAGCAACCCGGTTTTTTTGCCAAATTCGCTGTGGCCGACTTTGAGGCGCAGGGCCCCGATGCTGTCGTTGACCACCTTGGCCTTGTCGGCGCCAAAAAACAGGATGTCGCCTTTTTGCGCGCCTGTGCGCTTGAGAATCTCGGCGATGGCAGCGTCATGAAGATTCTTGACGACGGGGCTTTGCAGGCCTTCCCGCCCCTTGCTGACATCGTTGACCTTGATCCAGGCCAAACCCTTGGCACCGTAAATTTTGACGAACTCGGTGTAGGCATCAATTTCACTGCGGCTGATTTCCGCACCGCCAGGCACGCGCATGGCGACCACACGGCCACCCGGGGTTGTCGCCGGCACGCTGAAAACCTTGAAATCCACACCGGCCATCACGTCTGTCAGCTCGGTGAATTCCATGTTCACGCGCAGGTCAGGCTTGTCGGAGCCATAGCGGTGCATGGCTTCGGCATAGGCCATGACCGGGAACTCGCCCAGGTCGGTGTTCAGCACGGTCTTGAAAATGCGGCTGATCATGCCCTGGAACAGGTCGCGAATCTCCTGCTCGCCCATGAAGGAGGTCTCGATATCAATCTGGGTGAATTCAGGCTGGCGGTCGGCCCGCAGGTCTTCATCGCGAAAGCACTTGGTGATCTGGTAGTAGCGGTCAAAGCCTGCCACCATCAGCAACTGCTTGAACAGTTGCGGGCTTTGCGGCAGCGCGAAGAAATGTCCTTCATTGACGCGGCTGGGCACGAGGTAGTCGCGCGCGCCTTCGGGCGTGCTTTTTGTCAGCATGGGGGTTTCAATGTCGATGAACCCGTTGGCATCGAGAAACTTGCGCGTTTCCATGGCCACGCGGTAACGCAGCATCAGGTTGTTTTGCATGTAGGGGCGGCGCAAATCGAGCACCCGGTGCGTCAGGCGCGTGGTCTCTGACAGGTTGTCATCATCGAGCTGGAACGGAGGCGTGACGCTGGGGTTGAGCACCGTCAACTCGTGGCACAGCACTTCGATCTTGCCGCTTTTCAGGCTGTCATTGACGGTGCCTTCAGGACGGGCACGCACGACGCCCCTGACCTGAACGCAGAACTCGTTGCGCACGTCTTCAGCCGTCTTGAACATGTCGGCACGGTCCGGGTCGCAGACCACCTGCACGTAGCCCTCGCGGTCACGCAGATCGATGAAAATCACGCCGCCATGGTCGCGCCGGCGATTCACCCAGCCGCACAGGCTGACGTTTTGGCCCATCAGGCTCTCGGTCACCAGACCGCAATAGGTTGAACGCATGGGAGCAGCTTGTGTATCAGCGATAGCCATAAAAAATACTCGAACTTTCAGCGCCAATGACGCATTTGCGCGGTTTTAGAGGGGAGGGGTGCGCGGCTGCGCAGAGCGCGTTCGGGGAACGACCACACCCATGGAAATCACATAGGTCAGCGCCTCGTCAACACTCATTTCCAGCGCGATGCAGTCAGCTCTTTTTAACATCACGAAATAGCCGCCCGTGGGATTGGGCGTCGTCGGAACGTAAACGCTCAGATAGTCACCCTGCAAATGGTTAAGCACATCGCCGCCGGGCAGGCCCGTCAGAAAAGCGATGGTCCAGACACCCTCGCGCGGCCACTGCACCAGCAAGGCTTTGCGAAAAGCGTTGCCATTCTCGGAAAACAGCGTGTCGGACACCTGCTTCACGCTGGAATAGATGGACCGCACAATCGGGATGCGGTTGAGCAACGAATTGCCCATGGAAACCAGCTTTTTGCCAAAGAAATTGCTGGCAATGGCTCCCATCAGCAACACAATGGCCAGCGCCAGCAACACACCGAAACCGGGAATGTGAAAACCCAGCAGTTTGTCAGGGTGCCAGGCAACGGGAAGAATCAACAGCGTTTGATCCAGCACGCCGACAATCCAGTCGAGCACCGACAGGGTGATGGCCAGGGGCACCAGCACCAGCAGTCCGGCCAGAAGCCAGCGGCGAATGGAGCTCATCACGATGCCTTGGGCGCGGCGTCGCCGCTTGAAGTCTTGCTTGCAGACGCTGCGGACGATGCGGCCGCCGCGGGCGCGGGCGTTGCCGTGGCGCTGCTGCCGGGTGCGGTTTTGCTGTCGGCGCTGGCAGCAGTGGCAGGCGCCGTGTCGCCGGCTTTGTCGGCCTTCGCGCCGCTGTCGCCACCCCGGAAATCCGTCACATACCAACCCGAGCCCTTAAGCTGAAACCCCGCCGCCGTCAGCTGCTTTTTAAAGCTGGAAGCCCCGCATTGGGGGCAATCCGTCAGGGGGACATCGGACAGCTTTTGCAGGACGTCCCTGGCATACCCGCAGGACTCGCATTTATAGGCGTAGATTGGCATGGTGCTTGAGGTTCTGGCTGGAAAATTGCGCCCGGCAATGACTCCCGGGTGCAAAGCTTTCAATTATAAGCGTTGCCCTTCACCCCAGGGTGACAGCGCCAGCCGGGGCACGGATCTCAGAACACCCGCACCCGAAGCACGAACTGCATCACGATCAGGCCCAGCACAAAACCCAGCCCGCCATAAATCAGGCTTTGCAACAGTCCGTTGGTGCGCTTTTGCTCGGTCAACAGTGCTTCGATCTCGCGGCGGCTGGTTTCACGCGTCGATTTCAGGTACTGCGACAGCAAACGCGGCAAGCCGGGCAGCAGCTTGGCGTAGGTGGGCGCCTCGGCCTTGAGCTGGGCCAGCAGTTTTTCCGGACCCACCTGCTCGATCATCCATTTTTCAAGGAAGGGCTTGGCAGTGCCCCAGAGGTCCAGCTCGGGATCGAGCTGACGCCCCAAACCTTCAATATTGAGCAGGGTCTTTTGCAGCAACACCAGCTGCGGCTGGATTTCCACATGGAAACGGCGCGAGGTCTGAAACAGCCGCATCAGCACCAGTCCAAGCGAAATCTCCTTCAGTGGCCGGTCAAAGTAGGGTTCGCAGCAGGCGCGAATGGCAGATTCCAGCTCATCGGCCCGGGTATGGGCGGGCACCCAGCCCGATTCAATATGCAGCTCGGCCACGCGCTTGTAGTCGCGCTGAAAAAAGGCGCTGAAGTTTTGCGCCAGATACTCTTTGTCCACCTCGGTGAGCGTGCCCACAATCCCGAAATCGAGCGAGATATAACGCCCAAACGTTTGCGGCGCCAGACTGACCTGGATATTGCCAGGGTGCATGTCGGCATGAAAAAATCCGTCACGGAACACCTGCGTGAAAAAAATCGTGACGCCATCACGCGAGAGTTTTTTCATGTCCACGCCAGCATCGCGCAGGCGCTCGGTCTGGCTGATCGGCACGCCGTTCATGCGCTCCATCACCATGACATCGACCCGGCAATAGTCCCAGAACATTTCCGGAATCATGACCAGGTTCAGGCTCTGCATGTTGCGGCGCAGTTGCGCCGCATTGGCCGCCTCGCGCAGCAGATCGAGCTCGTCGTGAAGATAGTTGTCGAACTCGGCCACCACCTCGCGCGGCTTGAGGCGCTTGCCATCGCTTGACGCGTGTTCCACCCAGCCGGCCATCATGTGCATCAGCGCCAGATCTTTCTCAATCGCAGGCAGCATGTTGGGCCGCAGTACCTTGACCGCCACCTCACGGCCGTCAGGCAGGGTGGCAAAGTGAACCTGGGCAATTGACGCGCTGGCAATGGGCTCGCTCTCAAACGTGGCAAAGATGCGCTCCAGCGGGCGGCCGAATGCTTTTTCAATAATGGCCACCGCCACGGCGGACTCAAAAGGCGGTACCTGGTCCTGCAGGCGTGCCAGCTCGTCGGCAACATCGGTCGGCAACAGATCGCGACGGGTGGACATCACCTGCCCGAACTTGACGAAAATCGGACCCAGCCTTTCCAGCGCCTGGCGAAGACGTTCACCACGCGGCGCCTTCAAATTCCGGCCGACGGACACGATGCGGGTCAGCAAGCGAACCCAGGGCCGCTCAAAACTGGACAACACGAGCTCGTCAAGACCAAACCGCAGCACGGTCCAAATGATAAAAACTCCCCGGAAGAGACGGTTCATTCAGAAGCCTTCGGAGGAATGGCCCCCACGTTCGGCACTGGCGTGTCCTCACTGCCCCCCGAGGGGGCTAATTTTCCTAAGGGCGGCCTGTCGGAAAATTGTGCGTCCGATTTTGTTGCTTCAGTCTGTTGACTTCTCTCAGAACGGGCTGAACTTGCTTGGGGCGGCCCGGCGCTGCCGTCACTTGCCCCCACGCTTGTCGCTTCGCGTACTGCGCTGCCCCCCGAGGGGGCTGAACTTGCTTGGGGCGGCCCGGCGCTGCCGTCACTTGCCCCCACGCTTGTCGCTTCGCGTACTGCGCTGCCCCCCGAGGGGGCTGAACTTGCTTGGGGCGGCCCGGCGCTGCGTTCTGGCGAAGAGCCCGAATCCGGGGACAAGGGAGAGGGTTGCGGGAACTGCGGTACCTGAGCCAGAAATTGTTTCAGTCCGGTCAGCAGCCGCCCTGCCGCATCGGCCAAGCCATGGGCCGGGGCATCCCCGATCAGGCGGGACAAGTCTTCTTCCACATCCCAGCGCAGATTTTCGGCCAGCCAGGCCAGCTCGGCAGCCAGTTGCACATCGCCTTCAATCTTCACCGGAGGCGCCTTGCCGGCCAGAACGGCCTGCACGATGCTCAGAGGGGAATCGGTGGCCACAGAGAGCAAGAGGTCCGGCTTCGCCAAAGACGCCGCCCGATCGACCAGCCCCGCCGGAGTGACCAGCAAATCCATCGCAAAGAGTCCCCATCGAACATGGATGACCCGGCCTTTTTGACGCACAAGCCGGTCTTGCGCCGCCTTCTCCTGCATCAGGACGTGATTGAGAAACAGGACCAGCCGTTGCTGCCCTTCATCCACCACCCAGGCGGGGAGTTGGAAACGGCTGGCCAGAGACTCAAGAAAAGGAATTTGGGAGGTGTTATTCATACACCCCCGATTTTGCAGGATAAAAAGGCGTTTGAACCCCTGCGTCCGGGACTTGCCCGATTCAGCCTGGATTCCTCAGTGGGGCGCGCCTGCGTGAGGAATCCAGGTTCAAATCATTGCAATGCCTGCACGCCCGCAACCAGCCAGCCACTGCCGCCGCTACGCGGCTTGGTCATGTTCCAGACCTCGCGGAAAGGGCTGGCGCCGGAGGAAGCGTCTTCGCGGATCATGCCGGAGAACTCGACGCTGGCCATGTACACATCGCTCAGCTCTTCAATGCCCAGCAACTGCGCATTGAGCATGACAACCTCGGTTTTGTTGGCAGCGCCGCCGGTATGGGACTCCCGATCTGCCAGCTGCGCCTTGATTTGCTCAAGCATGTCATCGGTCATCATCGCATGCAGATTGTGCATGTCAGAGCGGTCCCAGGCATCTTGCAGCGTGACAAAATTGGCTTTGCATGCCTTCAGGAAGCCTTCGGCATCAAACCCTGCCGGCACCCCCCAAGACTGGGACCCAAGCAGTGCCGAGCCGATCATGGAACCGTTGGCAGGTGCCGCGCCTTTGGCATCAAATGCCATGCCGCCGCGCTCCCAAGGTCGCGCAGAGGCATCGTTGCCTACGTTTTCAGGGCTGTACTCTTTAGGTGCGGTGGCACTGCCGACACCCTGGAAAGCAAAGGGGGCCTGCCCGCGCGTATTGCCGGATGGGTCAACCGAGCCGCCCTTGAGCCGCCGCATGACAAAGCCAATCACCACCATGACCAGCAGCGCGAGCAAGGCGAACATGATGATCTGGCCGAAGGCCCCGCCCAGGCCCAGCGACGAAGCCAGCCAGGCCAGGCCCAAGCCCGCCGCCAGGCCGCCCAGCATCGCGCCCCAGGGCTTCTTTGGCGCCTGGGCGCCCGGTGCTGCAGCGGGAGCCGCCGGTGGCGCTGCCTGGCGCTGCGTGACATTGGACGACTGCTTGCCAAATGACCCGCCGCCACCGAGTCGCCTGGCATCGGCAGAGGTTCCCGCCAGCGTCAGGGTTAGGGCAAGCACGGCGGAAAGAATTGCCGACCAGATTTTCATATCGTCTCCTTAATCACAGGTACTTAACGTCTTCAATGCGGCTTTCAGACCGCTCGAAAATTACTATTCAACACTTGATTGCAACATGCAATGCCACTACCCCGCCCGTCAGGTTGTGATAGTCCACATGCGAAAAACCACTATTTTTCATAAGGGCTTTGAGTTCTTCCTGCCCAGGATGCATGCGAATCGACTCGGCCAGGTACTGGTAGCTGGCATCATCATTGGCGACCAGCTTGCCCAGCCTGGGCAATACCTTGAACGAATACCAGTCATAGATTTTTTCCAGTGGCTTGGCCACTTTGGAAAACTCCAGTACCAGCAGCTTGCCACCTGCCTTGAGCACGCGGTTCATTTCCCTCAAGGCAACATCCTTGTGCGTCATGTTGCGCAAACCGAAAGCCACGGTGACCAGATCAAAGCTGGCATCGGGAAAAGGCAAGTGCTCGGCATCGCAGACCAGCGTCGGCAGGCTCACACCCGCATCGAGCAGGCGGTTGCGGCCTTCCCTGAGCATGGCCTCGTTGATGTCGGTGTGCACCACACGCCCAGTGGCGCCAACCTTGGGCGCGAATGCCAGCGCCAGATCACCCGTCCCGCCAGCAATGTCAAGCACCTGCTGACCTTCCTTGACGTTGGCCACCATCACGGTATAGGCCTTCCAGACCCGATGCAGCCCCATCGACATCAGGTCGTTCATCACATCGTATTTGGGCGCCACGGAATCGAACACGCCGCGCACGCGGCGTGCCTTGTCCTGCTCGTCAACCGATTCAAAACCGAAATGGGTAGTGCTCATGGAGTGAATGCTAGGGCGAAAAGCCCGAATTGTTGACAACAACCCTGTGCGGCTTCAGGGGATCGCAGGGTTTGATGCTGGAAAAACAACAGTCATGCACGTTGACGGTCCGGCTTCGGTCAGTGGCTGGCGCAACCGTGCCCGGCTTTCTCAGGCATGGTCGCGTCCCGCTCGACGCCGGCCGCAGCCAAGCGGGCCGTGTAGTCCGACCACAGCCTGTCCTGCTCGGAGCCCAAAAAGTACAGGTAGTCCCACGAGAAGAGACCGCTATCGTGGCCATCGGAGAAAACCGGCTTGACGGCGTAATTGCCAACCGGCTCCAGCTCGACCACATTGATGTCGCGCTTGCCGGTTTGCAACACCTCTTGCCCGGGGCCATGGCCCTGAACCTCGGCGGACGGCGAGTAAATACGCATCAGCTCAAACGGAATATTGAATTGCGCGCCATCGGAAAAGGCAATTTCGAGAATGCGGGACTGGCTGTGAACCGTCAGCGCCGTCGGGGTGGGTGCCCCGGTTTGAAGACCTGCCATGGTGATGCCTCACTTTTTTGAGAAAAACAAATTAACGTATCAAAGCGCCATTCTTTCGGCGATCAGGCGATTGACATCCAGGCAACGCGACGCGACTGCCGCCAGTTTTCCAGCCGCCGCCTCGCGCAGCGGCGCACTCCAGACCGCTGCCGGGAAATGGCTGTCCCAGTCAAAACGCGCCACCACATGCCAATGCAGATGCGGCACCACGTTACCCAGCGCGGCCAGGTTGATTTTGGCCGGTTGCAGCGCGCCGCGCAGGATCTGCTCCACCATCACCACGGCCTTCATGCAGGTATCACGCTCAGTTGGCGAAAGATCAGAAAACTCGGTGACGTGCCGATTCCATACCACCCGGTAAAAAGCCGGAAAGCCTGTCTCACTGGCCTGGATGACCCGCAACTGCGGGTTGCGAAAAACGAGCAGTCCACCGTCACTCTCACACAAAGGGCAAGCGCTGAGGTTCATCGCAGGCTAGACCAGAACCCGTTCAATACCGCCGTGGTTGGCCGCTTGCACATAGTTCGGCAACCATTCCTTGCCCAGAATCTGCCTGGCCATTTCAACCACAATGTAGTCGGCTTCAAGCAAACCGTTTTGCAGGTCATCACCGTAGCGGGTCAGGCCCTGCAGGCAGCTTGGGCAACTGGTGAGTATTTTCACATTGCCTTGCCTGCCAACCGCGCCCGAAGCGCGCAGCGCGGCTTCGCCCTTGCGGATTTCCTCTTCCTTGCTGAAACGCACCTGCGTCGAGATGTCGGGCCTGGTCACGCCCAGCGTGCCCGACTCGCCACAGCAGCGCTCGCTCTTGAGGACCTTGTCGCCAATCAGGGCCTTGACCGTCTTCATGGAGTCGCCCAGCTTCATGGGGTTGTGGCATGGCTCGTGATACAGAAAACCACCCTGCCCGGCGGGCAAGGTAATGCCCTTTTCGAGCAGGTATTCATGAATGTCGATCATGCGGCTGCCCGGAAAAATCTTGTCGAACTCATAGCCCTGCAGCTGGTCGTAACAGGTGCCGCAACTCACCACCACCGTTTTGATGTCCAGGTAATTGAGCGTGTTGGCCACCCGGTGAAACAGCACGCGGTTGTCGGTGATCATTTTTTCGGCCTTCTCGAACTGGCCGCTGCCGCGCTGCGGATAACCGCAGCACAGGTAACCCGGCGGCAGCACAGTCTGCACTCCGGCGTGCCAGAGCATGGCCTGCGTCGCCAGGCCGACCTGGCTGAACAGGCGCTCGGAGCCGCAACCGGGAAAATAAAACACTGCTTCAGTCTCCGCCGTGGTGC
>CAYJMW010000110.1:0-10489 GCA_964371235.1 uncultured Polaromonas sp.
AAGGCGGGTATTGATGCCCCCACGCTCGTCACTGCGTGTACTGCGCTGCCCCCCGAGGGGGCTGGCCTTGCTTGGGGCGGCCCGGCGCGGCGGCCAGATGCCCCCACGCTTGTCACTGCGTGTACTGCGCTGCCCCCCGGGGGGGCTGGCCTTGCTTGGGGCGGCCCGGCGCGGCGGCCGGATTTCCCCACGTTCGCTCGTTTGACATGGCCAACATTCGCATCAAGAGCCAGTGGTTTCGTTCCGGCGCTCCCAAGACGCCGCAGCAGACCGCCAGCGCCATGGCGTTCATTTCCTGGCGGGTCGCGCAGAACATGCTCAAGCAGATGCGCTCTGCCCACTTCGATATCGACATCGGGCCGCAATACTTCGCGTTCACGCGGGAGGTGCTGGTGTTCTTCACCCAGGTGCTCGACCGCATGGCGTATGACCGCATGGGCGCCGAGGGGCGCGTTGCGTTCACCACCGCGCTGGTCAAGCGCGTGGCAGAGGTGCTGCAGGACAACGAAGACGGTCTGCTTGGTGCACCACCCGCCGGTGCGTCCAGCCACTACGAGCAGTTCATTGACCTGTTCAATGAGTTGGCCGATCACTATGCTGACTTCGGGTTTGGCGTCGAAGGCCCCGACTTCGCTTTTGTGCGTTACCTGGGCCACCGTATCGAGGCGCTGATGCCGCAAAAGGACCAGCGCTGGGTAGTGGACCAGATCATGGCCGCAGAAGTGCCGGTGGCGCTGGAGATGCTGCAGCGGGCCATGAACAATGTGCTGTCCACCGAGGCGCGGCCAGCCCATGCCAGCCGTGGCGTCACATCCGGCGACTGAGCCCTGCACCATGATCGCATCGCCATTCGACCTCGACCAGCCGCTGGCCTACCAGCGCTGGCGCGATGCCAAGCGCGCCAGCCACCCGACCCACGCACGTGATCTGGTGGTCAATGTGGCCGACCCTCGTGCCCTGAGCGATGCAGAGGTTCAAGCGCTGTTGCAACGCTGCGCCACCACCAATATGGCGATCTACCGCAGTGCGGTGGACACTGAAGACAAGGACATCCCGCTGAAGCTGGCACGGCAATTGGGCCTGCACCGGCTGGACGGCAACTGGCTGGCCGACGAAGACGGCATTTCGCAGATCGAAGTGGCCCCATCCAATGGTGAGCGCACCGCCTTCATCCCCTACACCAACCGGGCCATCAAATGGCATACCGATGGCTACTACCACCCGCAGGCGCGCCACATTCGGGCCATGGTGCTGCATTGCGTGCGCTCGGCGGCCGCGGGCGGCGAAAACGCCCTGATGGACCACGAAATGGCTTACATTGCCATGCGCGAGGCCAACCCGGATTGGGTACGGGCGCTGATGGCACCCGACGCCATGACCATTCCGGAGCGACTGGATGAGGATGGCGTGGCGCGCGCCGAACAAACTGGCCCGGTGTTCTCGGTCGATCCGGATGACGGCGCGCTGCACATGCGCTACACGGCGCGCACCCGCAGCGTGTTGTGGAAAGACGATGCGCTGACCCGCACGGCGGCGGCGTTCTTGCAGCGATTGCTCGACAGCGCGGGGCCACACGTGTTTCGGATGCGCCTGGAGCCCGGCATGGGCCTGGTCTGCAACAACGTGCTGCATGACCGGGCCGGATTCGTTGACGATGCGCGGCAACCCCGGCTGCTGTACCGGGCGCGTTATCTGGACCGTGTGCGACAGCCGACCCCGGCGGACGCTCTTCCTGCCGCGCCAATTCATATGCAAAATAGACCTGCAGCCCAATAATACAGGGCTAAGCATGCTATCAAAACAGTAGCTACGTAGAACCATGTCACATCAAGTCAGCGTTTGGCGTGCGGCCCAGTTGGTGGGGGTGGCGCGCGGCGTGTTGCAGCAGCAGGTGCGTGACGGCACGCTGGTCCTGAGCGATGGCCTGGTGTCCACCGATGCCTTGCTGCGGCTCTACCCCGACGCACAGTTGGAGGAATCCGGCTTGCTGGAGCGTGTGGCGCTGATCCGGGACGAAGCGTTTGGCAGAAGAGTGCGCGAGCGCCTGCTGCCCAGCCAGGAGGTTCTGGCCCAGCGCCTGTTTACCCAAAGCCAGGAGCTGGCCGATTTGCGCAAACACCTGCAGCGCTACCATGGTCTGGTGATCGCGCTGCAAAAGAGCATTCGGGAGCAGGCCGCGCAGCACCGGGGCGACGGCATTTGGCAGGCGCTGGAGCAACAGGTGACAAAAGGTCTGGCGCAGGCCCTGGCCACCGAATCGGTCGATTTGCTGGAGGTGATGGACGATATGCTTAAAGTCATGACGGCACAGGTCACGGTGCGCCCCAGCGGGCACGAGTTCTCGGTGGAGGGGCATGCCACCCTGTTGCAATCGGGGCTGCACGCCGGGCTCAAACTCAATTACGGCTGTGGCAATGGCAGTTGCGGCATGTGCAAAGTGCGCGTGATTTCCGGCGAGGTCGTGAAAACCCAGCCCTTTGACTACGCCCTGTCGGAATCAGAAAAAGCCCAGGGCTACACCCTGATGTGTTGCAGCACCGCCGCCAGCAGTGAGCTCACGCTGGAGATGCTGGAGGCCAGCGGCCCGCAGGATATTCCCGAACAGCACGTCGTGGCGCAAGTGCGAGCCGTGACCGAGCTGGCGCTCGATACGCGGCTGCTGCATTTACAGACGCCGCGTACGCATCGGCTGCGCTTCCTGGCCGGCCAGTCGGTGTCGCTGGGCTGGACGATGCCGGGGCAGGGTGATGCGCATGCCACGTACCCAGTAGCCAGTTGTCCCTGTGACGACCGGAATCTGCTCTTTTTCATTTCCCGCGATGACTCCGACGCTCTGGCGCGGCGCCTGTTTGCGGGTGATATCAAGCCCGGCGCCGCCATCAGGGTGTTGGGGCCAACGGGTGAGTTCGTATTGGCCGCCGGACACCGCCCCCTTGTATTCGCTGCCTGCGACAGCGGCTTTGCACCGATCAAAAGCCTGATCGAGCATGCGCTGTCGCTGGATGCAGCGCCTTCACTTTCGTTGTTTTGGCTGGCTACAGGCAGCGACGGACACTTCTTGAGCAACCAGTGCCGCGCCTGGTCCGAGGCGCTGGACCAGTTTGAATTTGAGTTGGTGTCGTATGCAGATGTTGCCGTCGGCGCCCGGCAGATTGCCCACGCCATGCGGGCCGACCTGTTTGACATTGACTGCGATTTCTATCTGGCCGGCCCCGCTGGTTTTGTCAGCACATTGCACGATGAACTGCGCGCGGCAGGCGTTGCGGCGGCCCAAATATTCACTCAGGTGTTGTGAGTCGACACCCTTTTCCGAGTTTTCACATGCTGCCAACCCCGGATTCATCAACACCGCATGGGAGCGCCTACGCCGATGCAACATCCCCAGCGCAGGATACCCTGGTGCCCGACTGTGCGGGCGGCGAGTCCTTTGCGCTGATGGTGCTGGGCCACAGCATGGCACCCGAGTTCAATGAGGGCGAGATCATCGTCATCGAGCCCGACGGGCTGGCACAGGACGGCTCCTATGTGCTGGCCTGGCACCAGGAAGGATGGATCTTCAGGCAACTGCTGATTGCCGGCACCGGCTGGGTGCTGCACCCGCTGAACCCGGCTTTCCCCGATGCGCCGCTGCCGGACCTGAGCGCCGTGCGCGGCGTCATTATCCAGAAGGCCTTGCCGGGGCGTCGGCGCGCCTCCAAGCACTACATCTGAAGTTGTCACCAAGACCGATGGAATCTGATCCATGCCCTACTACATCTACCTGATAAAACCCTTCGCCCAGCTGGAAAAGCTGTCCGAGTTTCAAACCTTCCCGGAAGCGTCAAAACATGCCAAGGGACTTCGCGCCGAACAGACTGCCGACTCGCCGGGAAAAATAAAAATCATGTTTGCGGAAAATGAACTGCAGGCCGAAGACCTGTTATGCCAGGTTCGCACGCCAGGCCCCAAGGGCGACGACTGAGGCTCCCATCATGGATGAGCCTGCGTATCACGCGTCACGCCGGATCCTGAACCCCTCACCCTGTGTGTTTGAGAGGGCCATTCTGGCGGGCTGTGCGCAGTGCGAACTGTCCCGCCGGCGCGCGCTGGCCGAGCGTGAAGTAGTGGCTTGCTCCCTCGAAGTGGCCCGTATCAATTGCACGACGCTGGAAGGCCTTTTCCGTGAGCGGGCTACGTTCGCGCTACGCTTGCCCCGCCCGGGTGTTCCCCTGGTCCACGCGAAAATGATGCAGTTGCAATGCGGTGGCCTGCGCGGTTTGCAGGCCGCGGTGGCAGCGCCCACAACGAACGTCCATGCCATGGTGCAAAAGGCGAAGCTGAACGATACGAGCCTGTTGGAGTTGCCTTGGGGAGAAATTGTCGCCAGCATTGTGGCGTGGCAACCGCGGCGACGCGCCCAGACACCCAAGGCGTAGAGTCAGTTGCCGCCGCCGAGGCGAACCAGGTTTTTATTGGCGCAGCCCGCCGGGATGTTATCCCCACGCCAAACAGCAGCCCCACCAGCATCGAAAGCCAGCACAGACCTACACCATCCGACCACGGCGGCAGGGCTGATTGCCTGGCTCATCAAAAGCTCAAGATCACCTATTTTTCAGTCGCTTCGCGCGGTGCCACCCGCGACGCGGGCAAGGGTGCCACGTATGGCTTCGGGCGCATTGACAATGCCCATGAATTGACCCATGCCCAAAGCAGGCCAAGCCAGCGCAATACGGTAGCGGGCATAGGGTGCGTAGACCTTGTTGCCGACAATGAAAAGTTCGTAGGGCAAGCCGGCCACGTGGTCCGCTCCGATCTTGTTTACCCACCAACCCTCGCCGTCGCCTGGGTCGTTCATGGCCACGCCGAACACTGCCATCTGGCTCTGCGGGATCACCATTTCATAAACGCGGCTGGTGGCACCCACTCCGCTGGACAGGTTGTCCTGCACGGCTTTGAGCGCATCTGCAAAGCTGGCGTGTGTGCTGAGCTCGCTATTGGCTGAATCGAATCGTTCCATACCAAACATATAGCGGTAATTGCCCAGCTCTGCCTCCGGTATGTCGCCGCCAAAACCACCGCCATCGCCGAGCGCTCTTGCGAGGCGCATTTGCACGGACTTGACGGCAGACTGTGCGATTTTGTACTGGTCACGCAGATAGGCGCGATACCAGTAGTCAGGGTTCATATAGGAGACGGTACCATTGCTTTGCACCCCCACGCGAATTCCCGATGCAATGACTGCGGAGCCGCCGATGGTGCGAATGGCCTCCAGCATTGCCGGGTCGGTGACCACCAGACTGGCGTGCCCCGGCAGCCCCTTTGGCATGTGTCGTCCAGCTACGGTGAATCCTTCAGCCTGCAGTTTCTTCTCAAGCTGTGACAACTGGGCGGGCAGGTTCGCACCGGGCAGCCTGTCCCCCTTCACATAGGGCGCGAGTGCCAGGCAAACCTGTGAAGAGCACAGCAGGACGCACCACAGGATCAGATTCTTCATGGCAGTTCTCCGTCTCGGTTTTGCCGCGCTGTCACGACGCCGATTCCGGGCCGGATGGCTGTGCAGCTTTGGGCGCCGGTACGGGCCGCACCGGCGGGAGGGTTGTCTTAAATGAACAGGCAGACGTCAGATTCGCCGGCAAACTTCATGAAGGTGGCGGCGCCACCATATTCGATGCCATCAATGAGTTCACTGGCCTTGAACTCGAACAGGTCCACCGTCATTTGGCAGGCAATAAACTTGACATCCGCCTCCAGGCAGATGTCACGCAGTTCCTGCAACGAGGCCACGCCCTTTGACTTCATCTTGTTTTTCATCATCATGGTGGCCATGGATTCCATGCCTGGCAGCATCTGCACCATCACTGGCATGGGTACAGGCATGGGCATGGCGGGATTGGCCAGCGGGCTGATCTTGACGCCATCCAGGCTCTTGCGCAGCAACTGCAGGCCGTAAAAGGTAAAGAAGATCTGGACTTCCCAGCCCAGCGCGGCGGCGGTGGACGCCAGGATGAAGGGCGGATAGGCCATGTCCAGCGTGCCCTTAGTGGCGATGAGCGCCATTTTCTTGATTGCCATGCGTGTGTGCTCCGGGGTATGTGGACGTGCGTTCTTTATCTCAAGCCTTCTTGAGATAGAAGACGAATTTGCTGTTTTCGCTGCCTTGTTCCAGCAGCGCGTTGCCCGTCTGCTCGGCAAAGGCGGCCATGTCGCACACCGAGCCCGGATCGGTCGAGATGACGCGCAATACCTGGCCAGAGGCCATGTCGGACAGCGCCTTCTTGGTCTTTACGATGGGCAGTGGGCAGGCCATGCCGGATGCGTCAAATTCCTTGTTAAATTCCATATCTTGTCTCCGTTGGTTGGCTGATACAGCCGGGGATTTGTGGAGCAAAATGACATGCGTTCGTACGGAACAGGCACTGTGTCCACTACACGTAGATTCTTGATTGGGTATCAGGGGGCGTCTATTACCCCGAGGGATGATATCAGGTAGCCCATATGGGTGATAGGGTTTCTCTCATCGCGGCCAAGCTGTTGCGGGAGTGAGTTTGCGCCCCGTTGATTTTGCTGAAGTGAATGCGATAAATGCGATGGAGGACTGAACCATGGATTTGCTGAGTTTTGCCCGCGGCCCGGCGCTGACCGTCGCTCTCTTCGTCTTCGTGGCAGGTACGCTGTGGCGACTCGTCGGGGTGCTGCGGCGCCCGCGCATGCGGGACCTTTCGCCGCCACGCGAGGGGGCGCCGTCGAACCTGGTGGGTGCGTTGCGCGCCATTGTGCGCGGCATGTGGCCGCGCAGGGAATTCGGTCAGGCCGCTTTGGTCACGAGCATCAACGGCTACGTCTTCCACATCGGGCTGGCGCTGGTGTTTTTCGGCTACGCACCGCACATCGCGTTCATCCGCCGCGTCATCGGCCTGGCGTGGCCGGCGTTGCCTGACATGGTGATGTATCTCGCTGCTGGCGCCACCATCGTGTCGCTGCTGCTGGCCCTGTCATTGCGCTTGACCGACCCGGTGCTCAGGAAAATCTCGAACGCCGACGACACGATCACCTGGACCATCACCTTCCTGCCAGTCATCACTGGCATGGCGGTGCTGAGCGAGCCCTCCGCAGCCATCCTGGCGCGCGACCACGTGATCTACGCTGGCCCGCTGGCCGTGCACCTGCTGACGCTGGAACTGCTGCTGATCTGGTTTCCGTTCGGCAAGCTGATGCACGCCTTCCTGTTCGCCTTCTCGCGCGGCGCCACCGGCATGCGCTTCAATCATCGGGGAGTCAGGATATGAGCGTCGCAGCCAGCGTAACCCCCGCCTTCGACAGGCAGGGCGACCAGAGCGACGAGGCGCGCGTCGATGCGGCGATGCGCAGCTTCGTGTCCGAGTTCGGCGTCACCGCCGCGCTGCACATGGAGTCCTGCGTGCGCTGCGGCTTGTGCGCCCCGGCTTGCCACTTCTATGTGACCACCGGCGACGCCAAGTACACGCCGATTCACAAGCTGGAGCCGTTTCGCCGCGCCTACCTGCGCGAGGCCAGTCCGCTTGCGCCCTTGGTGCGCGCGCTCGGTCTGGTCAGGAAACCGGGCATCACCGACCTGGAGCAGTGGCAGGAACTGCTCTACGACTCCTGCACCATGTGCGGCCGCTGCACCCTGGCCTGCCCGATGGGCATCGACATCGCCGAGCTGGTCAAGGAAGCCCGCCACGGCATGTTCAAGGCCGGACTGGTCCCGGATCGGCTGGCGCTGATGGACCGCACGGCCCGGCAGTGGGGCAGCACCGCGACGCCGGGCGAAGACCTGCCCGACATTCTGGCCGAGGCGGCCAGGGAGCATGGCGTCGCGATTCCCTGCGACCTGGACCACGCCGACATCCTGGTCACCGCCGCGTCGGCCGAGCTGGGCGAACACACCAAGGCGCTGGCCGACGCGGCCAGGATCCTCAATCGCATCGGCGCCAAGTGGACCATGCATCAGGGCGGCTTCGACGCCTCCAACGTCGGCTTCAACAACGGCGACCTGGAATTGCAGGAGCGGCTCACGCGCGCGCTGGTCGACACCGCGGTGAAGATCGGCGCCAGGACGGTGCTCTTGCCCGAGTGCGGCCATGCCTACGGCGCGGCGCGCTGGGAGGCGGCCAAGTGGTACGGCCAGGCGCTGCCGGTGCGCATCATCCACATGACCGAGTTCCTGGACGAATTGATTGCAACCCAGCGCATCCGCGTCAAGAAGATCGGTGAGACCGCGACCTTCCACGACCCGTGCCAGATCGTGCGCCGCGGCGGGCTGGAAGCAGCGGCGCGCCGCGTGCTGGCGGCACTCGGCTTTGAGCTGATCGAGCTCAAGGACCATGGCGTGACGGGTTACTGTTGCGGCGGCGGCGGCGGCGTGGTGTCAAATCAGCGCGCCACGCCCTTGCGCAACAAGGTCTTCGAGTTGAAGAAGCAGCAGATCGAAGCGACCGGCGCCAAGCGCTTCGTCACGAGTTGCGGCCAGTGCCGCATCACATTCGAGATGGGTGCCCAACATGCGCACTGGGACAAAGCAACCGAGAGCCTGCTGGAGCTCGTGGCCGACAACCTCGCCGATTGAGGAATAAACAATGAGTCGAAGGGCGGCCATCGACCCATTCATCCGCATCACGGATGGGGATTCAACCAGCGAATGGGCAATTCAACCACCCTTGGGCAAGTATTGATCCGGCGGCCGGGTTGTACAGAATCGACACCCACGCCCAATCTCTTTGTGGTCAGCCATTCGCAGACTCATGATGCGGCAAACCTCGCCATGGCCCACGTATCCATTGCCAAAGTAGCTATCAAAATGGTAGCTATCCAGAGGCCGCTTCAGTGCGGCCCGGAGGCAGTCACGCAGATACAAGTTGATAAGACTCTGATACGGAACGCCGGCCTCATCGGCCATGCCCTTGAAATACTCCACAACGTCTTCGGACAGCCGCATGGTGACGGGCTTCTTTAACTTTGAAGCGTATGGATTTTTGCGGGACTTCAGTTTGGAGAGATCGTATTCTGCTTTCATGGCTAGCCACCTCGATAAAACGCGCTTTCACGCTTGGTTGCCTTGCGGGCCGAGATGATGCGAATGACGGCGCCACTTCTGGGTTCGGCGGCGCCGGGAATACCGGCAGGACTACAAGTCGCCGGTAGTGATGCCAGTGTGCTTGGCGATACGAGCAAGCATTCTGGGACCGATTTCCTCGCCATCGTGAAATGCGAAGACGACGTCGGGCCATCCTTCGCGTGACAGGGTGCGGTGTGAGCCGGATTGCCGTTTGAGTTTCCACCCGATGCCAAATAGAGTCGCCAGCAAATGTTTGGCCTTGACGGATGGCCAATGACTCATGCGGCGAGGGGAAGGGAGATGTTGATCTCGACGGGACGCGACTCGCTTTGCTCAAGGCGCTCTGCCATGGCACGAAGGGCAAGCACTTCTGCCTTTGCCATGGCGTCATCGGCAGTCTTGCCGTAACAGAGGACACCAGGAAGCTGCGAAACCTCAGCGATCCAGCGGCCATCAGCCTCTTCCTCGCATTCGATGCTGAAATTCATGATTGATCTCCGATTGGGAACGAACGGAATTGTAACGCGCCTATGTATGTGACGCCGAATGTTCGCGGTATCTTCGGGGGTGGACGGCGTACTTCGGCATCAGCCAGTATTACCGGCCCGTCCCTGAACTGGATGAGTGGATCAGGCGGCGCATACGCATGTGCTACTGGAAACAGTGGCGCTGGGCGCGCACCAAGATCAAACACTTGCTGGCCTTGGGCGTGAGCCTGAAGTCGGCGATCCAGCACGGTGTCAGCAGCAACAGCTACTGGCAGATGTCCAGAACTCCGGTGATACAGCAGGCAGTACCCAACGCGTGGTTGAAGGAGCAGGGTTTGCTCACCTTTGGTGCAAGGCCCAGGGCTACACGACAAAGAGAAAAGGGAAAGCTTCGTCGAGCGTGCCGACTGGTTGACTTTCTACAACCACAAGAGATTGCACTCGACGCTCGGCTATGTCAGTCCGATGACATTCGAGCAACGCTGGACAGCGGCCCAGCAGCAAGACAGGAAGTCCGCATAATGGGTGGCTTAAGGAGTACGGAAAACAGGGGCAAGATCACTGGACCGGCGGGGTGCAATTGCCCCGCACAAGCTCCCGACCCGCTTGGCATCTTGTTTTCTGGAACCGACTCCGTGTCTTAACCCTGGTTTTGATTCCATGAACAGCTCGCTGGCGTTGTTCGCCCTTCGCCCCTGATGATGCAGAAAACATTGCCTCAGCCCACGTATCTGCTGCATGAGGGGCTATCAATTTTGTAGCAATCCAGAGCTCGCCCCAGTGCGGCCCGGTGGCGGCACCAGCACTGTTGGCACCGCAATGGCGTCGGTCTGCGGATAGTCACGGCTGAAATGCAGGCCGCGGCTTTCATGGCGGCTCTGCGCCGAGCGAACGATCAGATCGGCCACCTGCACCAGGTTGCGCAGCTCCAGCAGGTCGCGGGTAA